>JBEENX010000001.1:0-249656 GCA_041191945.1 Bacteroidota bacterium
ATATTGAGATTAGCATTGCTCCCGCGTTAGGGATAGCAGCGAAAAGCCCACAGCAAGGTGAAGCATTGCGGAACCGCGAGGACTTGTAGCGTATAGCCCGGCCCGAAGGGAAACGCCCTGAAAAAAAATTATTCAGCACAACTATTTGTAAATCAATTAATTATTTATATATTTATACTAATCTAATTTTTAAGAGACTCCTACTCTCTTTTTTATTCCCCAAACCGAAAGATACATTGTATCTAAAGTATGTGTTCTAATTTAAAATAGTTACCATGGGGAATTACAAATACATTCTGTTTTTTAATGAAATAGATTTACACTCAATTAGTGAGGTGGGCGGAAAGAATGCTTCGCTAGGTGAAATGTACAACGAACTCAATCCTATTGGAATTCAGATTCCCAACGGATTTGCAATTACCGCTGAAGGATATCGGCTGTTTCGAAAAGGAAATCAACTAGAGAAAGTTTTGGATGACTTATTTCATTCTTTAGACACGAAACACTTCGAGAACTTATCCTATATAGGTGCAACTGCACGGGAACAAATCCTTTCTGCTCGAATTCCCGCAATAATTCAATATGAAATTTGCCATGCCTACCATTCTTTGAGTGAACAATGCAAACTTAGTTCGCTCAATGTAGCTGTGCGAAGTAGCGCCACATCAGAAGATTTACCCTCTGCTAGTTTTGCAGGACAAATGCAATCTTTCTTGAATATTTCTGGCGAAGATCAATTAATTGATGCCGTACATCAATGTTTTATGTCTTTATTTACAGATCGGGCTATCAAATACCGCTACGATATGGGTTTTCAAAATCTAGATATTGCTATTTCTGTGGGGGTACAACAAATGGTACGAAGTGATAAATCGGCTTCAGGAGTAGCTTTCACCATTGACCCTGATTCTGGATTTGAAAATACTATTATTATAAATGGAATTTGGGGACTGGGCGAAAACATTGTTCAAGGCACTGTTACTCCTGACGAATGGGTAGTTTTTAAACCTACATTGAGAAACAAAAAATGGAATCCTATTCTTAAAAAACATTGTGGTAAAAAGGAATTTACTATGATTTATAATAAAGAAGAAAAAGGAATTGCAGCTACCAATACTATTGTTAACACAACAACTTCGTTAGAAAATCAACATCGGTTTTCGTTGAGTAATACTGAAGTGATTCAGTTAGCGCACTGGTGCTACTCTATCGAGAAACACTACAAAAAAGCAATGGACATTGAGTGGGCAAAAGACGGCATAAACAACCAACTTTATATTGTACAAGCCCGACCAGAAACAATCCACACTAAATCCAATCAACCCATTATAAAAACATGTACACTTCTTGAAAAAGGAACTATTTTATCTAAAGGAATCGCCTTAGGAGATCAAATTGCATCGGGTAAGGCGCGTATTGTAAATAATGCTCAGGAAGGACATTTGGTTCAAAAGGGAGAAATCATTGTGACTGATTTGACCAATCCAGATTGGGACCCAATTATGAAAAAGGCAGCCGCTATTGTGACCAATAAAGGAGGTCGTACCAGCCATGCCGCAATTGTAGCACGAGAATTAGGAACTGTAGCTGTGGTAGGTTGTGAAGATGCAACCACTACAATAAAAAACGGTCAAGAAATCACAGTGTCTTGTGCCGAAGGAAAAGAAGGAATCGTTTATGAAGGCATGTTGCATTGGAAAACTTCAGTTCAAGACTTTAGTCAATTGGAATTACCCGAAACCGCACCTATGCTTATTTTAGCAGACCCAGAAAAAGCCTTTGAATTAAGCCGTTATCCTAATCAAGGAGTCGGTTTGATGCGAATGGAGTTTGTTATTTCCAATACCATAAAAATACATCCACTGGCTCTATGCGAACCCAAAAAAATTACCGACACAAATACAATTACCCAAATAGCTGAACTAACCAAAGGCTATACTGACCCAAAAGACTATTTTGTCTCAACACTAGCCGAAGCTGTAGCGACTGTAGCGTGTGCATTTTATCCAAAGGAGGTAATTGTACGGATGAGTGATTTTAAAAGTAATGAATATGCCAACCTCATCGGGGGAAGTTATTTTGAGCCTGACGAAGAAAATCCGATGATTGGATTCAGGGGAGCTTCAAGGTATTACAGTAATTTTTACCGAAAAGGTTTTGCTTTAGAAAGCCAAGCTATGAAAAAAGTAAGGGATGAAATGGGACTTACCAATGTAAAATTAATGATTCCGTTTTGCCGAACCGTTGAAGAAGGAGAAAATGTACTCAACGAAATGGCTAAAAATGGATTAGTCCAAGGCGTCAATGGATTAGAAGTATATGTTATGATTGAAGTTCCAAGCAATGTCCTTTTAGCCGATGAATTTGCAAAACTCTTTGATGGATTTTCTATCGGCTCTAATGATTTAACTCAACTGACTTTAGGACTAGACCGAGACTCTTCGCTCGTGAGTTATTTATTTGACGAAGAAAATCCCGCAATACAATCTTTGATCAAAGAAACGATTCGGGTAGCCAAACGATTTGATATAAAAGTAGGCTTATGTGGTCAGGCACCGAGTGATCTGCCTCATTTTGCTCAATTTTTGGTACAAGAAGGCATTGACAGCATCTCGTTTACGCCAGATGTATTACTAAAAGGTATTGAAAATATGGTAACAGCAGAAAAAAAAGTAAAAAAATCACAATTTAAAACTATATAATTATGGAAACAGTATTCAAAAACAAGGTAGCACTTATTACAGGCGGGACTTCCGGAATTGGTAAAGCAACAGCAATTGCATTTGCGAAAAGAGGTGCAAAGGTAGTTATTGTAGACAAAAATGAAGATTCCGAAACACTTTCTACTATAAAAAAAATAGCTGATAAAATGCTGTTTATTCAATGTGACGTATCCAATTCGACTGAAGTAAAATTAATGATTGAAAAAACAATTGCTACGTTTGGACGACTGGATTATGCCTTTAATAATGCTGGAATTGAAGGCCGAGTAGCCATTACTGCCGATTGTTCTGAAGAGAACTGGGACAATACATTAAATATCAACCTAAAAGGAATTTGGCTTTGCATGAAATACGAAATCCACGAAATGCTAAAACATCATAAAGGAGTAATTATTAATTGTTCCTCAGTAGCGGGATTGGTAGGATTCAATGGCTTTCCTGCTTATGTGGCTTCAAAACACGGTGTAATTGGTTTAACCAAAACTGCCGCACTAGAATATGCCCGAGAAGGCATTAGAATAAATGCCGTTTGTCCTGGAGTTATTGATACCCCAATGATTGATAGGATTACAAAAAAAGACAAAGAAACCGAAAAACAATTTGTGAAAATGGAGCCTTTGGGACGATTTGGTTCACCCGAAGAAATTGCTAATGCTGTAATTTGGATGTGTTCAGACGAAGCTTCGTTTGTAACGGGTCATTCCATGGTGGTTGATGGAGGTTTTGTGGCTCAATAAAATTATGTAATTTTAGATTTTATAATAGTCAGTATGTTTGAATCGAAAAAAAATAATCTCTCTTTTAAGTCAATCCAACTCGTGCATAGTGGAGATGATTATTTTTCTAGACTCGAACGAATAATTAATGAGGCTGTTTCCGAAATTCATATTCAAACGTATATTTTTGACAACGACACCACAGGCAAGCGTATTCTTTTAGCTTTAAAAGAGGCATTGAAGCGTCAAGTCAAAGTGTACCTTTTATTGGATGGTTTTGGTTCTCTTTCTTTTCCAAATGAAATTAGTAACGAACTCAAACAGGCTGGAGGACATATTCGTTTTTTTTCACCTTTACTTTCTGCTAGCTCTTTTTATATCGGAAGACGATTGCATAAAAAAGTAGTCGTTGCCGATGAGAAAGTAGCTTTAATTGGCGGAATTAATATTGCGAATAGGTACCACGGTAGCGCAAACGAAAAACCATGGTTGGATTTTGCTATCGAAATTAACAGCTCGATTGCAAAAGACATTCAATCCCATTGCAAAGCTAATTATTCTAAAAAGAAAAGTGCTTTACGCAAAATAATACCTCCACTCTTTGAGACCGAAGAAAAAGTAACGATACAAATTCTTCAAAACGATTGGTTGAATCGGAAAAGTGAAATTTCAGAAGCCTACATCCAATCCATTAGCAATGCTAAGGAAAAAATAATTATTGTAGGAAGTTATTTTCTTCCGGGTCGTAAATTAACTCACGCTTTATTAGAAGCTTCAAAAAACAAGGTGAAAATTCAATTAATTCTTTCAGGAGTTTCTGATTTGCCAATGACGCGTAGAGCTAGCTGCTATTTGTATTCCAAATTATTAAAACACAACATTGAATTATATGAATGGAATCAATCTGTCTTACACGGAAAAGCAATGGTTGTTGATGGCTCTTGGACTACAATTGGTTCTTTCAATCTCAATAATCTAAGTTCTTATGCTAGCATCGAAATGAATGTTGGTATTGAGTCTGCAGCTTTTGCTACTTTTTTTGAAGAAGAATTGCAACAGGTTCTTTTACAATGCCAAAAAATAACCCCCGAATCATTTCAAACGAGAAACACCATTATCTCTAAAATTACTACTGCCCTGTCTTATTATATAACAAGAGGCATTGAAATTATTGTAACCTACCTTCCTTACAAAAGATTCAATCATTCGTAAAAGCCTTTGTTTTTCGATAAACAACCGAAAAATCCGACACAAAACACCTTATAATACTGATAATCAACAGTTAATAATTGTATATTTGAGAAGTCATTTCTTACTAAAACAATCTGTTGATTCGCATGAACACCATTCCTAAAATAATCGATCTTATCACTATTTTATTAATGGAAGTAGGTGAGCTATCCTTTTTTGGATGGCGTTTTTTTAAAGAAAGTGTCAAACGCCCTTTTGAATTTAAAGAATTTATAAAACAATGTTTTTATATGGGCAATCGTTCTTTGCTTCTTGTTGGAGTAACTGGTTTTATTATTGGTTTAGTTTTTACGTTACAATCGAGGCCCACATTACAGGAATTTGGTGCTGTATCCTGGATGCCATCGATGGTGAGTATTTCAATTATTAGAGAAATTGGCCCCATCATTACTGCTTTAATTTGCGCAGGCCGAATCGGATCTGGAATTGGTGCCGAGTTAGGCTCAATGCGGGTAACTGAACAAATTGATGCCATGGAAGTTTCAGGAACTAACCCGTTCAAATATTTAGTAGTTACCCGAATTATGGCTACTACTTTTATGTTGCCCATTCTGGTTGTTTTTGGAGATGCAATTGCCATTTACGGCTCTTATTTAGTTGAAAACATAAAAGGAAATGTTTCTTTTTTATTGTATTACAATCAAGTTTTTAATTCGCTAGAGTTTGGTGATTTGATTCCTGCCACAATCAAAACATTCTTCTTTGGTTTTGCCATCGGATTAGTAGGGTGTTTTAAAGGGTATTATTGTAAAAAAGGAACTGCTGGGGTGGGTATTGCTGCTAATTCTGCTGTTGTATTTACCTCTATGCTATTATTTGTAATTGATTTTATAGCTGTTTTTATTACTGATATTTTTTATGACTTATAAATTATGACCAAAAACAATGCTATCATCAAAATTGAAAACTTACGAAAAAGTTATGGCTCTAATTGCGTATTGAATGGATTTACTATGATTTTGAACGAAGGCGAAAATTTAGTCATAATGGGGAAATCGGGTTCGGGAAAATCCGTAATGATAAAATGCCTAATAGGACTAGAAGAAGCTGATAGTGGGACAATAACCGTAATGGGACAAGAGATTAAGCAACTCAATCAAGAAAAGTTAGATGAGCTACGAACAGAAGTTGGTTTTCTTTTTCAAGGAAGTGCTTTGTATGATTCAATGACCGTTAGAGAAAATTTAGAATTTCCCTTGAGACGCCACACTAAAAAATTTGGGCACATCAAAGACACCAGCCCTTTAGTGATGGAAGCTTTAAACAATGTGGGATTAGGACATACTGTAGATTTAATGCCTGAAGAGCTGTCAGGAGGAATGAAACGAAGAGTCGCATTAGCAAGGACATTGATTCTGCAACCAAAAATTATTCTTTATGATGAACCAACGACAGGATTAGACCCCATTACAGCAAAAGAAATCTTGTTGTTGATGAAGTCGATTCAAGAAAAATACAACACTTCGGCCATTATCATCACACACGATGTAGATTGTGCTAGAGTGATTTCAAATAGGATGATATTATTAGTCGACGGAATTAATTATGCCGAAGGAACTTTTGAAGAATTATCAGAATCAACCGATACTAAAATCCAAGCCTTTTTTAAATAAAACTAAAAATGGAAAAAACAACTGGGCAAAAAATACAACTAGGACTATTCGTCATTATTGGCTTATTACTTTTTGTATTGGCAGTATATTTCATTGGCGATAAGCAAAAAATGTTTGGAAAAACAGCTCATTTAACTGCTGTTTTTACCAATGTAAATGGATTACAATTAGGCAATAACGTTCGTTATTCTGGAGTAAATGTTGGTACTGTACGCGATATTGAAATGATAAATGATACCACTATAAAAGTAGTGATGTTGATTGATAAAACTATTTTTAGTTACATCAAAAAAAACGCGGTAGCCGCTATTGGTTCGGATGGATTAGTCGGCAATCGGATTATCAATATTTTGCCCGAAAAGGAAGATTCTCCTTCCGTTCAAGCCGGAGACGAAATCAGATCAATTAAAAAAATCAATACCGACGATATGTTAAACACTTTAGACATCACAAATAAAAATGCAGCGCTACTAACCATTGATTTACTAAAAATCACGAATCAAATTAACAAAGGCAAAGGAACGATTGGACTTTTAATTAAAGATTCTATTGTTGCCAATGAAATAAAAACAACGATATCCAACTTAAAACAAATCAGTAAAGGAACCGCCAAATTAATCCATAAAGTAAACCAAATTCTAATGGATTTGGATCAAAAAAATAATGTGATTGGCGTTTTAAGAGATACTGCAGTAGCTTATAAAATTAAGCACACCATTATCAATATTGATCAATTAAGCACTAAAACAAATACTATAGCCCAACATTTGGACGCTACTTTACTGAACATAAAAGAAGGAAAAGGGGCTATTAACTACTTATCAAATAATCCAGAAATAGTCCAAAAAATAGACTCAACAATGACTAATTTAAACCGTGCTAGTTTTAATTTGAATGAAGATTTAGAAGCACTAAAATGCAATTTCTTTTTTCGAGGCTATTTCAAAAAACAAGAAAAAGCAAAATTAAAAGCACAAAAAACAAAACCACGAGAGACATCAACTGAAATGGACAAAAAATACTGAAACAATGATAACAGTAGAAAAATTAGGAATTTTGCTCAGCCCAACCGATTTTGATTTTGAAAATAATGGGGTTTTCAATGCTGGCATTTATCAAGAGGGAGACACAATTCACATTCTGTATCGCGCTGTGGAGCATGGTAATTTTTCTACCATTGGCTACGCCAAAGCCGAAGGTCCGCTAACTATCGTTAAACGAGACGAAAAACCACTAATCTCGCGTGATTTTGAATATGAAAAACACGGTGTTGAAGACCCTCGAATAGTAAAAATTGAAGACACCTTTTATATCACTTATACGGCCTATGATGGGGTAAATGCTATGGGAGCATTAGCAACTTCTAAAGATTTAATTCATTTTGAAAAACACGGCATCATAACTCCACATGTGAATTATCAAGAATATGAAGACTATGTCAATTGCTGTGGGGGTAAAAAACTTAATCCAAAATACCATCAATATTACAACCTTTTTGCTCAAATAGGATTAGTTGACGATGAACATCGGCTTTTAAGAGATAAAGACATTGTATTATTTCCTAGAAAAATCAATGGGAAATTTGTGTTACTACATCGTATTTGGCCCGGAATACAAATCGTACAATTTGAAAAATGGGAAGAACTTACGGAAGCATTTTGGGAAGATTACCTTAAAAACCTCATCAATTATATTGTCCTAGACCCTAAAGATGTATTTGAAGTAGATTACCTAGGCGCTGGTGGCCCCCCTATTGAAACTGAATATGGATGGCTACTCATTTACCACGGTGTACAGGAAACTATAACTGGTAAAATATACCATGCAAAAGCCGCTTTACTTCAACTAGACAAACCAGAAATAGAATTAGCAAGACTCCCCTATCCGTTATTTTCACCCAATAAAGATTGGGAAATAACTGGAGTTGTGAACAACGTTGTTTTTCCTACAGGACACGCACTATTTGGTAATGATTTGTATGTATATTATGGAGTTGCTGACCGACATGTTGCGGTAGTCCGAATCAATCTCGACGAACTACTTACCGAATTAAGAAAACAATCCTAAAACGAACTAATTATGAAATTGAACACTGGAATAAAAATGTTACTTGTGAGTTCTTATCCGTCTCGCGAGTGTGGATTAGCGACTTTTTCGAATGATATTGTAGAAGCTGTTGCCAATGTTTTTGGGGACAGCCTACCCATTGAAGTTTGTGCATTAGAAAACGAAGGACAACAGTTTGATTACAGCGATGAAGTAAAATATACCCTATCAACTTCAAATGTTGACAATTATCGATTGGTAGCCGAGAAAATAAATGCTCGAAATGACATCGGGTTGGTATGCATACAACATGAGTTTGGATTATTTGGCGGGGAATACGGCGATCATATCTTGTCATTTATTTTAGCATTAAACAAACCCATTGTTACCGTATTTCATACCGTTTTACCCTTTCCTGACGAGAAAAGAAAAAAAGTAGTGCATGCCATTGGTGATTTGTCTGACAGGATAGTGGTACTTACTAAAAACTCACAAAACATATTGATTAGTGATTATGACATAATCCCTTCTAAAACAGTGGTCATTCCACATGGAAATCATACTGTGCTTTGGGAACAAAAAGAGAACCTAAAAGACAAATTCAATTTTTCAGATAGAATTGTCATGTCTACCTTTGGTCTCATTAGTCAAAATAAAGGCATAGAAACTGTTCTATATGCGCTTCCTGAAATTGTTAGCTGTTATCCCGAAGTAGTGTATTTAGTCATCGGTAAAACGCATCCTGAAGTGCTTCGTCGAGAAGGAGAAAAATACCGCGATTCTCTTATCGAAATCGTCAAAAGACAAAATCTAGAAAACAATGTAATTTTTGTAAATGAATACCTAGACCTGAAAGAACTACTCGACTATTTGACTTTATCGGAAATTTATTTATTTTCATCCAAAGATCCTAACCAAGCCGTAAGCGGAACCTTTGCCTACGCCATGAGTTGTGGTTGTGCCGTAATTTCAACTCCCATTCCTCATGCCAAAGAATCGCTACACAATGGCAATGGAATACTCCTAGACACCTTTGATCAATCGAATGAGTTCCAAGAGGCCATTTTTCGGTTAATTAAAAATAATGAAGACCGAATTAATTTAGGCAAAAATGCATTTGCCGCTTCTAGTGCTACCACTTGGAAAAACATTGCTATTCAATACCGTTTGTTATTTGACCAACTAACCAATAGAGAAGAGGACTTAAAATTTAATTTCCCTCCCATCAAATTAGACCATATTGAACGAATGACTACAGATTATGGAGTTCTCCAATTTTCAAAATTCAGTCAACCCGATCCTGAATCAGGATATACCCTAGACGATAACGCAAGAGCCTTAATTAATATGGTTTTGTATAATAAAGTATATCCTAATGAAAACTGCTTAAAATTAGCCAATACCTATCTTAATTTTGTTGAAGGAATCCAAGAAGAAGATGGATGGTTTAATAATTATAAAGATTTTGAAGGCCAATTGACTCAGCAAAACGGAGAAGTTAATCTTGAAGATGCTAATGGGAGAGCCCTTTGGAGTCTAGGAACAGTAATCTCACATCGAGAAACACTACCACTTGAAATGATTTCTAGAGCAGTCCAATGTTGGGACAAAGCCATTCAAAGAATTGACGACATTAAATCGCCTAGAGCAATTGCTTATGCCATAAAAGGACTGTATCATTATTATCAAACCTATAAAAATGAAAATAGCAAACTTCAAATTGAAAAATTAGCCGATGAATTGCTACGCCATTACGACATTCATTCCGAAGAAAACTGGTGTTGGTATGAAGATTATATGACTTATGCTAACAATGTACTCCCCGAAGCTATGATGTATAGCTATCTGGTAACAGGAGATTCAAAGTACAAAAAAATTGCCTTAATTACCTTTGACTTTTTATTATCCCACTATTTCATGAAAGGACAACTGAAAGTAATTTCTAACCGAGGTTGGTTTAAAAAGGAAAATGAACGATTTTTTTATGGAGAACAACCTATTGAGGTAGCAACCACTATTATTGCTTTGGATTTATTTTACGAAATCACACAGAATAAAAAATACAAAGACCAACTCCAATTGGCTTTTGTTTGGTTCTTAGGCAACAACCATTTAAAACAAATCATGTACAATCCAGAAAATGGAGCCTCTTATGATGGTCTAGAAGACACACACGTCAACATCAATCAAGGAGCTGAATCTACTTTATGTTTTTTCAAAGCCCGATTAATCATGGAAAAATACTCTGAATACAATTTAGTAAACAGTTTTCAGAATACAAAAGAGGAATTAAGCCGTTTTTAAGGCTTCAATTAAATAATCGATATCTTCTTTTGTATTGTAATGACTGAAAGAAATGCGCAAACTTGGTTTAGTCAACTCTTCTGAAGAAAGAATTTCAGCCAAAACGTGCGACGGATTATTGCTGCCAGATTGACACGCGCTACCGCGAGAAACCGCAATGCCTTTGATATCTAAATGAAACAACAACATTCCTGCTTTATCATCTGAAAGCGGAAGAATAACATTAATAATATTATAAAATCCATTTTCAGAACCCACAACTTTTGAATCTGGAAATGCTTGAGTCAATTGACTAATGCAGTATTTTTTTAAATCGGAAATATAAGCTCTTTCTGAATCCAAATTGGCATAAGCCATTTCTAACGCTTTGGCCATTCCAGCTACTTGATAGATAGACTCTGTTCCGCCTCGCATTCCTTTTTCTTGTTCTCCACCTAAAAGCAGTGGCTGCAGTCCCGAATTTTTACGGATGAAAGCAAATCCAATTCCTTTTGGTCCATGAAATTTATGCGCACTAGCCGAAATAAAATCAATTGGCAATACTTTCAAATCAATTTCTGTTTTACCAACAGATTGAACGGTATCAGAATGAAAAAGGGCGTTGTATTCTTTGCAAATAGTTGCTATTCGTTCTAAATCCAAAACTACTCCTACCTCATTATTGACGTGCATTAAACTTACTAAAGTACTCACCTCTTGCGATAATAATTCAACTAGATGCGTTACATCAATACTACCGTCTGGTTTTATATTTACAAAATCAACTTGGATGTCAAATTCTTTTTGCAAAGCCAAAGCCGGGTACAATACGGCATGATGTTCTACTTTAGTAGTGATAATTCGCTTCACCCCTAAATCTCTAACTGCCGAACGTAAAATCCAATTGTTAGCCTCAGTACCCGAAGAGGTAAAAAAGATTTCAGACCCAACTACATTCAACTGCTTAGCAATTGATTTTCGTGAAAGCTCTAAAACACTCTTTGCATTTCGACCGAAGCTATGCGTTGAGGAAGGATTTCCATAATCTTCTGTCATTAATCGAGTAATTTCTTGAATCACTTCAGGACGAATTGCCGTAGTGGATGCGTTGTCTAAATATACTTTCTTCATAAGTGCAAATTTATGAAATATCTTCACAAATAGTCCAATACTACTAATTAATTATCGATTTTTTGATTATTTTTGAGCCAAATATAAGAATAATGAAAAGAGCATTATACGGCCTAATTATAGCATTAGTATTCAATAGCTGTGACGACGGAAATTTAACCCAAGAAGTGATTAGTTTTGATACGGTGACTACCCAAAGTTGCAGTTCTAACAATGTTATATACAAAATCAAAGGCCAAGAGGCTTTACTTCTTCAAATTCCTGCCAGTTCATTTACTAATGAACCAACTCCTGTTGGGAGCCCAATAAGTATTGATATCAACAGTACTAATCGTGTAGTGTACCGTTTTTACAACGGAACGATATCTAGTAGTATGTTTTGTGAAACTATTCCGCCTTCTTCTCCTACCGTTACTGACGAATGGATTGCTACTGCTGGAAAAATTCAAATTACTACAACAGCCCTTAAAACAACAAATGCTACTACAGGACGTACCTCTATTACAGGTTACAACTACAATATAGTATTTAAAAACATCACTTTTGCCAAACAAAACGGCACTCAAGTATATGAAACTTTTACTTTTGGAGATTATATCCAAAATATAACTCCTTTAGTATTTGGTTTTGACGAAACTTTAGAACAATGTCCTACATCAAAACAAATTTATAATTACAATAGTAGCGAGGCTGTAACACTTGACAATATTGACGCTAACTTAATTCAGAATCAAATCACGCCTCTAAACACGCCTAGAACGGCATTACTTGGTACTACAACTAACAAACTCGTTTACCGTTTGTTTACCAATGGAGTTATAACACCTGGTTATTTTTGCAACACAACTACTCCAACGGTTCCTGCTATAAGTCAAGAGTGGATTGCCGATGCAGGCGTTGCTAACACCAAAGGCATTATTGAAGTAACGACCACAAATGTACTTAATACCTATACTCATCACATTGTGTTAAAGAAGGTAACTTTTGTCAAAGGAAACAATAATTTCACCCTAGGAGATAGCTACGTTTTAGGTGATTTAATCACGACAAATTAACCTCTTTTTTAGCTGATTTTAAGCTACTAAAAAACACAAAAAAACGTCAGTATTTTTCAATCAAAATACTGACGTTTTTTATGCTAAATCACTGCTTAAACAACTCGTTTTTTACTTACTATTTTGTTTAATATAAACCTCTGTTGCACCCAAACCATATTTTTGATAATTGGCATCTTGAAACGAAATGTTATCATAACGCCCTAACAAAAAATCCAACTCAGCTTTCAAAACACCTTCGCCAACTCCATGTATAAAAACAATCTTTGGAATACGATTTCGGATGGCAAAATCAAGATGCCTTTTTGCTGTTTCTGATTGTAATGTTAAGATATCATAATTAGACATTCCGCGTTTGTTTGGAACTAATTTTTCAATGTGCAAATCAAATTCTGAAACACCAACTTCTCGTTTTTCTTTGCGCTCTTTAACAAAACTTCTTGGTTTTGGTAGTTCTTTTTCTTTTTTTATATCACCTAAATTAAAAGTTTTAATAGAATTCATTAAGTTACTGGAATTGTTTATTTTAATCAATTCGTTGACAAAAAATGTCATCACAAATCCATCAACAGATTCTATGGTAATCTGCTCCCCTTTGACAGACAGCACCACTCCATTCACATCTTCATCTAAAGCTGAAACCTCGTCTCCTTTATTGAACATCATCTTCGTTTTGATTTTGATTTTTACTTGGTGTTTTAGCACTCAATCGCATCATTCCATACATAAAAATTACGATAGCTCCTACCGTAATATAGACATTACTATTGGTCTTTTGTTGCTCATAAAATGCAATCAAAAAAGCGACAAGCATCATCGGAATTATAATTTTTTTCATCGTTCTAAATTTGGTTTTTCAAAAGTAAACAATTTAAAACAGCTTCCATTTTTTTATTAAAAAGGTTTGCTATTTTTTCGTAAAATTGTAAAAACAAAACTACTTTGAATTTAGAAAAATACATGTTCCCATGCATTAGCAAAACCCTCTTCGGAATAGAGTGTTTAGGGTGTGGTTTTCAACGTGCTTTTTTGTTGGTTTTAGAAGGTAATTTTGAAGCCGCTTTTAAGATGTATCCAGCTATTTATTCTTGCCTTATTTTCATACTTTTTATTGGACTACATTTTGCAGATTCAAAACGAGATTACAAAAAAGCACTACTTGTTTTAGCTATTCTAAATAGCTGCATTATGATTGTAAGTTATTACTACAAACATTTTTTATAATCAATTACGCTACAAATTGAAGATACAACAACGCTACCGCAGCAACCGTCATTAGTATCAAAGCTGAAAAACCAAGAATATTAGACCGTTTACTATTTGTAAATTGCCCCATCACATTCTTATTATTACAAATATGAAGAATAATAGCAATGAGCACTGGAGCTGTCAAACCGTACAAAATTGCTGTGTAAATCAATGCCTTAACTGGGGAAATTCCAATATAATTCAACGACAAACCCAAAACTAAAGAAACCGCAATTACTGCATAAAATGCTTTAGCTTCGTGAAACTTCTTATCCAAACCTTGTTCCCAACCAAATGTCTCGGTAATAATATACGACAGTGAACCGCTCAAAACAGGAATAGCTAACAACCCTGTACCAATAACGCCTACCGCAAAAAGAAAATATGCTAAATTTCCCGCCAATGGCTTTAAAGCCATTGCAGCTTGCTCCACCGTATCTATTTGATGAATCCCCCCATTAAACAAAACGGTTCCTGTAGTAAGAATAATAAAATACATTACCAATCCCGAAAAAGTCATTCCGAAATCGACATCCTGCTTCATATCGTGAATGATTTTTTTATCGACCACCAAATGATTTTTTTTATGTTTCATCTCTTCTACCTCCATTGTAGCCTGCCAAAAGAAAAGATATGGAGAAATTGTAGTCCCCAAAATACCCACTAAAATCCCGACAAACTCTTTATTAAATTCTAAATTCGGAACAAACGTATTCTTTAAAATCAACCCCCAATCTTGATGGTATAAAAAAGGAACTATCAAATACACTAACAATACAGCACACAGGTATTTTAAAGTTGCCGCTATCTTTAAATACGGCAAATAAATAATCAAAACAAGCAATACTACAGTAAAGAACACACTAAAAAAAGTCGCATCGATAGAGGGAAACAACAAATTTCCAACTGCTCCCATTCCTGCAATATCAGCACCAATATTCATCACAATAGCAGGAAAACTAAACAACAACATCAAATACAAAACAGGGCGTGGATAATTTTTTTTCAATACCCCTGTCAAACCCAAAGAGGTTACCAATCCTATTTTGGCACACATTTGCTGAATAGCTGCCATCAATGGAAAAGCCAAAAGTGCTGTCCACAAAGTTGATAATCCATAAGATGCCCCCGCTTGAGAATAAGTCGCTATTCCGGAAGGATCATCATCACTTGCCCCTGTTATCAAACCAGGGCCGAGAAGTTTCCAAAAACGATTGAATTTATTGATTGCTTTAATTTTTGTGTTCATTCTAAATTCAATTAATTGACAAGCTAATTTAAACATTTAAAATCATATTCAACCGCAAGACCAAAACAGTTTCAATAAATTCACAAATTCGACAACAAATGCCAAAAAATTATTCGCCGATTTTCCAAAAAACACCTACTTTTACAACTTATTTAACCGAACAATTCCATAATCGTGACAAAAAATCAGATTATCCAAAATATCAATGTATTAAAAAGTGATTTTTCAATACATTATAGCATCAAAACGAAAACAGAAAACTTTACAGAAAAGCTATTCTACACTTTGTTTGACGGAAGCGCATCGCTCGACGAGAGTATCGAAGAACTCGAAGTACTCTTTAAAGAAATTTCGGCTATTGCTTGCAAAAAAACAACCGAATTATGTGATTCCATTTGGGATAATTTTTTAGAAAAACTACCTTCTGTACTAGAAAAACTAAACAAAGATGCGGCTTATATTTTAGAAAATGACCCCGCATCAAATAGCATTGAAGAAGTCTATTTGGCTTACCCAGGCTTTTATGCTATAGCTATTTATCGTTTGAGTCACGAATTGTATCATTTAGATTTATTACTATTTTCACGTTTAATGAGTGAATACGCTCATCGCATTACTGGTACAGATATTCATGCAGGCGCTACAATTGCATCGCCTTTCTTTGTTGACCACGCCACCGGAATTGTTATAGGCGAAACCACCGTTATTGAAAAAAACGTAAAAATATACCAAGGCGTTACTCTTGGAGCCTTAAGCATTACCAAAGAGATGAAAAACTCTAAAAGGCATCCTACAGTGGAAGAGGAAGTATGCATCTATGCCAATGCAACCATTTTAGGAGGCACAACAACCATTGGAAAAAATAGTATTATCGGTGGAAATTCATGGGTTACCAAATCCATTCCAGCCAATTCTATAGTAACCAATACTACTACAACCGAAGTCAAAGTAAAAGAGAAGAAATAACATGGAACCTAAAAAGTTAATTGAATTAATAGGCAACACTCCATTAGTAATTACACGTAATTTAGTTCAAAATCCCAACGTGAAATTATTATTAAAACTAGAAGGTAATAATCCTGGCGGCAGCGTAAAAGACCGCGCTGCTTACAATATGATTGCTTCTGCTGTAGAACGAGGCGACATCAAAAAAGGAGACAAGTTAATTGAAGCTACCAGTGGCAACACCGGAATTGCTTTGGCCATGATTGCCCAATTATTTGATATCGAAATTGAATTGGTTTTACCTGCAGATTCGACAAAAGAACGCACTCAAACAATGCTTGCTTATGGCGCCAAAGTAACCCAAACACCTGCCAGTTCAGGAATTATTGGCTCTCGTGATTATGCCGATAAAAAAATTGCCGAAGGAGGTTATGTCATGCTGAATCAGTTTGCCAATGAAGACAATTGGAAAGCTCATTACAAAACAACAGGACCCGAAATTTGGAATGAGACCAAAGGCACGGTAACTCATTTTGTTTCAGCTATGGGAACAACAGGAACTATTATTGGCACTTCGACTTATCTAAAAGAACAAAATAAAAACATCCAAATCATTGGTGCTCAACCAAGTGATGGCTCTCAAATTCCAGGAATTAGAAAATGGCCTCAAGAATACCTTCCTAAAATTTTTGACGCTTCAAAAGTAGATACCATTATGGAAGTTAGCGAGCAAGAAGCCCGAGAAATGACAAAACGCCTAGCCAAAGAAGAAGGAATTTTTGCAGGAATGAGTAGTGGCGGTTCTGTTGCAACTGCTGTAAAAATCGCGAATCAATTAGAATCTGGAGTAATTGTAGCAATCATCTGTGATCGTGGCGATCGTTATTTATCTTCTGATTTATTTGATTAAATAACAGTACTCTTTCCATATGTTTACTTATCACAAACTAAGATTGTATGAAAAAGCACTTTACCTTCTATTTATTATTCTTTTTATTAGTAAGTATGTCTGAAAAATCTATCGCTCAAGACTGGGCTAATTTGGCTAAATATGAAAAAGAAAACACCTTACTTACACCTAAAAAGTCTGGCGAAAAAAGAATAATTTTAATGGGGGACTCTATTACTGAATTTTGGTTGAAAATTCATCCCGATTTTTTTAAAGGAAAACCCTATATCGACAGAGGGATTAGTGGGCAAACCACACCTCAAATGCTTATTCGTTTCAGACCTGATGTAATCAATTTACAAGCTGACGTGGTGGTTATTTTAGCAGGCGTGAATGACATTGCGGGAAACACAGGACCCACAACAAATGAAAAAATTCTAGGAAATATTATTTCTATGGTAGAATTGGCGAAAGCCAACAAAATAAAAGTGATTTTATGTTCTGTTTTGCCTGCGGTCAATTTCTATTGGAGACCCAACGACAAAGCAGCTGAAACCATTATACAACTGAATCAATTGATACAATCGTACGCCAAGGAACATCACATCCCTTATGTTGATTATCATGCTGCTATGGCTGATGCTCAAAATGGTTTACCCAAAGAATATGCTGATGACGGAGTACATCCCAACTTAAAAGGGTATCAAGTAATGGAACCTCTCTTAGAAAAAGCGATTCAAAAGACACTCAAAAAGTAATTCTTTCAAAAGGCAAGGTCAAACTTGCCTTTTGTCGTATATAAAAGTCTTATGTAACAAAAGTTACTGTAAACCGATTTAAGCTGTTGTAAATTTGCAGTATCAAATTCATATATCATGAAAACAGAAGAAATTAAAATAGCGAATCTTAAATGCGGAGGCTGTGCCACCACTATAAAAAAAGAGCTTTTAGAATTAGACGGTGTTAACGACGTAAAAGTAGATAACAACAATGATTCTGTAACTGTAACATACAAAGACGGAATTAGAGAGGCAATAACACAACGATTACACGACCTTGGATACCCTGAGGCTACCGAAAAAAATGGTTTGCTTCTAAAACTTAAAAGTTATTCTAGTTGTATGATTGGTAAAATCAATAATTTATAATTCACAAACATGACTTTAGAAAACATTATTAAAGAAAACAAATGCACCATTGTAGACGTGCGTTCTTATGAAGAGTTTATGGGCGGTCATGTAGCCGATTCCATTAACATTCCACTACAAACCATCCCAGAAAGAATAGAAGAGTTAAAAGGCTTAACCATGCCTTTAATACTTTGTTGTGCATCGGGAAATAGAAGCGGACAAGCGCAACATTTTCTTTCACAACGCGGAGTCGATTGCTACAATGGCGGTTCTTGGTTAGATGTAAATTACTATCAATCAAAATAAATTTCATGCTTACAACATTAAAAAAAATCTTCGGTATTGGCCCAAGTGTTAATTACTCCGAATTAGTTCAGCAAGGCGCTATTATACTCGACGTACGTTCAAAAGCGGAGTTCACTGGCGGACACATTAAAGGTTCCATCAACATTCCGGTGAATGTTTTGAACAATCATTTAGGCCAACTTAAAGACAAAAATAAACCAATAATTACCTGCTGTGCGTCCGGTATGCGAAGTGCATCTGCCAAAAGTATTTTACAATCCAACGGATATCAAAATGTATATAATGGAGGTGGTTGGTCAAGCCTACAAAACAAATTATAATTCATAAAAAACTCATCATTAATAGCCTTCCCCATCGGAAGGCTTTTTTTTGTTTTTTTACCGAACTTAATTTTTTGTTGATAATTTTCCTAATTTCTTAATAAATCAAAGGGAAATATTCAAAAAACGTTTGTGGCTACCCTAAATAAAAATTACATTTGCAATTGTTTAACTTTCAAACGTCAAATAATGTCTAACACACAACAATTAAACGATTTAACTATCCAAGTCAGAAGAGATATTCTTCGAATGGTACACGCTGTCAACTCAGGTCATCCTGGAGGTTCTTTAGGCTGTACTGAATTTTTAGTAGCACTTTACCAAAATATCATGGAACGCAAAGAAGGTTTTGATATGGACGGGATTGGAGAAGATCTTTTCTTCCTTTCAAACGGACACATCTCGCCTGTTTTTTATAGCGTATTAGCAAGAAGCGGTTATTTTCCAGTAGCAGAATTGGCCACTTTCCGTTTAATTAATACTAGACTTCAAGGACACCCAACCACTCATGATGGATTACCAGGAGTTCGAATGGCATCTGGTTCTCTTGGACAAGGTTTATCTGTTGCGATAGGAGCTGCAGAAGCGAAAAAATTAAACAAAGACAACCATCTTGTTTATACTTTACACGGTGACGGAGAATTGCAAGAAGGCCAAAACTGGGAAGCAATTATGTATGCTTCTGCTAAAAAAGTAGACAACCTTATTGCTACTGTTGACCTTAACGGAAAACAAATTGACGGCACTACTGACGAAGTGTTGTGTATGGGTAGCTTGAAAGCTAAGTTTGAAGCATTTGATTGGGATGTTCTAGAAATCAAAGAAGGAAATAACATCGATGCTATCTTAGCAGGAATGAGCGAAGCAAAATCAAGAACAGGAAAAGGGAAACCAGTTTGTGTGTTATTGCATACCGAAATGGGTAATGGAGTAGATTTCATGATGTACAGTCACGCTTGGCACGGTAAAGCTCCAAATGATGCACAATTGGAACAAGCTTTAGCTCAAAATATTTCAACGCTAGCAGACTACTAATAACACGATACAACAGATGAAAAAATATACAAATACAGGAAGTAAAGATACTCGTTCAGGTTTTGGAGCGGGAATGACTGAATTAGGTCAAAAAAACGAAAATGTAGTAGCACTTTGTGCAGACTTAATTGGTTCATTAAAATTTGACGAATTCAAAAAGAATCACCCAGAACGCTTTTTCCAAATTGGGATTGCAGAGGCAAATATGATTGGTATTGCAGCAGGATTAACTATTGGAGGTAAAATTCCGTTCACAGGAACTTTTGCTAACTTTTCTACAGGTCGTGTGTACGATCAAATTCGTCAATCAGTAGCCTACTCAGATAAAAATGTTAAAATCTGTGCTTCGCACGCTGGATTAACTCTTGGAGAAGATGGTGCTACTCACCAAATCCTAGAAGACATTGGATTAATGAAAATGTTACCAGGAATGACTGTTATCAATACTTGTGATTACAATCAAACTAAAGCGGCTACTATTGCTTTAGCTGATCATCATGGACCAGCTTACTTGCGTTTTGGACGACCAGTAGTGCCCAACTTTACTCCAGCTGACGAACCATTCGTTATTGGTAAAGCCATTCTTTTAAACGAAGGTACTGATGTTACTATTGTAGCGACTGGACACTTAGTTTGGGAAGCTTTGATTGCTGCTGAAACTTTAGAAGCGAAAGGTATTTCTGCTGAAGTAATCAATATTCATACTATCAAGCCATTGGACGAAGAAGCAATTTTGAAATCATTGGCTAAAACAAAATGTATTGTTACAGCTGAAGAACACAATATCTTAGGAGGTTTAGGAGAAAGTGTTTCTAGAGTGTTAGCATTACACCACCCTGCTCCGCAAGAATTTGTTGCAGTAAACGATAGTTTTGGAGAATCCGGTACGCCTGAGCAATTAATGGAAAAATACAAACTAAACCATCAAGCTATTGCTGAAGCAGCTGAAAGAGTAATCAAAAGAAAATAATATTCTTTATTTACCATAAAAAAATCCCGATTTCCATAAAATCGGGATTTTTTCTTTACCGTCTTTTAATTAGTAACAGTTTTTATCTAAATGCTTTTTAATTCTTGTAGAATTGGTTGTATTACCACTACAATCAGGAATATTAGCAAAAGGTATTAGTACTCCGTTAGCATCTTTTATCTCTAATTTAGTGGTATAATTATCTCCATCGTCATCTACATCATAAAAATTAGGAATACCATCTCCATCACTATCATCTGGATTAGAAGTGGGTGTTACAGGGTAATTTATAGTATTTCTAAAATCATACATATACCCATCTCCATTCAAATCTTCTAAATACGATGGAATTCCATCATCATCTGTGTCAGTACGCTGAATTTCATATAGTTTAAAACTAAATACCAAAGGACAATATGCCGGTATAGAACCTGATCCTGAAGCATAATAACCTAAACCTGAAGGGACAAACATTACACCTGCTCCAAAGTTATTATATGTAACTGTACCATCTGCATTAGCAGTATAAGTTCCTTTTCTAAACAAAGGAAAAATCTCTGACCAACCTGTAATGGTTGAAGTAAGACTAAAAAAACTTTGTGGATATTTTGATTCTTCAAATTTAGTCACCCCCAAATAGGCCGCAGCGGTAGAAGTAGCAGCAACTTGATTTAAATAGTCTCCTCGGTAAGAAGCCAAAACTGCATCTACATTAGTTGGTTTTTCGCCTATTCCTTCTCTTAAAACTAAATAATATATCTTATATGTAATTCCATGAAAATTAACATCTCTACTTAATAATTTTGGAAAAGTGTTACTATTCAAATAAGACCAAACAGAAGCTTGCGTACCTCCAGATGGAATTTTAGTAAATACAATGTCTTGGTCGTCTGTAAATCCAGGATGATTAGTAATCGTAATATAATATGTTTTAAGATATTCTTCGATAGTTGCTAAATCAGCCGTATATTGGACAGAATAATCTCTAAGTGGCTCAACTGTAGCCGTATTATTTTTAGAACATGAAAAAAATGAAAGGACTGTAACTAGTACAATAAAATAATATTTAAATTTGTTCATTATGGCGAATTTTAAGTGCGCAAGATACAATATTGATTTATTTTTGTAAACTATTTAACTTCGATTTTAGAAAATTTATGCGAATAGACAAATATTTATGGTGTATAAGGTATTACAAGACAAGAAACATGGTTACCGAGGCTTGTAAAAAGAACCATATAACCGTAAATGGACAAATAGCCAAACCTTCTCGAGAGGTTTTTCCAACGGATAAAATTACGTTTAGAAAAGACCAAATCACACAAATTATTACCGTGTTAGACATTCCTGAAAGCAGGGTTGGTGCCAAATTAGTCGACATCTATCGAAGAAACGACACACCTGCCGAAGCTTATGCCCATTTAGAATTATTAAAACTATCCAAAGACCATTACAGAAAAACGGGAACAGGACGACCTACAAAAAAAGACCGACGCGATATTGACGAGTACGGCAATGAAATTCCCGACGATTTGGAAGAAGACTTTTTGTAAAAATTAAAACCTAGGATTAAAACAAAAAAAAAAGATTGTACCTTTCACAAAAAATAAAATTATGAGCCAAAATATCATCTTAACCCATCAAGAAATTGAGCATAAAATCAAACGTATTGCTTATCAAATCTATGAAACTTTTGTGGATGAAGAAGAAATTGTGATTGCAGGAATTGCGCACAACGGATTCATTTTTGCTCAAAAAATAGCTACTGCTTTAGAAGATATTGCCGCACTGAAAATTGCTTTATGCGAAGTAAATATCAACAAACAACATCCTGAATCGACTATTCAAACCTCATTATCCAAAGAAGACTATACTAATAAGGGCTTAATTTTAGTAGATGATGTACTTAACTCTGGAACTACTTTGATTTATGCTGTTAGACATTTTCTAGATGTTCCTTTAACTAAATTTAAAACGGCCGTTTTAGTCGATCGCAATCACAAGAAATACCCCGTTAAAGCTGATTTCAAAGGTATTTCACTCTCGACTTCTCTACTAGAACATGTGAGTGTTGTTTTTGATGAAAACGGACAAAACTCAGCGTATTTAAGCTAATATTGATACAATATCCGCAACTGTTTCATCAATAGATTTATCATCTACATTGACTTTGTATTCTGCTTGATTGTAGTAATAACTGCGATCAAATAAATGCTTAGCGATAAACTCTTGTAATTCTTCGTCTGATTTATTAGCCACAATAGGACGCTTGCTCTTATTGTATGTCAATCTGTTAAAAAGCGTTGTTACCGAAGCCTTCAAATAAATAGACGTAATTCCGTCTCCTTGTAACAATTCATGATTATTAGCATAACACGGAGTACCTCCTCCTAAACCGATAATTTGCTTATCAGGAGAGGCCAACAATTCAACAAAAACATCGTGTTCTAATTTTCTAAAATAGACTTCTCCAAACGATTCAAAAATTTGACTGATTGTCCTATTGGCTTTTGTTTCGATAACTTTATCTAAATCCACGAAAGGAATTTGGAGTAAACTAGAAAGTTTTTCGGCTATGGTTGATTTGCCACAGCCCATATATCCTAATAATATAATTTTTTTCATTGGAATAAAACCTTACAGATTAAGGCGTTAAGGACTTTTGATTAAAAAAGACAAATTTATAATAAAATACCTTTGAAATATCAAAAATAAGGCCTTATATTTGCACCCGCATTCAAGAAATGAAATGACTCGATAGCTCAGTTGGTAGAGCACATCACTTTTAATGATGGGGTCCTGGGTTCGAGCCCCAGTCGGGTCACAAAATTATTAATCATTCATTTCTTGAGTCATTGACTCGATAGCTCAGTTGGTAGAGCACATCACTTTTAATGATGGGGTCCTGGGTTCGAGCCCCAGTCGGGTCACAAAAGGTTATTCGTTATACGAATGACCTTTTCTTTTTTAAGGCCATGTGGAGAAACGGTAGACTCGCCATCTTGAGGGGGTGGTGCTCGCAAGGGCGTGAGGGTTCAAATCCCTCCATGGTCACGAATAAAAACAAACGCTTACAAAATAATCAAGCTTGCTTGAAATTATTTTGTAAGCGTTTGTTTTTCAAAGCGGAGCTTTGAGGGACAGACGAAATCAATCCCAATAAAACATTTTAAAAATCAAATAAACAAAAAGAGCTACTCTAAAATAGTAGCTCTGTTTTTATGAATACTCAGAACGGAGCTTGTTAAAGCGACTGGAAAATCCCAACGAAACAA
Source organism: Bacteroidota bacterium (assembly GCA_041191945.1). GTDB lineage: Bacteria > Bacteroidota > Bacteroidia > Flavobacteriales > Flavobacteriaceae > Flavobacterium. The sequence continues at coordinate 24,186 of JBEENX010000001.1, forward strand.
AGCAAACGATTGGAGTGAGACCGCTTGATTGCCCATTATTTTTCTTTTATTAGGTATGCTCCAGAAATTGCCATTAATCCTAAGTATAATGGCAAAGCAGATGTGTATCCTCCTCCATCTGAATAATCCCCAGTCCATTTATCAAGATAATTAAATCCTTTTAAAGTGTCAGCACCTGTAAGTAAACTAATGAAAAATAACAAAGTGCTAATTAATGCTGGACTAAGTAAAACGTAGCCTATAATTTCTGATTTTTTCATACTTTATTTGATTGAATAATCTAAACCAATAATTTTTATATTATACTCTGAACCAACATTGGACGATGTGTTAGTTGATGATGCTACAAGTTCTCCATTAATATACATATTTTGAGTGACATTACCAGCATTTGTTAACCACAGACGATAGACATCTGGAGGAGAAGTTGATAATAGTAAACTTAATTGTAATGGTCTTGAGGTCGTTGTAACATTAATTGTTTTGCTCCAAGGTGTATTAGCACTCAATAATGAAATACTTTCGGTTTGTTTTTGTCCAGTGCTATTTACGTAAGTCACCATAGGTAAACCATAAGATGAACGAACCGTAGCAGTTGATTTTATTTCATATTTCACAGTAAACGGACTTGATACTGAATTGGGTGAACTGAGGCTATCATCATTTTTAGTGCATGAAATAATAGCTACAAAAAACATAACGACTGTGATAAGAAGATATTTTTTCATATTATTTTTTCTTCATTTCGTAAATACCATAATCAACACCATTACTTTCCCAAGTAACAACATTATTCCCTTTCAATGTGAATTTAACGTATGTTTTTACTTCTTGTGAAATAGTTTGAGCTGCTGCGTTTGCATTTGCACCTCCAGCTGTATTAGTAGTTGATGTTCCACTTGCGCTTCCTGAAGCCATACCTCCAAAACTTGAAGTACTAGCTGATGTAGAAGAATTGTTTGTTTTACTACTTCCAAAAAGAGCTTTTAATGATGCATTTCTATCCGTTACTGTTTTAACTCCAAACAAATAATATAGTTCTTCGTAATCACCATCTATTCTTTTTGATGTTGGAATACCAAACTTACCAATAACTTGTTCTTTAGTCTTGTAGCTATCCATAACTTGCTTATGGGTTGTTGTGGCTACTCTAACCATTGTTGTACAACTAGACAATAAAATAATGCAAGATGCAACTGTTAGTAATAATGTTTTTTTCATTTTTTAATGTTTTTATAATTAATAAGGATCTTACAAATGTAAAATATTTTTCGACTTATAAGTCGAGATAAAGAAAGTTTTTTAATTTGTTACTTTATTTTCTTTGTTCAATGCAGAATCAATTTGAACAAATAGAAGCACAACTAGTAAAACAGATTTACAAAAAATTCCTAATCGAGTTTGATGGGAACAAATCCAAATTTGCAAAAGCATCATCTTGTTCAGAAACTACAGTAAGGAGAGTATTACTGAACAAACAAAGAATGACAGTCGATTTATTATTGCGATTTTGTGCTGCATTAGAAATCGATGTTGTTGAACTTTTTAAAGACATTAAATTTCAAAAAATAAATTCATAAAAAAAGCCAACGTAATGTTGGCTTTTTTTTATGAATTTATTTTTCACTTCTTCCCTGCTTTCCTTAATTCAGCACTTCCTGGGATTTTCATTTTATCAGTTAAAGCTGGTACTTCGTTTAAATCAAAGTCACCTATTATCGACATCAAAACGGTATCGTCTGCTTTAGCTCCATCAATAAATAATAATAATTCTTTTAATTGAGTTTCACCTGTACTTTGTTTAGCAAGAATCTGAATTTTTTTTGTCCCCTCTGTAGCAGCATACAATTCGGTCAATCCGGCCGACTTTATATATTTTTCTGTGGTTAATCTCATTTGTAAAGCAATGCGACTATTTTGAGTAGTATACACTTTTAAATTATCGATATTTTTTATCAAATGCATGTATTGTTGCGTTTCTTTGTCAGATGTATCTAACTTAACCTTACTCATCAAATCAAACATCTTTTTGTTAACGACTACTGTGTTTACTCCTTCAATTCCATCAAATTGGTCAAAAACAGATTGAGCAAAAGTGGGGCTAGAAACTACTAGCAATACCAAAATAACAATGTATTTTTTCATAATAATTAACTTTTAAATTGTTTGATTAACTATATCCATAATAGTTTCAGGTTTTCAAATATAATGCCATTTTGTTGATATATGATGTCCGATGTGCAATTTAGAATGTAAAATGTATCAATTTGTAAATTTAAAAATTTGAAAATGCACCATTTTTTAAAGCCGAAATCTAACATTACCTTATATTCCTTACTATGGTTTTTACTTTATAAACATCAATATGGTTTTCAATAAATGATGATTACGAACAATTCTATTCCTTTAGTTTTAAAATAAAATTACTTGCACTCATTTTATAGATTTATTTATATCAAAAATTTGTATTTTTACGTTTTAACCTCAAATCTTTTTTTATAATGAAAAAAATTATCCAACTCTCAACAGTAGTATTTGTCACACTTTTAACTTTGCAAAGTTGCCAAAAAGACCAAGACGATATCATTCAGCCTACGCCAGCCAATCTTGAAGTTCAAAATTTTATTTGGAAAGGTTTAAACCAATATTATCTTTGGCAAACAGATGTTCCTAATTTAGCTGATAATCGATTTGCTAACCAAGCTGCCCTCGATGCTTTTTTAGTCAATTATACCGTTCCTAAAAATTTGTTTGATGCTTTACGAGTAAGTCCTACTATTGACCGATTCAGCTGGATGGTAGATGATTATACCGTTTTAGAACAACAACTTCAAGGAACCACCAAAAATTCGGGTGTAGAATTTGGACTCAGTTATTATAGTGGTTCGTCAAATGAAATATTTGGTTACGTGCGTTATATTATTCCAGGGTCTGATGCTGCTACAAAAGATATTAAACGAGGTGATGTATTTACTGCTGTCAACGCCACGCCTTTAACTGTTAGTAATTATCAAAGTTTGTTGTTTGGGACAAACGATACCTTCACGCTCAATATGGCAGACATTGTCAATGGTACCATCACTCCTAACAACAAGACTGTTGCTTTGACAAAAACAGTGTTGTCAGAAAACCCTATTTTGGTCAACAAAGTCATTACAGTAGGGAGTAAAAAAATTGGCTACATGATGTACAACGGATTCTATTCTCCTTATGACACCCAATTGAATGACGCTTTTGGATATTTAAAAGCGCAAGGCATCACTGACTTTGTATTGGACTTGCGATACAATAGCGGCGGTTCTGTACAAACAGCTACCTATCTTGCCAGCATGATTACAGGACAATTTACCGGAAGAGTGTTTGCTAAACAACAATGGAATACGAAGATTAACGCCTATTTTGAAGCCAATAACCCAAATGGACTGCGTAATTTTTTCACTGATAAAATTGGTGCTACTCCTATTAATAGTATCAATATGACTAAGGTGTATGTTTTAACTACTAAAAGCACTGCTTCGGCAAGTGAGCTTGTTATTAATGGTTTAAAACCCCACATTGATGTGGTACAAATAGGAGATGTAACAACAGGAAAAAACGTAGGATCTGTTACTTTGTATGATTCACCTGATTTCACATCTACTAACCGAAATCCAAAACATAAATATGCTATGCAACCTATTGTATTAAAAATTGTGAACTCGGCTGATTTTGGAGATTATTTTAATGGATTAACTCCTACCCACCAACTCAGTGAAACTATTAGCACTTACGGTATTTTAGGCGATGTAAATGAGCCTTTATTAAAATTAGCCATTGGTAAAATTACAGGAACCGCTAAAACGATTCAGCAAAGCGCTGGTAAACAATTTGATTTCTTTAAAGATTCGAAATCTATTAATGACTTCCAAAATCAAATGTATATAGAGAAAGCGCCCAAAGGATTACAACAAGCGTTGAACTAATCTCATAAATGAAAAAAGGCTTTCTAATTAGAAAGCCTTTTTATTACAATAAACTAGATTACAAATTAATAGTTAACCCCAATTTAAAGTTGCGTCCCAAGGCGCTATAACCAACATTCTCTACAAAATCCACATTAAAAATATTAGTTATAGAAGCGAAAGCAGTTATTCTATTTTTAAGTATTTCGTGTCGAACTAAAGTATTAACTAACTGATACGAACCCAAATTTACTTGGGTAGTTGCATAAGTAGTGCCGTCAAAGAAAGCATCTTTTTTAGCACCTACATATTGATAATTGATATTCCAAAAAAGGCGATCAGAAATCTTAAAATCCAAGGACGAATTGATTTTATGTTTTGGAATCAATCGATCTAAAGCGTTGTCAACTTGGGTAAAAGTATAATTTGAACTCCATTTCACTTTATCGCTCAAGGTACATTTTACTTCTGTTTCAATTCCTTTGGTTTTATTTAGCCCATCAATATTGACATAATTAGAAGCATAGGTAGTTGGATTGTAATAAAACCCAATGAAATTAGTTTGCTCTCTATAAAAACCAACTAGATTCCACTGTATTTTTTTATTTACTAATTGGGTTTCAAACCCCACCTCAGCCGTACTATTTTTTTCTGGAGTCAATTTTGAATTTCCGTATTGAGAATACAATTGGTACAAACTTGGCGTAACAAATGCAGTACTGTAAGAACTTAGTATCTTTAATGGAAATGATTGAAAATCAAACGACGGATTCACATTATACACCAATTGATTGCCATAAGCACTATGACTATTCCATCTTGCTCCAACATTCACATTGAATCCAGCTTTAGACGTATACACTCCTGTTACATACGGATCAATCATATTGAATTTAGTGCTTTCTTTGGCGATGTCCCCATAAGGAGTAACGCTATTGGCATCATGAAATTGATATTGCACTCCCGAAACTAAAAAGAAAGAAGGGGCTATTTTGTATTTATTAAACCCATCAACATTGACACTTCGTGATTCATATTGCGCAAATCCAACAGTGTTTGAATAGGTATCTAGCTCATCATAAGAACGAACCAATTTATTGAAACTCGAATTCAAAATGAATTCCCCTTTATTGTATTTGAATTTAGGAGAAAATCCAAAACGAAACTGTTTTGAACTTGTTTTGTTTAAATTAGTATCACTCGTTCCAGTATTATCAAAACCGCCATCATAATCATTTTTAATTTGGTCATAATTCCCAAAGAAATCCAATGTCAGTTTATCCGTTACTGCATACCCTATTTTTGCCAAATAATTCAAGCGCGAAAAAGGATCTTCTTCATAATGTACATTCGAATTAGGAGGTGCAATTTGAGAAATACCTTTGGTTTCCGTACTATTCAAAGCAGCAAAATAGGTCAGCTTTTTAGAAGTTCCATTAATCGAAAACCCTTGATTAAAATCAGATGCTTTTTGATTTTGTTGGGTTGCTGTAGCATTGGTACCCACAGTACAATAACCATTTCCTGTTATCATTTTTTTACCCGATTTTTTGAGTTTAATATTAATCACCCCCGTTGCGGCACCCGTGCCATACAATGTACTTGCCGCTCCTTTCATAATTTCAATACTTTCAACTTGTTCCGCTGGTAGCAAACGCAAATCATACTCCATACTAATTCCGGTAGCATCATTAACCGGAATTCCGTCAATCAAAACCAGCACTTGACTGTTTTTTCCACCACGAATGTAATAGCCCAGATTTTTACCCGCAGCACTTTGATTGCCATTCATCTCAACCCCCGCTACAGTATTTAAAATAGCCGCAATACTCTGCCCTGGTCTATTCCGTAATTCTTCGGAGGTGATTTTTGTAATTACTTTTCCTGATTTTTCTTTTGCTAAAGCAAATTTAGAATCAGACACTACTACTTCTTGTAACTCTTGTTTAGAAGCTACATTTTCTTTTTCTTGCGCAAAAGCACAAGCAGATACCAGCACAAACAATGCACTAATACGAACGTTTTTTTTGTTCATTTTAATTAAACATTTTGCAACAGCTGTACTGTTACTTTACTACTACTAGGGAGAAAAGCATAGAATTACCCATACTCAAACCTTTTTTCCCGAAAGTTTGATACTCAATGTAAAGGGCAGGTCTCCTGGCTTGCGTCTTGTTGTTTACCTTCCCATTCCAAGTTAGAAGTTAAAAGTTAGAGGTTAGAAGTAGCAACTCTTCTATTTTCTAATTTCTAATTTCCCACTTTATAAAACAGTGGTTTTGTAGTTAACAACAAGCTTTTTAGCTTACAGTTGCGGGTACAGCTCAGGTATTTAACCTGATTCCCTTTTAATGCTATTTTGAAAAACAAAAAAGCAACCTCAATACGAGGACAAAGATACCACTAAGATTGGAATAAAAAATTAAATTTGATTTTTAAAACCGTTTACACCTACCTTTGCACTTCTTGTAATCAAAGCGATGAAATCATTTATTTTAAAATTTATTTTCTTTTTTACGGTGCTGCTCCTTGGCGGATGCAAACAAAATAACTCCATTTCGGCAGTCCCAAAAAAGAACACTAAAAACGAAATTCGATACGCCAAAGGATTAGAAATATACCACCGTCAAGGATATTCTATTCTCAAAATTACCCACCCTTGGCCTGATGCTAAAGCTCCGTTTACGTATATTTTACAAGAAAAAAACGGACGTATTCCTGATAGTTTACAACACTATACCCGAATTTCAATTCCCATCAAATCCGTAGTGGTTACATCAACAACTCATATTCCGGCATTAGAATTATTAGGCGTTGAAAATACCTTGGTGGGTTTTCCCAATACTGATTTTATTTCGTCCCCAAAAACCAGAAAACGAATCGACTCTGGGCTAGTAAAAGAAGTAGGAACAAATGAAACCTTAAACACCGAAATACTAATTAATATGGCTCCGGATGTCATTGTAAGTTTTGGTTTAAACAATAGCAATCCTACTTTGGATAATTTACAAAAAAGTGGCTTAAAAGTCCTTTTAAATGGGGATTGGAACGAACAATCACCTTTAGGAAAGGCAGAATGGATTAAGTTTTTTGGTGCGTTATATGGCTTGGATGCCAAAGCAAAAGTGATTTTTTCTACTATTGAAAAAGAATACCAAACTACCTTGGCTTTAGCCCAAAAAGCAAAGCAAAGACCTACCGTTTTAAGCGGTGCTATGTACCAAGACCAATGGTTTGTTCCTCAAGGAGAAAGCTGGATGGCATTATTTTTAAAAGAGGCACAATCCAATTATTTATGGGCCAAAACTACTGGAACGGGAAGTTTGTCTTTGCCTTTTGAAACCATCTTAGAAAAAGCACAAAAAGCCGAATTTTGGATTGCACCAGGTGATTTTTCTTCTTTAAAAGAGATGAACAACAGCAATCCACATTACGCAAAATTTGAGGCGTTTAAAAATAAAAAAGTATATTCGTACGCATTACACAAGGGAGCCAAAGGTGGAACTTTGTTTTTTGAATGGTCGTCCACTCGCCCTGATTGGGTGTTGAAAGATTTGATTGCCATTTTTCATCCCGAATTAGTACCACAACATCGTCCGTATTTTTTTGAGAAATTAAATTAATTTGAATACAACTAACCGAAATACTGTACTTTTTATCTTCTTCAGCATAGGATTGATTTTCTTATTGCTAATGAATATCAGTTTAGGTGCTGTTGCTATCCCTTTAAAAGAGGTATGCAATAGTTTAATTGGTACTGGAGCAAGTAAATCTTCTTGGGAATACATCATTATGGATTACCGCTTACCCAAAGCAATTGTAGCCATCTTAGTTGGTATGGGATTAGCTATTAGCGGACTCTTAATGCAAACGTTGTTTCGTAATCCGTTAGCGGGGCCTTATGTTCTAGGACTAAGTTCGGGAGCGAGTTTAGGAGTCGCATTAGTCATTTTGGGTTCGGCATTTTTACCTCATTTTGCAAGTGAATTGTTGCTATCGTCTTATGGAATAGTTATCGCCTCTAGTTTAGGTAGTTTTGCGGTTTTATTAGCTGTTTTAGCCGTTGCCCAACGATTACGAGATACTATGGCAATTCTAATTGTAGGGTTAATGTTTGGCAGTTTAACCAATGCTTTAGTAGGTACACTCACCTATTTCAGTACTGCCGAACAATTACAAAAATTCACCTTTTGGTCTTTAGGAACTTTGGGCAATTTATCTTGGACTTCAATAGCCATTTTATCCGTTTGTGTAGCAATTGGATTGGCATTAAGTTTAGTTAGTATTAAACCATTAAACACCTTGCTTTTAGGAGAAAACTATGCCAAAAGTTTGGGGTTAAATTATACCAAAGCCCGTTTTATAATCATCTTAGCTACGAGTATTTTAGCGGGTAGTATCACCGCTTTTGCTGGACCCATTGCTTTTGTAGGATTGGCTGTGCCTCATATTGCCAAATTAGTTTTTCAAACGAGCAATCACTTGGTTTTATTTTGGAGTACACTTTTATTTGGCGCCATGATCATGTTGATTTGTGATAGTATTTCTCAGTTACCTAATTCAGCAATTATAATTCCTATTAATGCTATTACTTCTATTTTAGGTGCGCCAATTGTAATTTGGTTACTCATTCGTAAACGTAAAATGATGAGCTAATGGAGAAAACTATTATTTTAAAAGCAACAGACATTAGCATAGGGTATTCTAACAAAAAGGAAACTACCGTTGTAGCATCACAAGTCGATTTAGCTTTAGAAAAAGGAAAACTGACTGCTTTGATTGGCGCTAACGGAATAGGAAAATCAACTCTTTTACGCACAATCATTGGAATTCAGTCGCCACTTTCAGGGCAAGTTTTTTTAGAAAACAAAGACATTCATAGCTTAGATAATTTGACTTTAGCACAGCACTTAAGCGTGGTATTGACTGATAAATTACCTCCAAGTAACTTAACCGTTTTTGAACTTATTGCTTTAGGAAGACAACCCTATACGAATTGGATTGGCAAACTTACAGCAACAGATATTGCTAAAGTAAATGAAGCCTTGGAACTGACTCAAATTAGCCATTTAGCTAATGAAAAGCATGATGAAATTAGCGATGGGCAATTGCAAATTGTTCTTATTGCAAGAGCATTGGCACAAGACACTCCACTAATTATCTTAGATGAACCTACTACTCACTTGGATTTATTACATAAAGTAACGCTCTTAAAACTCTTAAAAAAACTGACTCAAGAAACAGGAAAATCCATCTTATTTTCGACACACGATATCGATATGGCTATCCAATTGAGTGATGAAATGATCATTATGACACCCGAATCAGTAGTGCAAGATCAACCTTGTAATTTAATTATGAAAGGAAATTTCAATACCTTATTTCAGGACGAACATATTCTTTTTGATGCCGAAAAAGGAAAATTCGTCATCAAAGGATAGTACAACTAAGACTTCAATCCTATTTGCCTTTTGGCTTCGCCAACAACAAAAGCAACCGAATTAGCAATGTTAAAACTTCGAATCAATGGCGACATTGGAATAGTTAAATGATTGTCAAACAAAGCCAAAACCTCAGCACTCAATCCCACACTTTCTTTTCCAAACACTAGCCAATCTCCATCTTGAAATTCAGCATTCAAATACGATGTTGAAGCGTGCGAACTCATTAAAAAAACACGCGAATGATCTGGAATTTGGCTCACCCAATCGGCTACATTTTGATATTCTGTCACATCCAAATGCACCCAATAATCCAAACCAGAACGTTTTAAATTTTTGTCATTAATAACAAACCCAAAAGGATGAATTAAATGCAATTTGCTTTCTGTTCCTACACACAAACGACCAATATTGCCTGTGTTATTTGGTATTTCTGGTTCTACCAATACGATGTTTAACATATTTTATTTGTTTTCTATTTGAAAATCATCCACTTCAATTACTTCACCCGCTTGTAAATTATTAAGGTGTACTCCTCCTACCCGAACTCGTACTAAACGCAAAGTAGGAAAACCTACATAAGCTGTCATTTTACGAACCTGTCTGAACTTTCCTTCATTAATAGTGATGGAAATCCAAGAAGTGGGTCCGTGACGCTCATCTCGAATCTTCTTTCCTCGGGCTCCAAAAGCAGGAACTTCATGAATCAAGAATGCCTTACAAGGCTTTGTGATGTATTTTTTTCCATTAAAACCTATTTCAACACCTCTTTGCAATTGCTCTACCGCTTCTTGATGAATAATACCATCCACTTGCACATAGTATTCTTTCTCTACTTTTTTGCTACGAACGAGTTCGCTCATCATGCCATCTGTAGTCAACAATAACAGTCCTTCCGAATCTTCATCCAACCGACCAATGGCCATAGTTCCTTCTGGAAATGGGTACAACTCCCCTAAAAGGCGTTTCTTTCTTTTTAATTCGTAAACAAACTGACTTAAATAACCATACGGTTTATGAATAATAAAATGCTGATGCCCCATGCGGTTTCAATTTGAGACAAAAGTACATTTTTATTAATTCTTCTTAATTACAATTTTCCTTAATTTGACAAGCTTTTGTCTCTTGATTTGAATTAAGTATCTTTACCAAATGAATTTCAAAGTTGTATCCGAATACCAACCTAAAGGCGACCAACCACAAGCGATTGAAAAATTAGCTCAAGGAGTTATTGATGGCGAAAAATTCCAAACTTTATTAGGCGTAACAGGATCTGGAAAAACATTTACAGTAGCCAATGTTATTCAGGAAGTACAGCGTCCAACTTTGGTTTTGGCACACAATAAAACCTTGGCAGCGCAATTGTATTCGGAATTCAAACAATTTTTTCCAAACAATGCCGTGGAATATTTTGTTTCTTACTACGATTACTACCAACCCGAAGCTTATATGCCCGTAACAGGGGTTTTTATTGAAAAAGATTTATCGATCAATGAAGAGTTGGAAAAAATGCGTTTGAGCACTACTTCTTCTCTACTTTCAGGTCGAAGGGATATTCTGGTGGTGGCTTCTGTTTCGTGTTTATATGGTATTGGAAATCCGGTAGAATTTCAAAAAAATGTGATTGCTTTAGAGCGAGATCAAGTGATTTCAAGAACCAAATTACTACATAGTTTAGTACAAAGTTTATACGCACGTACCGAAGTCGATTTTACTCCAGGTACGTTCCGAATTAAAGGAGATACAGTCGAAGTGTTTCCAAGTTATGCCGATGATGCTTTTCGTATTCATTTTTTTGGTGATGAAATTGAAGAAATAGAGAGTTTCGATGTCAAAAATGCCCAAGTTTTAGAGAAGTTTGATAAATTGACTATCTATCCTGCCAATATGTTTGTGACTTCGCCTGATGTATTACAAAATGCTATTTGGGAAATCCAACAAGATTTGGTCAAACAAGTCGATTATTTTAAAGAAATTGGCAAACATTTGGAAGCCAAACGTCTCGAAGAACGCACCAATTTCGATTTGGAAATGATTCGGGAATTAGGCTATTGTTCAGGGATTGAAAACTATTCTCGTTATCTTGACAGACGTGAAGCAGGAACACGTCCGTTTTGTTTATTGGACTATTTCCCTAAAGATTACCTTATGGTGGTGGACGAAAGTCACGTTACCATTTCTCAGGTTCATGCGATGTATGGCGGCGACCGAAGTCGAAAAGAAAACTTGGTGGAATATGGGTTTCGATTACCTGCGGCTATGGATAACCGTCCGTTAAAATTTGAAGAATTCGAAGCACTACAAAATCAAGTCATCTATGTTTCAGCAACACCCGCTGATTACGAATTACAAAAAACAGATGGTGTTTACGTAGAGCAAATTATTAGACCTACAGGACTACTTGACCCCATTATTGAAGTACGTCCAAGTTTGAATCAAATTGACGATTTGATTGAAGAAATTCAACAACGTTGCGAATTAGATGAACGTGTTTTAGTGACCACTTTGACGAAACGAATGGCGGAAGAATTAGCCAAATATTTGACAAAAGTATCCATTCGTTGTCGGTATATTCACTCTGAAGTAGATACTTTAGAACGTATCGAAATCATGCAAGATTTACGAAAAGGCCTCTTTGACGTTTTAATTGGAGTCAATTTATTACGTGAAGGTTTGGACTTACCCGAAGTGTCTTTGGTGGCTATTTTAGATGCAGACAAAGAAGGCTTTTTGAGAAGTCACCGTTCGTTAACTCAAACCATTGGACGTGCTGCTCGTAACCTCAATGGGAAAGCCATTATGTATGCTGATAAAATAACGGATAGCATGCAAAAAACCATTGATGAAACCAATTACCGAAGAACAAAACAAATCAATTTCAACACAGAAAACAACTTGGTTCCTCAAGCTTTGAATAAAAAAATAGATTCTGCTTTTACCAAGAATCCTTTAGTTGAATACGAATTAGGACATACGTTAAACGTTGCTGCCGAACCCGAAACCGCTTATTTGTCTAAATCAGAAATTGATAAATTGATTCGGGAAAAACGCAAATCAATGGAAAAAGCAGCAAAAGAATTGGACTTTATGCAAGCAGCAAAATTGCGTGACGAAATCAAAAAATTACAAGAACAAGCTGACTAATAGCATTGCCGATGGAACTGATTTTAAAAGCCTACGATCTCAAATTAAAACACACGTTTACCATTTCTAGGAAATCAATCGACATACAACCTTGTCTAATTGTGATTTTGAAAGAAGGGGAATTATCCGGTTTTGGCGAAGCTTCTTCCAATCCGTATTATAATATTACAGTTCCAATGATGAGTGCTGATTTAGAAAAAATCAGACCTATTATTGAAACTTCAGGAACGGAAACTCCTGATATTTTTTGGTCCAAAATGTATCCTTATTTAAAAGACAATTTATTTGCCTTGTGTGCTTTAGACAATGCCTACAATGATTTGCATGCCCGAAAAGAAGGAAAGAAATTATATGAATTATGGGGTTATAACGCTGAAAATAATCCGCTAACTGATTATACGATTGGGATTGACTCCATTGATAAAATGGTGGCCAAAATGGAAGAACTGCCTTGGCCTATTTATAAAATTAAATTAGGGACACAAGAAGATCTTGCTATTGTAAAAGCACTGCGAGAACACAGCAACGCTGTTTTTAGAATTGATGCCAATTGCGGTTGGGGTGTCGATGAAACAATTCGCAATTCGATAGAATTGAAAAAACTAGGTGTAGAATTTTTAGAACAACCTTTACCCGCAAACGATTGGGAAGGACATAAAGAAGTGTACAAACATTCAGCCTTACCTGTAATTGCGGATGAGAGTTGTATCAAAGAAGAAGATGTAGCCAAATGCTCAAACCATTTCCACGGAGTCAATATCAAATTAGCTAAGTGCGGCGGACTTACTCCGGGACGACGTATGATTCAACAAGCAAAGCAATTAGGATTACGAACCATGGTAGGATGTATGACCGAATCTACCATTGGTATTTCTGCCATTGCCCATCTATTACCAGAATTGGATTATGTCGATATGGACGGTCCTTTATTATTGAGCGAAGATATTGCAAGTGGCATTACCATGGCGTTTGGAAAAATTAATTATGCTGAAGGTAACGGAACCGGAGTGCATTTATTCTAAATGGAATACTTTTTAAATGTACCTTTGTAAAAAAATAAAACCATGACCAATAACGATATCTTTAAAAAATTACGTGTTGCCTTGATGCTTCGTGATGACCAAATAGTTGAAATTTTAGAATTAGTAGATTTTAGAATTTCAAAATCAGAATTAGGTGCTTTCTTCCGTGATGAAAAACACGAAAACTATATGGAATGTGGCGACCAAGTGTTGCGCAATTTCTTGAACGGCTTGGTGATTCATTTAAGAGGCACTAAAGAAAACCCGAAAAACCCCAATGAAGTTTTGGCAAAACATAAAGCTGAAATTCCTGTAAAAGAAGGAGTAAAGAGTAAACCTGCTTTTAGTCCAAAACCTAAAACTGATTTAAAAAAGAAACCCGCTTTCAATTCAAAATCAAAGAAAACGACTCCAAAAATACAAGTGGTAGAAAAAGTTCAATTCAAAAACGGAAAGAATAAAAAGTCATAAAACAAAAAATCCTGAGCTTTCACTCAGGATTTTTTATATCAATTTATTTCTCTAATTAAGAAAGTGCCGATTGAACTTGGTCAGCTGCTTCTTGGAATTCAACAGCAGATAAGATTGGCATTCCAGAACCATCAATTAATTCTTTTGCAATGGCAGCATTTGTACCTTGTAAACGAACAATGATTGGCACTTTAATAGCATCACCCATATTTTTGTAGGCATCAACTACCCCTTGTGCCACACGGTCACAACGAACAATTCCACCAAAAATATTGATTAAGATAGCTTTAACGTTAGGATCTTTTAAGATAATACGGAAAGCAGTCTCTACACGTTTCGCATCAGCAGTACCACCTACATCAAGGAAGTTAGCTGGTTCAAAACCTGCATATTTAATTAAATCCATAGTAGCCATTGCTAAACCAGCACCGTTTACCATACATCCTACAGTTCCGTCAAGATCCACATAGTTTAATCCTACTTCTTTTGCTTCTACTTCGATTGGATTTTCCTCACGAATATCACGCATATCAGCATATTTCTTTTGTCTGTACAACGCATTATCGTCGATATTTACTTTAGCATCAACTGCTAAAATTTTATCATCAGATGTTTTTAATACTGGGTTGATTTCAAACATAGACGCATCAGAACCAATATACGCATTGTATAAAGCAGTAATGAATTGTACCATTTCTTTGAAAGCATTTCCAGACACACCTAAATTAAATGCTATTCTTCTTGCTTGAAATCCTTGCAATCCAACAGCAGGATCAATTTCTTCAGTAAAAATTAAGTGTGGAGTATGTTCCGCCACTTCTTCAATATCCATTCCACCTTCAGTAGAATACATAATCATATTACGACCTGTTGCTCTGTTCAATAAAACAGATACATAAAACTCAGAGGTTTCACTTTCACCAGGATAATACACATCCTCAGCAATTAAAACTTTATGTACTTTTTTACCTTCTGCAGAAGTTTGAGGTGTTACCAATTGCATTCCGATGATTTGCTCTGAAAGCTCTTCTACTTGTTGTAAGTTTTTAGCTAACTTAACACCACCACCTTTTCCACGTCCACCTGCGTGAACTTGTGCTTTAACTACGTACCAACCCGTTCCGGTTTCTGCGGTTAATTGTTTTGCTGCAGCAACAGCTTCTACTGGACTATTAGCTACAATTCCGCGTTGAATGCGAACTCCATAACTAGATAGAATTTCTTTTCCTTGATATTCGTGTATGTTCATAAATTAAGAATTTGTCTGCTCTCTGAAATATTTCAGAATAAAAGTGCTACAAAAATAACAAAATAATGCACATACAATATTTTTTTTTCATTAAAAACGAAGAGAATCTGAATTATATTTGAAGCATTGCCGAAAAGAGTACTTTTTCAATAAAATTTAAATAAAACAAACTAATTTGTTATAAAAAATAACATTTTGTTAAATTTTGATTTTACGGTTTAAAATAGGCAATTTAGAAGCGATTTTGACTTTACAAATTGTCAATTACTCAATCCAATCGCTTTTAAATAAAGATATCTCTATTTAAAGATGTGTTTTCTACCATTTTGGCAAAAATTACCCCAAAACTGGGTTTCAATTCGGTAAATAATACGAAATATTTAATTTTGTAAAAAAAATTATCACGCATGAAAGTTGAAGAACAAGGCCTTTATTTACCAGAATTTGAACATGACAATTGTGGCGCAGGATTTATCTGTAATTTGAACGGAATTAAGTCAAATGACATTATTCACAAAGCACTTGACATCTTAATAAAGTTAGAGCATCGCGGTGCGGTAAGTGCCGATGGGAGAACGGGAGATGGAGCAGGTATTTTATTTGATATTCCAGATGCTTTCTTCAAAAAAGTGTGTGATTTCGAATTACCTGAAGTTCGCGAATATGCTGTAGGTATGCTTTTTTTACCAAAAAGCCCAAATCAAGTTAATTTTTGTGTCAACACATTTGAAAAATGTATTCAAGATCAAAATTTACAAATATTAGGTTGGAGAGACGTTCCTGTTGACGTGTCTAATTTAGGACAAGTAGCTGCTGAAAAAGAACCAACTATCAAACAAGTATTTATTGGTAAAAATGGATTGAATCTTACCGAACAAGAATTCAACGCCAAATTATTTGCTGCAAGAAAAATTTCGGAGCATGCTATCCGTAATTCTAAAACTTCTGAAAGCCACAAATACTACTTCACTAGTTTATCTACCACTACTATTATATATAAAGGTTTGTTGATGCCAGAAGACATCAGTAGATATTATACGGATTTAAAAGATACGGATTTGGTAACCCGTTTGGCCTTAGTTCACCAGCGTTTCTCTACCAACACCTTCCCTTCTTGGGATTTGGCTCAACCTTTTAGATACATGTGTCATAATGGAGAGATCAATACGTTGAGAGGAAACGTAAGCCGTATGCGTTCTCGTGAAGAATTGATGGAAAGTCCAATTTTTGGCGACGATATCAAAAAATTATTCCCAATTATATTAGAAGGAAAATCAGATTCTGCTTCTATGGATATGGTAGTTGAATTATTGTTGATGACTGGACGTTCTTTACCAGAAGCAATGATGATGGTAGTTCCTGAAGCTTGGGAAAAACACCAAACCATGTCGAAAGAGAAAAAAGCGTTCTACGAATACAACTCTTGTATCATGGAACCTTGGGATGGTCCTGCTTCTATTCCGTTTACTGATGGAAATGTAATTGGAGCTTTGTTGGATAGAAATGGACTACGTCCTTCTCGTTATACTTTAACAAAAAGTGGATTCGTAATCATGTCATCTGAAATTGGTGTATTGGATATCGATCCAGAAGATGTAATTCAGCACGGTCGTTTAGAGCCAGGAAAAATGTTCTTGGTAGATATGAACGAAGGTCGAATTATTGAAGATGAAGAAGTTAAAAATGCCGTTGTTACTAAACGTCCTTACCAAAAATGGTTAGACGGTAATTTGGTACAATTGGCTCAAATCCCATATACCAACAACCCTATCCCAACAGAAAGTGTTGATTTTGAAACTAGACAACGTTTGTTTGGCTACACTATTGAGGATTTAAAAACGATTATCAACCCAATGGGAGCTAAAGGTGCTGAAGCAATTAGTTCTATGGGGAATGATACTCCGCTTGCTGTTTTATCAGAACAACCACAATTATTGTACAATTATTTCAAACAATTATTTGCTCAGGTAACGAACCCTCCTTTGGATGGTATTCGTGAGGAAATCATTACTGATATTAGTTTAGCTATTGGAGGTGATTTCAATATTTTTGATATTGACGAGAAACACAGTAAAAAAATCAAAATTCAAAATCCAGTGATCTCTAACGAGGATTTGGATAAAATTAGAAATATAAATCATGCTGATTTTAAATCCGTTACAATTTCTACTTTATACAAAATAGAAAAAGGAGTAAATGGTTTAGAGCGTGCTTTAGAACAATGTGTTCAAGCTACTTATAAAGCTGTGGCTGAAGGATGCAATATTGTGATTCTTTCAGATAGAGGAGTTACTGAAAAACTCGCTCCAATTCCAATGCTTTTGGCTTGTTCTTACATTCACCACACCTTAAATAAATTAGGCGTTCGTTCTAAATTCGGTATTATTATCGAATCGGCTGAGCCACGTGAACCACATCACTTTGCGCTTTTATTCGGATATGGTGCTAGTGCAATCAACCCTTACATGGTAAATGAAATTATTCATGACCAAGTTAACAAAGGACATATTACAGGAGTAAAAGCAGATTATGCTATTACTAACTTTAATAAAGCTATTGGAAAAGGGATTGTTAAGATTATGAATAAAATTGGTATCTCTACGTTACATTCGTACAGAGCTGCCCAAATATTTGAAATCTTAGGTTTGAATAAATCGTTTAGTTCTAAATATTTCCCTTTCACTCCTTCTCGAATTGAAGGTATTGGTTTAATGGAAGTTGAAAAAGAAGTGAAGAAAAGACATCAAAAAGCTTTCCCTAATTCTAAAATAGCCAACTTATTACCTCTTGAAATTGGTGGAATTTATAGATGGAGAAGATCAGGAGAAAAACACATGTTCAATCCAACTACGATTGCCAAACTACAACAAGCTGTTCGTTTGAATAGTTCAGATGCTTACCAACAATATTCTGATATGGTCAACAATCAAAGTAAAAATTTGATGACTATTAGAGGTTTATTTGAATTCAATAATTTAGATCCAATATCTATTGACGAAGTAGAACCTTGGACAGAAATTGTAAAACGATTCAAAACGGGAGCAATGTCTTATGGTTCTATCAGCCAAGAAGCTCACGAGAATTTAGCGATTGCCATGAACAGAATTGGTGGTAAGAGTAACTCTGGAGAAGGTGGGGAAAACCCAAAACGTTTCCAAAAAGAATTAAATGGTGACTCTAAAAATAGTGCGATCAAACAAGTAGCATCAGGACGTTTTGGTGTATCAATCAACTATTTGACTAACGCCAGAGAAATCCAAATTAAAATGGCTCAAGGAGCAAAACCTGGTGAAGGTGGACAGCTTCCTGGAGAAAAAGTAGTGCCTTGGATTGCAGAAACTCGAAATTCAACACCTTATGTTGGATTGATTTCTCCTCCTCCACACCATGATATTTACTCTATTGAAGATTTATCTCAATTAATCTTTGACTTGAAAAATGCCAATCGTGATGCCCGTGTAAACGTAAAATTAGTTTCTGAAGTGGGTGTTGGAACCATTGCTGCAGGTGTTGCCAAAGCAAAAGCCGACGTGATCTTAATTTCAGGATATGATGGAGGAACTGGTGCTGCACCATTAACTTCATTACAACATACTGGTATTCCATGGGAATTAGGATTAGCCGAAGCACAACAAACTTTAATCCTAAACGATTTAAGAAGTCGTGTGGTTTTAGAGTGTGACGGACAATTAAAAACAGGTCGTGACGTAGCCATTGCTGCTTTATTAGGGGCAGAAGAATTCGGATTTGCAACCGCTCCATTAGTGGCTTCAGGTTGTATCATGATGAGAGCTTGTCACTTAAATACGTGTCCAGTAGGTATTGCTACACAAGACCCTGAATTAAGAAAGAATTTCAAAGGAACACCTGAACATGTAATTAACTTTATGTATTTCATTGCAGAAGAGTTACGTCAAATTATGGCTCAATTAGGTTTCAGAACGTTGAAAGAAATGGTAGGTCAATCACAAAAATTGAACGTGAACAAAGCGATTGAGCACTACAAAGCGAATGGTTTAGACTTATCAACTATTTTATACAAACCAGAAAAAGCAAATTTGGTTCCAAATCACAATACTATGCCTCAGGATCATGCCTTAGAAAATGTATTGGATTTTGACATCATCAAGGCTGCTATACCTTCTATTTATAGAAAAGAGAAAACGAGAGTTACTTTCAATATCAAAAACACCGACCGTTCTGTAGGTGCAATTTTAAGTAACGAAATTTCTAAAATATACGGAGCGCAAGGCCTACCTGATGACACTATCTTAGTTGACTTTACAGGTTCGGCAGGACAAAGTTTCGGAGCATTTGCTACTAATGGATTGTCATTCAAAATCCACGGTAACTGTAACGATTACTTAGGAAAAGGACTTTCTGGTGGTAAATTAATTATCAAAGTACCGCCAACAGCAACTTTCAAACCAGAAGAGAACATCATCATTGGTAACGTTGCTCTTTACGGAGCCATTACAGGTGAAGCATACATTAATGGTATGGCTGGAGAGCGTTTTGCGGTGCGAAACTCTGGAGCAACAGCAGTGGTAGAAGGAATTGGAGATCATGGTTGTGAATACATGACAGGAGGTACTGTAGTTATCCTTGGTAAAACAGGTAGAAACTTTGCTGCAGGTATGAGTGGTGGTATTGCTTATGTATATGACCCGGAGAAAAAATTCGATGCAACAGTTTGCAACATGGAAATGGTCGCTTTCGAAGAAAACGAAGCAGAAGATATTGCAAAATTAAGACGTTTGATTAAAAATCATTCTATGTACACTAATAGCCCATTAGCAAAACGAATTTTAGCAGATTGGGAAAATCAACAAAAACACTTTATTAAAGTAATGCCAACCGATTACAAAAAAGCATTAGAAAGATTGGCAGAAGAAAATAAAGTTGAAGAATTAATAGCACAATAGTCATGGGAAAGATAGGCGGATTTAAAGAATATAGTAGAGCGGACGAAAGTAATATCGCTGTAGCAGAACGTGTTTCTAATTACAATGAATTTACTGTTCCGTTATCAAAAGAAAAAATAAAAGAACAAGGTTCAAGATGTATGGATTGTGGTATTCCATTCTGCCATAGTGGTTGTCCATTAGGAAATTTAATTCCTGATTTTAACGATATGGTACACCAAGAAGAATGGGAAAGTGCTTTGGCCATCTTGCAGTCAACTAATAACTTCCCTGAATTCACAGGACGTCTTTGTCCAGCACCGTGTGAGAAAGCATGTGTGTTAGGTATTATCAAAGACCCTGTTTCAATCGAGAACATTGAAAAATCTATTGTAGAAAGAGGATTTGCCGAAGGTTGGATTAAACCACAAGTTCCTGCACAAAGAACAGGTAAAACGGTAGCTGTTGTTGGTTCTGGACCAGCGGGACTAGCTGCTGCACAACAATTGAACCGTGCCGGTCATACGGTAACTGTTTTTGAAAGAGACAACGCTATCGGTGGGTTATTGCGTTACGGAATTCCAAACTTCAAATTAGAAAAAGGAATCATCGATAGACGTGTTGCTATCTTAGAAGCAGAAGGAATCACTTTCAAAACGAATGTTCATGTTGGGGTAAACTTTAGTGTTGCTGAATTGAATGCTTTTGATGCTGTTGTACTTTGTGGTGGTGCTACCGAAAGAAGAGGTTTACCTACCAAAGGAGCTGACGCTAAAGGAGTCGTTCAAGCAATGACCTTCTTAACACAACAAACTAAAGTAGTTTGGGGAGAATCTGTTCCTGATCAAGTGTTAGCTACTGGAAAAGACGTAATCGTTATTGGTGGTGGAGATACTGGTTCCGACTGTGTAGGTACATCTAACAGACAAGGAGCAAAATCAGTAACTAACTTTGAGATTATGCCAAAACCACCCGTTGGAAGAAGCGAATCTACTCCTTGGCCTTATTGGCCGTTACAATTGAAAACATCCTCTTCGCACGAAGAGGGTTGTAACCGAAACTGGTTAATTAACACCAAAGAGTTCATTACTAATGACAAAGGTGAATTAACCGCTCTAAAAACAGTGGAAGTAGAATGGAAAATCGTTCCAGGACAACGACCTGAATTAATTGAAAAAGAAGGTTCTGAAAAAATTTGGCCTTGTGACCTTGCTTTATTAGCACTTGGATTTACAGGTCCTGAGAAAACGTTAAGCGAGCAATTAGGCATCGAAACTGATTTTAGAACTAATTATAAAGCTACTAACTATCAAACTAATGTACCTCACATTTTTACTGCGGGGGACATGAGAAGAGGACAATCCTTAATTGTTTGGGCTATCTCTGAAGGTCGTGAAGCCGCAAGAGAGGTAGACTTATTCCTAATGGGATCTACAAATTTACCTACTAAAGGTAACGGTGACTTACCTAGCGTATAACAACCAACACACACAACTACTTTTACATCCCTTGATACGAGTATCAGGGGATGTTTATTTTTAAAAAATCAATAAAATTATACTAATTGTTTTATTTTAAACAAATTGTTATATTTTGTTAAAGATTAGCATTTACTTGCTCGAACGAATAAAGAATAATAAATTTGCCCAAAATTAGATTACAATGCAAGGAAAAGACTTATTACAACTAGCAGAACAATTTGGTAGCCCCTTATATGTTTATGATGCCGAAAAAATACAATCGCAATACAACCGTTTAACCAAAGCGTTTTCTAAAGTAGATACCCTTCGCATTAATTATGCAATGAAAGCATTATCTAATGTTGCCATTCTTCAATTATTGAGAGATATGGGTTCTGGCTTGGATACGGTTTCTATTCAAGAGGTATTATTAGGATTGCACGCAGGTTATGCGCCTGAAAAAATATTTTTCACGCCAAACGGTGTTTCTTTAGAAGAAATTGAAGAAGTAGCTGCTATGGGAGTTCAAATCAATATTGACAACTTGTCTATTTTAGAGCAATTTGGAACCAAATACCCAGATACACCCGTTTGTATTCGTATCAATCCACACGTAATGGCGGGAGGAAATACTAATATTTCTGTAGGTCATATTGATAGTAAATTTGGTATTTCAATTCATCAATTACCTCACTTAATTCGTATTGTAGAAAATACAAAAATGAATATTGTGGGTATTCACATGCACACAGGTTCGGATATTTTAGATATTGAAGTGTTCTTGTATGCTGCCGAAATTTTATTTGATGTTGCAAAAAACTTCAAAAATTTAGAATTCTTAGATTTTGGAAGTGGATTTAAAGTACCTTACAAAAAAGACGATATTGAAACCGATATTGAAGAGTTAGGTAAAAAATTATCAAAACGTTTCAATGATTTCTGTACTGAATACGGTAGAAACTTAACCTTAATCTTTGAACCAGGAAAATTCTTAGTGAGTGAAGCAGGGTTCTTTTTGGCAAAAGTAAATGTAGTAAAACAAACTACTTCTACTGTTTTTGCTGGAGTTGATAGCGGTTTCAACCACTTAATACGTCCTATGTTATACGGATCACAACACCATATCGAAAACATTTCTAATCCTGAAGGAAAAGAACGATTCTACTCTGTTGTGGGATACATTTGTGAAACGGATACATTCGCAAATAACCGACGTATTGCAGAAATCAACGAAGGTGACATTCTTTGTTTTAGAAATGCAGGAGCTTATTGCTTCTCTATGTCATCTAATTACAATTCAAGATACAAGCCAGCCGAAGTATTATGGCTAAATGGTCAAGGACATTTAATTCGTGCCAAAGAATCGTTTGAAGATTTGTTACGCAATCAAATTCCGTTGCCTGTTGCTGCAACTGTTTAGTATAAAAAATCCCGTTCAATTGAACGGGATTTTTCATATTAAAGTATTTCGTCCCTACGGGACTTTTTTTTATACGAAGATAGTTTTTACCAAAATCCTGTCCCGAAGGAACAATTTATCATCCCATAAATTAAAACAGTAGCTCCTTTACTCTAATGTCCCGTGGACAACATTTAGTATAAACTCTTAATTAAAATCCTCTTTTAAATTTATTTTGTTTCTAGCAACTCCTCCAAAACTTCAGATTCTGTGCCATTAGGAAATGGAATTTTCAATAGTTGTGAAAGTGTAGGCACAATTTGAGTAATGTGTTTTTTAGTATGCGAATTGCCTTTTGGCACATGCCAACCATAAAAAAGTAACGGTACGTGTGTATCATAACTATTAGGCGAACCGTGTGTAGTTCCCGTCTCCATATATTCCATATATCCCGCTTTGTCTAAAATAAAGAGATCTCCATTTTGTTTTGGATCATACCCTTTGGCAATAAAACTCAAGAAATAATCATCTCCTGTTGAAGCTAAAATTTCTTCCTCAGTATAGACGCGTTTAACCTGTTCTTGAGCCATTAAAAAGTCTTTGAAACTTTGTTTCATGTTAGCCAATTCCAATCCTTTTTCTTTCAATACTGCTTTATTAAAGAATAAATTAAAATTAGAATAATTCAAAACGACATCAGCACCAAAAGTAGCTACAGAGAATTTTCTCAAAGAAGCATCAACATTTTTAACTGGTACGTTTTTCACATTGTATTTGTTATCCTTTAAATAATTAGGGTTTTCAGCTCCTGCGTGATCTGCAGTCAAGAACAATACATAATTGTCTTTTCCAACCGTTTGATCTAAATACGTCAAGAATTTAGCTAAAGTCAAATCCAATCGCAAATACGTGTCTTGTAATTCCATAGAACGCGGTCCAAAAGTATGTCCCACATAATCTGTCGAAGAAAAACTTACCGTTAAGAAATCAGTAATCGCATCTTTACCCAATTGCTCTTTATCAATAGCTCGCATCGCTAAATCTATCAAAATATCGTTCCCAAAAGGAGTAGTTCGCAATACATCAGCGCCTTTTTCATCGTAGATTTTTTTCAAATTATACGGAAAAACAGGCCCGGTTGTTTTATCTATTTTTCCTTCATACGGATTATCATCCACTAAACTTTCATCATAAGCGGTAACTGGTTTTAATAAATTCCAACCACCGTTGATGTAATTCATATAACGCTTTTCGCTATTAAATTCCGTAACCCATTCTGGCAAACTAGCCCCATAAAATGTACTCGAAATAAACGCTCCGGTTTTACTGTACCAATAGGCTCCATTGGCAAAATGTCCCGCTGGTAAAATAGCACCACGATCTTTAATACTCATCCCAATAACTTTACCTTTAAAGTTAGTAGCCATTCGCAATTCGTCAGTAATAGTAGTGCTTAACAAGTTTTTAGGCGACATCGCTCCTTCTTTATCCGTTCCGTCTCCCAACGTTTTTACATCGGCATCATCAGTACAGTACATTTCTTTTCCAGTAGTACGATTGAACCATTCGTTACCAACAATACCGTGTGTAGCAGGTGTTGTCCCTGTATAAATAGAGGCATGTCCTGGCGCAGTGTAAGTAGGAACATAATTGTAATGCATATTATGAAACGTATAGCCTTCATTCATTATACGTTTAAAACCGTTGGCCGAAAAATCATTTTGAAAACGGTACAAATACTCCATTTTCATTTGGTCTACAACAATTCCCACTACTAATTTTGGGCGTTGTTGCGCCTGAACTGTAAGCCCAAGGCTAAAAGTCAAAAACAATACTATTTTTTTCATATTTATATTTTTTTTTACATCCTATTTTACCATCCAAAAATACAGATTAATTTGGATAACTATTTTAAAGGAAAGAGGTATTTAAGTAAATTTAATTTAAAAATAACAGTGACGTAGCATTCTATTTTGGATTTTCTTCAAAATAGCGTTTTTCAATCCGCTTAATATCTTTAATAGAATTTTTGGCCCAAGTAAGTCGTTTTTCCAAAATCTCATCCTCGGTTAATTGCCAAGGAATAGCTGAATTTCGGAGTCTATTAGTCAAATTTTGAATAATGATTGCTGCGGATACTGAAATATTCAAACTCTCGGTAAAACCTACCATCGGAATCTTCAAGAAACCATCGGCTTGTTGCATAATTTCTTCTGACAATCCTTCTTTTTCTGTTCCAAAAAATAAGGCGCTAGGTTTTGATATGTCAAAATTTTCAAGTAAACAATCTTTTTCGTGGGGCGTAGTAGCAATAATTTGATAGCCCTTTGAACGTAAAGTTTTGATACAATTTGTTGCCGTATCGAATGTAGTAATATCAACCCATTTTTGAGCACCTAAAGCAATTTGCTTATCAATTCTTTTTCCAAAACGTTGCTCAATTACATTCAGTTCCTGAATTCCAAAAACTTCACAACTACGCATTACTGCACTCGTATTATGCAACTGATAGACATCTTCAACTGCGACTGTAAAATGATTGGTTCTATTTTTCAAAACTTCTAAAAAGCGTTCTTTTCGATTGTCTGTCAAAATATTTTCAAGAAAATTAAGGTAATCTGTATCAATCATTGTCTCTTTTTTTGGAGGCAAAAATACTAAAAAGGTTTATATTTGCACTTTCGAAAAAACAACACAAAAATGACTACTCTAAACGAATTGAATGCCATCTCTCCAATTGACGGAAGATACAGAAATAAAACTCTTTCTTTAGCTCCTTTTTTCTCGGAAGAAGCGTTAATCAAATACCGCGTTTTAATTGAAATTGAATACTTTATTGCTTTGTGTGAAGTACCTTTACCTCAACTTAAAAATGTAGATGCGAATGTATTCGATAGTTTGCGTGCTATTTACACTAACTTTTCTACCGAAGATGCGCTTTGGATTAAAGAAACAGAAAAAGTGACCAATCATGATGTGAAAGCAGTAGAATATTTCATCAAAGATGCTTTTGAAAAATTAGGCTTGTCAGCACACAAAGAGTTCATTCACTTCGGATTAACTTCACAAGATATTAACAATACAGCGATTCCATTATCTACTAAAGAGGCTTTTGAAAAAGTATATATGCCCTCTTTGATTAGTGTCATTTCAAAATTGAAAGAATTAAGTACTGAATGGGCAGCCGTTCCAATGTTAGCTCGTACGCATGGACAACCAGCTTCTCCTACTCGTTTAGGGAAAGAAATTGGTGTTTTTGTAGAGCGTTTGGAAGAGCAAATGCGTTTGTTATTCAATATTCCGTTTGCAGCTAAATTTGGCGGTGCTACCGGAAATTACAACGCACACCACGTGGCGTATCCACAAATAGATTGGAAACAATTTGGAGATCAATTTGTTGAAGAAAATTTAGGGTTACACCACTCCTTCCCTACTACACAAATTGAGCATTACGATCACTTTGCAGCTTTTTTTGATGCCTTAAAAAGAATTAATACGATTATCATTGACTTAGACCGAGACATTTGGACGTATGTGTCTATGGACTATTTCAAACAAAAAATTAAAGCAGGAGAAATTGGTTCTTCGGCAATGCCACATAAAGTAAACCCTATCGACTTTGAAAACTCAGAAGGAAACTTAGGAATTGCTAATGCTATTTTCGAACATTTATCCGCTAAATTGCCTGTTTCAAGATTGCAACGTGACTTGACTGATAGTACTGTTTTGAGAAATATTGGTGTGCCAATGGGACATACTATTATTGCTTTTGAAGCGACCTTAAAAGGATTGAACAAATTGTTATTAAACGAACCTAAATTCCACGAGGATTTAGAGAAAAACTGGGCCGTGGTGGCTGAGGCTATCCAAACGATTTTACGTCGTGAAGCTTATCCAAATCCTTATGAGGCGTTAAAAGGTTTAACTAGAACTAACGAAGCAATTACCAAAGAATCAATTCATAGTTTCATTGCAACTTTAGAAGTTAGCGATGCTATTAAAACAGAATTATTGCAAATTACCCCAAGTAATTTTGTAGGAATCTAAATTCTCCAAAATAGGAAAAATAAAAAAGGCTTAAGATCATCTCTTAAGCCTTTTTATATTTTAAAAACTATTCTTCAAATTATCTCGAATAATTTGGAGCTTCTTTAGTAATCGTCACATTATGTGGATGACTCTCTGTAATTCCGCTTGAGGTAATACGGACAAAACGTCCATTTTCTTGTAAAGTAGGAATGTCTTTAGCACCACAGTATCCCATTCCGGCACGAAGCCCTCCAATGAATTGCAACATACTTTCGTTCAATTCGCCTTTGTATGGTACACGACCTACTATTCCTTCTGGCACTAATTTCTTCACATCGTCTTCTACATCTTGGAAATAACGGTCTTTTGACCCTCCTTGCATGGCTTCAACAGAACCCATTCCACGGTACGACTTGAATTTTCTTCCTTCAAAAATAATCGTTTCTCCAGGAGACTCTTTAGTTCCTGCTAAAAGCGACCCTAACATCACACAGTCAGCACCTGCAGCAATCGCTTTAGGAATATCTCCTGTGTAACGAATACCACCATCAGCAATAACCGGTACTCCAGTTCCTTTGATAGCCGCTGCTACTTCCAAAACTGCTGAAAATTGTGGAAAACCAACACCAGCCACAATACGAGTAGTACAAATCGAACCCGGTCCGATACCTACTTTTACTCCGTCAGCACCACTTTCAACTAAATATTTAGCCGCTTCTGGCGTAGCAATGTTTCCAACAATCACATCAATTTGAGGAAATTTAGCTTTTACTTCTTTCAATACGTTCACCACGCCTTGGGTATGTCCGTGAGCCGTATCAATAATAATAGCATCAACTCCCGCTTTTACCAAAGCTTCTGCTCTTTGAACTGCATCTCCCGTAACACCAATCGCAGCCGCAACACGCAAACGTCCATAAACGTCTTTGTTAGCAATAGGTTTCTGAGTTAATTTCGTAATATCTCTAAAAGTAATTAATCCTACTAATTCGTTTTTAGCATTAACCACTGGCAATTTTTCGATTTTATTTCCTTGCAAAACTACTTCAGCTTGCTCTAACGAAGTTCCTTCAGCAACTGTAATTAAGTTTTGAGAAGTCATTACCTCAACAATAGGACGCGCTCCGTTTTTTTCAAAACGTAAATCACGATTGGTAACAATTCCTTTCAATATTTTATTTTCGTCCACAATTGGGATTCCACCAATTCCAAATTCTTTCATTGCATTTTTAGCATCAGCAACCGTAGAAGTCAATGGCAACGTAACCGGATCAATAATCATCCCAGACTCTGCACGTTTTACTTTACGCACTTTAGCCGCTTGTTGTTCAATGGTCATGTTTTTATGAAGCACACCTATTCCTCCTTCTTGAGCCATAGCAATCGCCATTGCACTTTCAGTAACCGTATCCATAGCAGCAGCTACAATAGGAACGTTTAAGGTAATGTTTCTTGAAAATTTAGATTGAATACTTACTTCGCGGGGAAGCACATTAGAATAGTTAGGAACTAATAGAACATCATCGTAAGTTAATCCTTCGCCGATAATCTTTGAATTGTGTGCGATCATTGCAATTTGAAGTTGTGGTTAAATTGCGTGCAAATATAGACAATCTTAAGCTAAAAACCAGCGCTATCTCATAATTTATGTTTAAATTGCAGTAAATGGCTTATTTCAATCGATATCAGCCCACCGTTAATTATTCAAAATGTAATTTATTTTTTGGTAAAATGGGAATACAAACTGAAATAAAAGGATTATCTGAAGCTGAAGTAGCCGAGTCGAGAATCAAAAATGGCACTAATTCGCTCGACCACCAACATAAAAACAACTTTTGGACTTCGGTTATAGAAATTTGTAAAGAACCTATGTTCTTGCTTCTTGCTACAGCAACTAGCATTTATTTTATTACTGGTGAATACAGCAACGGAATTTTTATGTCGATTGCCATACTTCTCATTGCTAGCATTTCGCTTTATCAAGAATCCAAAAGCAAAAACGCCATTCAAGCCTTAGAAAAATTGACACAACCTAAAAGTAAAGTAATTCGAGAGGGGGGCTTAATCGAAATTACAAGTGAAGAAATTGTCTTAGGTGATTGTATCCAAATCGAAGAAGGTACTTTTGTTCCTGCTGACGGACGTATCATTCAATCCAACGACTTTTCTGTAAATGAATCCATCCTAACAGGTGAATCTTTTTCTGTAGCCAAAAATGAAAAATCAGAAAACAAAGAAGTCTATCAAGGGACTATTGTTGCTAGCGGACTCGCTATTTGCGTCGTTACAGCCATTGGAAACCAAACCCAATTAGGAAAAATAGGCAAAAGTTTAAGCTCAATTGAAGAAGAAAAGACACCCCTACAAAAACAAATTGAAAATTTTGCCAAACGAATGTCCATCATAGGATTAGTTGTTTTTGGAATTGTTTGGGGAATTAATTATTACCATTCTCGCGTAATTTTGGATAGTTTGATTAAGGCGCTCACCATTGCAATGAGTATTATTCCAGAAGAAATTCCTGTTGCCTTCACAACCTTTATGGCACTTGGTGCTTGGCGTCTAATGAAAATGGGAATTATAGTCAAGCACACTAAAACTGTAGAAACGCTGGGGAGTGCTACTGTCATTTGCACCGACAAAACCGGAACCATTACCGAAAACAAAATGAGTTTAGCCCAATGGTATACCCTTTCTTCCAACCAAATTTCAGGAATTAATTCCAAAATAACTCCCGAAGAAAACGAACTTCTAACCTTGGCCATGTGGGCAAGCGAACCGATTCCTTTTGACGCTATGGAAATTGCATTGCACGATGCCTATGCTAATTTAGACTTGGAAGATGAACGAACTGATTTCAAATTAACACATGAATACCCTTTGGGTGGCAAACCGCCTATGATGACCCATATTTTTGAAAACAAAA
This sequence comes from Bacteroidota bacterium, assembly GCA_041191945.1. Classification (GTDB taxonomy): domain Bacteria; phylum Bacteroidota; class Bacteroidia; order Flavobacteriales; family Flavobacteriaceae; genus Flavobacterium. The sequence goes on from JBEENX010000001.1 coordinate 54,172, forward strand.
AAGGGATTCGTGTCATTGCTGCCAAAGGTGCTCCAGAAGCCATCATCTCCTGCTCCAATGTATCAAATACAGAAATCGAACAAATTCAACAAGCCTTCACCACAATGACGCAAGAGGGTTTTCGAGTTTTAGCTGTGGCCGAAGCCAAATTCTATGGCGATGATTACCCTGAAAAACAACAAGATTTTTCGTTTCAATTCAAAGGTTTAGTTGCCTTCTACGACCCTCCAAAAAGCAACATCAAAGCCGTTTTTGAAACGTTCTACAAAGCGGGAATCGATATTAAAATTATCACAGGAGATACTGCAGAAACTAGCACAACCATTGCCAAACAAGTGGGATTTAAAAATCATAATAACGCTTTAAGTGGAGACCAACTCATGACTATGGATAAAACCGAGCTCCAATCAAAAGTGATGGACACGCATCTTTTTACCCGAATGTTTCCCGAAGCCAAACTCAAAATCATAAAAGCGTTAAAAGAAAATAACCAAATTGTAGCAATGACTGGAGATGGTGTTAATGACGGACCCGCTCTAAAATCAGCTCACATTGGAATTGCCATGGGAAAAAGAGGTACTGAAATAGCCAAACAAGCCGCAAACCTCATTTTGATTGATGATGATTTTACCAAAATGACTCAGGCAATTGCCATGGGAAGAAAAATCTACATCAATCTTAAAAAGGCCATTCAATACATTATTTCGATTCACATTCCGCTGATTTTAATTGTATTTATTCCGTTAGCACTCAGATGGATCTACCCAAATATTTTCTCTCCAGTTCACATCATATTCTTAGAAATTATTATGGGACCTACCTGTTCTATTATCTATGAAAACGAACCCATGGAACGCAATTTAATGGAATTAAAACCAAGACCTCTTTCGAATACCTTTTTTAAATTTAAAGAAATTGTACTAAGTATTATTCAAGGAGTAGCCATTACACTGGGGCTGCTTTTTGTGTACCAAAAGAGTGTTACAAATGGTGGCTCAGAAGATACTACTCGAACACTTGTTTTTCTAACTTTAATTAGTTCCAATATTTTTCTAACATTGGCCAATCGCTCTTTTTATTATTCTGTTTTCACCACTATGAAATACAAAAACAGCTTGGTAACACTTATTATAGGGACTACTATTCTTGCCACATCGCTATTAGTATTTATTCCAACACTGGCAGATTTTTTCAAATTTGAGTTAGTTAGTATGGCACAATTTTGCTACAGTGTAGTAGTAGGCGGAATAGCGGTGTTTTGGATTGAAATCTACAAATTAATTCTGCGAATAAAAAAATAAACTATTCTTTAAAAATAAGATTCAATCCCAATTGAAACGAAAGACTATTGGCTTTGGAAACATCCGAATAAGACAATAAATTATCTGCTAGTACATAAAAGTGTACAGGCCCTACTTTTGTTGACATTCCTAACCCTACATTGGTAAACGAAAAAGAATCAACAGTGTAAGTAGCTTTCATTTGAAATGATTTTGAGAAATTTCTTTTATAAAAAGTAGTCATAGCAAACAAAGGCGATTTTGGAGTAGTCATAGCAAACAATTGTGCTCCAACGGTACTTTTATAAAAGATACTCGGATCTGTCCCTTCACAATTACAACTACCATCTACTACTCGTTCTTCTTCAAAAGAATACTGCGCAGAAGCATTGAATTTAGTAGGCCTCCAAGTCGTATATTTTGCATGTAAAGTATCTAATACAATGGCGTTTTTAAAATCCTGATAATTAGCTTGAGCCGCATTTTCATTATTAAAATGGGGGACTAGTCCTTTGTAATTATAAAAACCTTTATAGGAGTAACTCTCAATATTTTTCGACTGTTTAATCGATCCTAAGTCAATAACACTGGCCGTAAATTGGACATTAGACTTTGGATAATACGTTAGTCCTAAATCCAGTCCTAATCCTAAATTTCCTCCCAATAAAATTCCTTTTTTGACATCGGCACCTATGTTTCCTGTAGTATTTGAATTAGTATATTGGGCAATTCCAGACGTATTCAACTGTAAATTTGAATAGATAATTTGCTCATAATATGAGTCTGTTGAGAATGCCGTGTAAATATAGCCCGCGTTATCAACTGAACTCGCATTGAAAATGCTAGAATAAATTTTGGCTCGTGCCCCAACAATTAAATTATCCTGAATTTTTTTATGAATTCCTATATGAAATACAGATAGCAAATCCGCTTTAACGCTTAAGTCGGCCAAATTAAAACGTTTTCCCATATAATCTTTATTGCCATCTATAGCTAAAGTAGCAATATCATGAGGCACATAAGACAAAAAATCAAATTCCTGATACAACCCAAAAGACAAATACGATCTATTATCTTCTGTTCCAATTCTAAAACCACCACTAAATAATTCTAATTGTTGGTTCAAACTCAACACATCATTGTGCGTAGTTTTGGATAGAACACTTCTTAGTTTAGTAGTAAAATCAACTCCGTCATTAGCGAACAAATCATAAGCCGAAAAACCTGTAGAACCTACATTCATTGAAATACCTGATAAAAACGGAACACCTGCATACCATTTGTACTTCACATCCGCACCTGGATTTGTCATCAACGATTGCGGAATATCCGTAAAATTATAAAGGAGTTGCTTATTCTGTGCTACTAGATTAGTAGCCACAAAAAGAGTTAAAAAGAAGAGTACTTTTCTCATTGGATTACAAAATAAGCAGTTATACCAGAACGCATTTTTATGGTTCCAGGACTAGATTCTGTCAAAGTCGTTCCTGATGCCATTCGGAGTGTCATTTCGATTCGAGTTGTATTTTTTAATGTTGTTAACCGAGTTCCTTGAAATACTTCTTTCCGAGTAATTATATTAGGTGCGCCATAATAAGCAGGTACCGAAACAGTAATAGTATCTATCTGAACTCCACTTGCATTATATAATTTTATGTCCAAAATATAGGCTCTAGCGATAGTGTTATTGATTTCAAAATCTAAATCTACTTTAGCCAAATCATTCACAAAAAAAGTGTTATTGAATACATCTACTGTTGAACGATCTATAAATTGGGAATTTTCTACTCCATTAGTTACAAACTCATTGGCAGGAATATCAAAATAAACCAAATTAGCCACATAAGTAGGTTCTAATTTCAAGGTTTTTGTTTGATTAAAATCCAAATCACTGGAGCAAGAAAAGGAAAGTAGTCCCAAACACACTATTCCTAAAAATCGGTAAATAAGAAGGCGTTTCATAAAGAGGATATTAATAGTAGGTAAAAGCAAAACGTCATGGTACCGTATTTATTGTTTTAAAAAAATTGACCAAATACTTTTGACGCTTCATTATAGGCACTTTCAAAGCTCATTGGACTCAAATTAGTAGTCGCTTTTTGAGCCGTAAAATAAGACAATAACTTTTCTGTTGGCATATTTCCTGTCAAGTGATTGGTTGCCATTGGGCATCCGCCAAAGCCTTGAATTGCTCCATCAAATCGACGACAACCTGCTTGGTAAGCCGAATCAATTTTTTCAAACCAAGTATCAGGAGTGGTATGCAGATGAGCGCCAAATTCTATTGATGGATAGGCCGGAATAAGATTTGAAAACAAATACGAAATCATTTCTGGTGTAGAACTCCCAATAGTATCTGACAGTGAAACTATTTTCACTCCCATAGCAGCTAATTTCTCCGTCCACTCCCCTACAATTTCGGTATTCCAAGGATCTCCATACGGATTTCCAAATCCCATCGAGAGGTAAGCAACTACTTGTTTGTTTTTGGCCTCCGCCAAATTCAAAATTTCTTGCAAACTCACTAAGGATTGCGCAATAGTTTTGTGTGTATTTCGCATTTGAAAATTCTCCGAAATAGAAAAAGGAAAACCTAAATACTGAATTTCAGAAAAATTACATGCGGCTTCTGCTCCTTGTGTATTGGCAATTATGGCCAATAATTTACTTTTCGTCTGCGACAAATCCAATTGGGCCAAAACTTCGGCAGTATCTTGCATTTGAGGAATTGTTTTTGGCGAAACAAAACTCCCAAAGTCTATGGTATCAAACCCCACACGCAATAATGACTGAATATAAGTCACTTTCTTTGCCGTTGGAATAAACGTCTTTATTCCCTGCATAGCATCACGCGGACATTCGATAATTTTTACTGTTTCCATAGGAAATCAAAGGTAGGAAAAAAAAGAGGGATTCAACTGCAATATCAAAAATCAAATTTCAAGACTACACAATCCTTTTTAGTCTATGAATCCGCAGCTAATACAATTATTTTCTTTCTAAAATCGCCTTATTAATCGCTTTGACCAAAGCAGGACCTTCATAAATAAACCCTGTATATAACTGAACTAAACTAGCTCCCGCTTCTAACTTTTCGATAGCTTCTTCGGCAGAATGAACTCCGCCCACACCAATAATTGGAAAAGATTTATTACTTTTTTCAGCTAAAAATCGAATGACTTCTGTTGAACGTTTTGCCAATGGTTTTCCAGACAATCCACCTATTTCAATCTTATTTTCCGAAACCAGGCCTTCACGAGACAAAGTAGTATTGGTAGCGATAACCCCGGCTATTTTGGTATCATTTACAATATCGATGATGTCTAACAATTGTTCGTCTGTTAAATCAGGTGCGATTTTCAACAAAATTGGTTTTTGTTTTGGCTTAGCCAAATTCTTATTTTGCAATGTTTGCAACAACTCCGTTAACGGTTCTTTATCTTGTAAAGCGCGTAAGTTTGGGGTGTTTGGTGAACTCACATTCACCACAAAATAATCCACATAATCAAACAAAGCTTCAAAACAAATTTCATAATCCGAAGTAGCTTCTTCATTTGGAGTTACTTTGTTTTTTCCAATATTTCCTCCAATAAGCACCCCGTTATTTTTTTTCAATCGCAACACCGCTTCTTCAACGCCACCATTATTAAAACCCATTCGATTAATAATAGCACTATCTTCCCTCAAACGAAATAACCGTTTTTTTGGATTTCCGTCTTGTGCTTTTGGCGTAAGCGTACCAATTTCAATAAATCCAAATCCGAAATTAGACAACTCTTTGTACAAAACGGCATTCTTGTCAAAACCTGCCGCTAAACCCACTGGATTTTTAAATTTCAACCCAAAAACTTCCGTTTCTAATCGGCTATCTTTCACCTCATACAACGCACTAAAAAGTTTTGAAAAACCAGGTATTTTTGACACTATTCGAATCGCTGAAAAAGTAAAATAATGCACTTTTTCTGGATCAAAACAAAAAAGTATCGGACGTATAAGTTGCTTGTACATAGTGGTAGTTTTGTGTGTTGCAAAAGTAAAGAATAGTTTTTAGTAACGAAACTTCTCGGGGCAATTTTAAAACAAGGGCCTGTTTTTAAAATTATTTGCAAATTATTTACCAAAAAGCGCGAAAAACCACTCATAAACCTTGCTTATATTTTGTATGTGTTTTTTCAATACCTTATATTTGCAATCCTAAAAATAATTTAAAATGATTAAGATTACTTTACCCGATGGGTCTGTGAAAGAGTTTGCAGCGGGGATTACCCCAATGGACGTTGCAAAAAGCATAAGCGAAGGATTGGCAAGAAATGTAATTTCTGCCTCATTCAATGGTACCACCGTTGAAACCGTTACGCCGTTGACCACAGATGGTAGTCTTGTTCTTTTTACTTGGAATGACGAAGGAGGGAAAAAAGCCTTTTGGCACTCTACTTCACACGTTATGGCACAAGCACTCGAGGAACTATTCCCTGGAATTAAGTTAACACTCGGCCCAGCTATTGCTAATGGATTTTATTATGACGTTGATTTTGAAGATCATAAAATTACCGATGCCGATTTCAAAAAAATAGAAGATCGTGTACTGGAAATATCACGAGAAAAACACGAATTCAAAATGCGTCCGGTTTCAAAGGCTGAAGCCTTAGAAGTTTACAAAGACAATGTTTATAAAACAGAGTTGATCTCCAATTTAGAAGACGGAACAATTACTTTCTGTGATCACTCTACTTTTACAGATTTATGTCGTGGTGGTCATATTCCAAATACTGGAATTATCAAGGCTATGAAAGTAATGAGCGTAGCAGGAGCCTACTGGAGAGGAGATGAAAAAAACAAACAGTTAACTCGTGTGTACGGAATCTCATTCCCTAAACAAAAAGATTTAACAGAATACCTAGAATTGTTAGAAGAGGCAAAACGTCGCGACCACAGAAAACTAGGAAAAGAATTGGAATTATTTGCTTTTTCGTCCAAAGTAGGACAAGGTTTACCTTTATGGTTGCCTAAAGGAGCTGCTTTACGTGATCGTTTAGAGCAATTTTTGAAAAGAGCACAGAAAAAAGCAGGATACGAACAAGTTGTTACTCCACATATTGGTCAAAAAGAATTATATGTTACTTCTGGACACTATGCCAAATATGGTGCCGATAGTTTCCAACCTATCAATACGCCAGCTGAAGGTGAAGAATTTTTATTAAAACCGATGAACTGTCCTCATCACTGCGAGATTTTTAATGTTCGCCCTTGGTCATATAAAGATTTACCAAAGCGTTATGCTGAGTTTGGAACAGTATATCGTTATGAACAAAGTGGTGAATTACACGGTTTAACTCGTGTAAGAGGATTTACTCAAGACGATGCACATATTTTCTGTACACCAGAACAATTGGACGAAGAATTCAAAAAAGTAATTGATTTGGTATTGTACGTTTTTGGTTCGTTAGGATTTGAAAACTTTACCGCTCAAATTTCATTACGCGATCAAGAAAACAGAGACAAATACATTGGTACCGATGAAAATTGGGAAAAGGCAGAAAATGCGATTATCAATGCTGCGAGAGATAAAGGATTAAATACCGTTGTGGAATATGGAGAAGCGGCTTTTTATGGTCCAAAATTGGATTTCATGGTAAAAGATGCTTTGGGAAGACAATGGCAATTAGGAACTATTCAAGTAGATTACAACTTACCAGAACGTTTCGATTTGACTTACAAAGGCTCTGACGACCAATTACATAGACCGGTAATGATTCACCGTGCTCCATTTGGTTCTATGGAGCGTTTCATCGCTATTTTACTAGAACATACTGCGGGTAACTTCCCTTTATGGTTAATGCCAGAACAAGCTATTATCTTGTCATTGAGCGAGAAATACGAAATATATGCCAAAAAAGTTTTAGATTTGCTAGAAAATCACGAAATTCGCGCCCTAATTGATAATCGAAGCGAGACTATCGGTAAGAAAATTAGAGATGCTGAGATGCAAAAAATGCCTTTTATGCTGATTGTGGGTGAAGAAGAAGAAAAAAACGGAACAGTTTCTATTCGTCGTCATGGTCAAGAAGGTAAAGGAAATGTTACGGTTACAATAGAAGAATTTGTAACTTTGGTCACCGAAGAAATCAATAAAACATTAAAAGTATTTACAGTTTAACTTAAATTTTTAAAGTCATAGCAATAAGAAGTAACAGAGGTGCTCAACCTCGAGTAGAAAAAAAAGATGCACATCGAATTAACAATTTTATTCGTGTGCCAGAGGTACGTCTTGTAGGCGATAATGTTGAAACAGGGGTTTACAAAACTTCAGAGGCTTTACGATTGGCCGATGAATTAGAATTGGACTTGGTTGAAATTTCACCAAATGCGGAACCTCCTGTTTGTAAAATTATAGACTATAACAAATTTGTTTACGAACAAAAAAAACGTGAAAAAGCCTTAAAGGCAAAATCAACTCAAGTAGTCATTAAAGAAATTCGTTTTGGACCTCAAACTGATGAGCATGATTACGAATTTAAAAGAAAGAACGCCGAAAAATTCTTGAAAGAAGGATCTAAATTGAAAGCTTTTGTATTCTTCAAAGGACGTTCAATCATTTATAAAGATCAAGGACAAATTTTGTTATTACGATTGGCTACTGATTTAGAAGAATATGGAAAAGTAGAAGCGATGCCAGTTCTTGAAGGAAAAAGAATGATTATGTTTATTGCTCCTAAAAAAAAGAAATAAATAAACCAAAAGCTTTCTAGGCTTTTGGCTCATCAAAAATAAGTAAGTAAAATAAATTAAAAAACACTAGGAAAAAATGCCTAAAATGAAAACCAAATCTAGCGCCAAGAAACGTTTTAAAGTTACTGGTTCTGGAAAGATTAAAAGAAAGCATGCTTTTAAAAGTCACATTTTGACTAAAAAATCTAAAAAACGTAAATTAGCTTTGACTCACTCAGCGTTAGTTCACCCAACAGATGAAAAAAGCATCAAACAACAATTAAGAATTATATAATCGACAATTTATTGTCAATTACAAAAATAATTCTTTAGGTTACAAACAATTTAATAACCTTGGAGTATGGCCTTAAGTTCTCTTGATTAAATTCGGGACGCCTGCTACAAAAAAACAGTAAAATTATGCCAAGATCGGTAAATTCAGTTGCTAAAAGAGCAAGAAGAAAAAAAATAATGAAGCAAGCCAAAGGTTTCTTTGGTAGACGTAAAAACGTTTGGACAGTTGCTAAGAACGCGGTAGAGAAAGCAATGTGCTACGCTTACCGTGACAGAAAAGTGAATAAAAGAAATTTCCGTGCTTTATGGATTCAACGTATCAACGCTGGAGCTCGTTTAGAAGGAATGTCTTATTCTCAATTCATGGGAAAAGTTAAAGCTAATAATATCGAATTGAACCGTAAAGTTCTTGCTGATTTAGCTATGAACCACCCAGAAGCTTTCAAAGCAATACTTAATAAAGTAAAATAAACGTTTTATCAACTCAATTTAGATTACTTACTTACATAGAAAAACCTCAATCGAAAGATTGGGGTTTTTTGTTGGATTACAACATCCAAAACTACCCAATTTGATTATATAAAAAATCTTTCAAATCAATATAATCTGTGGCAAAATACTATTTTAATTCCATCCCTACGGGATTTAAAATATTCTAAATAACATATCTACCAATATTTAACTCCTAAAGGAGCTCCGTTAATTCTAAAATAAATTTAAATCTTAATGCCTTTGTGTCTTTGCTACAAAAAACTATCTTTGAAGTAACCCAAATTCACTTTCATGAGAAAACTATTTACGCTACTACTACTTAGCATTACATCTTTTGGCTTTAGCCAAATCAAAATAATTTCATGGAATGTTGAGAATTTTGGTAAATCAAAATCCAACAACGAAATAGCCTACATAGCAACACTTTTAAATAAGTATGATTTGGTTGCGCTACAAGAAGTTGTAGCGGGTTATGGAGGAGCTCAAGCAGTTGCCCGTCTCGCTGACGAACTCAATAGAAAAGGTAGTCACTGGGGGTATACCATAAGTGACCCTACCACAAGTACCCCTAGCAAAACCGAACGCTATGCTTTTCTTTGGAAAACAGCACAATTGAAGAAAATCGGAAAAGCTTGGCTCGAAAAAAAATATGCCCTTGAAATAGAACGTGAACCCTATTTATGTACTTTTGAATACGACAATAAGCGATTTACAGCTGTTTCATTTCACGCGATTACTAAAAGCAAACAACCTGAAAGAGAGATTAAGTACTTCAAATTATTTCCAGAAGAATATCCAAAACTGAATTTAATTTTTTCGGGAGATTTCAATTGTTCGCAATCACATTCTGTTTTTGATCCTTTACGAAAAATAGGATTTACTTCAGCATTGGTGAACCAAAAAACTTCTTTGAAACGCAGTTGCAAAAATGGCGAATGCCTCGCCTCTGAATTTGATAATATGTATTTTTCAAAATCCAAAATCAGGAAAATACATTCAGGAGTAGTACTTTTTTATCAAAATTTTCAGTCCTTACAACAAGCTAGAACTATTTCAGACCACTGCCCTATTTGGATGGAATTTAGTTTGAATTGATTACGTCTTCTGCTTTTTCTTTTTTGCAGCAGGGAATAAAACATTATTCAAAATCAAGCGATAGCCTGGCGAATTGGGATGCAAATCTAAAACAGTTGGCGGGTCACCCACTTGGTGTTGAAAATCTTCGGGATCGTGACCCGAATAAAAACTAAACATTCCTTTTCCTTTTTGTCCGTGAAGATAACGCACTTCGCCGTTCAACTCACAACTTCCTAAAACCAAAATATTGGATTTAATTAAATTCGAATCAAAAGCAGTAGTTTGTCCCATAAACCCTTTCACTAATTGGGTATGATTTTGGCACAACATACTCGGAATTGGATCCCATTTAGCTGAAAATTCCATCAAAGTAAAATAATCCTTATCTGGCAGAATTTGGCGCTTTAAAGTCATGTCAATATCTGAAAACTCATATTGTTCTGGTTTGCGTTCCAAAGTGAAATTTTTGAACGCAAACGAATTGTTATAATTCAATTTGGATTGATAACTAGCTTCGCTAGCATCGCCATCAAACATTGCTTCGCAAATATCAATTCCATCCGCTGCCAAAGCAATATCAAAACTATCTGTAGCAGAACACATGGCAAACATAAATCCACCACCAATGACGAAATCACGTATTTTTTTGGCCACAGCCCCTTTTTCTTGAGCAACTTTAGAAAACCCCAACTGTTGTGCTAGCCTTTCGGCGGCTGCCTTTTGTTCAATATACCAAGGAGCATTGCGATAGGCACCATAAAATTTTCCGTATTGTCCTGTAAAATCTTCGTGATGCAAATGCAACCAATCGTACAATAGTAATTGGTCTGACAATACTTCTTGATCATAAATAGGCGTAAACGGAATCTCAGCATACGTCAATACTAAAGTGACCGCATCGTCCCATGGTTGTTTGCCTTTTGGAGTATATACCGCAATTTTCGGTGCTTTTTCTAATAAAATCGATTCCATATTTTGCGAGGGACTCGAAATATCATTCAGAATAGCTTCTTGTTCTGCATCCGAAAGAATTTCAAAACTAACGCCTCGGATTTGGCATTCTTTACGAATTTCGTCAGCATCAGGCAATAAAAAAGAACCGCCTCTATAATTCAAAAGCCAATGCGCTTTGTAACTTTTGTCCAAACACCAATACGTAATTCCGTAAGCCTTCAAATGATTTTGCTGATTCGTTTCGTCCATTGGTAACAAAATATAGAATGCCTTTCCTGAAAAAGAAATCAAGAACAGGAATAGCACAACTATTTTTTTAAAGGACATCGTATTTTTATTTCAAAGATAATGGGTTTCATAAAAAAATCCGCCTCGAAGCGGATTTTAATTTACTCTTAAAACGGAACATCACTGTCATCATCATCGTCATTTATATTACTACCAAAAGCCTCATTTACAGATGGTAAATTTCTAGTAATAAAAGGATTATCATCATTATTCATACTGGATGGCAAGTCTTCTAAATTACCTGAATAGTCATCTAAATTATCAAATTTACCTAAGCTACCAATAAATTTCAATCTGACATTCTCCAAACTACCATTACGATGTTTTGCAATAATAAATTCTGCTTGACCCGCTGTTGGCGACTGTTCTTCATCATCCCATTCATCAATTTTATAATATTCAGGGCGGTAAATAAATGAAACGATATCGGCATCTTGTTCAATTGCACCCGATTCACGTAAATCGGACAACAAAGGTCGCTTACTAGATCCTCGAGTTTCAACTGCACGTGACAATTGTGATAAAGCAATGACTGGTACATTTAATTCTTTAGCTAATGCTTTTAGGTTCCTAGAAATAGTTGAAATTTCTTGCTCTCTGTTTCCTCCTCCTTTTGCATTCCCTCCTGCAGTCATCAATTGAAGGTAGTCCACTATAATTATTTTAATACCATGCTGAGATACCAAACGCCTTGCTTTTGCTCTCAAGTCAAAAATTGAAAGAGAAGGAGTATCATCAATATACAAGGGTGCCTTTTCCAAATTTTTTACTTTGGTACTCAATTGTTCCCATTCATGCTTTTCGAGTTTACCCGTACGTAATTTCTCTGACGAAAGACCTGTTTCAGATGAAATTAAACGCGTAATTAACTGAACTGATGCCATCTCTAAAGAAAATACAGCAACTGGCATTCCAAAATCAATAGCCATATTACGTGCCATTGAAAGAACAAAAGCGGTTTTACCCATACCTGGACGGGCTGCAATAATAATCAAATCACTTGGTTGCCAACCTGAAGTAATTTTATCTAGTTTTTCAAAACCTGTTGGAACACCACTCAATCCTTCTTGACCTGCAATTTCTTCGATGCGTTTTTTGGCTTGTAACACTAAACTTTGAGCTGTTTCGGAGCTACGCTTGATATTTCCTTGCGTAACTTCATATAATTTAGACTCAGCTTTATCTAACAAATCAAAAACATCAGTAGTTTCATCATACGAATCCTCTATAATTTCTGATGAAATTCGAATCAAACTACGTTGAATAAATTTTTGTAAAATAATTCTAGAGTGAAACTCGATATGTGCTGAAGAAGAAATTTTTTGCGTAAGTTGAATCAAATAAAAATCACCTCCTGCTAAATCTAATTTTCCATTTTTTTTTAGCTGAGCCGAAACCGTCAATAAATCAATAGGCTGTGTTTCTGTAAAAAGTTGTACAATTGCTTCGAAAATATATTTGTGTGCGTCTTTATAAAAAGCATCTGCTTGTAAGATGTCTATTACCTCATCAACTCCTTTTTTATCAATCATCATGGCTCCCAACACTGCCTCCTCTAAATCCAAGGCTTGTGGCGGTAATTTCCCTTTTTCGAGATTAATGATAGTCGCTTTATCTACCTTAACAGGCGCTATATTTCTAAAATTTTCCATGTAGCGAAAATACGAAAAATTAAAAAATAGTCCCTAACGACTTATTACAAAACATTGTTAATAACTAAGTTTTTTTGTTTATAAGCTAAAAAAAAATCCGAAACTAAACTGTTTCGGATTAAATTTTATTTGATTGCTATAGTAATTAATCTTTAAAATGACCCATCGCAAGGTATTTTTCATATCGTTGCGCTAATAATTCTTCTGTTGATAAATCTTTCAGCTCATTGTATCCTTTCATAATGTATTGCTCCACCGTTTTAAAAGTACTTTCTCTATCGAAATGCGCTCCTCCTAGTGGCTCAGGAATAATATCATCAATTAGTTTTTGTTTTTTCATATCAGAAGAAGTCAGTTTCAAAGCTTCGGCAGCTTGTTCTTTGTACTCCCAACTTTTCCAAAGGATAGAGGAACAAGATTCTGGTGAGATTACAGAATACCACGTGTTTTCTAACATATATACTCTGTCTCCAACACCAATTCCTAAGGCACCACCTGAGGCTCCCTCTCCAACAATAATAGTAATTACAGGCACTTTCAAACGAACCATTTCGAAGATGTTTCTAGCAATAGCTTCTCCTTGTCCGCGTTCTTCGGCTTCTAAACCTGGATAAGCTCCCGGAGTATCCACTAAAGTTACCACAGGAATACCAAATTTTTCAGCCATTTTCATCAAACGCAAGGCTTTTCTGTACCCTTCTGGATTTGCCATACCAAAGTTTCGGTATTGACGGGTTTTGGTATTGTATCCTTTTTGTTGGCCAATAATCATAAACGATTGACCTGCAATTTTTCCTAAACCACCCACCATGGCTTTGTCATCTTTAAAACCACGATCTCCGTGTAATTCTAAAAAAGTGTCGCCACAAAGTGCGTTAATATGATCTAACGTATACGGTCTATTAGGATGTCTTGACAATTGAACACGTTGCCAAGCCGTTAAGTTTTTGTATATATTGCGTTTAGTTTCTTCTAACTTTTTATTGATTTGTTTGCACGTATTGGTTACATCAACATCTGATTCTTTACCAATAACAACACATTTTTCTAACTGATCTTCTAATTCTTTGATAGGAAGTTCAAAATCTAAATATTCCATAGGAGTTAGTGTTATTTATTTTTCTGAATAGAACTGCAAATATAAAATTTAAAATCGTTTGACAGCCTTTATTTTCTATTTTAGTACAAAAATATTCGTTATTATTTGCCTTTGTGATAGTGTTTTATTACCCCGTTCAAAATTACCGTAATTACAATAATTAATGCCCCAATATAAAATTCTGTACTCATTTTTTCTTTCCCACCAATAATAAAATAGGCTAAAATAATTCCATAAACCGGTTCTAAATTTGTAGTTAACATTACTGTATAAGGTGTTAATTTTTGCATTACTCGAACCGAGGCTGTAAAAGCATATGCCGTACAAATAGAAGCTAAAACAAATAATAGTAGCCAGTTATTATAGGTTAAAACAAAAAAATCTACACTGAATTTTCCTTGGAAAACAAAATAGATAGAAATAAAGAAAAAACCAGAGAGGAATTCATAAAACGTAATTACAGACGGATCGTGTTTTGCAATTAATTTCCCATTCATTAGAGTAAATAGTACCCCTAAAATAATTGAAGCTAATGCAAAAAACACTCCATTAATATACCCTCTTTCAACTTGCAAAATCAATGATAAGCCGGCAATAATAATCAACCCAAAAAACACTTCGTACCACAACACTTTTCGTCCATAAAAAATAGGTTCTAGTAAAGAAGCGAAAAAAGCACCTAGTGAAAATACCGATAATGTAATTGAAACATTAGCAATATGAATGGCTTGAAAGAAAAAAATCCAATGCAAAGCAATCAATAACCCAACAAAAATCAACTGAAACAATCCTCGTATGGGAATTTTAAATGTTTTTTTTCTGGTAAGTAAAAATATCCCTAAAAAAATACTTGCAAACAGCATTCTATACCATACTAAATCTTCTGCCGGAATAGTGATTAACGCTCCTAAAATAGCGGTAAATCCCCAAATAAAAACAATCAAATGGAGATTCAAATAACTTTTAAGATTATCGTTTTGCATTGCGTAATAAATAGTAAGCTAGAATCCCAAAAAGTACATTAGGCAACCAAACCGCAATTAAGGGCGACATACTTGATTTTTCAGCTAAAACGCCAAATATTTTATCAAAAAACACAAAGGAAAATGCCACCGCAATTCCAATAGCAAGGTTCATTCCCATACCTCCTCTACGTTTCATAGCTGAAACTGAAACGGCAATAATAGTTAAAATAAATGCTGAAATAGGAATACTAAATTTTTTATAAAAAACAACCAAATACACATTGATATTGGAAGAACCACGCTTTTTTTCCTTATTGATAAAATCATTTAGTTTACCCAAAGGAAGGGTCTCTGCAATATAAACTACAGGAGCCAAATCCTCTAAATCAAATTTAAACTTCATCTTCTTTTCGGCCGCCTTTTCAATTTTATCTCCCAACAGACCAACAGTTCTTTTGGTATAATCAAACAAAGTATAGTTTTTTTCTTTTGGATTCCATTGAATCCTAGAAGCTGTGATTTTATAATCTAATTTTTCCTTATCGCATTTTTCTAAAGAAAAATTATATGCCATTTTTGTTTCGTTATTAAAACTATTGACATAAATAAATTCAGTATCACTTATTTGACGATACACATCAGTATTATCTCCCTGCATTAATTGTTTTCCTCCTGTTCGAAGATAAGTGTACCTAAAGCTATTAAACCCTTCGCTCGCTACCGGTACAACATAAAACCCCATTATTAAGACAAATACAGAAATAATTGAAGCTCCTATCAAATATGGCCTCATGAAACGAGTAAATGAAATTCCAGAGCTTAATATCGCAATAATTTCTGTGTTATTTGCTAACTTAGAAGTAAACCAAATCACCGATAAAAACAAAAATATCGGAAATAACATATTGGTAAAATAGATTGTAAAATGAAAATAATAAATCAAGATATCTTTTAATGGAACTTGATTTTTAATCATCATATCTACTTTTTCAGATACGTCAACTACAATACCAATGGGAACAAATAACAATAACATCACTGTAAAAGTGAGCAAATATCGTTTTAGGATATATTTATCTATTATTGTTAATTTGTTCATCGCAAAAAATTATAATCGTTGGCTCATGTTTTTAACCATCATTTCTTTCCATGATCTGAAATCTCCTGCTAAGATATGTTTTCTAGCTTCACGAACCAACCACATATAGAAACCTAAATTATGAATGGTTGCAATTTGTTTTCCAAGGTATTCATTCGCTGAAAACAAATGACGTAAATACGATTTAGAATATTGTGTATCTACAAAAGTGATTCCCATCTCATCTATTGGAGAAAAATCAGCTTCCCATTTTTTATTTTTGATATTGATAGTTCCATTGGCAGTGAACAACATTCCATTTCTTGCGTTACGGGTTGGCATCACACAATCAAACATATCAATTCCTAAGGCTATGTTTTCCAAAATATTAATTGGAGTTCCTACTCCCATCAAATAACGTGGTTTATCTTCAGGCAAGATTTCGCAAACCACATCGGTCATTGCATACATTTCTTCGGCTGGTTCCCCAACTGAAAGTCCGCCAATCGCATTTCCTTGCTGACCTGAATTTGCAATATATTCGGCTGATTGTCTTCTTAAATCTTTGTAGGTACTTCCTTGAACAATTGGGAAAAACGTTTGTTCGTAACCGTATTTAAAAGGCAATTTATCCAAATGATTGATACAACGATCCAACCAACGATGCGTCATGTGCATCGAACGTTTGGCATAATTATAATCGCAAGGATAAGGCGTACATTCGTCAAATGCCATAATAATATCAGCACCAATAGTACGTTGGATTTCCATCACATTTTCAGGAGTGAAAACGTGGTACGAACCGTCAATATGCGATTTGAATTTTACACCTTCTTCTTTTATTTTTCGATTAGACGAAAGGGAATACACTTGGTATCCTCCTGAATCAGTCAAAATATTACGATCCCAATTCATGAATTGATGCAATCCTCCCGCTTTTTCTAAAATTTCAGTTTGCGGACGCAAATACAAATGGTAGGTATTCCCTAAAATAATATCGGGATTGATATCATTTTTCAATTCTCTTTGGTGCACTCCTTTCACAGAAGCCACTGTCCCAACGGGCATAAAAATAGGGGTTTCAATCACACCGTGATCTGTCGTTATACTTCCAGCTCTCGCTTTTGATTGTGGATCTTTTTGTACTAAATCAAACTTCATATTGGCATTTTTCAGTCGGCAAAGATAGGCTAATTTGAATCCTTTTTAAAAAATTTTCCCAAATTGAATTTATAAAACCATTCAAACACTTATTTTTGCGCTATGGCAAGAAAAAATACAGACAAAGTTGTCTTTCATCAAATAAAAGTCCTTGATGCTGGTGCAAAAGGCGTATCGGTTGCAAAAGCACCCGACGGAAAAGTAATCTTTATTCCCAATGTAGTTCCTGGAGACGTTGTAGACGTGCAAACTTTCAAAAAACGTAAAGCGTTTTACGAAGGAAAAGCGGTGAAATTTCACGAATTTTCAGAACATCGAATTGAACCCATTTGCGAACATTTTGGAGTTTGTGGCGGTTGTAAATGGCAAAACATGAAGTACAGCCAACAATTATTTTACAAACAAAATGAAGTAAAAAACCATTTGCAACGCATTGGAAAAATTGAACTTCCGGAATTTGAACCTATTTTAGGTTCTGAAAAACAGTTTTTTTACAGAAACAAAATGGAATTTTCGTTCTCTAATAGCCGTTGGTTAACTGAGGCTGAAATTGGAAGTACCGAAGATTTAGGCAATAGAAATGCTTTAGGATTTCACATTCCTAAAATGTGGGACAAAATATTGGACATTAACAAATGTCATTTACAAGAAGATCCTTCTAATGCAATTCGTAATGAAATTAGGGCTTTTGCCAATGCCAATGGATTGACTTTTTTCAATCCGAGAGCGCACGAAGGCTTGCTGCGTACGTTAATGTTGCGAACTGCTTCGACTGGAGAGATTATGGTGTTAATTCAGTTTTTTGAAGATGATAAAACCAATAGAGAATTAATCTTAGATCACATCTACGAAAAGTTCCCTCAAATTACTTCGCTTCAATTTGTTGTAAATAATAAGGCGAACGACACTTTATACGATACCGACATCCAACTATATAAAGGCCGTGATTACATTTTAGAAGAAATGGAAGGATTGAAATTTAGCATTAATGCCAAATCTTTTTACCAAACCAATTCAGACCAAGCCTACGAATTATACAAAATAACCCGCGATTTTGCAGGACTTACAGGAACCGAAACCGTATATGATTTATATACTGGAACTGGAACTATTGCGCAATTCGTATCTAAAAATGCTAAAAAGGTAATTGGTGTAGAAAGTGTTCCGGAAGCAATTAGTGATGCGAAAGCCAATGCTAAACGAAACGAAATTACCAATTGTGAATTTTTCGTAGGAGATATGAAAGTAGTTTTTAACGAAAGTTTCATCGCACAACACGGCAAACCCGATGTGATTATTACTGATCCACCAAGAGACGGAATGCATAAAGACGTTATTGAACAAATTTTAAAAATTGAGCCTCAAAAAGTGGTGTATGTAAGTTGTAACTCGGCTACACAAGCACGCGATTTAGCGTTAATGGACGAAAAATACAAAGTAAGCCGTGTGCGCCCAGTGGATATGTTCCCGCAAACGCATCACGTGGAAAATGTTGTACTTTTGGAGAAACGATAATCAAATGAAAAAAGGAATCCTTCTATTAGTTGCTCTCGTATCCGTATTTTTTTCTAGCTGTGAAAAAGACGATATTTGTGATGCTAATACTGTAACCACTCCGCGACTGGTACTTACCTTTTATGACATCAATAACCCTAGTGTTGTAAAGACCGTAACCAAATTAAAAGTTGTAGGAGAAGGAATGACCGAAGGAATTGTTTTTAATCCTACTGCAACTGGAGATTCGAAATACACAACTAGCGGAAGTACTATTTCTATTCCGTTAAAAGTAGACCAAGATGTAACCACATACAATTTGATTTTTAACTACGGAAACGCCAATCCTATCTTGACATTTACTGATAAAATTCAAATCAATTATACTAGAACCAATGTCTTTGTTTCAAGAGCCTGCGGTTATAAAACTATTTTTAAATTACAAGCTACAAATCCGATTGTGCACACGGCTGTTCCAGCAACCACTGACAAATGGATACAATACATTTCAGTAGAAAAATCAAACATAGAAAATGAAAATGAAACACATCTTAAACTATTTTTCTAGTCTTTGTCTTTTACTGATGGTCACCTTGGCACAAGCACAAGAAAAACCTACTGTAAAACCTAATCTTGAAGCAAGTCCTCAAGAAGAAACTCAGGATAGTATTCCGGTAAGAAAAGACCGTTACGGACTTCGCGTCGGGGTAGACTTATTCAAGTTAACTCGTGGTTTTTATGACAAAAACTACAAAGGCATTGAACTGACAGGTGATTTTAGATGGAATAAAAAATACTTTTTAGCCGCCGAACTCGGAACTGAAAACAAAACCACAGAAGATGACCGATTAACCACAAATAGCAAAGGTTCCTATTTAAAAGCTGGATTTGATTACAATATGTATGAGAATTGGCTAGACATGGAGAATATTATTTCAGTAGGTTTGCGCTATGGATTCAGTACATTTAGCCAAGAATTAAATAGCTATAAAATTTACAATGCACATCCGTATTGGGGAGAATTACCTGCCATTCCTGCTAGTGAACAATTCAACGGACTAAGTGCAAGTTGGCTAGAAGTGGTTACCGGAATGAAAGCCAAAATGTTCAACAATGTTTTTGTTGGATTTAGTGTCCAATTAAAAACATTGGTTACCAATAAAAAACCAGATGGATTTGATAATCTATACATCCCAGGGTTTAATAGAACGTACAACGGTAGTTTTGGGATTGGTTTTAACTACAGCGTTACTTACTTTATTCCGTTGTATAAAAAGAAGGTGATTGCTAAATAAACCATATTTACTCCGCTAGGAGTTAAATAATGGTAGTTAATTTAAAATACGAGGTGAAAGAAAAGTCCCGTAGGCACAAAATTTGTTCATCTAATATAAAAATACCATCCCTAAAGGGATTTTTTTTATTTTGATTTTAATTTTACCCCTATTAAATCCCTAACGGGATTTATTAAAGAAAATATAATTAGGTGAACAAACGAATCAAATCGGCTGTTTCTATACTACAACCTTTGGCAAAAGCCAAAAATTACAATTCTTTAATTCCCTTTATAAAAAGCCAAGACATAAATAATTTTTCGCCGTCTCTAGTTTTCACTGCTTGGAATTTTGGCGAAAGAATTGTTCCTACTACAAAAGCCGTAAATGGCACAAACAAACCTGTCAAATTAGTGTATTTGAAAATCAAATAGCGAAAAGAGATAAACAAGATAGCAAAACTACCCAACTGATATAAAAAAGCTCTTAATTGTAATTTAGTCATCGTTTTAATTTTTATCTGTTAGTTGAAATTTAGTGCGTTTGCTTCCTTCGTACATTTCGTATTTTACTAATCGCGCTTCGAGGCTAGCATTGAATAATTTGATTTTGCGAGACGGTTTCAATCCCACAAACTTTAAGGCTTCCAAATTGGCTGTGATAAACCAAGCATTCGTCCCTGGATAGCTCTTTTTCAAGGTGTCGCCAATATTTTTGTAAAATTCTTCCATGTGAATATCCAATCGTTCATCATACGGCGGATTGAAAACGATATGCAATTTCCCTTGTGAGTTTTTTTCGGTATCAAAGAAATTTTCTTCTTGAACACTCACATAATCGTCCAAATTCGCATTTCTGATATTGTCTTTGGCTTTACTTACAGCACTTGGTGCCTTATCATATCCTTTGATAGTGTAATGAAACTCTTTTACTTTTTTCATCAAACTATTGACAATTTGATCAAACAAATCATTATCCCAATCCTTCCATTTTTCAAAAGCAAATTCATTACGATTGATATTGGCCGGAATATTACACGCAATCATTGCGGCTTCCGCCAAAAAAGTTCCAGATCCACACATCGGGTCTAAGAAATCCGATTGTCCTTCCCAACCCGAAAGCAACAAAATTCCTGCAGCCAACACTTCGTTGATAGGAGCAATATTCGTGGCTGTTCGGTAACCACGTTGATGTAGCGAATTTCCAGAGGTATCTAAGGCTACCGACACTTGGTCTTTGCCAATGTGAATGTTGATTCGTAAATCGGGGAAAGCTTTATCGATACTAGGACGTTGCCCTGTTCTTTCTCTAAATTGATCTACAATAGCATCCTTACATTTTTGAGAAACAAATTCAGAATGGTTAAAATGATCCGAATGTACTGTCGCATCAATCACAAAAGTTTGATTGGCATTCAAATATTTCGACCAGTTGATGCTTGAAATTCCTTTGTACAAAGCATTTTCATTAGTAGCTCTAAAAGTGTAAATCGGTTTTAAAATTTTCAAAGCAGTTCGCAACGACAAATTGGCTTTGTACATAAACCCTTTATCGCCTTTAAAACTTACCATTCGCACCCCCTGCTCTACTTGTTGCGCGCCTAAATTTCGTAATTCTTGTGCTAGTATTTCTTCAAAACCAAAAAAGGTTTTGGCAATCATTTTAAAATTTTCTTCCATTTTTCTAAATCATTTCAACTGCTTTTCTATTTTTTTTACGAAGCGGAAAGTAAAAAACCAATTCTAGAACTTTGAATCCTAACAATTATGGTTATTTTGTGCAAAAATACACTAAATTTGCGGACTTGAATTAATTGAAAAAGAATAAATGTCTGAAGATGCTACACCGGCTGTATTAGATACTAAAGAACCCGATCAAAATTGGTTTGCTTCTTGGTTTGATACGCCTTATTACCATATTTTATACAAAGAACGCAATTACCGTGAAGCACAACTATTCATGGATAATTTGACGCATTACCTTAACCTTCCCGAAAAAGCCAAAGTATTGGACCTAGCTTGTGGAAAAGGGCGTCACGCTATTTATCTAAACCAATTGGGTTTTGATGTTATTGGGGCTGATTTGTCTGAAAATAGCATTGCAGAAGCGAGTAAAAACAGTAACAGCAATTTGCATTTTCAAGTGCACGATATGCGTGAAAAAATGGACAATCAATTTGATGCCATTTTCAATTTATTCACCAGTTTTGGTTACTTTGAAAATGATGCCGACAACTTGAAAACGCTTATTGCTATCAAAGAAAGTTTGACCGAACATGGTTTTGCTGTAATTGACTTTATGAATGTTAATCATGTCATAGCCAACCTAGTCCCTGAGGAAACCAAAACCGTAGAAGGTATTGATTTTCATATTAAACGTTATGTGAAAGACGGTCATATTCACAAAGAAATTGCCTTTGAAGATCAAGGACAAGCCTTTCATTTTACCGAAAAAGTACAAGCGTTGACGTTACACGATTTTCAAACCATGATGGAAGAAGCGGGTATTTATTTATTAGATATCTTTGGAGATTATAAACTAAAGAAATTCCACAAAACTGAAAGCGAACGATTAATCATGATTTTTAAATAATGAATTATCTTTTACCCTTACTTTCTGTATTGATAGGCTATGTTTTTGCTTGGGTTGTCCAACCAAAAGACAAAGCAAAACTCAAATTGCTTTTGGCCTTCAGCGGCTCTTTTTTGTTATCGCTAACGGTGATACATTTATTACCCGAAATTTATGAAAGTAAAAACACCCGCATCGGATTATTTATTATGGTGGGGATTTTGTTCCAAATTATCTTAGAATACTTCTCTCAAGGGGCCGAACACGGTCACGTACACGGCCATTCTAAAATGAGTCACATCCCTTGGCTATTATTTACAAGTCTTTGTATTCACGCCCTAGCCGAAGGATTTCCTGTAGGGCATCATCATGATTTGGCTTTAGGAATTGCCATTCACCACTTACCGATTGCGATTATTTTAACCACATTTTTCATTAATGCTAATTTGGATAAAAAAGCCATTTTTCTATTCATGATTACCTTTGCAGTAATGACGCCATTGGGCACCTTTCTTTCGGATTACCTACCCCTATTGAATGCGTATTACACCGAAATCACCGCTGTAGTTGTTGGGATTTTATTTCACATTTCATCCACTATCATTTTTGAAAGTAGCGAAGGACACAAATTTAACATTGCTAAAATATCCATGATTGTATTGGGATTTGCATTGGCTTATTTTATATAATATTTTTAATTTTAAAGTAAATAGCCCCACATAAAAACAGAACAAATGACTTTTACTAAAACTACCGAACAAGCTTCAAAATACGAACATTTAGAAAAAATGTCGGTACAAGAATTACTGTTCAACATCAATCAAGAGGACCAAACAGTACCATTGGCTGTAGCCAAAGCATTGTCATCAATCGAGGCTTTGGTAACCCAAATTGCCGCCAAAATGAAACTGGGAGGTCGATTGTTCTATATTGGTGCGGGTACTTCTGGCCGATTAGGAATTGTAGATGCATCTGAATGTCCGCCAACTTTTGGAGTCCCTTTTGATTTAGTCAACGGAATCATTGCAGGTGGTGACCAAGCCATTCGCCGTGCGGTAGAAAATGCCGAAGACAATGCCACACAGGCTTGGGTTGATTTACAAGAATTTGACATCAACTCGAATGATGTGGTAGTCGGAATTGCAGCATCAGGCACAACTCCTTATGTTATTGGGGGTTTACAAGCCTGCAACGAAAACAACATCACCACAGGAAGTATTTCTTGCAATGCAGGAAGTCCGCTTTCGCAAACAGCTCAATTCCCAATTGAAGTGATTGTAGGCCCTGAATTTGTAACTGGAAGTTCGCGAATGAAAGCAGGAACAGCACAAAAATTAGTATTGAATATGATTTCTACAGCTACCATGATTCAACTAGGCAAAGTCAAAGGCAATAAAATGGTCGATATGCAACTAAGCAATGCTAAATTGGTCGATCGTGGCGTGAAAATGATTATGAGCGAAATTCCGGTTTCGTATGAAGAAGGAAGTCAATTATTAAGTCAATGGGGCAGCGTGCGAAAAGCGGTTGATTTCTATAATTCGCAACAACAATAAGTTATGTCAACTAACAAATCTCTTTTGGCGAAAGCCTTTAAATACCTATCAGGCGCTTTGCCTTTATTATTTTTAGGCCCTGCGGTAATTCATAATGCTTTTATGAACCAAAAGAACAATTGGCATTATTTAGTTTTAGCTGTTGGGATTGGCTTGTCTCTCTTTGGTGTCTATTGCCTCTTTGTTGGATTAAAAACGGTCATGAAAAGTTTATTTAACGACTAATGGAAAACCTCATCAACATCCAAAAAACATTTGAAAAGGTAGTTGCCATTAACGACCGGATGAATCACCGTGAGTTTGAAGATTGTATTTTCAAAAACTGTGATTTTTCTAACTCCGATTTGAGTAATAACACTTTCATGGATTGTGAATTTATCGATTGTAATTTATCCATGATCAGTCTTGTAAACACCAGCCTTAAGTCGGTTCGTTTTAAAAATTGCAAATTACTAGGCATTCATTTTAACCACTGTGCTGATTTTTTATTCGAAGTCCATTTCCAAGAATGCGTTTTAGACTATGCTTCGTTTGCTAATAAAAAAATGCCAAAAACCAATTTCATTTCTTGTTCTATGAAAGAAACAGGATTTATGGGTACACAATTAAACAATGCTGTTTTTGAGAATTGTAACCTAGACAACGCCATTTTTAATGACACACAATTGGCGGGAGCTGATTTCAGAACGGCTTACAATTACAAAATTGATCCCGAATTCAACCCGATGAAAAAAGCAAAATTTTCAACCCAAGGTATTGTGGGACTTCTAGATAAATATGATATTAAAATTGAATAATCATGAAAAACATCCTTTATATACTTATCGCTCTCTTGGTCGTTTCTTGCTACAACACCGAACACAATTGCAAAGACTTCAAAACGGGTAAATTCAAGTTTGAACACGAAGTAGATGGAGTTAAAAAAACTACTTTTTTTGAACGAAACGACAGTATTGAAATTGAAACCTTTGAAGGTAAAACTGACACTGCTACTGTGCGTTGGATTAGCGACTGCGAATATATATTACGCAAAAAGCACCCCAAAAACAATCAAGAAAAAAGTGCGATTAGCATGAAGATTTTGACCACTTCAAAAAATTCCTATACCTTTGAGTTCGGAATGGTTGGCATTGAAACCAAACAACGTGGCACTGTTACTAAAATTGGAGAAATCAACACTAAATAATCTCAAATCAAATTTATAATGGAAGTATTTTTAAATCCAAATGCATGGATTGCATTGTTAACCTTAACATTTCTAGAAATTGTATTAGGAATTGACAACATCATTTTTATCTCTATTGCCACAGGAAAATTACCTGCCGAGAAACGCAAAAGAGCAACTAAAGTAGGAATGTTTTTGGCTATGTTTATGCGTATTGCCCTTTTGTTTGGAATCAATTTGTTAATCCAAATGAAAGAACCATGGTTTCATATTGATTTCAGTTGGTTTTCTGCAGGAGTGACGGGACAAAGCGTTATTTTATTACTTGGTGGCTTATTCCTAATTTACAAAAGCACCAATGAAATTCGCGAAAAAGTAGAAGAAAAAGGTGAAGAAGAAAAAGAAATTAAACAAGCCGCTACCAAATCCTTTCAAAATGTGATATTACAAATCATTATGATTGATATTGTATTTTCATTTGATAGTATATTAACTGCAGTGGGTATGACTAATGGTGTCGAAGGAGCCATCTATATTATGATTACAGCTGTAATTGTTTCAGTCTTTATCATGATGCAATTTGCAGTACCTGTGGGCAATTTCGTCAACAAGCATCCGTCTATACAAATTCTAGGATTGGCTTTCTTAATCCTCATTGGGATGATGTTACTGACTGAAAGTGCCCATCTTTCTGAAGCTTTAATCTTTGGCAATCATGTCACACCGGTGCCAAAAGGTTACTTGTATTTTGCCATCACTTTCTCTTTAGTAGTAGAAATGATCAATATGAAAATCAAGAAAAAATAATTTCTTCTTAAATACAAAAAAGCTCCTTTTCAGGAGCTTTTTTTATTCTAAACTTAACGTAATTTGACCGTCATCATCGGTATCTGTTGGAATGTCTTCCAATTCTGCATCTTCACTAGTAGTTGGTGTTTCTTCTACTTCTTCAATTGGTTCTTCAAAAGGCAAAGATTCTAACAGATTGACTTGTTTCAATTTATCAGTGGTCAATTGATTCCCAATTGCTTTAATTCCTTTTACTGCAATAAATTGTTCTAAATCTACCGTCTGATTCTCTTTTTGAACACCTTTTACTTTTGCAAAAACAATTTCTGCCACAGGACGCCAATCAGTAGAAACAATCTCTAATTGTGACTTCTCATGTTCGGTAATGAAAATCTCTTCTTTGTTTTCATTTTCCACCAAGAAACGTTTGACAAAGTAACGTTCTTTTTCGCCATCATAATAAATGGTAGAAATCGGTTTCTTTGGATTCCATTTTTCTAACACAATCATGTCTTCGTCAAAGTGAGTCGTTAATTCTGGAATTATCGTTTTCAACTTACCAGTTTGATTGATAATCAACAAACGATCATTGGGTTTGAATTCACCTAACAATTCGCCACGCCCATCGACATTCAATCGTTGCACCGTATCGTCAAACCAAACTTTTCTTGGACGCAAAGTCGAGATTCCTTTCTCCTTCAACTCGATTTTCTTGATTGGGTATTTAGAAACGGTATTTCCTCTCGAAGCCCTTCCTTTGATGGCAATATCAGAAAAATCCACATCCCATTTCAATTTCTTAATACTGCCTACTTGACGTAATAAAATAGTCACTACCTCAGCTTCTCCATTTGGATTGGCCGAAAAATACAAGACCATCGAACCTGGTTTTTCTTGTGTTAAATCATAAAATTTATCACGAGTTACACCCGAAACGTTGAATCGTTTGATAAAAGTAGATCCGTTTTTACCATCTCGGTACATCATATTGTAAATGGTACGTTTGTCGTTTTTGTCAAACACCGCTATATGGATAATGTCTTTGCCAATAAATTTCTTTTCGTCCACTTTAGTAATCATCATTTTTCCGTCTCGAAGAAAAACAATCACATCATCAATATCGGAACAATCAGCAACGTATTCGTCTTTTTTAAGTCCTGTTCCTAAAAACCCTTCTTCTCTATTGACATACAATTTGGTATTACGCAACACTACTTTAGTAGCTTCGATAGTGTCAAAACTGCGCAACTCCGTTTGGCGTTCACGACCTTTACCGTATTTGTCTTTTAATTTTTGGAAAAAGTCAATGGTAAAATCGATAATGTTATCCAAATGGTGTTTTACTTCTTCCATTTCGGCTTCCAACTTCGCAATGGCATCATCAGCTTTATCCGAATCAAAACGCGTAATACGAATCATTGGAATTTGCGTTAATTTTTGCAAGTCGTCATCATTAATTTCGCGAACCAATGATTTTGCAAACGGCTTGAATCTATCGTACATATACGTATACAATGATTCTTTATCGGAATACAACTTGAAATCAATGTACATTTCTTCACGAATGAAGATTTTTTCCAAAGTAGAAAAATGCCATTTGTTTTCCAATTCATCCAATTGGATTTCCAATTCACGCTTCAACAAATCTACCGTGCGATGCGTAGAGATTTTCAACATTTCAGAAACACCAATAAACAACGGTTTGTTGTCTTCAATAACACAACCTAAAGGCGCTATAGAGGTTTCACAAGCCGTAAATGCATACAATGCATCAATAGTTTTATCTGGCGAAACCCCTGGCGGAAGGTGAATCAAAATTTCTACCTCAGCAGCGGTATTGTCTTCAATTTTCTTGATTTTGATTTTCCCTTTTTCATTAGCTTTCAAAATACTATCAATCAAGGTTGAGGTATTAGTTGAAAACGGAATTTGGGTAATTACCAACGTTTGTTTGTCTAATTGACCTATTTTGGCACGAACACGAACACGTCCACCACGTAAACCATCGTTATAATTAGAAACATCAGCAATTCCCGCTGTTGGGAAATCAGGATATAAAGTAAACGATCTTCCTTTTAAAACTTTAATAGAACAATCGATTAACTCATTGAAATTATGAGGTAATATTTTGGTCGAAAGACCCACCGCAATCCCTTCAGCACCTTGTGCTAAAAGTAGAGGAAACTTAACCGGTAAATTAACGGGTTCATTTCTTCGACCATCATAAGAAGCCTGCCAAGTGGTAATTTTAGGCGAATATAAAATATCGTGTCCTAACTTACTGATTCGGGCTTCGATATAACGAGAGGCTGCGGCACTATCTCCAGTAAGAATGTTACCCCAGTTTCCTTGCATATCGATAATCAAATCTTTTTGACCAATTTGTACCATGGCATCACCAATACTCGCATCTCCGTGTGGGTGATACTGCATGGTGTGACCTACGATATTGGCCACTTTATTGTATCGGCCATCATCCAACTCTTTCATAGAGTGCATAATACGACGTTGTACCGGCTTAAACCCATCTTCGATAGCAGGAACGGCACGCTCCAAAATCACATACGAAGCATAGTCCAAAAACCAGTCCTTGTACATTCCGGTTACTTTGGTAATGGTGTCTTCGGGATTTTCATTATTTTCATAAAAATGATTCCCACCAAAAGCAACGATGTCGTCAAAGCCTTCCTCGTTTTCGTTTGCCGTTACCTCTAACGAATCGTTGTTATCGTCTTCGTTTGAAATGATGTTATCTTCTTCTTCGTCTTTCATTTATGCTGAATTATTCAGTAGCTAATTATTTCTCCACAACATCCAACTCCACCTTCAAATTATTGATGATGAACGTTTGTCTATCGGGTGTATTTTTACCCATATAAAACTCCAATAATGTTTCAATTGAAGTGGCTTTATCCAACATTACAGGGTCTAAACGGATATCAGCCCCTATAAAATGCTTGAACTCGTCTGGCGAAATCTCCCCCAATCCTTTGAATCGAGTAATTTCTGGTTTTGGTTTTAATTTTTCGATAGCATTAACACGCTCTTCTTCGCTATAACAGTAAATCGTTTCCTTCTTATTACGCACACGAAATAAAGGGGTTTGCAAAATATACAAATGGCCGTCCTTGATTAACTCTGGGAAAAATTGCAAGAAAAACGTAATCAACAACAAGCGAATGTGCATTCCATCAACATCAGCATCGGTAGCAATGACAATATTGTTATAACGCAAATCTTCCATGGATTCTTCGATATCCAAAGCCGCTTGAAGCAAATTAAATTCTTCGTTTTCGTACACGATTTTTTTAGTCATTCCGTACGAATTCAAAGGCTTACCACGCAAACTAAATACGGCTTGTGTATTCACATCACGGGATTTGGTAATCGAACCTGAAGCCGAATCTCCCTCGGTAATAAACAACGTACTTTCTAAATAACGTGGGTTTTTTATATCAGTCAAATGAACCCGACAATCACGTAGTTTTTTATTATGTAAACTCGCTTTTTTAGCACGGTCTTTGGCTAATTTTCGAATGCCAGACAACTCTTTACGCTCTCTTTCGGCTTGCAAAATCTTACGCAACAACAAATCAGCTACTTCTGGATTTTTATGCAAGAAATTATCTAATTTGGTCGTTATAAAATCATGTACAAACGTACGCACCGTTGGCCCATTCGGACCAATATCAGTTGAACCTAATTTAGTTTTAGTTTGACTTTCAAAAACGGGCTCTTCTACTTTAACAGAAACCGCCGAAACAATTGATTTTCGAATATCCGAAGCTTCAAATCCTTTGTTGTAAAACTCACGAATCGTTTTTACAACCGCCTCTCTAAACGCATTCAAGTGCGTTCCTCCTTGAGTGGTATTTTGCCCGTTGACAAACGAGTGGTATTCTTCTGAATATTGCGATTTACTATGCGTTAATGCAATTTCAATATCCTCTCCTGTCAAATGAATAATGGGATATACCGAATCTTCTTCAGTAATAGTTTCTTCTAACAAATCTTTCAATCCGTTATCCGAATAGTATTTTTCGCCGTTGTAATAAATGGTTAATCCGGTGTTGAGATAACAATAGTTCTTCAACATTTTTACCACATACTCGTTACGGTATTTGTAGTTTTTAAAAATCTGATCGTCGGCAATAAAAGCCACTTTCGTTCCTTTACGCTTGGTTGATTCTTGTACTTCTTCTTCCAAAACCAAATTACCTGCCGAGAATTCAGCCGCTTTTTGTTGGTTATCACGAACGGATTCTACACGAAAATAATTCGACAAGGCATTGACCGCTTTGGTACCCACCCCATTCAAACCTACTGATTTCTTGAAGGCTTTGGAATCGTACTTCCCTCCAGTGTTCATTTTGGAAACCACATCTACCACTTTTCCCAACGGAATTCCACGACCGTAATCGCGCACAGTTACCATTTTGTCTTTGATAGTCACCTCAATGGTTTTACCGGCACCCATAACAAACTCATCGATGCAGTTATCAAGTACTTCCTTGAGTAAGATGTAAATACCATCGTCTGGAGAAGAACCGTCACCCAGTTTTCCAATGTACATACCGGGACGCATACGGATGTGTTCTTTCCAGTCGAGCGAACGAATATTATCTTCGTTGTATTGATTTTGTTCGGACATTTTAAAAAGTATCGATTTGGTGCTAATATAAGCCATTTTGACAAAATCTAAAACAAGCCTAAGTCAAAGTTATTAAGAATGATATTGACAAAAAAAGTGCGATTTATGAGGTACGATTTACGAAGTGGAGCAATAAAAAAATTAAAAAAAGAAGATCTATTTTCTATAAAGTTTATTTAGACATCCTATTATACTCTTGATCATATCCAAAATTTTTCAATTTAAAAAATTTTTTAAATTCCTTTCTTTTTGGAGTTATTATAAAAGCGAAAGAATCAATCCTTCTAGAATGAACTTTAGTAATTGAGTCCATTTTTATCAAATCACTATCTGAATACAACTCTTTGATAATTAATTTATTTCTGTTTAGAGTAAGTAACTTTATCTTCCAATAAACAGAGTCTTTTTGACTTAAAACTAAATTCCCATTTATTCGTTTCGCTCTTTGAAAATCTGAGAAAACAAAAACTGTATCTCTATCTATTATTGTTAATTCAATTGAATCACCAATTAATTTAGAATTATAAACTTCTTCAACTTTATCAAAATATTGGTTCAAAGAATCTATTTTATTTTTATGAAATCTAAATTTAGTTCTATATTCCTTGTAAATTACATCCTTTTTAATGTTAACATAAACAGAATCAGTATTGATGTAAATTCCTTGAAATTTATTTGGAATTAAACTAAGGTCTGAATCATTTATTGGTTGGGGATTTTCAAAATAGAAATTATTACCAACAGGAACGGCTTCTTGTTTTTTACAAGAAAAGATTAGCACTAACAAAACAAATATTAATATTATCTTTTTCACCGAAAATAGTTTTCTATTTTGACACAAAATGTGAACCAAAAAACCGCTAAATTTCTTTAGCGGTTTTGATTGCTTCGTTCCTAACAACGACTACACATTAAATCTAAAATGCATTACATCGCCATCTTTCACTACATATTCTTTTCCTTCTACACGAAGTTTACCCGCTTCTTTTACTTTGGATTCTGAACCGTATTGTGAGAAATCTTCAAAAGCAATTACTTCGGCACGAATGAATCCTTTTTCAAAATCAGTATGAATTACTCCCGCTGCTTGTGGTGCAGTAGCTCCAACATTAACAGTCCAAGCTCGCACTTCTTTCACACCTGCTGTAAAATAAGTTTGTTGTTTCAATAATTTATAGGCAGCACGAATCAAAACAGAAGATCCTGGCTCGGTCAACCCCATATCTTCAAGGAAAACTTGACGCTCTTCGTAACTTTCTAGTTCATTGATATCTGCCTCAGCTCCTACAGAAAGAATAATCACTTCTGCCTCTTCATCTTTTACCAATTCGCGCACCTGATCTACATATTTATTTCCGTTTACCGCTGCACTTTCATCTACATTACACACATACAACACGGGTTTATTAGTAATTAATTGGAAACTTTCCATTAATTCTTCCTCGTCTTGATTCGCTGGCACGACAGTTCGCGCTGATTTGGCTTGCAATAAAGCTTCGCGAATTCGGTTTAACAATGCTTGTTCAGCTTGCGCTTCTTTATTTCCAGTTTTAGCCGCACGATTGACTTTTTCCAAACGTTTTTCAACCGTTTCTAAATCTTTCAACTGCAACTCGATATCAATAGTTTCTTTGTCACGAATTGGGTTTACGTTCCCATCCACGTGAATAATATTATCATTATCAAAACAACGCAACACGTGAATAATCGCATTACATTCTCTAATATTTCCTAAGAACTGATTTCCTAGACCTTCGCCTTTACTTGCTCCTTTTACCAATCCCGCAATATCCACAATATCTACGGTTGCCATTTGCACACGCTCTGGTTTTACTAGTTCTTCTAAACGATTGATTCTTGGATCAGGTACATTTACCACACCAATATTAGGCTCAATAGTACAAAACGGAAAGTTAGCACTTTGCGCTTTGGCATTAGACAAACAATTAAACAACGTTGATTTACCTACGTTTGGCAATCCTACAATTCCTGCTTTCATGATAGTTTTATTTTCAAATAGTGGTCAATATCCACAAAAATTTGCAATTCCATTAATAAAGTGTGCAAATATAGAATTAAAAAAAGGTTCATTAAACAAAAACATCGTTTTCTTGCATTCTTTATAAAATTCGCATCAATTATCTACAAATGTTAATTAATTCTTAAATAATTAGTACATTGCACCCAATTTAAACCAAATAAAAAAACCAATCTAAATTATTTATGAAAAAGTACAGTTTACTTTTATTAGTATTCAATTTGACCCATCTTTTTGCGCAAGAAAACACCAATTCTAAAGCACAAGAATTAAAAGAAGTTCAAATTGTAGGTTCTAGAAACACCAAAAGAACAGTGGTAAATTCTGCCGTACCCATTGACGTTATCAACGTTAAAGACGTAACTACACAAAGCGGTAAATTAGAAATCAACGAATTGTTACAGTATGTTGCCCCTTCATTTAATGCCAACAAACAATCCGGTTCTGATGGAGCTGACCACGTAGATCCTGCCTCTTTAAGAGGAATGGGACCTGACCAAACTTTAGTTTTGATTAACGGAAAAAGAAGACATCAATCGTCTTTAATCAACCTTTTTGGAACAAAAGGACGTGGAAATACAGGTACTGATTTGAACTCAATCCCAGCATCAGCAATTAAAAGAATTGAAATCTTAAGAGACGGTGCAGCAGCACAATACGGTTCAGATGCCATTGCGGGAGTAATTAATATTGTATTAAATGATAATATTAACCAACTAACCGGGGCTGTAACTTACGGAGCTTACAATACAAATGCTCAAGGTGAGTTTGACCCAGGAACTGCAAATACTAAAAACAATTTCTTAGACGAAAATAGTTTTGGAAATACACTGGGTCAAAAAAGAAATTTTGACGGACAATCTTTAAAAATTGCGGCTAACTACGGAGTAGCGGTTGGTAAAAAAGGAGGAATCGCCAACTTTACTGCTGAATATTTAAACAAAGAGAAGACATTACGTCCAGGATTTGATTTTAGAAAAGGATTTGGTGAAGCAGCAATTCAAGGATTGAACCTTTTTGGAAATGTAGTAATACCTATTTCTGATAAAACAGAATTCTATGCATTTGGAGGAAGAAACTTTAGAGATACTGATGCGTATGCTTTTACAAGAAATGGAGGAGAAAGAGTAGTTGAGTCTATTTATCCTGGAGGGTTTACCCCAAGAATTACTTCGGAGATTGTGGATAATTCTATCGCAGCTGGTATTAGAACTAAATATGCATCCGGATGGAAAATGGATCTAAGCAATACATTTGGAAAAAATATTTTCCACTATTATATTAAAGGAACCATCAACGCTTCTTTAGTTGGTAATTCACCAACAGAATTCGACGCAGGTGGACACAGCTTAAGTCAAAATACTACCAACTTAGATTTTTCTAAAAACTATAATTCCATTTTAAACGGAATGAACTTGGCTTTTGGAGCTGAATTTAGAACCGAACAATTTAGCATTTTTGCTGGAGAAGAAGGTTCTTATGCTACTTACGATACTTCTGGAAGACCAATTACAAATCCTGCAACACAAACAGCACCAATTGATCCTATTTCAGGAGAGTTACGTCCAGGTGGTTCTCAAGGTTTTCCAGGTTACAGTCCTGCAAACGAAGTAAAGAAAAATCGTAATAACGTCTCTTTATATACTGACGCTGAATTGGATGTAACTGATAATTTATTAGTAAGTACTGCTGTTCGTTTTGAAAACTACAGCGACTTCGGAAGCACACTTAATGGAAAATTAGCAGCGCGTTTAAAAGCAACTGACAATATCAATTTTAGAGGATCTTTAAGTACCGGATTTAGAGCTCCTTCATTAGCTCAGGTATACTATAATTTACGATTCACAAATTTTAATGCTGGTGGAGCAACAGAAGTTATTTTATCTCCAAACAATAGCCCCGTAACACAGGCTTTTGGAATTAACAAACTAAACGAAGAAAAAGCTGTAAACGGATCTCTAGGTGTAACGGCTAGTTTTGGAGCATTCACTGCAACAGTGGACGGATATTTTATCAATGTAAAAGATCGTATCGTTTTAACTGGATACTTTGATGCTTCTGCATTGAATCTTGGCGTTTCTGCTGCACAATTCTTTACAAATGGAGTAGATACTAAAACTGCTGGAGTAGATGTAGTATTGGCATGGAAAAAGAAATTTGGAGACAGTAACTTTGCAGCAACCTTAGTTGGAAACATCAACCACATGAAAATTGGTGATGTAAAAAATGGTACTTTAGACAAAGAAACTTTCTTTGGAGAAAGAGAAAAAGCTTTTTTATTAGCTTCAGCTCCTGCAAATAAATTTGGCTTAAATTTAAATTATGACAAAAAATGGTTCAATGCTGGATTAGCGTTTACCCGTTTTAGTAAAGTAGAATTATTAGATTATCAAATGTATGAAGATGTAGCAAATTATGGAAGTTTTGCAAATCAAATTAAAGCTGCAACTGACACTTATAGTGCAAAAATTGTTACCGATTTGACATTAGGTTTTAAATTAAATAAATCATCTAAATTAAGTATTGGGGCCAATAACTTATTCAATATCTATCCTGATCAACAAGATGATTGGGTAGAAGCTGGCGGCTACTGGGATGCTGTTCAAATGGGATTCAGTGGAGCCTATTACTACGCTAGATTAGGATTTACATTCTAATTCAATACGTATAAAAACTAAAAAATCCTGAGTGAATGCTCAGGATTTTTTTATACTAAAGTTTTTAAAAAAAAATTATTCGTTGTGTAAGAACGCTTGTCGATTCAACAACGTTTCTTCAGATTCTACGTGATTTTCATCAGGAATACAACAATCCACAGGACAAACTGCCGCACATTGTGGTTCATCATGAAACCCTTTACATTCGGTACATTTACCTGGAACAATATAATACACATCATCTGAAATTGGCGTTTGTGCTTCATCAGCGTCAATTTCAGTACCATCTGGCAAAATCACTTTACCCGTTAATTTAGTTCCGTCTTTATATCTCCAGTCATCAGCTCCTTCGTAAATTGCAGTATTAGGACATTCTGGTTCACAAGCGCCACAATTGATACATTCATCAGTAATAATAATTGCCATTTTATTAAGTTTAGTTGTTTAAAAGTTTAAATTATTTCAAAGTAATACATCTTATTTTTTAAACTTTTGGCTATTGCCTTTTCACTCATTATCTTTGTGCAAAATTACAATCAAAACCATTCATAAACAAACATTATGGACTTAGAAACAAAAAAAAATGTTTTTGTTACATTAGGATGCTTTTTAAATCAGTTTGCTGAAGGCAATTCTACTCCAGATTCTAGCATTCCACAAAATGATTTGTTTTTTGACGATTTCCATCAATTGATTCATTTGTCGCAATCGCATAATGGGTGGTACACTCCTGAACAAGTTTATTTCTCAATACAGTCTTGGGCGAAAGCTTTAACGTCAGCAAACCTAAATCAATGGACATCATCTTATGATTTTAGTGGTACCCAATCCAAAACGATTGCATTGATTTTGGCAGGAAATATTCCGCTAGTTGGATTTCATGATTTTATTTCCGTTTTAATGGCTGGACATAATGTAGTAGTTAAAACATCCTCTGACGATCAATACTTATTGCCTTTTTTGGCAAAATACCTCATTGCAATTGAACCTGAATTCGCTAATAAAATTACATTTGTCTCGGGGAAATTAGAAAATTTTGATGCCGTTATTGCCACAGGAAGCAACAATACAGCCCGTTATTTTGAATATTATTTTAAAGACAAACCTTCTATTATTAGAAAGAACAGAAATTCAGTTGCCGTTTTAAACGGAGACGAAACTAAAGAACAACTCGTTGCTTTAGGAGAAGATATTTTTCGTTATTTCGGATTGGGTTGCCGCAATGTTTCTAAACTTTTTGTTCCAAAAGGTTATTCTTTCGACACCTTTTTTGAAGCTATTTTTGAATTCCAAGACGTGATTCATTATGAGAAATATGCCAATAACTACGACTACAATAAGGCGGTTTTTTTAATGAGTAATTACCAATTATTGGACAACGGATTTTTGACTTTAAAAGAAGATTCAAGCTACGCCTCTCCTATTTCTAGCGTGTTTTATGAATATTACGACAAGCTTGATGAAGTAGAAAAAAAATTAGAAAGTGATGGGGATAAAATCCAATGTATTGTAAGCAATAATTTAATCAAAAACAGCATTACATTTGGACAGACACAACGCCCTCAATTATGGGATTATGCAGATAATGTAGATACTATTTCGTTTTCGTTAACAATAAAGTAGAAAATTGTTTAAATATTTCTGATTATTTAACGGTTTTTAAAGTCTGATTCCCGAAATTTGCACTTTTAAATTTTGGAACAAACTACCACCATGAAAAAACACAACTACAGCGCAGGACCTTGTATCTTACCACAAGAAGTTTTTGAAAAATCAGCACAAGCTATCTTAGATTTCAATAATTCAGGTTTATCTATCTTAGAAATTTCGCACAGAAGCAAAGATTTTGTTGCGGTAATGGACGAAGCAAGAGCGTTAGTTCTTGAATTATTAGGGTTAGAAGGCAAAGGATATCAAGCACTTTTCCTTGCAGGAGGAGCTAGTTTGGAGTTCTTAATGGTTCCTTATAACTTGATGAAAGAAAACGGAAAAGCAGCTTATTTGGATTCTGGAACATGGGCATCTGCTGCCATTAAAGAAGCAAAATATTTTGGAGAAACTGTTGTTGTCGCTTCATCAAAAGAACAAAATTACAATAATGTACCTAAAGGATATACTATTCCTGCTGACGCAGATTATTTCCACTGTACAAGTAACAATACCATTTTTGGAACTCAAATGAAAGAAATTCCTACTACTACCATTCCGGTAGTTTGCGATATGAGTTCTGATATTTTTTCACGTCAATTGGACTTTTCTAAATTTGATATTATCTATGCTGGAGCTCAAAAAAATATGGGCCCTGCCGGAACCACTTTAGTAGTTATCAAAGAAGAAATCTTAGGTAAAAACGGAAGAGAAATTCCAAGTATGTTAGATTATGCAAAACACATTAAAGCAGAAAGTATGTACAATACACCACCTGTTTTCCCTGTGTATGCTTCGCTATTAACATTACAATGGTTGAAAAAACTAGGTGGAATTGCTGCTATCGAAAAAATCAACAACGCAAAAGCAGAATTACTATATACAGAAATTGACAGAAATCCATTATTCAAAGGAGCTGCAGCTGTAGAAGATCGTTCTAATATGAATGCTACTTTCTTATTGAACAACCCAGAACACGCACCAATTTTTGATACCATGTGGAAAGAAGCTGGAATTTCTGGATTACCAGGTCACCGTTCAGTAGGTGGTTACAGAGCGTCTATGTACAATGCGATGCCAATTGAAAGTGTACAAGTATTAGTAGACGTAATGCAAGCTTTGGAAAAAGCGGTATAATAATAAAATTAAATTTAATTGAGGATGAGATTACTTCGTTCCTCGCAATGAAATAAAAACAATGAAAGTATTAGCAAATGACGGAATTTCTAAAAGCGGAATTCAAGCATTAGAAAAAGGTGGATTTGAAGTAATTACTACTAAAGTAGCACAAGAGCAAGTAGCTAACTTTATTAACGAAAATAACGTAAGCGTTATCTTGGTAAGAAGTGCAACAAAAGTACGTAAAGACATAATCGATGCTTGTCCTGGTATCAAAATCATCGGTCGTGGTGGTGTTGGAATGGATAACATTGATGTTGAATATGCTAAGAGCAAAGGAATCCATGTAATCAACACACCAGCTTCTTCTTCAGAATCAGTTGCTGAGTTGGTTTTTGGTCATTTATTTAATGGAGTTCGTTTCTTACACGACTCTAACAGAAATATGCCTTTAGAAGGAGATGCTAACTTTGAAGGTTTGAAAAAAGCATACGCTAACGGAACCGAATTAAGAGGTAAAACCTTAGGTATTGTTGGTATTGGTCGTATTGGTCAAGCTACAGCAAAAATGGCACTTGGTTTAGGAATGAAAGTAATTGCTGCAGATAGTTTTATCGAAAAAGTAGATGTAAAAGTGGAATTCTTTGACGGACAATCAGTAACGACAACTATTGTATCACAATCTTTAGAATCGTTGTTTAAAGAAGCTGATTTCATTTCATTACACGTTCCTGCTCAAAACGGATACATCATTTCAAAAGCAGAACTAGCTATTATGAAAGACGGCGTAGGTATTGTAAACTGTGCGCGTGGTGGTGTAATTGACGAAATTGCTTTAATCGATGCTTTAGATAGCGGAAAAGTTGGTTTTGCTGGATTAGACGTTTTCGAAAGTGAGCCAAAACCAGAAATCAAAATCCTGATGCACCCAAAAATCTCTTTGACTCCGCACATTGGAGCTGCTACGGGAGAAGCACAAGATAGAATTGGAACTGAATTAGCACAACAAATCATTAGTATTTTAGGTTAATTTGTTTCAAATAACACACTAGAAGGATGTCTCAAAAAGACATCCTTTTTTTATTCTATCTTCATTCAAAAACAATAACTTTGTAGTGATTAGACATTTTTCATGAAGAAACTAAAAGAACGTTGGGGTATTCAATCCAATTTTCAACTGGCTATTATTTTTATCGTTTTTGCAATTACCGGTTCAGCCTCAGCAATGGCTTCGAGACCTGTTTGTGTGTGGCTAGGAATCACTAAAGACGATTTTGGATTTTTCTTCACTCCTATTCGACTCCTCTTGATATTTCCTTTGTACCAAGTGCTTTTAGTAAGTATTGGATTCTTTTTTGGTCAATTTGCCTTTTTCTGGAAATTTGAAAAGAAACTCCTGCGTCAAATAGGTTTGGGATTCTTGTTTAAGGATAAATAAAAGCATCTTAATTCTTTACCTAACTTTTTCATTTAGTTAACCAAAAATCTTTGTTTCTTTGTAAAAACAAGTTCCAAATGATACAAGCTAAAAACCTACATAAATTTTACGACCAATTAGAAGTACTAAAAGGAGTAGATTTACATATTCAAAAAGGAGAAATTGTGGCTATTGTAGGTGCTTCTGGAGCAGGGAAAACGACCTTATTACAACTACTTGGCACATTAGACAAACCATCCATTCAAGTAGGAACAGAATTGTTTATCAATGGGGAGAATGTTTTAACCATGAATGACAAAACGTTGTCCAAATTCAGAAATTTGAACTTAGGTTTCATCTTTCAATTCCATCAATTATTGCCCGAATTTACTGCTTTAGAAAATGTATGTATTCCCGCTTTTATTGCCAATAAAAACAAACAGGAAACGGAAAATGAAGCGAAACGATTGTTGGACTATTTGGGGCTTTCACACCGTATTCATCACAAACCCAATGCACTTTCAGGCGGAGAACAACAACGTGTAGCAGTAGCACGTGCTTTAATTAATAAGCCAGACGTTATTTTTGCCGATGAACCTTCTGGAAATCTCGACACCCATTCAGCAGAGAATTTACACCAATTGTTCTTTCAATTGCGTGATGAATTCGGACAGACTTTTGTAATTGTAACGCATAACGAAGAACTGGCTAATATGGCGGATAGAAAATTAATCATGGTAGACGGGCAAATCAGCAATCCTTAATTGCAATACCATTAATCTTACCGTATGAATGCTTCTGAACTACAATCTTTTCTGGACGAAAAAGTAACTCAATACAATACCCGAGATTTTATTGAGAGTGACCCTGTTCAAATTCCGCATTTATTTTCGCTAAAAGAAGACATTGAAATTGCTGGATTTCTAGCTGCTACCATTGCGTGGGGCAACCGTAAGATGATTATCAAAAACGCACATCGGATGATGGAATTAATGGGTAATGCTCCCTATGACTTTGTCCTTTCGCATCAAGAAAAGGATTTGAAAGACTTAGAATCGTTTGTACACCGCACGTTCAATGGGCAGGATTTTATTGGATTTATCAAAGGATTACAGCACATTTACCAAAACCACAACGGCCTAGAAGCGGTTTTCTCGAAGCAAACCCCAACCATACAACATACGATTTCAGAATTCAAACAATTGTTTTTTGAGATTCCACATTTAGTTCGAACGGAGAAACATATTTCCGATCCACTTAATAATTCGGCAGCAAAAAGAATAAACATGTATTTGCGGTGGATGGTTCGCCAAGACAACAAAGGAGTCGATTTAGGAATTTGGAAAAGTATTTCACCCGCCATCCTCTCTTGCCCACTCGATATACATTCGGGTAATGTCGCTCGAAAATTAGGGCTACTTCATCGCAAACAAAACGATGCTAAAGCGTTGGCCGAACTGGATAATTCTCTACGAAAGTTAGACCCTAACGACCCCGTGAAATATGATTTTGCTCTGTTTGGTTTGGGTGTTTTTGAAGGTTTTTAAAATCTCTCTCAAAACTAAAACTAGCAAAAATCCCTCTTTTTAATGTACCTTTGCACAAAATAGCAATTTATGAGCACCTTTGAGCAATTCAATCTTCCTAAATCGGTACAAAAAGCCATTGACGAATTAGGTTTTACTACGCCTACTCCCATTCAGGAAAAATCATTTTCTGTAATTATGTCGGGACGAGATATGATGGGAATTGCACAAACAGGAACGGGAAAAACCTTTGCTTATTTATTACCTTTGCTAAAACTATACAAGTTTACCAATACCAACACGCCTAAAATTGTGATCTTAGTTCCAACGCGAGAATTAGTAGTTCAAGTGGTAGAAGAAGTAGAAAAATTGACCAAATATATGTCAGTTAGCACTCTCGGAATTTACGGAGGAGTCAACATCAATACCCAGAAAAAAGCAGTTTACGAAGGCGTTGACATCTTAGTAGGAACTCCTGGTAGAACAATGGATTTAGCTTTGGATGCCGTAGTTCGTTTTGACGAAACTCAGAAATTAGTTATTGACGAATTTGACGAAATGCTCAATCTTGGTTTCAGACCACAATTGACTGCCTTACTGGCGATGATGAAAACCAAACGTCAAAACATTTTATTCTCGGCCACGATGACTGAGGAAGTGGATGCTGTTTTGAATGACTTTTTTGATTACCCAGAGGAAGTAACGCTATCCGCTTCGGGGACACCTTTAGAGAAAATTAAACAGATTACCTATCAAGTTCCTAATTTCAATACCAAAGTCAATTTACTGAAACATTTATTGGAAACAGACGAAACCATGAGTCGAATTTTGGTTTTTGTGAACAACAAAAAAATATCAGATCTACTTTTTGAAAGTATTGATGAAGATTTTGAAGGA
Organism: Bacteroidota bacterium; assembly: GCA_041191945.1. Taxonomy (GTDB): domain Bacteria; phylum Bacteroidota; class Bacteroidia; order Flavobacteriales; family Flavobacteriaceae; genus Flavobacterium. The sequence continues at coordinate 96,021 of JBEENX010000001.1, forward strand.
CAATTTGGTGTCATTCACTCTAACAAATCGCAAAACTACCGTTTGAATACAATGGCAGAGTTTCAGGAGGGCAATTTACGTGGTTTAATCACTACTGATATTATGGCGAGAGGTTTGGATATTTCTAATATTACACACGTCATTAACTTCGAAATGCCAGAACTTCCTGAGTTATATATGCATCGTATTGGGCGTACAGGTCGTGCGGACACCGAAGGAACTTCCATTAGTTTTGTAGCACCTCGCGAAGAGGAATCATTCATAGAAGTTGAAGTATTAATGAATACCGAACTGGAAATCACTCCTTTCCCAGAAGAAGTTGAAGTTTCAACCAAGTTGATTGGCCCTGAAAAAGACCGCCAACAGGTGAAGTTTTTAATGAAAAAAGTAAAATTAGAAGGAGAAGGTGCTTTTCATGACAAAGCCAAAAAGAATACTAAAATCAACCTAGGTGGACCTTCTAAAACAAAAAAGAAAACACACGGCTCAGTCAATCGAAACATGCTCAAAACCAGAGCACAGAAAAAGAAGAAAAAATAATAGTATCTTATTACTCTTTCCGTAAATCCTAAATCTAAAATCGTATATCGTATATCTAATTACCAAACACCAAGCAGACCGGCGAGCACAATTCAAGACGTTTTCCTGAATCGGAAATAGCTCCTGAAACGGCATCTCTTTTAAAAACTACAACATCATTTGAGTATTGATGGGCTACCAAAAGAAACTTGCCTGTTGGATCAATAGCAAAATTACGAGGCCCTTTCCCTAAAGAAGGAACCACCGATTGCGGTTGCAACTGCCCATTTTTTAGAATTTTAAAAATAGAAATGGTATTGGCTTCTCCCCTATTGGAAGCATACAGAAATTTGCCGTCAGGCGAAATATGAATGTCGGCTCCTGTAAAATTTCCTTTAAAGTCTTTCGCTAAAATAGTCGTTTCTTGAATTGCCGTTAATCTCCCATTAGCAAAACTAAAAACCGACAAAGCACCGTTTAATTCCTGTAAAACATAGACTTTTTTTCCGTCTTTGCTAAAAGTTAAATGACGAGGTCCACTTCCTGCTTGTAACGAAGTCGTACTTTTCAATTTCAAGACACTGGTAGCTGAATTTGGATGATATTCGTATAAACTAACGGTATCTGTACCTAAATCAGTACTCAAAACGTATTTTTTATCGGGAGAAAAATACACCATGTGAATGTGTGGGTTTTCTTGGCGAGGGTGGATTCCTTTTCCTTTGTGCTGTACCACTTGCTTGATAGCTGACAAACTACAATTTGTTTTTTTGCCAAAAACAGCGATATTTCCTCCTGAATAATTTGCTACAATCACATTCAAATCGTCATTGATAATATAGCAAGGGTCGGCACCCTGCGCTTTTTGTTGATTTAGATTTGTTAATTTACCACTAGTCACATCAAATTGAAACGAACTTACCGTACTTTCCGCTCCATTTTCATTAACCGAATATACTATTTTTTGATCTTTGGAAAGTGTTAAATAACTTGGGTTGCTCACTTTTTCGGTAGCATTTTTGAATACAAAATCACCTGTATTGGTGTCAAAATCATACACATAAATCCCTTTACTATCGCAACTATTAGTGTAGGTACCTATCAACAATGGAAGCTTTTTAGTTTGGGCTTGAGCCAAAGAAATAAGGGCTACTAGAATAATAGTGAGGTTATTTTTCATTTTACATACAATTGAAAAGCTAAGGTACATAATAAAAATTGATTTGTGTAAAATCAACAAAATGACAGTCCCATATTGATACCATAAATACTTTGAACCACATAGAAACATAGATTTTTTTGAAAAAAATCAGAAAAGATAGAAATAGTCATATTTTACACATAGCTAATTATGTGAAAAGTAAAACGTCTATATAAACTTTAAAATCATTTTTTTCTATGTTTCTATGTGGTAAAAATTAAATTAATATTGATTTGGCAATCTAACTTATTTTTGAAATCCAATTTGAAAATAGTATTTTTGAAGTAAAAGTATTTAACAAACACAAAATCAATGCAATTCAAACATCCCGAAATTTTGTACTTTCTTTTCTTTTTGATAGTACCTATTTTGGTTCATTTGTTTCAATTGCGACGCTTTAAAAAAGAATATTTTACCAATGTTCGGTTTCTAAAAGTACTTACCATACAAAGCCGCAAAAGTTCGCAAATCAAAAAATGGTTGTTACTCACTACCCGATTGCTGCTATTAACCGCTTTGGTTTTGGCTTTTGCCCAACCTTTTTCAACTTCTCAAGAAAAGTCTACATCGCAAAAAGAGTTGTATATCGTTCTGGACAATTCTTATAGTATGCAAGCCAAAGGCAAGCAAGGCGAATTATTGCAACGCGCCATTCAAGAACTATTAGAAACAACACCCGAAACCATTCATTTTTCTTTGTTGACCAATACAGAGGCGTTTTGGAACACCGATATAAAATCCATTCAAAAAGAACTTCAAAATTTACAATACAGCGCAACACCTTTTGATTTAGACCCTATTTTAAATCAAATACAAGCGCGTCCATCACTGTATCAAAAAGAAATTGTAATTATTACAGATGCTATTGGTTTAGAATCAAAACAGCTTACCGCTATGAGAAAAACCGATGCTATTTCGTTCCATGTTCCCAAAGCAGAACAACAAAATAATGTAGCTATTGATAGTGTTTTTATCCGCAAGAGTTTAGATAATTTTTATGAAATTGGAGTTCAAGTCAGCAACTACGGAGAGGACAATCCGCCTATTTCTATGGGAATCTACAATGAAAACAAGTTAGTTGCCAAAACAATGATTTCCTTAAAAAAACAAAAACAAATTATTCCGTTCACCATTCCTAAAAAAGCATTTCACGGATATATTGCGATTACTGATAATAGTTTAGATTTTGATAACACTTTCTATTTTAGCATTGGCGAAAGCCCAAAAACAAAAATTCTAAGCATTGGCGAAACGGCAAAAAGTCCTTTTTTATCGCGAATTTACACCAGCGATGAATTTGAATTTCAAAACAGTACGCTCACACAATTAGATTACAATCGGATTAATGAGCAAGATGCTATCGTCTTAAACGAACTTGACGAAATTCCACAAGCACTGCAAACTAACATACAATCTTTTGTAGAAAAAGGAGGTAATCTCATTGTTATTCCTTCTACAAAAGCTACAATTGCAAACCTCAATGCCTCGGTTCAAAAAATGGGAAATATAGCATTTCAATCGGTTACAACTGGCGAAAAATTGATTACTAAAATTCATTTTAATCATCCTGTTTTTAAGACTGTCTTTGAAAATCAGATTTCCAATTTTCAATATCCAAAAACCAAAGAAGAATTTAACGTAACGAATACTGGCGCCATCATTTTGTCCTACCAAGATCAAAGCCCTTTTTTACAATCATTTCACAAAGAAGCAGGAACAGTTTTTGTTTTTTCGGCAGCTTTAAACCTAGATAATTCTAACTTCCAACGCTCTCCTTTAATTGTTCCTGTTTTTTATCAATTGGCGCAAAGCCAAGAAAAAAATAGTGTTTCTGCACGAACAATTGGCAATTCTGATTCCTATTTTGTCAAAACTGATTTAAACAAAGAAGGTGTTCTAACTGTTAAAAACCAAACCGAAGAATTCATTCCGATACAACAAAATTTGGGCACAAAAGTCAAAATGAATTTTGAAAACCACCCTTTACAAGCAGGTAATTTTAGTGTTTTCAACAAGAAACAATGGATACAAAACATCAGTTTCAATTACGACAGAAAAGAAAGCAACTTAATACATAACAACGCAAAATTACTTTCGGAAATACCGCAAATCACATCCATGTCTTCTGTTTTTGACCGAATACAAACCGAAAACAACGATAGTCAAATATGGAAATGGTTTCTTATATTTGCAGTGTTATTACTAATAATAGAAATGGCGATTATTCGATTCATGAAGTAAAATAAACACAAACAATTACTTCTAATAAACATAGATAAAATACTGGTTAACAGAATAGTAAACACCTTGTTTTATTTAGTTAAAAATCAATAAAATATGAAAACAATCATCCGAAGTGCAACAATTATCGATTCCAAAAGTCCTTTTCACAACAAGACCCTAGATATTTTAATTGCCGATGGTTGTATCGCTACACTAGGAACTGCATTAGCTAATCCTGAAAATTTACCCGAAATTCAACTCGATAATTTACACGTTTCACCAGGTTGGTTCGATAGTAGTGTCTCTTTAGGAGAACCCGGTTTTGAAGACCGAGAAACTATTGCAAACGGATTGCAAGTAGCCGCAAAAAGTGGATTCACCGGAATTGCTTTACAACCTAATTCTCTACCCGTAATTGACAATCAATCGCAAGTTCACTTTGTTAAAAGTAAAGCCCAAGGAGCAGCGACTCAATTGTTTCCCATTGGCGCCTTAACTAAGGAAAGTGAAGGAAAAGATATGGCTGAGTTATTTGACATGAAAAATGTAGGTGCCATCGCTTTTGGAGATTACAATAAAAGTTTGGACAATGCCAATTTGTTAAAAATTGCCTTGCAATATACACAAGACTTTGATGGTTTAGTCATTGCCTTCTCCCAAGATGAAAAAATTAAAGGAAATGGCGTAGCCAATGAAGGAATTGTTTCTACTCGACTAGGATTGAAAGGAATTCCGAATTTAGCCGAAGAATTACAAGTAGCTAGAAACTTATTCTTACTCGAATATACAGGCGGAAAATTACACATTCCAACTATCTCAACTGCAAAATCAGTAACTTTAATTCAAGAAGCCAAAGCCAAAGGATTACAAGTAAGTTGCAGTGTTGCGGCACACCATCTCGTTTTAACCGACGAGAAATTAGAAGAGTTTGACACTCGTTGCAAAGTGAGTCCGCCATTACGAACAGAAACTGATCGACTCGCTTTGATAGAAGGAGTTAAAAATGACACTATCGACATGATAACTTCAGACCACAATCCTATCGATATAGAACATAAAAAGATGGATTTTGACACTGCCAAAAGCGGGACAATTGGTCTCGAAAGTGCTTTTGGAGCTTTAATGACCGTATTGCCAGTTGAGGTTGTAGTAGAAAAATTAACTGCAGCAAGAATAACCTTCGGATTAGAAATTCCTTCTATAATTGAGGGAGCCAAAGCTAATCTAAGCCTATTCAACCCTGAAGGGAAAAGTACTTTCACTGCTGAATCAATTGGTTCAAAATCCAAAAATTCAGCTTTCATTGGAACAGCAATGAAAGGAAAAGTATATGGAATTGTGAATCAAAACCAATTGATTCTAAATCAATAAACCATGAACAAAGAAACAATTGAGGCAGGAAAATCCATCGCCATTACCAGTTATATTTTAGGAATTGGGGTTTTCATTGCTATGTCTATGAATGCCGAACATAAAAATCCATTTGCCTCTTTTCACATTCGTCAAGGATTGGGATTGACATTGACTTTTATCTCTTTAGGCCTACTAATTAGTAATTTTGACAGCTTGTTGATTTCATTTCCCATGTGGATTTTCATATCTGTTTTATGGACATATGGAATATTTACAGCTATCAAAGGCGAAATCAAACCGATGCCGCTATTAGGAACCTATTTCCAGAAATGGTTATCCAATATTTCGTAACGCTATGAATCTATCTTTAGAATACCTCATCAAAGAACCCAAAATAAAAAAGGATTCCAATCCGTTATTACTTTTATTGCACGGATACGGGAGCAATGAGGCCGATTTATTTTCTTTTGCATCTGAACTTCCTGAAGACTACTATGTTATTTCGGCACGTGCACCTTATGACTTACAATACGGAAGTTATGCTTGGTATGCCATTAATTTTGATGCCGACGAAAATAAATTCTCTGACCACGAACAAGCTAAAGTTTCCCGAGATTTGATTGCCACTTTTATTGATGAATTGATAGACAACTACCCTATTGATGCTAACAATATCAGCTTAATTGGTTTTAGCCAAGGGGCTATTTTGAGTTATGGAGTAGCGCTTTCGCAACCCAAAAAAATCAAAAATGTAATCGGATTAAGCGGCTATGTTAGCGAACCAATTCTAAAAGCAGGTTTTGAAAATAACGACTTTTCTAAATTGGGTGTTTTTGCCTCACACGGAACGGTAGACCAAGTTATTCCTGTGGAATGGGCCAGAAAATCAGATGCGTTTTTAACGCAATTAGGCATTACTCATACCTATAAAGAATATCCTATCGGACACGGGATTTCACCTCAGGTATTTTTTGATTTTAAGAATTGGTTACAAGCGCAATAACTATAGTCAATCGATTCCAAATTAAATTTAGAACTACGTTATAAACAGTTTATTCTTAAATCTGTTTTTTCATTATAGTTTCTTGAAATCCAACACCTTGATAATATACAATAGCTTCTTCTTCTATTTCCCAACCATATTTGATATAAAATTTTTTACCAATTGGAGAAGAGGCTAAAACAATCTCTTTGTACATTAATTTTTTTGCAAAATTCTCTAAATGTTGTAATAATAAACATCCAATACCTTGTTTTACAAAATCCACATGAGTATAAAATCCCACTACAAAATTTTTATCAAGAGCAATTGTTCCAACAATTTTACCATTATACTTAGCACAAAAAACATGTTGATTTTGAATATTTTGCAATACTACAGATGGAGAATAATAACTTAAAAACACTGACCATTGTTGAGTATTATAATGCTGTTTTAAAAAAAAACTCGCGTTTTGAATTATCAGATTACTTATTTCATCAGCATCCGTTGGCAATGCTATTTGAATAGTTGTTTTAAGCATCAAACTCATTTTATTTTTGATACAAAAGAGATTGATTTACTTCAAAAGAAATAGTCTCATCTTCATTTACGAAATATTTCAATAGTACTTCGCCCCAAATTTCGCCATCACTAAAGTCAGCAATTATCCAACGGTGATTCAAGATTCTTACTTTATTGATAATAAATTTATTCGCACCTATTTGATCTTGACCCGTATAGGGATTGCCTTTTGGATTGGAATTATAATCTAATAATTTTTCAGTCACAACCGGAATTAATTTCTCATACTGAATTGTTTTTTGTGAGCTCTGATTATCAAAATAGTTTTGAGCATTTTCATTCTTGGCTAACGAAAAATAATTAGCATCAGCCAATTGATTCGAAACCAAAGCCAAACTATCTTTTAATCTAGTGGTTACTTTCTCAAAACGTTTTTGTTCAAATTTCACTTCACTACTTAAAAAAACATAAGTAAACAAAGTTGTCAAAGCAAAAAGCAGAGTCAAATAAAGCAATAAGGAACGTTTCATAGGAAAAATTAAATCGTAATTTCTAAATTATCATACGCCAAAAATACGTTATTTGGAAGTTTTTTTTGTACTTCCTCATGAAAACCTAAATGATGGCTAATGTGAGTCAAATAAGCCTTTTCAGGCTGTACCAAAGTTATAAAATCTAAGGCTTCTTGCAAATTAAAGTGGGTTTGATGCGGTTCTTCGCGTAAAGCATTTACCACCAAAACCTTAAGCCCTTTTAATTTTTGAATTTCTGATTCCTCAACTGTTTTCACGTCTGTCAAATAAGCAAAATCGTCAATACGATAACCAAAAACTTGCAAATCGCCATGCATAACATTAATCGGAATTGCCGTTTTATTTCCAATTGTAAATGGACTATTATTTTGAACTTCAAAGGTTGTTACAGAGGGAGCTCCTGGATATTTATTTACCGTTTCAAACACATAGTCAAAACGTTTTTTCAAATTATCAATGACACGTTGATGTGCAAAAATCGGCATTGGTCCTTGACGAAAATTAAACGGTCGGATATCATCGATACCTGCTGTATGATCAGCATGTTCATGAGTAAACAGTATTCCGTCCACTTTTTGACAGTTAGAAACTAACATCTGTTGTCTGAAATCAGGTCCGCAATCGAACACAAATGAATGATTGTCCCATGATACCCAAGCCGAAACACGCAAACGTTTGTCTTTGGTATCAGCACTTTTACAAACAGGGTGATCACTCCCAATAATAGGGATGCCTTGCGAAGTACCAGTACCTAAAAAATATACTTTCAAAAGTGATTGTTGTTGTTGGGCTGTTTTTAAAACAGCTCCTTTTGTTACACTATCAATAACGAAAAAATAGTAATTCAAAAATAGTAATTCTACATTTGAATGCACTAAAAATACGATTCAAATAATAATCGTAGTAAGACATCATTTTTTTACAAAAATAAGGTTAAATATCTTTCAACAAACTCCTAATTTGTTAACTTTGTAACATAAAAGCACTTTTGATATAAATAATGCATACCAAAAAAATAAAACTCAAAGGAGATAAGGTAATGGAGCAAATTCCTTCTATTAAGGATAAAGCGCTTCGTATCAACCTCAACGAAAATATTTACGGGACTTTTGCCGAAATTGGTGCCGGACAAGAAACGGTTAGACACTTCTTTAGAGCAGGAGGTTCATCTGGAACTATTGCAAAAGCGATGTCAGCATACGACAAAGACTTTAGTGATGCTGTTTATGGTGTTGAAGAGGACGGTCGCTATGTAACTGAAAGTAGACTAAAAAAAATGCTTTCTCACGAAGTTAGCTTGATTGAAAAGCGTTTGAGTAGAGACAAACACCCCAACAAAATGTTCTTCAGTTATGCCAATACCGTGGCAACTATCGATTTTGCAAAGCAATTCAAAGGGCATGGTTGGGTTGGAATTAGTTTCCAAATTGAACCTGACGAAGCGTATAACGAAATCATCTTACACATCCGTTTTAAAGAAACCGATTCAAGATTACAACAAGAAACCTTAGGGATTCTTGGTGTTAACTTAATTTATGGTGCGTATTACAAATACAACGACCCTAAAAAATTGTTGCGTTATTTGTATGACCATTTAGACAAAGACCAACTTGAAATTGACACTATCAACTTCTCTGGGCCCCGTTTTGCGGATGTAGACAATCGTTTGATGAGTTTACAATTGGTTAAAAATGGAATGACTGATGCCGTAATGTTCAATCCTGAAGGAAAAAACATCTTACCAGCGGCAATTTTATACAAGAAAAACTTATTGGCCTTTAGAGGAAGTTTCCGTCCTGTAACCAAAGTAAATATGGACATGTACGAGAAATCCTTGAAGATGTTCCTCAATGAAAATAAGGTAGAAAAAGAAAACACACTCGTAGTTTTTGAGATAACACTATCTAATTTACGATCTGATGGAGAAATTGATGAAAGAGATTTCATGGATAGAGCCGAATTACTTTGTTCGTTAGGTCAAACAGTAATGATTTCGAATTTCCAAGAATACTATAAAGTAGTGGAGTATTTTGCTAATTATACCAAAGCCCGTATGGGATTGGCAATGGGTGTTAATAACCTAGTTGATATTTTTGACGAGAAATACTACCGTCACTTAAGTGGAGGAATTCTTGAAGCTTTCGGTAAATTATTCTACCGAGACATGAAAGTATTCTTGTACCCAATGCTTGGTGAAGATGGCGAAATCATTACTTCAGACAACTTGAAAGTACATCCTAGAATGAAAGAATTGTACAAATTCTTCAAATTCAACGGAAAAGTGGTAGATATTGAAGATTACAATCCTGAAATATTAGAAGTATTCTCTCGTGAAGTTCTAAAAATGATTAGTCAAGGTAAAGAAGGATGGGAAGAAATGCTTCCATCTGGGGTGGCTGAAATCATTAAAGAGCACCATTTATTTGGCTATGAACCAAGCAGATTTTTGAAAGAAGTATAAATAAAAATCCCCAATCATAAATAATTGGGGATTTTTTTTGATCTAATTTATTTCAGAATCTGAGAGGCATGTGCCTTCGTTTTCACATCTGAAATCACATCCGAAATGATTCCGTTTTCGTCAATAACAAAGGTAGTTCTGTGAATTCCATCGTATTCTTTACCCATAAATTTCTTTGGTCCCCAAACACCAAAGGCTTGAATCACCGATTTGTCCTCATCTGCTAAAAGAGGAAAAGGAAAATCATACTTCTCTTTAAATTTAGCTTGTGCTTTGGCTGAATCGGCACTCACTCCCAAAAGGGCATAATTATGAGCTTGAAAACGTTCGAAATTATCTCTTAAATCACAAGCTTCTGCAGTACAGCCTGGAGTATTTGCTTTTGGATAAAAAAAGACTACTAATTTTTTTCCTTTATAATCGGCTAATTGATGAGTTGCTCCATCTTGATCTACTCCCGAAAATTGTGGAGCGTTATCCCCTATTTGCAATGTTGTCATAATATTCTATTTTTTGAATTATTGGAATTGTATTATTTTTACAGGAATAAAAATACAAAAATGAACAAACAGGAACGGGTAACATTTGTTATAAATACGTTAAAAGAATTGTATCCCACAATTCCAATTCCTTTAGACCATAAAGACCCTTATACATTGTTAATTGCAGTCTTACTATCTGCACAATGCACAGATGTAAGAGTGAATCAAATAACTCCTCTACTATTTGCAAAAGCAGATAATCCCTACGATATGGTAAAATTATCTATAGAGGAAATTAAAGAAATCATTCGCCCGTGTGGTTTATCACCGATGAAATCGAAAGGAATCTATGGCTTATCGCAAATTTTAATCGAAAAACACAATGGACAAGTTCCTCAAAGTTTTGAAGCTCTGGAAGAACTACCAGCAGTGGGACATAAAACTGCTAGCGTTGTAATGTCGCAAGCCTTTGGTGTTCCTGCATTTCCAGTAGACACACACATTCACCGCTTGATGTACCGTTGGAACTTAACCAACGGAAAAAATGTAGTGCAAACTGAAAAAGACGCTAAACGTATTTTTCCAGAGGAATTATGGAATGAATTACACCTACAAATCATTTGGTACGGACGTGAATACTCGCCTGCACGTGGATGGGAGCTAGAAAAAGACATTATTACCAAAACTATCGGAAGAAAATCAGTTTTAGACGACTACTTTAAAAAATAAAAACCACCTTTATTTCTAATTAATAAAGGTGGTTTATCTGGTAACAACAAAACTTAATTAGCGATAATTTCAAAAGTAGCTTGCTCAGTTTTGACTACATTTAACGCTTTTGAATAGTTCAACAAGAAAGAAACAACTTCTTTCTTTGGTTTCATTTTTGGAGCAACAAATGATTTTTTAGAGTAGATTTTTGCCATAGTATGTATTTACAATTTATACTACAACGACAAACTCTTAAAAATATTGTTTAGTTTGTTAAAATAATTTGGTGTTTCTCAATTACTTTCCTCAAATTCAATAAAGCATAACGCATTCGACCTAAAGCCGTATTAATGCTCACTCCAGTTGCTTCTGAAATTTCTTTAAAACTCATATCTTGGTACAAGCGCATCATTACAACTTCTTTTTGATCATCCGGAAGTTCTTCTATCAACTGACGTAAATCTTTTGCCACCTGATCTGAAATCAATTTATTTTCTATTGTAAGCGTATCATCTGTCATAATAGAAAATATAGAAAACTCTTCCGTTTCTCTGTACAAAGGCATTTTTTTGTTTTTGCGAAAATGATCCACAATCAAATTATGAGCAATTCGCATTACCCAAGGCAAGAATTTACCTTCTTCATTATACGCATTGGATTTCAAAGTGCGAATTACTTTGATAAATGTATCTTGAAAAATATCATCTGCAAGATCCCTATCTCCAATTTTGGAATAGATAAAACCGAAAATTTTAGATTGGTGTCTTTTGATAAGTGTTGCTAAAGCAGCTTCATTGCCAGCAATATAATCATTTACTAATGTAGCATCATCAATAGGAGGAATAGCCATAATATACCTTTTAGAGGGTTTGTAATTCTAAATAATGTTCTAAAAAGTAATAGTGTTAAATAGGCTTTTGTTTTTATATGATGATTATACGTACAAATTTAACTTAATTTTATTGGAATATGCAAATAAAACAAGAACAATATCAAAACATCAGACTATCTCAGGGCTGGTTTTTTGTCGTATTTTATTTCAACAACTTCATTTTTTAAGATAAAAACGAAGCTGCTTTGACACTAATTTCTATATTTAGCTGTAGTAATTCTCAGTTGAAAATTAATTACTTTTGTGAAAATTAATTTTTTTATGTCAATTGACCTTTCCACACTAGACCCAAAGAAAAATATCATCATTAAAGGCGCTCAGGTACATAATTTAAAAAATGTAGATGTAGCCATTCCGAGAAATAAACTCGTAGTTATTACAGGACTTTCTGGCTCTGGAAAATCGAGTTTAGCTTTTGATACTTTGTATGCCGAAGGTCAACGTCGTTATGTAGAAAGTTTATCGTCTTATGCGCGCCAATTTTTAGGTCGCTTAGACAAACCTAAAGTAGAATATATCAAAGGAATTGCACCAGCTATTGCTATTGAACAAAAAGTTAATACGACTAATGCACGTTCGACTGTAGGAACCTCAACAGAAATTTACGATTACATCAAATTATTATATGCCCGAGTAGGTCGGACATTTTCTCCAATCTCTAGTCAGGAAGTTAAAAAACATACCGTAACCGATGTTGTTTCTGATGTAAAAAAATTAAAATTGGATAGTAAATGGCTCCTCCTCGCTCCTATTCATTTGGAAAAAGGACGAAAACTAGAAGACAAACTCAACGTTTTATTACAACAAGGTTTTGCGCGAATTTTAGTGGATGGCGAAATGGTTCGTTTAGATGATTTGCCAAAAAATTTGAGTGAAAAAGAAATTTTTCTGATTATTGACCGAATCGTGGTTAAAAACGAAGAAGAATTTTACAACCGCTTGGCCGATGCAGTTCAGACGGCTTTTTTTGAGGGAAAAGGCATTTGCTATTTGCAAGAATTAAACTCCGAAAAGCGGTTTTCATATTCCAATAATTTTGAGTTAGACGGGATTTCTTTTTTAGAACCCAATGTGCATTTGTTCAGTTTTAATAATCCTTATGGCGCTTGTCCCGTTTGCGAAGGCTACGGCAACATCATTGGCATTGACGCTGAATTGGTTGTACCCAACACAAGCTTATCCATTTTTGAAAATGCTATTTTTCCTTGGCGAGGTGAAAGTATGAGTTGGTATCGAGATGAGTTGGTCAAAAATGCCTACAAATTTGACTTCCCTATTCACAAACCTTTTTTTGAACTGAGTGAAGAGCAAAAAGAAGTAATCTGGACAGGAAATCAATATTTTCAAGGACTAAATGATTTTTTTAAAGAATTAGAAGAGAAAAATTATAAGATTCAAAACCGGGTGATGTTGTCTCGTTATAGAGGAAAAACAAAATGTACTAGTTGCAAAGGTAAACGCCTTCGTGAGGAAGCTTCTTATGTAAAAATAAACGGCAAAACTGTTTCAGACTTAGTCGATTTACCTATTCGCCATTTGGTTGGATTTTTTAAAAACATTGAACTTAACGAATACGAAAAACAAATTGCCAAAAGACTGCTGATTGAGATCAATAACCGTTTGTCTTTTTTAACCGAAGTGGGTTTAGATTACCTAACCCTAAATAGAAATTCGGCTACTCTTTCAGGTGGAGAATCGCAACGTATCAACTTGGCAACATCTTTAGGAAGTAGTTTGGTTGGGTCAATGTATATCTTGGATGAACCCAGCATTGGTTTACACCCAAAAGACACCGAACGCTTAATTAAAGTATTGCTTTCTCTACGAGATTTAGGCAATACCGTAATTGTAGTAGAACACGATGAAGATATAATGAAAGCCGCCGATATGATTATTGATATTGGCCCTGAGGCTGGAACCCACGGAGGAAATTTAGTAGCGCAAGGTACGTACAATGAAATACTGCAATCTGATTCATTAACTTCTCAATATTTGAATGGTAATTTGGAAATTTCGGTTCCAAAAAAACGAAGACCTTTCAAAAATCAAATAGAAATTAAAGGAGCGAGAGAAAACAATTTACAGAACATTGATGTAGGTTTTCCGCTTGACGTATTAACTGTAATTACCGGTGTTTCAGGAAGCGGAAAAAGTACTTTGGTAAAAAAGATTTTGTTTCCTGCTATGCAAAAAAAATTAGATAATGCAGGAGAAAAAGCAGGACAATTTACTGAAATGACAGGCTCTTTTTCGCACATCAAACATATTGAATATGTAGATCAGAATCCTATTGGAAGAAGTTCTCGTTCCAATCCAGTTACTTACATCAAGGCGTATGATGATATTCGGGATTTGTATGCCAAAGAAAAGTTATCTAAAGTGAGAGGGTATCAAGCCAAACACTTCTCTTTTAACGTAGATGGCGGGCGTTGTGAAAGTTGTAAAGGAGAAGGAACCATTAATGTTGAAATGGTTTTTATGGCCGATGTGCAACTGCATTGCGAAACCTGTAACGGAAAACGTTTCAAAAAAGAAGTCTTAGAAGTTTTATTTGAAGGCAAAAACATCAATGATATTTTAAATATGACTATTGATGATGCTATAGTTTTTTTTGCAGAACATAAACAAACAAAAATTACTCAAAAATTACAACCTCTTCAAGATGTGGGATTGGGGTATGTTCAATTAGGTCAATCGTCTTCTACCCTTTCAGGTGGAGAGGCACAGCGTATTAAGTTAGCCTCTTTTTTAGTCAAAGGAGCTACCAAAGACAAAGCACTTTTTGTCTTTGACGAACCTACTACTGGATTACACTTTCACGACATTAAAAAATTATTGGCTTCCTTTGATGCATTAATCGAAAAAGGCCATTCCATCATTGTCATAGAACACAATCTAGACTTAATCAAATGTGCCGATTGGATAATTGATTTAGGACCTGAAGGTGGTGAAAATGGCGGGCAATTATTAGGTGCAGGTACTCCCGAAGATGTAGTAAAGATAAAAAAATCAATTACTGCCAGCTATTTAAAAGAAAAACTATAAATCGGATTATTGATAACATGTTTCCTCAAATGTTTTACCGTCTTCATCAATAGCAATAAGAATTCTTTTTTCTTTACCATATACAAAAGTCATGTATAGCCAACCTATAGACCATAATCCAAATGTTAGGCAAGATAGAACAAAATTGAGTGTATGATTAATAGCCCTTGGTTCTCTAGACAAAATAGCGAAAGGTAATTTATCATTTTTTTCTTTTATGATAAAACCGGCACAGATTCTAGCACTAACTCTATTGTAAAAATCTTGTAGACTTTTATCAGAATTTACAAAATTGTTTTTCATTGGGATTTGGAATTATGTTTTACAACTATCACAAAAATAATTCCATTACAAAGCTCACACAATACCCACTTTTAGTGATATTAATGTTGTAGGAGAAAAAAGCAGATTAAAAGGAATTTCTAAGTTACGATTTTAATTTCAGTTTATTAAGAATAGTATTCAAAAATTGATTTATTTCGATAGAAATAACCATTTTATAGTTCAAATACACGTAAAGAATCGTCACTAAAATTGACTTCAAACCAATCCCTATTATAGGGTGAAATGGAAATTGCCAAAAATAAAATAATCCAAAAAGTAATACAGTTATCCCAATCGAATATAAATTTTGAATCGTAAAAGGATATAGATTCATTCTTTTAACCACAAACATCAATTTAGCTATGCTATACAAGGTAATAGACAATAATGTTGCAAAAGCAGATCCTGTTATCCCATACAACGGAATAAAAATCATATTCAATACTATGGTAAAGAAAACCAACATCAATCCTAAAAACAAAACCATACGATAGTATTTCGAATTAAAAATAATTGCATTATTATTTCCTAAAATCAAATCGAAATATTTAGAAAGCCCAATCATAAAAACAATCCAAATTCCACCCGAATATTCTTTTGGAAGCATTTCATACAATTGATTAATATTAATAAAAATACACAACATCACAAAACCTCCTACTATTTGTAAATTAACCGACGTTTTTTTATACAACTCATTCAATTTATCATGCTCATTTTCGTGCATTAATTTGGCAGTAATGGGATAGACAATTTGGTGCATGGCACGGCTTGGAACAGATATTACTAGAGCAATATAAGTAGCAACTGAATAATAGGCAATATTCCCAATATCCATATATTGATTCAACATTATTTTATCTCCATCCAACAGTAAATTAGCTACACTTCCTGATAAAATAATATAAAATGTATATTCTAAAATAGCTTTAACATTGTGAGGAATTGAGAACTGAAAAACCGGTTTTTTTATCTTAAAAGCATATAACATAGTTAAAAGAAAAGCTACAAAATAAATTGTTGCAGTTAAATAAATAAAATCTACAACCGTAATCCAATGATAATAAATTCCAACAAGTGCAATCAATGAAAAAAGTCGTAAACCAACTTCTTTCATAAAGTTACCAAATACAGAATGCATATGCACTCTAGACCAAGCGTAAAAAATTTCAAAATAGGCCATACAAATACCTATAAATGGAATCAAATAAATAAACTCTTTTACTATTGGATTTTTCTTTGTAATAAAACAACTAATATCATCATAGAAAAATAAACCAATTAAAACCAACGGAATACTTAATAAAAGTGGAAAAATTACTGTAAATGACAAAAACTGATTTTCCTCTTGCTCTGACTTACATTGAGAATAAAATTTTACCAAAGTATTTTGCATCCCAATAGCAAACAAAGGCATAATTACATTGGCACAAGACAAAATATAATTAGATAAACCGTAATATGTCTTACCCAATATAGGCGGAAATAAAAAAATCGTACTGATTCCTCCAATAGCAAAACCAATATAAGTAATAATGGTATTTTTTAATGATTGATTAAGTACGATTCCCATAATGATTGCGTAATATTAGTATTGATTGAGTAACTCAACTAATTGTTTGGTTAAATTTTTTCTAGAATAATGCTGAAGTCCAATACCGTTAGATTTCAATTTACCTTCCAAAAATTGATTGTAATACTCTAGAATAATTTGTTTCAACTGTGCTTTTTCAGAATATTCAAAAAACACCCCCGTATTGGTATTGGTAATAATCTCGGCAAAATCAGAATCTTTAGGGCCAATGGCTACAATTGGACGTTCCGAAATCATATATTCAAATAACTTTCCGGGTAAAATACTTTTAGTTTCTTCTGAATTGATTTCAATTAACAACAAAACTTGTGATTTCCGCTGATGTGCCACCGCTTCAGCATGTGAAACGTACCCTAAATTATTGATGTACGCATTCAATCCAAATTCCGACATAGTTTCCAACACCTCTTGACTTACCGCACCTATCAATTTAATTTCTAAATAGGATTTAAAATCTGGAATCTCTTGAAGTAATTCTTTCAAGCTTTCCCATAAAATTTTCGGATTTCTTTCAGATAAAAAAGAACCGATGTGTGCCAAACTAAATTGAGTATCCAAAGTTTGTTTTTCTACTTTTTCAACATCAAAACCATTGGTAATCACTTCAATTGGTCTGGTAGTTAAAACCTGGAATTCGGTTTTTGTGGTTTTACTTGTTACAATGATTGTGTCGGCCGAATTTAAAACTTGACGTTCTAAATTTTTATGTTTTTTAGCAGCATAATTGGACAATCGCAACGATTTATGGTAACCAATAGTAGTCCATGGATCTCTAAAGTCGGCCAACCATTTTAGATTTAATTTTTGTTTTAATTCCAATCCAATTAGATGCAAACTATGCGGTGGCCCAGAAGTAACTATCGTATCGATTTCGTTCTCCCGAATGTATTTTTCCAAATAAGCTACAGAAGGTTTTACCCAAAAGACACGCGCATCAGGAATGAATAAGTTACCACGCACCCAAAGCAATAACTTATCTAAAAAAGATTGTTTTTTCTGATTGGGAATAATTCCTGAACTGATTTTTTTAGTCTTATTTTTAGACAGAAAAGAAGCCAATTGGTACGGTTCAAAAATTCGATTTTTAAGAATAATCGCTTTATCCGAAACTTCACTTTGCAATTGTGAATCAACAATTGGATACGTTGGATTTTCAGGTACATAGACAATAGGCTGCACATCAAAATCTGGCAAATATTTCACAAACTTCAACCAACGCTGAACACCCGGGCCTCCTGCTGGTGGCCAATAATAGGTAATGATTAAAAGTTTTTTTGAAGTTTTACTTGACATTGTGCTGAATTTCGGTACTTTTTTTTCTTTCAAAGTAAATTCCACCAATTAAAAGCAATAGTATCCCGATAGAACTTACCAGTGTAATAGTACTTCCTGTTTGAACTACTTGAGGTTCAAACTTAAATTCAATACTATGTTTTCCAGCGGGAATTGGTAAAGCTCTCAAAACATAATCAGCTTGGAGATGTGCTACTTTTTTACCATCGATATAGGCATTCCAACCGTTGTTATAATACATTTCAGAAAACACCGCTAAACCTTCATTTGTATTTACCGAAGTATATTTCAAATCATTCGGTTGATACGAATCCAATGTGATAGTAGCCGAACTGTCTTTGGCAAAAGCCGTCTTTTTAATTTCAAATTCTTTAGCATTGATTACCGCTACATTTTTAGAATCAAATTTGTCCAAAGCTTTCATCTCTTCATCCGCAGAATGGACCAATTTTACTTGACTCACAAACCACGCATTTCCATTGGCCTCGGGATTAGCAATTGGGAATTCTTTTCCGTCTTTATCCGTTTGTATTAAATATTTTACGTTCAAAAAGTTGAGTGATTCCAAATTATTTTTAGCAATTTGGTAATCAAACAATTGTTGCATTCTTCTTGGCTTAGCCGCATGATAACCACCAATCGATTTATGGAAAAACGAAGCCCTAGCACTCGATAGATTGCCATTAATTTCAAAAACACGGTAATTGGTACTGTCTTTTAAAATTTGCAAATCAACTGGAGTTGCTTGAAAAGGCACTTCTACCTCCCTTTTACTCACAAAATCTTTATCTGAAACGTATTTTTTATCGACCAAGAATAAGTCAAAAATCATTACCAAACCAATAACAATAATAGTGGTTTTTTGTGCCAATTTACTTTTGACAAACAACCATAAGGCACCCGCTACAAGAAGAATAAAGAAAGTAGAACGCAATAAATCAGCGCTATACATCGTTTTTCTATCCGCTTTTAAAGCATCTACAAAAGCAGGTCCGTAGCTCTTTAAGAAATACTCGTCTCCGCTTCCTGAGAAATTAAATATTCCTTTGGCAAAAAACAAGATAGCCATAACTCCCACTCCAAAAATAGTCGTTTGCAACAACCCTTTCTTTTGTTGGTCTGAATCCAATTGAAAAAAGGATTGCAATCCCATTATTGCCAAGACAGGAAAACACAATTCCAGAATAACTTGAATCGAAGAAACAGCTCTGAATTTGTCATACATTGGCACATTGTCAATGAAAAAATTAGTAACCGATGGGAAATTTTTTCCCCAAGAAAGCACTAAAGCAATCATAGCCCCACCAAAGAAAACATATTTGATCTTTCGATTATCAATAAATAACCCTAAAAATGCCAAAAAGAAAACCACTGCCCCAATGTAGGCAGGAGCTGCTACAATAGGTTGGTCTCCCCAATAAGTAGGCATTCCTTTTACATAATCTTGCGCTTGAACAGCAGGAACACCTTGACTTATCATGAACTGATACATACTGCTATCCGTTCCTAAGGTTTCATTGTTAGAACCTCCAAAAAGTCTTGGAGCAACCAAATTGAAACTTTCAGAAATTCCGTAACTGTATTCGGTAATATAATCACGAGATAACGCACTGTTTTCGGTCACTTTAGAACCATCTGCATTAAAGGTCAATTCGCTTTTACCTCGAGTACTAAATTTGGTGTATTCAGTAGTAGCCAATAAATTAGTTGCATTAGCACCAATAGCAAAAATCCCAGCAATGGCAAGTACTCCAAAAGCACGTCCTACTCCTTTAAAGTCTTTTTCTTTAATGAATTGATAGGCGAAATAACCAACTAATATTAATAAGAGAATCAACAGATAATAGGTCATTTGGAAGTGATTGGCATTGATTTCTAAAGCGGTAGCAAACAAAGTCAACAAACCTCCCCAAATGTATTTTCTTTGAAAAACCAACACAAAACCAGCAATTACGAGTGGCATATAGGCAATCGCATGGGCTTTGGCATTATGCCCAACACCCAAAATTATTATTAAATAGGTCGAAAATCCAAACGCAATGGCACCAAAAAATGCCTTTAAAGAGTCAACTTTTAGTACTAATAATAAACCATAAAAGCCTAAGAAATACAAAAACAAATAATCGGCCGGTCGAGGTAAAAATCGCAATGCATCATCTAAAGCACCAATGTAATCGTGTGGGTACTTAGCCCCTAATTGATAAGTAGGCATTCCACCAAAAGCGGAATTCGTCCAATACGGTTCGCTATGAGAAGAAGCTCTAAAATCATTTTGCTCTTTTGCCATTCCTGTATATTGTACAATATCCGATTGGAAAATTTGTTTTCGTTGCAAAACGGGATAAAAATATATCAGTGAAACAAGTACAAACCCAATAACGGCAAGTAGATGAGGATAGAACGTATTTAGTTTTTTCAATGTGGAAAATTTGGTTAGAATATGTTAAAATAGGGTTTGAGATCAATTTAATCTATTTCTTCGTAATCTACATAATCCCCTACTTTTTTAGTTTCACGAGGATTTTTAGATTCGGTTTCTTTATAAATTATCTCATCATTATTATGAGCTTTTTTCCAAGCCGCTTCTTGTGCATATTGCTGCTGTTGTTGGAAACTTTCACCCGCTTTTTCTACTGCTTTTTTTACTAAAATTGGTAAAAATATACGTGCCAAAAATTTAAAAACATAATAGAACATCATTATATAAAATATAGTCCTAATCAAATTAGAAAAAGAAGCTTCTTGCATAATCAAATATTTTTTTCAAAAATAATAAATTCATCCCGAAACTTACGGACAAAATAAAAATATCATTCTTAAATAAATGATAAAATATAGTACATTTGGGAAGCGTTATTACTTTTAAATTCAACAGAGATAATTATGTTTACAATAAAGTCCTTCGTAACCACAGCCTTTTTGCTAATTCCGCTACTGAATTTTGCTCAATATACGGACCAAATCAATTCCAATAGACCGGGTGAAACGATGTCGGCTTTTGCTGTAGGAAAATCTGTAATTCAATTAGAGACAGGCGCTTATGGCATCACCCAAAAACACCATTTACTTAATTACACAACTAACGGTTATGGAATTGACGCCACGTTGCGCTACGGAATATTCCTAGAAAAATTAGAAGTGATTGCCGACATTCAATACCAAAGTCAAGTGTATGAAGCTTTGTACACAAAAACAGACCAAAAAGCCTTAAAACAAACTATTTTAGGTGCTAAATATTTACTTTACGACCCATTTAAAAATCACGAAAAAAAGATTAATGTATACAGTTGGAATGCCAACAAAAAATTTAGCTGGCGCCAATTAATTCCGGCTGTTTCTGTTTTTGCTGGTGCCAATTTTACTTCTGCTAATAATCCGTACTATTTTTCACCCAACGCAAGTATTTCGTCAAAAGCTGTTTTGATTACACAAAATCATTTGGGCGATGGCACTTGGGTTTTTGTAACCAATACTATCGCCGATTACATTGGAACTGAATATCCTAGTTATGGATATGCACTTACTTTAACCAAAGGATTCAACGACAAATGGTCTGGTTTTGTAGAAAACCAAGGTTATAAAAGTGATTTTTATAGCGATGCAATTGTCAGAGCTGGAGCGGCATTTTTACTTACTGACGATCTTCAAATTGATGCTTCGGCGAGTGCTAGTTTAAAAAACACTCCTTCTATTTTCTATGGCGGACTTGGTTTTTCTTGGCGTTATGATGGTAATTATAACGAAGTTCGCACACCCATTGGAGATCCAAAAGCACTAAAAGCAGCAGAAAAAACTAAGAAAGGCACAAAAAAGAAAAAATTCCTGATTTTCTAGATTATATACAATGATTCAAATTAAAGAAGCGGTTACCAAAAGTGAATTGACCGATTACATTAAATTCCCTTTTTCCTTATACAAAGATAACCAATATTGGGTACCGCCCATTATTGCTGACGAGTTAGAAACGTTTGACAAAACTAAAAATCCAGCTTTTGAAAATGCAGAAGCCTATTTTTATTTGGCATATCGTAACAATCAAATTGTAGGTCGAATAGCTGCCATTATCAATTGGGAAGAAGTAAATAACCAACAAAAAAAGAAAGTTCGCTTTGGATGGTTTGATGTTATTGATGATATTGAAGTAACCAAAGCCTTATTGGATAAAGTCAATGAGTTAGGCCGAAAAAACAATTTAGACTATGTTGAGGGCCCCATGGGATTTTCAAATCTAGACAAAGTAGGCGTTTTAACTGAAGGATTCGAAGAAATTGGCACCATGATTACATGGTACAATCATCCGTATTATGCAACACATTTTGAACAGCTGGGCTATGTAACCGAAAAAGAATATTTAGAAAACAAATTCCCTTTTGCCAATGTTAAAGTAGAACAATTTGACAAAGCACAAGAGTTAATCAAAAGGCGTTACCAACTCCGACCTGTCAATTTCAAGAAAACCAAAGACGTGCTGCCTTATGTAGATAAAATGTTTGATTTGTTCAATGCATCTTATGCTAGTTTATCTTCGTTTGTAGCTATCTCTGATGTTCAAAAAGAATATTTCAAGAAAAAGTACATCAGTTTCATCAATCCAGAATACATCAAATTTGTAGAGGATAAAGACGGTAATTTAGTTGCTTTTGCCATTGTGATGCCTAGTTTTTCCAAAGCTTTACAAAAGGCCAAAGGAAAACTATTCCCTTTTGGGTTCTTGCATTTGTTAAGTGCACGAAATAATAGTAAAGACGTTACTTTCTATCTAATTGGAGTACATCCTGAGTACCAAAACAAGGGCGTTCATGCTATTATTTTTAAAGAATACCACACCACTTTTATGGAAAAAGGAATTGAAAATTGCATACGGACTCCTGAATTAATAGACAATCACGCTATCCATTTACTTTGGAAGAATTTTGATCCTAAAATTGTTTGTCGCAGAAAAACATTTAGAAAAGAGTTATAAAAAAAGGGATTCAATGAATCCCTTTAATTTTTATAAGTGTAAAATGTTATTCCACATTTTGGACATTAGCTTCCGCAATTTGTTTGTAGGTTCCGTTTACTAATTTCTCACGAATCGCTTCAAAAGCCGCTAATGTTTCGTCAATATCAGCCAAAGTATGCGAAGCGGTAGGAATCATACGCAATAAAATAATTCCTTTAGGAATCACAGGATATACCACAATTGACAAGAAAATCCCATAATTTTCTCTCAAGTCATTTACCATAATCATCGCTTCTGGAATAGAACCTTCAAGATACACTGGTGTAATACATGTATTGGTATCACCAATGTTAAATCCTCTTTCTTTTAAACCGTTTTGTAACGCATTCACGTTGACCCACAATTTATCTTTAATTTCAGACGATTGGCGTAATAACTCCAAACGTTTCAAAGAACCAATAGTTTGAATCATCGGCAATGCTTTAGCAAACATTTGCGAACGTAAATTGTATTTTAAATAATCAATAATGTCTTTATCTGCCGCTACGAAAGCCCCAATATTAGCCATTGATTTGGCAAATGTCGAAAAGTACACGTCAATATCATCTTGAACGCCTTGCTCCTCACCTGCTCCTGCTCCTGTTTTTCCAAGAGTTCCAAAACCGTGTGCATCGTCAACTAACAAACGGAAGTTATATTTCTTCTTCATTTCCACTACTTCCTTCAACTTACCTTGTTGACCACGCATTCCAAAAACACCTTCGGTAATGAATAAAATTCCTCCTCCAGTTTCTTCGGCTAATTTAGTAGCACGTTGTAAGTTTTTCTCCATACTCTCCACATCATTATGACGATACGTGAAACGTTTTCCCATGTGCAAACGCACCCCGTCAATAATACAAGCATGCGCATCAACATCATACACAATTACGTCATTTTTTGTCACCAAAGCATCAATAATAGACACCATTCCTTGGTAACCAAAGTTCAATAAATAGGCTGATTCTTTCATTACGAAAGCTGCTAATTCTTGCTCTAATTGTTCGTGATATTTAGTATGACCACTCATCATACGAGCTCCCATTGGATACGCCGCTCCGTATTGAATTGCTGCTTCTGTGTCGGCTTTACGCACTTCTGGATGATTCGCAAGACCTAAATAATCATTCAAGCTCCAATTTAAAATATCTTTTCCTTGAAATTTCATTCTTGGCCCTAACTCACCTTCCAATTTTGGAAAAACAAAATAACCTTCTGCTTGTGAAGCCCATTTCCCTAATGGTCCTTTATTAGTTTGAATTCTTTCGAATAAATCTTTTACCATGATATATTTGAGATATTATTTATTTTTTTGAACAAGGGCAAAAATAATTATTTATAATTTATAAAAGAATTGTATAACTATTTATTTTCAGGAGCTTATTCCAGCTATCCGTTACAATCTTGCTCTATTCGTAGTAAAACCACTCATTAGAGCAAGGATTTTCACTTCTATCTGGGCTAGGGGTTCTCCGTTCCAAAACTCATTCCGACTATTAATTACACTCATAAAATCAATATCTTTACCTCCTAAATTAAATCGTTTTACTTATGCAACTCGTTTTCGCGTCCAACAATAAAAATAAAATCAAAGAAATTCAATTACTTGTTCCTGACTCTATTCAAATTTTAAGTTTAGAAGATATTGGTTGCACTGAAGACATTCCAGAAACAGCTGATACTATTGAAGGAAATGCCATTTTGAAAGCCAATTATGTAACTGAGAAATACGGTTACGATTGCTTTGCAGACGATTCGGGTCTTGAAGTGGAAGCACTTAATGGAGCGCCTGGCGTTTTTTCTGCTCGGTACGCTGGCGAACCTAAAAATGATGCAAACAATATTGACAAATTGTTAGCTAATTTAAAAGACATCGAAAATAAAAAAG
This sequence comes from Bacteroidota bacterium, assembly GCA_041191945.1. Taxonomy (GTDB): domain Bacteria; phylum Bacteroidota; class Bacteroidia; order Flavobacteriales; family Flavobacteriaceae; genus Flavobacterium. The sequence continues at coordinate 121,028 of JBEENX010000001.1, forward strand.
CCAATTTCAAAACCGTGATTTGTTTAAACAGCAAAGGAAAACAACATTTATTTATAGGGATCATCAACGGGCGAATTATCGAAGAACGCATTGGCACAAACGGTTTTGGCTACGACCCGATTTTCGTCGCAGATGGTTATGAAAAAACTTTTGCCCAATTAACCTTAGAAGAAAAATCAAACATTAGCCACCGGGGAATAGCAGTTAAACAATTAATCCATTTTCTACAATAACAGACTGCTTTTTACTTCATTTTATAATTGAATTACCCACTTTCTACAACTTTATAAGTAAAAACATAAAAACAAAAAACATTTAACTTATTGATAATCAAAAAATAACAAATTAGTTTATATGGTTTTTTAAACCTACCTTTGCACCAAATTTTAAAACTTTATATGAACAAATTTGAACAATTAGGTCTGAATGAGTCGCTACTGCTGGCGATCAAAGATCTAGGATTTGAGAATCCGTCAGAAGTGCAAGAAAAAGCGATTCCAGTACTATTGGAACAAAACACAGACTTAGTAGCTTTAGCACAAACAGGTACAGGGAAAACGGCAGCTTTCGGTTTTCCACTTATTCAAAAAATTAATGCTGAAGACAGAAGTACACAAGCGTTAATTTTATCACCAACGCGCGAACTATGCTTACAAATCACCAACGAGATTAAACAATACTCAAAATATGTAAAAGGATTACATACAGTGGCAGTTTATGGTGGTGCAAGCATTACAGAACAAGCCCGAGAAATTAAACGTGGAGCACAAATTATTGTGGCAACTCCAGGTAGAATGCAAGACATGATTAACAGAGGTCTTGTGAACATTAAAAACATCAATTTTTGTATTCTTGACGAAGCAGATGAGATGTTGAACATGGGATTTTATGAAGACATTGTATCGATTTTATCCGATACTCCAGACGAGAAAAATACTTGGTTATTCTCTGCAACTATGCCTGCTGAAGTAGCGCGAATTGCTAAAAAATTCATGGCAGATCCTGCTGAAATAACTGTTGGACACAAAAATTCAGGATCGGCTACTGTATCTCACGAATTTTATTTAGTTAATGCGCGTGATCGTTACGAAGCGTTGAAACGTTTAGCCGATGCTAATCCAGACATCTTTTCAGTAGTTTTTTGTAGAACAAAGCGTGACACACAAGCTGTGGCTGAAAAATTAATTGAGGATGGATATAGCGCTGCTGCTTTACACGGAGATTTATCTCAAGCGCAACGTGATGGCGTAATGAAGTCGTTTAGAGGTCGCCAAATTCAAATGTTAGTAGCAACGGATGTAGCTGCTCGTGGAATTGATGTGGACAATGTAACACACGTAGTCAACTATCAATTGCCTGACGAAATTGAAACCTATAACCACCGTTCAGGTCGTACTGGGCGTGCAGGTAAATTAGGAACTTCGATTGTTATTGTAACTAAAAGTGAATTGCGTAAGATTTCTTCTATTGAACGAATTATCAAACAAAAATTTGAAGAAAAAACCATTCCATCTGGAATTGAAATCTGCGAAATCCAATTGTTACACTTGGCTAACAAAATCAAAGATACCGAAGTAGATCACGAAATTGACAACTACCTTCCGGCTATCAACGAAGTTCTAGAAGGATTATCTAAAGAAGAGTTAATCAAGAAAATGGTATCGGTAGAATTCAACCGCTTCATCAACTACTACAAGAAAAACAGAGATCTTTCTTCTCAATCTTCAGGTTCTGACCGAAGAGAAAGAGACGGAGCACCAAGAGAAAACAACAATGGTGGAGCTACTCGTTATTTTGTAAACATCGGTGCGAGAGACGATTTCGATTGGATGCAATTGAAAGACTTCTTGAAAGAAACTTTAGATTTAGGCCGTGATGATGTTTTCAAAGTAGATGTAAAAGAAGGATTCTCTTTCTTTAACACCGACGCAGAACATACTGATAAAGTGATGGAAGTACTTAACGGATACGACTTAAACGGAAGACGCATCAACGTAGAAATCTCTAAAAATGATGGTGGCGGAAGACGTGATCATAATGGTAGAAATTCAGGTGGATTTGGCGGAAGAAGTTCGGGTCCAAGAAGAGAAGGAAACTTTGCTCCAAGACGTGAAGGCGGATTTAGAAGCGGCAAAAACTCTTCTCCAAGAGAAGGTGGTTTCAGAAGTGACAGAGGTTCAGCTCCAAGAAGAGGCGAAGGAAGAGAAGGTGGTTTTTCTGAAAGAGCCCCTAGACGTTCTGAAAGCTTTGGCGATTCGTCAAGACCAAGAAGATCAAGAAGAGACTAACCTCTATTGTTAATTTTCTTATAATTATAGAAAAACTACAAAATATTACCAACTGATTTATTACTTTTAAAGTCTTAAATCAGTTTATGAAATATTTTGTAGTTTTCTTTTTTATACTGCTTTCCGTACATCTTAGTGCACAAGAAGTAGAACCCTCCCAAAAAGTATCGGGAATTATTGTCAATGACAATACCAATCAACCCCTATCTAATGTTAACATTATCAATCTGAATAAAGTACGTGGTGCTACTTCGGATGCTAATGGACGATTTGAAATTAACGTACAAGTAAACGATACGTTACATTTTACTATTTTAGGATTCCAACCCCTACGAGTTAGGGTAACCAATGACTGGATTAAGAATAAAAGTACCCGAATTCAATTGACTGAAAAAGCCATTGCTCTAGAAGAAGTTATCATTCGTCCTTTTAACTTAACTGGTTATCTTGAAGTTGATTCCAAATTAATTCCTACCAAAGAAAATTTCCGTTATAGTATTTCCGGTTTGACACAAGGCTATGAAGCTGGGGAATATTCACCAAATGCTTTTGGACGCGTAATGGGCTCTATATTTAATCCTGCAGATATGTTGTACAATTTCTTCGGGAAAAAGCCTAAAGAGCTCAAAAAGCTGAAAGAAATGAAGAAAGACGAAACTGTTCGTAAACTCTTAGAATCTAAATACGATAGAGAAACGGTTACCGCTCTTTTAGGGATTGACACCAAAGAAATAGCAGAGATTTTACAACGCTGCAATTACTCAGAATCGTTCATTCAAACAGCAAACGATTTACAAATTCTAGACGCCATAAGCGGTTGTTATGAAGAATATAAAGTTTTGAAAAAGAAATAAGACAAGCTTTATTACAAAATAAAAAAGCCTCGTTAGTAATTAACGAGGCTTTTTTTATTATTAATTATTTCACTGGAATGGAAGCTAAAATCTCTACTAAAAATTTCCAAAATTTCTGAGCCGAAGAAATACTTGCTCTTTCGTCAGGAGAATGCGCACCATGGATAGTTGGACCAAAAGAAATCATATCCATTTCAGGATAATTTGCTCCTAAAATACCACACTCTAAACCGGCGTGACAAGCCACTACCTTGGCTTTTTCCTTGTTTTGTTTTTCGTAAATCGAAGTCAGCACATCTAATATTTCAGATTTAGAATTAGGAGTCCAACCTGGATAAGAACCTGAAAATTCCACTTCGCAGCCCATTAGTTCAAAAGCAGAACGCAAGGCATTAGCCAAATCCATTTTAGCTGATTCCACAGAAGAACGTGTTAAACATTGTACCGAAAGTTGGCCATTACCCAAAACTACTTTTGCAATATTATTCGACGTTTCCACCAAATTATCAAAATCAGCACTCATTCGATACACCCCATTGTGAGCCGTGTACATCGCGCGAACAAAATAAAATTGAGCAATTGAAGGCATGACCTTTGCAGGAACCGATTTCATTTTCTCAAAAGCAATTACCAAATTAGGCTCAGTACTTTGTAATTCTGATTTGATTTCGTTCACAATTTGTTGCATGTCAAACACAAAAGCCTCGTCATATACCTCTGCAATAATTACTTCCGCCACACTTTCACGCGGGATGGCATTGCGCAAACTTCCTCCTTGAATAGAGGCTATTTGCAACCCAAAATTATCAAACCCATCAAACAACAAGCGATTCATGATTTTGTTAGCATTTCCTAATCCTTTATGAATATCCATTCCAGAATGCCCACCATTCAAACCTTTAACAGTAATCGTATATCCTACAGAACCTTCTGGAGTTGGCTCCTCGTCATATTCGGCAGTAGCGGTCACATCAATTCCGCCTGCGCAACCAATATCGATTTCATCATCCTCTTCTGTATCTAAATTCAAAAGAATTTGTCCTTGTAAAATTCCACCTTTTAAGTTCAAAGCACCTGTCATTCCTGTTTCTTCATCAATAGTAAACAAGGCTTCAATAGCGGGATGCGGAATGTCTTTACTTTCTAAAATTGCCATTATAGCAGCCACTCCTAAACCATTATCGGCACCCAAAGTAGTGCCGCGTGCGCGAACCCAATCACCATCCACATACATATCAATTCCTTGTGTATCAAAGTCAAAAACGGTAGCTGCATTTTTTTGATGCACCATATCCAAATGCCCTTGAAGCACTACCGGCTTTCTATTCTCCATTCCTGGAGTTGCAGGTTTTCTTATGATTACATTGCGAATGGCATCTTCAAAGGTTTCCAATCCCAATTGGTTTCCAAAGTCTTTCATAAAGGCAATAATTCTATCTTCTTTTTTAGAAGGTCGAGGTACTGCATTCAAATTAGCAAATTGATTCCAAAGTACTTTAGGTTCTAAATTGCGTATTTCTTGGCTCATATAATGTATTATTTTTTTTAAGTATCAAGCGAACAAAGTTACAAAGTTAAAATCGTTATGAATTAATATTGTGATTATATTTACATCTTAAAATGTAGTTTGTGAAACGCCAAAATCTTCTTCCATTTTTTCTTCTGTTTCAAATTATTTTGATTCCATTTCTTGGTTTCTTTCCAGAATTTATAGAACGTTGGTTTAGCAACGGATTCTACCTTATTATTTCTAAATCACTTCGAATACTTTTAGGAAACATTCCTTTTTCAGTTGGAGATGTGCTGTATTTCCTATTGATTGTATTCGGAATACAATGGGTTTGGAGCAACAGAAAAAATTGGAAAGCGAATTGGAAAGAACAATTTTTCTCTGTTTTAAGTGTGGTTTCGGTATTGTATTTTGCCTTTCATCTACTCTGGGGATTCAACTATTACAGACAACCTCTTTTTGAGAAAATGAAAATTGAACGGGATTACACTGATGCCGATTTATTGGTTTTTACCAAAAAAATAATTGCTAAAACCAATGCTGTTCAATTCCAAATTACAACAAACAAAAACGCTAAAATTGAATTTCCTTATTCGCAAGAACAAGTTTTTAAAATGAATTTGAAAGGATATCAAACGCTTGCAGACGAATTTCCTTTTTTCAACTACTCAGAATTGAGTACTAAAAAATCACTTTTCAGTTTGCCTTTAACCTATATGGGGTTTGGCGGCTATTTGAATCCGTTTACCAATGAAGCCCAAGTGAACTACTTGATGCCTATGTACCACTCGCCTACCACAAGTTGTCACGAAATGGCACATCAAATGGGCTATGCAAGCGAAAGCGAATGTAATTTCATCGGATTTATGGCTTCAACTAAAAACAACGATTTATATTTTCAATACTCTGGATATAGTTTTGCTTTACGCTATTGTCTAGCGAATTGGCAAATACGAAATGACCGTATTTATAAACAATTACTTCGAACCGTTCATCCAGGTATTTTAAAAAATTACGACGAAAGTGACGCGTTTTGGAAAGCCTACGAAACTCCAATTGAAACAGGATTTCACCTTTTTTACGATACTTTCTTAAAATGGAATCAACAAAAAGAAGGTATGGAAAGCTATAGCAAATTTGTGAACTTAATGGTGAATTATTACAAAAACAAAACACTTTAAATGAACACCAATTTCACTAATTATCACAAATCTACATTTAACATCAAAAATCAAATAATAAAAATCTGCGAATCAGCGGTAAAGAATAAAAAAACAGTGCCTTTGCGCCTTAGCGGCAAAATAATGTAACAAAATAACACAAACCACTACTAACCCAATATGAAATCGGACTTAGAACATTCTTTTGTACAGCAACTGCGAGAGAATCAGAATATAATCCACAAAATTTGTCGATTATATACTGAGGATGAAGACGCGCACAAAGATTTGTTCCAAGAAATCACGATTCAGCTATGGAAAGCGTATCCTAAATTTAGAGGCGATAGTAAATTCTCCACTTGGGCCTACCGAGTTGCTTTGAATACTGCCATCACACTATACCGAAAAACAAAGCGATCCATCAATACAATAGGCTACGAAAGCAATTCTCATTTTGTACCCGAAGTCCAATACAATTACGAAGAAGAAGAACAACTCAAATTATTATACCAAGCTGTTTACCAGCTAAACGACATAGAAAAAGCCCTCATTTTTATGTACTTAGAAGACACAGATTACTCTGAAATTGCAGAAACCCTTGGAATTAGTGAAGTAAATGCTAGAGTAAAAATGAACCGAATTAAAGGAAAATTAAAAAAACTATTAAATCCTAAAGGAATATGAAAGAGCTGGATTTACTAAAAAAAGATTGGCAAAAGAGTGAGGCTTCTTTTGAACAATTGAGCGAAAAAGACATTTATGCGATGATTCACAAAAAATCGTCTTCTATAGTGAAGTGGATTTTGATTGTGAGCATTTTAGAATTTGTGATTTTAAATGGTATTGGAATAGTACTACCTGACCCATACAATTCAAAATATGCTGAAATTCATCCTTATTTAAACTTGGCAGAAAACTTGAATTATTTTATTATTCTTGGTTTTATATTTTTATTTTTTAAAAATTACAAAACTATCTCGGTATTAAGCAATTCTAAAATGCTTATTCAGCATATCTTGAAAACCAGAAAAATTGTAAATTATTATATTTATTGGAATATATTAATTAGTAGTTATATAGGTGCATTTGCTTTTATTGACGGCTGGAACAATGGCAATACAAAAGTAGGAGACATTCCGAATCAAGGAAGTGGAATGATAATTCCGTTAGTCTTTGCCATGTTATTCATAATGTTATTTATATGGACTTTTTATAAAATACTTTACGGCAATTTCCTTAAAAAGTTAAAAACTAATTACGAAGAACTTCAAAAAATAGAATCATAAAAATAGGCAATTACCTATTTTTTTTTTAACATTCCCATTTTCGTAAGGAATTAAGTTGTTCTTGTTCTTCTAATTCCTCAGCAGGAATTACTTTTAGAAATGAAGGGTGTTGCTCAATCGCATATTCAACTTTTTCAACAATTTCATCAATAGAATCATTTTCATAATCAATATCCAAAGGCTCTTTGATAATGAAAGACTGTAGGATTCCTTTCTTTTTCATTCGCAATCCTTTTTTATCAAATGAGCGTCTAAAGCCATCAATTACAATAGGTACTACTATTGGCCTATGTTGTTTGATAATATGTGCAGTCCCTTTCCTAACAGGTTTAAAAGATTTAGTTGTCCCTTGCGGAAAAGTAATCACCCAACCGTCTGCTAAAGCAATTTTGATGTTTTCTGTGTCGTTAGGGTTAACATCTCTTTTTTCGGTGACATCAACGCCTTTAGATCGCCAAGTACGTTCTACAGTAATAGCACCTACATATGCCAAAATTCTAGGCAATAAGCCTGCATGCATCGTTTCTTTGGCAGCAACATAATACATATTCATTTTAGGCTGCCATAAATAGCCTACATTTTTTATGGAATCGGTACGACCACTCAAACTAGCATTAAATACATGAAACATAGCAACAACATCAGCAAAGTAGGTTTGATGATTGGAAATAAACAAAACATTCGTATCAGGCAAGTTCTTTATAATTTCAGAACCTTCTATTTGCAATTCATTAAATCCTCTGTAACGTCTGTGAGTCAAACATCCTAAAACTCGGATGAGCCACTTTTTGATAAATAGGATATGACCAAAAGGATTTCTCTTCAACAATCCCATAAACAAGGTGTATTTTTTTAAATATTCAGAAAACAAACATACAAAATTTATTTTTGGGCGCAAATGAACCGTAAATCGAAATCAAATTATGAATTAAAAGCACCAACAAAAACATCTTTTAACTCACTTAACATCATCGCAGTAGCTCCCCAAACAATATGATTTTCTATTGCAAAAGCAGGAATGTTAATTGAATTTGCATACGAAGTTTTTAATTGAGTTTCCACAACAATTGAGTCAGTCAAAAATGTAGTTAACGGAAGTTCTATAATTCCTGCAACCTCGATTGGATCTAGACTAAAAGTGATTTCTTCTTTGCAAATTCCTAAAAAGGGATGTACCATAAAATTACTCGGTGGAATATACACCTCGGTAAATGATTTTATAATCTCAATTTTATCGGGATGAATACCCACTTCTTCATACGTTTCCCGAATGGCAGTGGTAGCAAAATCAGCATCCTCTTGTTCATATTTTCCTCCTGGAAAAGCGATTTGAGCAGAATGCACTCCTTTATAGGAATTACGAACGATTAAAACTAAATGAGTGAGCCCATTTTTTGGATAACACAGCATCAATACCGCAGCTGTTCTCGGATTCTTGCTTTGAAAAGAAGGATTCTTCAAATTAGTCAACCGTTCCAAAGGAGCCATTTTAGCATGCGCTTCCGTTGCAGGAAGATTTGCTGCTATTAATTTAGGAACAAACTGTAAAAATTCTTGGAAATCCATAATCAAAGTCTATTTTTGCGGAAGCAAAACGCATATAAATGTAGTTTAGAAAAAGCAAGTATGCAAACTTTACAAAATCAAAAACAATAGCTATGTACAGTAAAGAGGAAGCTCAACGATTGAAACGAGAATTTTGGATTGCCTTTGCCGAAAAATACCCTAGAAAATGGCTTTTGTATGACACCAAAATCAAAGATTTTTCCTTTAAATTTTATGTTGACAATAAAAAAGCGCAGGTGCTTATCGATATTGAACCTCGCAACGATGAAAAACGCATTGCTTACTTTGAAAAACTAGAAGCATTAAAAACTATTTTGGAAGATGAGTTTGTATCTGACTTAGTTTTTGAAAAAAATTTCTATTTGGAAAACGGCAAAACCATTAGTCGTATTTGGGTAGAAAAAGGAGATGTAAGCGTGAGTAATCAAAATTATTGGGATACTATTTTCGACTTTTTCAATGAAAAAATGACAGCTCTAGAATTGTTTTATGCCGAATATGATGAATTCATCAAAGATATTGAGATAGCCTAGCTAGTTCATATTGAATATATTGTAAACAATAATTTGGTTGCCATAATTAATGTACAATTGTTTTCTATTATCTTGCTTTTTCCTTACAATAAGTGATAACGTACAATCTACTCCATCATTATCTTTACACGTAAAACTATACACAATATCCGTTTCATTCTCAGTAACAGGCACATATTCTATTATTTCAAATAACTGAATTATTTGGGAATAAATCACAATTCTATTCTTGTTGGTATCTAAAGAAACCATCATTTTTGACAATTCTAAATCAGACCAATTGCCCCATTTTCCCTTCTCATTTTTTTCTAAAACACTAAATCCAGAAGTGCTAAATTTATACACCTGTCCATAGGACTGCTGGCATCCGATACTTAGGAAAATAAAAAATAGATATTGAATTATTTTATTCATTCATTAGAATTAAAAAGTCCATTGCGCGCTTTCTTTTTGTGCCAATTGAAATTCAGCAATAACATCTTCAAAAATCGCACTAACGGGTTGAATTTCATGAATCAAACCTGCAATTTGACCAATCTCTAATTCCCCTTCATCCAAATCGCCTTCAAACATACCTCTTTTTGCTCTAGCTCGACCTAACAATTGGATTAAATCTTCTTTGGTAGCTCCTTTAGCATACAATGCTTGAACTTCTTGGTAAAACTTATTCTTAATCAAACGAACGGGTGCTAATTCTTTAAGAGTCAACTGAGTATCTCCTTCTTTAGTAGTAACAACCGTATTTTTAAAATTATCATGAGCCGATGATTCTACCGAAGCAACAAAACGGCTTCCCATTTGTACACCTTCAGCACCTAAAATCATAGCAGCAAACATTCCTCTTCCAGTTGCAATTCCACCCGCAGCAATCAAGGGGATTTCAATTTTTTCTTTCACCATCGGAATCAAAGTAAGTGTAGTTGTTTCTTCTCGCCCGTTATGTCCACCCGCTTCAAAACCTTCTGCTACCACAGCATCTACACCCGCTTCTTGGGCCTTTAAAGCAAAAGTAGAGCTACTCACCACATGCACCACTGTTTGTCCGTTTTCTTTTAAATAAGACGTCCATGTTTTTGGATTTCCTGCCGAGGTAAAAACAATTTTTACTCCTTCATCAACAATAATTTTTAGAATTTCTTCCACATTGGGATACAACATCGGTACATTTACTCCAAAAGGTTTTGAAGTAGCTTGCTGGCATTTTCGAATGTGTTCTCTCAACACTTCGGGATACATAGAACCGGCACCAATTAACCCCAAACCACCCGAATTGCTGACAGCAGAAGCTAATTTATAGCCACTATTCCAAATCATTCCGCCTTGAATAATAGGATATTTAATATTAAAAAGCGAGGTAATTCTATTCATATTATTTGTGTCTAAATTATGAAATCACTCCCGAACCCACTAATTCTTCACCTAAATGCCAAGCTACAAATTGCCCTTCGGTAATGGCTGATTGCGGTTCGTCAAAGGCGACATACATACCAGTTTCAAATTGATACAAAGTAGCTTTTTGTAACGGTTGTCGATAACGAATGCGCGCCATAACTTCCATTGATTCTCCATTGGCTAACGCCAAATCAAGGCGAACCCAATGCAGTTCTGAATTGGCAATAAACAAGGCTTTTCTAAACAACCCTGGGTGTTGACTCGTCAAACCAGTATAAATAGTATTAGTCTCGACATCCGTTGCAATGATGAATAAAGGATCTGTAGTACCTCCTACATTCAGCCCTTTACGTTGACCTATAGTGAAATAATGGGCGCCTTGGTGTTTGCCCACTACTTTGCCCATTTCAGGAGTATATTTGATTTTATTAGCTTCAAAAGCTAGACGTTCTTCTAAAGAAAGTCCTTCAGGTTGATCCGTTTGATATACAGGATGACTCTTATCAATTTGAACAATTATTCCTTCTTTGGGTTGTAATTTTTGTTGTAAAAATTCAGGCAAACGTACTTTACCAATGAAACACAACCCTTGAGAATCTTTCTTTTCAGCAGTGATTAAATCCATTTCTGCTGCAATTTCGCGCACTTCAGGTTTGGTTAAATTCCCAATAGGAAATAAAGCTTTTGCCAATTGCTCTTGAGACAACTGACATAAAAAATAGGATTGATCTTTATTATTGTCTGCTCCTGCTTTCAATTGATAGATCGTTTTACCATCTACCTCTATTTCGCTTTTTTGACAATAATGTCCTGTAGCCACATAATCAGCATCCAAACTTAACGCAATTTTCATGAAAACATCAAACTTGATTTCGCGATTACACAATACATCCGGGTTTGGAGTACGCCCTTTTTCGTATTCGTTGAACATATAGTCCACGATTTTTTCTTTGTATTGTTCGCTTAAATCGACCGTTTGGAAAGGAATTCCTAATTTTTCAGCAACTAAAAGAGCGTCGTTACTATCCTCTAACCACGGACATTCATTAGAAATAGTCACCGAGTCATCGTGCCAGTTTTTCATAAAAAGACCAATCACTTCATAGCCTTGCTGCTGTAATAAATACGCAGCAACACTCGAATCAACACCTCCTGAAAGACCAACAACTACACGTTTCATTTCTAATTTATTAGGATTAAATGGGATGCAAAGTTACGAAACATTTGCTTGAATTACTTTTATTTAGTTGGTGAGATTTTCGATTTTTGAGACAAATCTGTACTCGATTTTTTTACTAATTTTCCGTTTTCCAAAACTTCCCAAATTCCTGTTTTCAACCCTTTGGTAAACATCCCTTTTGCAACAACAGTTCCGCTATCATTTCTAAAAATAGCTATCCCATCGTACTCATTATTCTTGAAAAAAGATTCCTCTAAAACAATTCCATTTTCAGTATACTTCTTGTAAGCTCCTTGTTTTTGGTTATTTACATAGGTAATTTGTTCCGCTACTTTTCCATTAAGAAAATAGACCGTTCGCACACCTTCTAATTTTCCATTTTTATAATTTTCAGTAGTCATTACGGCTGGTGAAGCAAAATGATAGTATTTCCACTCTCCTTCAAAAAGCTTATTAATTACTTTTCCTTCGCTTACTTTATTTTTATTTTGATCATAAAAAATGGTGTAAGCCGAATTGTCTTTTGAATTAAATTCACGCGTAGCAATTACATCACCTTTTTGAGTATCATCAAAAAATTGAAACACACCCACTTCTTTTCCGTGTTCAAAAGTACCTTGGTAACGAGGTCGTTTTGATTCTTCATACACCCCTTTCCAAAGGCCGTGTTTTAAGCCTTTAGCATCTAATTTATTGTACTCGTTTTGAGCATGTAAAACACTAAAAAGCAGGGATACTAAAAATACTATTATACTTCTCATATTGTATATTTAAACTACGGAATTATTTTACTTAAAATTAATGTTGCAAAAAAAATCCCGAAATAAATCGAGATTTTTTTGAAAATTATTTTTTGTTGCGTTGCGCTTTTTGAGCTTCGGCTTGTTCCATTGCTTCTTGCAATTTTTGTTGGAACTTACTCGGTTTTTTTGGCGCTTTCAATTTGTTCTCTTCAATTTGAGCGTGAATTTTATCACTATCAATAAAATACTTTTTAATTACAATCATAATTCCAATGGTAATTAAATTCGAGATAAAGTTATACAAACTCAATCCCGCTCCGTAACTATTGAAGAAAATCAACATCATCAATGGCGAAATATAGATCATGTATTTCATCATCTTAGCCATATCAGGCATTCCTTCTTGCTGTGGTGCCGCCATTTGTTGGTCTCCCGAAGTCATTTTCATATAGAAGAAAATCGCAATCGCAGCGAGTATTGGAAATAAACTAATATGATCTCCATACAACGGTATTCGGAAAGGCAATTGTACTACTTCGTCAAAAGAAGATAAGTCGTCTGCCCAAAGGAAACTTTTTTGGCGTAACTCTATAGCTGATGGGAAGAACTGAAACGAAGCATACATAAACGGTAACTGAATCAAGGCTGGAATACAACCCGCCATTGGATTCACCCCTGCTTTGTTGTACAACTTCATGGTTTCTTGTTGCTTCTTCATAGGATCTTTCTTGAATTTCTCACCCAATTCTGTAATCTCAGGACGCAGTACTTTCATTTTGGCTTGAGACAAAAATGACTTGAAAGTAATAGGCGACATAGCAATTTTAATCAAAATCGTAAACACGATAATTGCAATACCTAATCCTAAAAACGAACTAATAAAACCAAATAATGGAATAAAAATAAATTTATTAATCCATCCAAAAATTCCCCAACCTAATGGAATAATTTTTTCTAAATTTTTATCGTATTTTTTTAATGTTTTATAATCTGATGGTCCAAAATACCAATTCATTTTATAATCCAATTCACCATTAGTAAACGCCAAAGGCACCTCTGCCTTAAATTGCTTGGTGAATGTAGTGTCCACCGCTTCATCATTCACTAAATTAGTCGAATGCAATTTAGATGTTGCAAACGGTGTATTTGTCAATAAAATAGAGCTAAAGAAGTGTTGTTTGAAAGCAATATAATTCACTTTTTCAGGGGTTTCTTCTTTGTCTTTTCCTTGACCTACATAATCAATTTTGTCGTCTTCATACTGAAAATAAATTTCTGCGTAACGGTTTTCATATGAAATACTCTTTTCATTTCTAAAAGTTTTCATATCCAATTCTAAATCCAATGGTTTAGCGGTATTCAACACCTTATTCAACTCTTGAGAGCGCAAGTCAAACCCAACCATATAATCGTTTGGTTTTAAGATGTATTTGTATTCCAAATACTCATTAACTCCTGCTTTCAATTTCATTGAAAGAATTTGATCATCACCTACTTTAGATAAACTCGGCTCAAAATACAAGTCCTTAGTATTCAAGGCTCTGTTATCTGATGTTTGTAATGTAATATTTAGATTAGTGTTGTTGTCTTTAATCAACTCCACCAACTGACCTGAGCCTTTTTTAAATTTTTCGTATTTCTTTAGAACGGCCTCAACGATAAAACCTCCTTTGTTAGCAATTTTCAATCGTACCAAATCATTTTCAATAGTCGTGAAATTAGCTTTTGCAGAAGGCAATATTGCTGAATATGCAAAATTCCCTAATGTTTTTTGCAATTGAACTAACTGAGTAGAATCGCCAGTTGCAACAGCAGCAACTGCCGCTTTTTCAATTGATTTTTGAGCTAATTCTTGTGCTTTAGCAGCCTTGGCTACCAATTCTTTTTTCGCTTTCTCAGCAGCAATTACTTTTGGATCAGGTTGATTTTGGTACATAATCCAAATCAAGATTCCGAAAATCAATACAAAACCAATGATTGAATTTAAGTCTAATTTTTTTTCTTCCATTATACTTTTAAAATAGTTATTGTTTTTAAGAAACGGGGTTCTATTATTTTTTCTTTGCTTTTACTGCCGCTGCCACAAAATTCACGAAAATTGGATGTGGGTTAGCTACTGTACTTTTATACTCTGGGTGGTATTGTACTCCAATAAAAAACGGATGGTCTTCAATTTCTACAATTTCTACTAATCCTGTTTGAGGATTCGTTCCAGAGGCCAATAAACCTGCTTTTTGCAATTGGTCTAAATAGGCGCTATTGTATTCGTAACGGTGACGGTGACGTTCTGAAATAGAAGTTAGACCGTAAATTTGATGCGCCAAAGTACCTGGTTTGATATCACAATTCCAAGCTCCTAAACGCATTGTACCACCTTTATCTGTAACTGTTTTTTGCTCTTCCATTAAGTTAACCACAGGGTGAGGCGTTTTGTCGTTCATCTCAGTCGAATTAGCATCTGAAAGACCTAATACATTTCTTGAGTATTCGATTACCGACATCTGCATTCCCAAACAAATTCCGAAAAACGGAATCTTATTTTCACGGACATAGCGTACCGTTTCAATTTTTCCTTCGATACCTCTTTCACCAAAACCAGGTGCTACCAAAACAGCGTCTAATCCTGCTAATTTTTCTTTAACATTTAAAGCATCAATATATTCTGAATGAAGCGAAACCACATTTACTTTGGTTTCGTTTGCTGCACCTGCGTGAATAAAGGCTTCCAAAATAGATTTGTAACAATCTTGCATTTCTACATATTTCCCAACCAAACCGATATTTACAGTATGTTTTGGACTTTTTAAACGCTTCAAAAATGTATTCCAATTTTTTAAATCGGGAGCCGCTTTCTTAGGCAAATCTAATTTTTTCAACGCCACAACATCCAATCCTTCTTCTAACATCAAATTAGGCACTTCATAAATGGTAGAAGCATCAATCGATTGAATCACTGCCTCTCTTTTTACGTTGCAAAACAAAGCTAATTTATTGCGAATTTCATCCGAAATCTCGTGTTCTGTTCTACACACTAAAATATCCGCCTTGATTCCGCTTTCCATCAACGTTTTTACGGAATGTTGTGTCGGTTTTGTTTTTAATTCTCCGGCTGCGGCCAAATACGGTACTAAAGTCAAATGAACTACAATTCCGTTATTTTCACCCAATTCCCAAACCAATTGACGCACCGATTCGATGTATGGTAACGACTCAATATCACCCACAGTACCCCCAATTTCAGTAATGACAATATCGTAATCGCCTGACTTACCAAGCAATTGCATTCTGTCTTTAATTTCGTTGGTAATATGAGGAACCACTTGAACCGTTTTTCCTAAAAACTCTCCTCGTCGTTCTTTTTCAATTACAGAAAGATAAATTCTACCCGTGGTTACATTATTCGCTTGAGATGTAGGTACATTCAAAAAACGCTCGTAGTGTCCTAAATCCAAATCCGTTTCTGCACCATCATCAGTCACATAACACTCTCCGTGTTCATACGGATTTAGCGTTCCTGGATCGACATTGATGTACGGATCGAACTTTTGGATAGTAGTTCTATACCCTCTTGCTTGTAATAATTTCGCCAAAGATGCCGCTATAATCCCCTTTCCTAAAGAAGAAGTTACACCGCCAGTAACAAAAATATATTTCGTTTGATTCATTCTGTTTTAGTTTGTATTGTAGTTGTGTAAAAAACGTCGCAAAAATACAATTATAAATTGAGAAAAAGCGAATTTAAAAATGTGAAAATATGAAATTTTAAATTTGCATTAGACTTCTTTATAAATCGAAGATTTTAATGAATTTTATTCCTCAAATAGGTTTCGGATACTGCTTTTTAATAGTGCGAATTAAATCCTCTAAGCCATTTAGTTTTAATTCGTAAACCAATTGCAATTGTTGTCCTAATTCCCCTTTAGGAAAACCTTTGTTATTATACCAAACCACATAATATTCCGGCAAATCAATTAAGTACCACCCTTCGTATTTCCCGAAAGGCATTTTGGTATGTGCCAATTTGATGAGTTTTTTTTGGTCGTTTTCCAATTAGTCTTTTTGAATTATATTTGGAGGACATTCTATTAAAGGCCTGTCATCTTCAGTCAAATAAAAATTAATTATCAATTCATTTTTATTCTTCAAATCAAGAAAATTAGTAACAACCGATTTATATCCAATTGATATCACTTCAATAAAAAAATAATCATTTTTGAAATTTTTAGTTGTAAAAGAATAGTTGCCTTTAGAAGAAACTTGAACCTTAAGACAACCAACTTTTAATGTTACTGGTGTTTCTACTGGAGCACCTGTAATTACATCAAAAATAGTCCCCTTAATTATAACTTCGTCTGAATTGGTTTTAGATTTTGATTTAACAACATCAATTGTATAACCCCCTTTATTTGCAGTTGGAATTAATTTATTATTTGTAGTAGAACATCCTCCTAAGACTATCAACAGAGCAACCAAAAATAAATTCAGACTGTTTTTAAACATAAGACAATAATTTAAAAAATCTTTTAAAGCATGATTATTTTGCCACTTTGACTATCAAATCAGCATCGTAATACAAAATATACATCCCTTTATTAGCAAAACCTCCCGTTTCATTTTTGAAATAATCAAACTTACTTTCTACTTGTTCCGTCATTTGAATTGAGGCACTTTCTAAAAAACTATTGGATTGAGACAAACGCATCAAAGCATCAAAAGTCACATCAAACCCTCGAGTAGCAAAAGCATTTGGCGTTATCTTATTTTTGAGTTTGTAGTTTTTTTCAAAAGTGGTAGCTTCTGGACTATTGTTTTCTCGCGTCATTGATGGATACAATAATTTTAGCTTTAACAAATCAGAAAACTCAATTTCGTCAGTATCCAAAGTTTCATTAGGCTCCAAAATCACCAATTGGATTGCACAATCTTTTAGTTTTGACAAAAGTAGTTTTAAGGTTGCCTTAATCAAAACTGTACTTTCCGTCTCTAGCACAACATAATTTATTCTGTCTTTTTGCAATTTAATCGACAAACTTTCCTGAATTAATGCTCCAACCTCAGTTAAATTGACTAATCGAACATCTTTTTGATTGTCTTGAATGTATTTTTTAACCGACACTTTCTTCTTATCTACCACCGCAATAATATTTCCGTTTTTGGAACGCATATAATCAAAAATAGCCGAACGAAGTAACGAAGGAGATGTAATTGTTTGAAACAAATTAGGGTATGATTTCCCTATTTCTTTTGACAATGGCGAAATAACCGCTACTTGATTCGCACTCAATAATTCGGCTGTTTTCTCTACATTCGTTTGATAAAATGGCCCTATGACTGCATTGTAATTTTCCAAATGATTGTCAGCAATAAGTTTTGCCACATTAGAACTACTTTTAGTTTCTTCCGAGTCAAAAACACTCACATCTACTTTGATTCCGAGTTGTTTAGCTGAATCAATCGCCAACAATGCACCTGAATAAAAATCCAAAGTCATATTCAAAAACTTGTCTTTTTTTAGACGCTTTACAACCGAATTAACAGTGTCGTTTTGTGCTTTATTCAAATTAAAAGGCAACAACAAAGCTAGTTTCTTCGATTGATTTACCGAAGGTTTTTCTGACTGCAAGTTAGCATTCTGATTTTGAGTTGTAGTAGTTTCTTGCGCACCAATTATATTGGTAAACAAAAAAGAAACAATCAATATTTTGAAAAAATGGTTCATTTTATTTTGTTTTAAAACAATTCCTTTATAACAATCGAACGGTATCAAATTTATGACAAAATCTGATACCGTTTCAATTAAATATTTCCGATTAAGCGAGCTTATTCCCACTCAATTGTGGCAGGTGGTTTTGAACTAATATCATACACCACACGGTTCACTCCTTTTACTTTATTAATAATTTCGTTCGAAATTTTCATCAAGAATTCATACGGTAAATGTACCCAATCCGCCGTCATACCATCAGTAGATTCCACCGCACGAAGCGCCACTACTTTTTCGTAAGTACGCTCATCGCCCATAACTCCGACACTATTTACTGGCAACAAGATAGCTCCCGCTTGCCACACTTTATCATACAACCCCCAAGATTTCAATCCTTCGATAAAAACCGAATCCACGTCTTGTAAAATTTGTACTTTTTCTGGTGTAATATCTCCTAAGATTCGGATAGATAATCCTGGTCCTGGGAAAGGATGTCTTCCTAATAATTCTGGATCAATTCCTAATGTAGCTCCCACTCTACGCACCTCATCTTTGAAAAGCATGCGCAAAGGTTCTACAATTTGTAATTTCATATAATCTGGCAATCCACCCACATTATGGTGTGATTTGATAGTTGCCGATGGTCCTTTTACCGAAACGGATTCGATTACATCAGGATAAATAGTTCCTTGTGCCAACCATTTTACATCTTCAATCAAATGTGATTCATCATCAAAAACTTCGATAAATACACGTCCGATGATTTTGCGTTTGGTTTCTGGATCACTTACCCCTGCTAATTCAGCCAAGAAACGATCTCCTGCATCTACTCCTTTTACGTTCAAGCCCATTCCTTTGTACTGATTCAATACATTTTGGAATTCGTTTTTACGAAGTAAACCATTATTAACAAAAATACAATATAAGTTTTTACCGATAGCTTGGTTCAATAAAACCGCCGCAACAGTGGAATCTACTCCGCCAGAAAGACCCAAAACTACTTTATCGTCTTTTAGTTTTTCTTTTAATTCAGCTACCATATCGGTAACAAACGCATTTGGAGTAAAGTTTTGAGGCACCTCAGCAATTTTAACCAAAAAGTTTTCTAACATTTTTGTCCCTTCTGTCGAATGAAATACCTCTGGGTGGTATTGAATGGCGTAGGTTGTTTCACCTTCTATTCGATACGCAGCAAATTCTACATCGTGTGTACTAGCTAATTTAACTCCGTTAGTAGGTAAGGCTTTAATACTATCACTATGACTCATCCACACTTGGCTGTTTGGAGAAATTCCTTGAAAAAAAACCTCACCTTCTTTAATATAAGACAGATTGGCCCTTCCGTATTCTCTTGTATTAGAAGCAGCTACTTCTCCACCGCTAAAGTGCGCTAAATATTGGGCTCCATAACAAACGGCCAACATAGGCAATTTACCTCTAATTTGAGATAAATCTGGATGTGGCGCATCTTCTGAACGAACAGAAAATGGACTTCCTCCCAAAATTACGGCTTTGTATGGAGATAAATCTGTTGGAAAATTGTTGTAAGGAAAAATTTCGCAGAATATATTTAATTCGCGAACTCTACGCGCAATCAGCTGTGTGTATTGCGACCCGAAATCTAAAATAAGTACGTTGTGTTGCATGCGCAAAAATACTTTTAAAATTCGGAATTGAAAAATGGATTTTGAAAAAAATATTTTTTTATTCTTTGACTAATAAAATCGTTGCTTTAAAGCCTGTTCCAAGGTTCCATTGACTTGCATTAATCAAGTTACCTTTATCATCATACACCCTAAATTCAGCCGTATTAGGACCTGAAGTTCCTTGGTTTAACGCTTCAAAATCAATTTTATTAAACCCTTTTTCCAATACAATTTCAAATCCTTTAAAAGCACCTTCCAATGTTACTTGACTCTGAATAACTTTATCGTTTAAATACACCCGAATAACATCACCATCTACATATTCAGCATCACGATACATCACTCGTGCCTTTTCGGCTTTGGTTTTAAAATCACCAAGATTTTGATTTCTTCGGTACACAATCGCACCAGGATCTTCGTCTTTTTTATTTAAACGCGCTTCCACTTCGGCTCCTGGCTTAATAAATTCATTTTTTTGAATCATCGAAAAAGTATTCGACTGACCTAGTTGATAGGTTTTGGCAGGAGACGGTTTATTCACCATTGCATCTGGACTATTAAAAACATTAGGTGCTTTAATAGACGGAATATCAGAATTAGTAGGTGCTATTTTTTTAGGTTCGGGAGCTTTTTTGGGAGTTATCGGAAACTTAGCCGCAGGAATTGCCTTGAACTTAGTACTAAACTCGCTCTGAGCTTGTCCTTGCCAAATACATCCTATAATTGCAATAAATACTACTAAATGTTTCATTATAACCCCGTACCTAAAACTTGTACTTCACAAAAGTAACATAAATCTCTTTTATGACTACCGCATTAGAAATTTCTTAACAAAATACCCTCCAAAATTTCTAACAAATCATTTTAAAACACCGTATAATCTAACCGTTTTTATCTCAAAAACAGCCTTCTTATTAGTCGTATTGTCGTAAATTGCAGCACTTAATTTAAGCATTAAAAACAATCAAAATGAAAAGAGAAAATATCTTGACAGGCTCACCATGGGAAGATAAAATGGGATATTGTCGTGCCGTTCGCATTGGCAATATTGTTGAAGTATCTGGAACTGTTGCTATTGTCGATGGCGAAAAAGTAAAAGCTGACGATGCGCATGCACAAACTTTAAATATTTTGGAACGTGTAGAAAAAGTATTAGAAGACTTAAATGTGAGTATGAAAGACGTGATTCGTACCCGAATTTTCACTACAGACATCAATACTTTTGAAGCCGTTGCAACAGCTCATGCCCAATTTTTTAAAGACATTAAACCTACTACTGGTTTTTATGAAATCAGCAAATTAGTTGCACCTGAATATTTGGTAGAAATTGAATTTACAGCAGTCGTTACTGAAAAATAAGATTTTTTCTTGCTACAAATAGAGCCGTAACTAATTCGTTCACGGCTTTTTTTATGCAATTATTCAATGATTCACTGAATTTATCCTATTTTTGAACCGCTTATAATTCACTCCATCAAACTATGAACCTACCAAAAACACTTCGTCTTTCCTCACAATGGTTGGTTATTTGTGCTTTGATTGGACTATTTTCTGGTTCAGCATCTGCTTTCTTTTTAGTAGCTTTAGAATGGGTTACCCAAATTAGAGAACATAACACTTGGATCATTTGGTTATTACCGTTTGGAGGGCTAATCATTGGTTTACTATACTATTATTATGGAAGTTCAGTGGTTAAAGGCAATAATCTTTTTTTAGAAGAATATGAAAATCCGCAACAACCCATTCCATTCAAAATGGCACCTTTGGTACTCATTGGTACTTTAATCACCCATTTAGTAGGCGGTTCAGCGGGACGAGAAGGTACGGCAGTGCAAATGGGAGGAGCTATTGCCGACCAATTTTCAAAGTGGTTCCAACTAGACAAAACCGACCGAAAAACGATTCTTATTTTAGGAATTAGTGCCGGATTTGCTTCTGTTTTTGGAACACCTTTAGCGGGTGCTTTGTTTGCTTTGGAGGTAGTTTATTTCAGTAAAATCAATGTTAAAAGTGTGATTTTATCATTTGCTGTGGCTTATGCTGCTTATTTCACCGTCGAATTTTGGCAGGTCAAGCACACACAGTACAGCATTCCGAGTATTCCAGCAATAAGCGGAATCAATTTACTTTGGACCATCGGCACGGGAATTCTTTTTGGCTTAGCCGCCTTATTATTTTCTAGAACAGCCCACTTTTGGAGCCGATTATTTTCAAAATACATTCCATACGCTCCCATTCGACCTTTAATTGGCGGAACAATTTTAGCTTTAACTATTTATTATATTGGCACTACCAAATACATTGGTTTAGGCGTTCCAGAAATCGTAAAAGCATTTTCAACACCCAATGATTCTTATGATTTTCTCTTAAAAATACTCTTTACTGGTTTTACCTTAGGAGCAGGTTTTAAAGGAGGAGAAGTCACTCCCCTTTTCTTTGTGGGAGCCACTTTAGGTAGCGCTTTGTCGGTTGTAATTCCTTTACCAATAGCGCTATTAGCAGGTATGGGATTTGTTGCTGTTTTTTCGGGAGCTACCCACACCCCTATTGCTTGTACCGTTATGGGCATGGAACTTTTTGGCATCGAAGGAGGTATTTTCATCGGAATTGCTTGCGTTGTAGCTTATTTTGCTTCAGGTTCTGTTGGAATTTACCATTCGCAAATTGTGAAAGGACCTAAATATCATTTGTACCAAAAAATAAATCGCTTCCGATTGGACCTTTTCTAAACATGTAAAAATTAGGTTAAATATTTAAATGATTTTTCGTTTAAATTAAAAAAATGTAATTTCGCAAACTATGAAAACACAAGACATTCAAGCGATTCAGGAACTATTAGCTACTCCAAAAAAAATTGCGATAATTCCGCATCGTGGTCCTGATGGAGATGCGATGGGTTCTACCTTAGGTTTGTACCATTTTTTACTTAAAAATAACCACCAACCCATTGTGATTTCTCCTAACGAAATGCCTCATTTTTTAGAATGGCTTCCTGGAGCGAATACAGTAAAAACATACGAAAAAGACAAAGTTGCTTGCACCAAAATTTTGGAAGAAGCCGAAATCATTTTCACTTTGGATTTTAATGCCCTGCACCGTACCGGAGAAATGGAAACGGTATTAAGTACTCTCAATGCACCTTTCATCATGATTGATCACCATCAATTTCCAGATGATTATGCTACTTACACCTACTCCGATACTAGTTTTGGGTCTACTTGCGAAATGCTGTATAACTTCATTTCTTTTTTAGGCAAAAAAGCAGACATAGACGAAAACATTGGTACTTGTATTTACACCGGAATCTTAACCGATTCAGGCTCGTTTCGTTTTCCAAAAACTACAGGAACTACGCACCGAATCATTGCTGAATTGATTGATTTAGGGGTTCGAAATACAGAAATACCTACTTTACTATTTGACAATAGTTCGTTTGGTCGTTTGCAAATTTTAGGACGTGCCTTACAGAATATGAAGGTTTTCACCGAACATAAAACGGCTTATACCTATTTAACTCAAGACGAATTGGATTCTTTTGACCATGTAAAAGGAGATACTGAAGGTATTGTCAATTACGGTTTGAGCATCAAAGGCATTATTTTTACGGCAATTTTTATCGAAAACAAAGACGAAAAAATCATTAAAATATCGTTCCGATCACAAGGCGATTTTGATGTAAACCAATTTGCTAGAAACCATTTTAACGGAGGAGGACACATCAATGCTGCTGGAGGAAAATCAGAAACCTCAATGGAAGATACCATTCAGAAATTTGAAGATTTAGTAAAAAACTTACCCATCTAAATCATGAAAAACTTAAAAAATACAATAACAGTACTTCTATTATTAACAGTAATTACAAGCTGTCATAAAAACCAAGAAGCCAGAAGACCAATTTCTCACGCATCAGGGACTTTCATGAAACAATCTGTGAATCGCAATAAAAAATTAATTGCGAGTGAAGAGGCTGAGATTGCAAGAGTAATTCGTCAAAACAAAAAAATCAAATTTATAGCTTCAAAAAAAGGTTTTTGGTATTCGTATGCTACTGTTAATATCGAAGATACACTTACCCCAAAAAAAGGGGATGTTGCTTTATTTGACTATGAAGTAAAAGATTTAAAAGGACGTATAATTTATTCGAAAACCGAATTAGGTCCGCAAACCTATTTTGTTGACAAACAAAACATCATGACGGGTTTGCGTGAAGGAATTAAATTAATGCACCGCAAGGAAAAAGTCAATTTCCTTTTTACCTCACACATGGCATTTGGTTATCACGGCGACAATAAAAAAATTGGCACGAACAAACCTTTATTATGTATCGTAACGCTTCGTGATTTTATGTCGGAAGCCAATTACGATCAAAAAATGAAAGCCGAAGCCAATCCGATTTCCAAAACCGAAAACGATTCTTTACACTAAATACTAATTTAAAATGAAAAAAAGCTTTTTATTCGCCTTAGCTATTATTGCTTCTTTTTACTCTTGCAAGGAAGAAAACAACAATTTACCTGATGGTTTGTATGCCAAAATTGAAACCAACAAAGGAGAAATTATCGTTCAATTGGATTACGAAAAAGCGCCAATTACTGTGGCCAACTTCGTCACTTTGGCAGAGGGTAAAAATGAATTTGTTACCAATGAAAACATCAAAAACCGACCTTTTTACGACGGTTTGAAATTCCATAGAGTAATTGAAAACTTCATGATTCAAGGGGGTGATCCTCTTGGAACAGGATCAGGAGATGCAGGTTACCGATTTAAAGATGAAATTACCGATTTACGTTTTGACAAAGGTGGTGTTTTGGCTATGGCCAATAACGGTCCTGCAACCAATAGTAGTCAGTTTTTTATCACCCATATTGAAACCCCTTGGTTGGACGGAAAACATACTATTTTTGGTCACGTAGTAGGGAACGGAATGGAAGCTGTAAACAAAATTCTTCAAGATGATTACATGAGCAAAGTAACGATAATTAGAAATGGAGATGCGGCTAAAAAGTTTGATGCTGTAAAAGTATTTCATGATTACTTTACCGTTGAGGCCGAAAATCAAAAGAAACAAGCCGCTATTGATGCCGAAAACAAACGTATTTTCAACGAAAAGTACAAAACAGTTATCGATGCCAAAGTAAAATACTTTGCTGATCTAAAAGCAAAAGCAACCAAAACAAAATCGGGCTTGGAATATGTGATTACTAAAAAAAGTGGCGGTGCCAAACCTAAAGCAGGGACAGGAATCTTTATTCATTATGCAGGCTTCTTAGAAAATGGAACCTTGTTTGATAGTAGCATCGAAAGTGTATGCAAAACCTTTGGAACGTTTGATCCTAACAGAGCGGCACAAAACGGTTACCAACCTATTCCTTTTCAAGCAGGTAAAAAAGACGGTATGATTCCTGGATTTATCGAAGGAATTGAGCAACTTTCATTTGGAGATAAAGCCGTGATTTTTATCCCATCCAAATTAGGATATGGAGAAGCGGGTGCTGGAGGAGTGATTCCGCCTAACGCCAATATTATTTTTGAAATTGAATTACTAAAAGCACAATAATTAAATCTAAAATCATGAAATTAAAATTTTTAGCTGTCCTATTTTTAGGGATTTTAAGTGTTCAAGCACAAAAATTAAAAAAAGGACTTCCAGTAAAAAAACCTGCTATTTCACAAATGGCAAGTCCAAAAACAACAGAAGGAATTTTTGCTAACATTGTGACCAATAAAGGCACTATTGTAGTACAATTAGAATTCCAGAAAACCCCCGTTACTGTAGCTAATTTCATCAGTTTGGCTGAAGGAAAAAACACTTTTGTAACCGATGAAAAACTAAAAGGAAAACCGTTTTATGACGGATTGAAATTTCACCGTGTCATTAAAGACTTCATGATTCAAGGGGGAGATCCTGCTGGAAATGGTTCAGGTGGGCCTGGTTATTCTTTTAAAGATGAGTTTACCGATTTAAAACACAACAAAGGAGGAATCCTTTCTATGGCTAATTCAGGACCAGCCACTAACGGAAGTCAGTTCTTTATTACCCACAAAGAAACACCTTGGCTAGATGGAAAACATACTGTTTTTGGTCAAGTTACTCAAGGAATGGACGTGGTAAATAAAATTGAACAAAACGATGTTATCACTAAAATAACTATTACTAGAAAAGGCGCTTTGGCTTCTAAATTTGATGCCGTTAAAGTATTCTCTGATTATTATACTAACAAAGCAGAAGACGCCAAAAAACAAGCCGCAATTGATGCTGAAAACAGAGCCAAACAAGCGGCTATTCAAGCAGAAAACAAACGTATCTATTTAGAAAAATACGGCAATATTATCAAAGAAAAAGCAGCGTATTTAGCGGCTACTAAAGCTACAACTACTACCACTGCTTCAGGACTTCAATATGCTTTTTTGCGAAAAGGCACCGATGTAAAACCTGTTGACGGTAGCACTATTTATTTTTACTATGCTGGTTATTTTGAAGACGGAACTTTATTTGACAGTAATTATGCCGATGTCGCTACAATTTTTGGGCAATTCAACCAAGCACGCGCTGATCAAAATGGGTACCAACCCTTCCCTTTTGAGGCAGGTAAAAAAGACGGAATGATTCCTGGGTTTTTAGAAGGATTAAGTTTAATGAACATTGGAGATAAAATGTTGTTATTTCTCCCAGCTAAATTGGCTTATGGAGAAAGAGGTGCTGGAGGGGTTATTCCACCCAATACTAATTTAGTTTTTGAATTGGAAATTTCAGATAAAGCGCCTGCTCCAAAACAATAAATTTTTTAAAAACAAAAAATCCTCAACAGTTGTTGAGGATTTTTTGTTATATTCAATTGTACTATTACTTCCCAAACTTCCAATCAAACTCATCTTTCGCATTGATGATGGCCCCGATTTCAAACTTCACAACTTCTTCAAATTCGGTTTGAAAAATGATCCAATTTTCTTCGTTAAAATAGTTTTCAAACGTATCAAATGCTTCTTGTGTGAATTTGGTAATATTTTTTGGAGCCAAATCTTTTTTGACTTCACTTATTTTTTTACCGATAATAGTATTTCCAAATAATTCCAAATCAGCACCAGAGGCTACAATATATCCTAATTTAAAATCTTCTTCTTGATAGAAAGTCAAACGGGATTTTAATTTATTGTAAACCAAAATTTGATTGTCATCTTCGTCTTTATAATTTCGGTCAGGCTTTCCGTAAATCGCTTCCACATCTTTTTGTTTCATTCCAAAAAGCAATTTATCAATTCCGTTTTTTAGATTTATTTTCATGTTTTTATATTTTCATACAAAGTTCGTGAAGTTTTATAACAATAAAAAATTACTCCCATCAAAAACAAAATCAAGACAAAATACTGATTTTCAGTTGCTCAATTAAAAATCAATTCTTATCTTAGTTGTGTTTTGAATTACAAACAGTTCAATTCACCCCAAACTATTCTTGTTAATTTATAGAAAAACCTACCACAATGCATTAAACTAAAATTAATGCATTATTAAACTTTTATTCATCTATTAAAAGGTAATGCGTATGTGTTTTTCAGCCAATGTAAGTTTTGGGGCGAGTATCGTTTTAGCCTCTATTGGGGTAGCCTCTATTAAAAAGATACGACAACCCAATCAAATTTATTTTGCTACAATTCCGCTGCTGTTTTCAATTCAACAAATCAGCGAAGGTATTGTATGGGTTTCATTGACAAATTCTGATTTCAATTTTCTCCAAAATCCATCAACCTATTTATTTCTGTTTTTTGCACAGGTTATTTGGCCTATTTGGGTACCACTTGCTATTATGAAATTAGAGCACTTCAAAAGTAAACGGCGTTTGTATTTATTCTTCTTAATTATCGGAATCGTAATTGCATTTTACTTAGGCATGTGTTTATTTCTATTTCCTGTACAGGCAAAAATAATTGGATATCATATCACTTACATTCAAAATTTCCCTGCTAGAGTGAGAAATTTTGGAGAATTGATGTATGGTTTGGCGACAATAATACCTCCTTTTCTTTCTCAAATAAAAAAAATGTGGATTGTGGGAATCACAATTATGGTCTCCTATATAATTACTGCATTCTTTTATGAAGAATACATACTTTCTGTATGGTGTTTTTTTGCTTCCATAATAAGTATTGCTGTGTTTTTCATTTTAAATGATAGCAAGAAAAAAACCGAAGGTTGGAATGGATATATCAATCCTCAAACTCAAATTAATAATCATTAATTTCATACATTATGAAAATTAGTTTTGAAAATAAAATAGTAGTAGGCTTTATTATCAACGTGTTGGTAGTGTTAAGCTTAGCTTGGATAGTCATCATCCGAATTAAAAATCAAAGCGCAGCCATTTCAAATCTAGTACTGAATTGGATTATTGGATTTTTATTCCTGCTTTCCATACTTCTTTTAACGGTGGTGTATTTCATCATAAAGGCACAACTCCGAGCCAAAAACAATTCGCAAAAATTACTATTGGAAAACCAACAATTATTACAATCGATAATCGATAATGCTTCCAGTCTTATTTCTATAAAAAAAATCAACGGCGAATATCTTTTAATCAACAAACGATACGCTGCTATATACCAAGTAAACGACACGAATATCATTGGCAAAACAGATGCTGATTTTTTAGATCCTGAATTGGCTTATGCCAATAGAAATTCAGACATGGAAGTTGTAAAAGCCTTGAAAGAACTTCAAGTGGAAGAAACGATACGTCAAGACAACAAAAAACATACCTACTTGGCTTTAAAATTTCCATTATACGATTCTGCTGGAAGAATCTATGCTATTGGGAGTATTGCTACTGATATTACTGAACGTAAAAAATTAGAAGAATCACTCGCTTCATCTGATAAACTTTTTAATATGTCAACTGAAATGATGTTGATTGCGTCTTCGGAAAAATTTATAAAAGTTAACCCTGCAACTTCCAAAATACTGGGCTATACCGAAAAAGAATTATTAGAACAGCCTTTTCTAAACTTTGTATATCCCGAAGACAAAAAAACTACAGAACAGGAAGTAACTAAACTGAAACGAGGTGACATCACAATGCAGTTCAAGAACCGTTACCTATGCAAAGATGGCTCCATAAAATGGCTGCAATGGGCTACTTCTCCCGATACTTCAACAGGGTTATTGTATGCTGTAGCTCAAGACATCACCACTCTAATTGAATTAGAAAGTGAACGAGAAAATACAATTAACCAACTCTATGAAAACGAAGAAAAACTACGCATCATCCTCGAAAACATCAATGATGGTATCTTGGTAGCCAATGCTGATAACAAAACTATTTTGGCCAACACTATGGTTAACGAACTACTTGGTATTGAAGAAGATGAAAAAATTTCTCCCAATCTTATCAATCACTTTGAATTGTATTATCCTGACGAAAAAACGATTTTTCCATCGCAAAACTTACCTATGGAAAGAGCTTTACTTGGAGAAGAAACAAATGATATTGATTTAATACTTTGGAGTCCCAATACTCAAGAAAAAAGAAGAGTTCTTATTAGTGGAAAACCATTACTTGACCAGAACAATCATGTAGTGGCCGGAATTATTACTATTAAAGACATCAGTCAATACAAAAAACTAGAAGACGAACTTAAAGAAACCGAATTAAAATACAGACAATTGATTGGTTTTAAAAAAGGAGATGAAAAAGAATAAAAACCTATTCATTCATTTCGTCAAATCGAACCGGAACTTGAGGGTCGTAACATGGACATTTGAATTCTTCCAAAGTAGTTGCCAATAGTTCCATTGTTTTTCCTTCGGTTCCATAACAATCAATTTGAATACTTTGCGAAGTGGTCTTCACTTGAAAAGCACCTTTCCCTTTGGAATTTTTCCAACTGTTTTCGTCTACTTTTTCCCAACTAGAAAAAACACTTGCAAGGCGGTTGAGTATCACAGTTACCGGTAATTCTTCTAAACCATCCACTATTTTTTCCTCTATCAAGGATTCGTAAACCAATTGATGATTCAAGTAAACTCCTTCTTGATATTGCCAAAATACTAATTCGTACATTTAAATAGTTTAAAAGTTTATGGTTTATTAGTTTAAAAATAACAAAGTAAGATTAGTACTCAAAAGTACCATATTCGCTAGAAATCGTTAATTTTTTAGAATCTGAAGCTTCCACTCTACCCACAATTTGGGCATCAACATGAAACGATTTTGAAATGGCAATAATATCTTGAGCCACTGCTTCAGGAACATACAATTCCATACGATGACCACAATTAAATACTTGGTACATTTCTTTCCAATCCGTTTTAGATTGCTCTTGAATCAATTGAAATAAAGGCGGAACTGGAAACAAATTATCTTTTATAATGTGTAAATTATTTACAAAATGTAAAATTTTAGTTTGCGCTCCTCCACTACAATGCACCATTCCGTGAATTTCCTTTGAAGAATAGGTGTCTAAAATTTTCTTGATAATTGGTGCGTAAGTTCTGGTTGGCGAAAGCACTAATTGACCTGCGTCAATTGGCGAATTTTCAACTGCATCTGTTAAGTTGACCTGACCTGAATAAATCAATTCTTCAGGAACAGCCGAGTCAAAACTCTCCGGATATTTTTGTGCTAAATACTTACCAAATACATCGTGACGTGCCGAAGTTAAACCATTACTTCCCATACCACCATTGTAACTTTTCTCGTAAGTCGCTTGTCCGAAAGACGCCAAACCTACAATCACATCACCCGCTTGAATATTGGCATTATCAATTACTTTGGCACGTGGCATTCTTGCTGTAACCGTTGAGTCCACAATAATAGTACGAACTAAATCGCCCACATCCGCAGTTTCTCCACCTGTAGAATGAATGGTTACACCAAAAGAATCCAATTCTTTAATCAACTCCTCCGTTCCATTGATAATAGCCGAAATAACCTCAGCCGGGATTAGATTTTTATTTCTTCCTATGGTAGAAGAAAGTAAAATATTATCCGTAGCTCCTACACATAATAAATCGTCAATATTCATTATCAACGCATCTTGCGCGATACCTTTCCAAACCGAAATATCTCCCGTTTCTTTCCAGTACATATACGCTAAAGACGATTTAGTACCCGCACCATCAGCATGCATAATCAAACAGTAGTTGTCGTCTTGGGTCAAGTAATCGGGAACGATTTTACAAAAGGCTTGCGGAAACAATCCTTTGTCAATATTTTTAATCGCATTGTGTACATCTTCTTTCGATGCCGAAACTCCGCGTTGTGCGTATCTTTTTGAAGTATCTGAACTCATGTAGTTAGTTGTGTAGTCTGCCTTTCGGCAAATGTGTTTTTGGCAAAGATAATTATTTTTTTGGCTTTTGCCCAAGCAGAACAATCAAGTGATTCATCTATTTTTTCCTTCATAAAAAAAGCCTCTCCATTTTTAGAGAGGCTTTTTAAAAAGTATGCCCAATTATTATTTGGTAAACAATAATTCTCTGTATTTAGTTAATGTCCATAATTCGTTATCCACCAACAATTCTAATTTATCGCAGTGGTTTCTAATGATATCGAAGTACGGTTTTACCTTATTACAATAGGCTTCAGCCATTGCTTGAGCATCCGTTAAACTATTTGCTTTTCTTCTCTCATCAGTCATTTCTTCTACCTTTGTATTGATACCCTCAATATGAGCAGAAATTTGTTTTATGATAGACATTTGTTCTTTGGAAACACTTTCAAAATCTTTTCCAAAAATTTCTTTCAATCCACGTACATTTTCAATCAAGGTATTTTGATAACGAATCGCCGTTGGAATCACATGATTACGAGCAATATCTCCTAAAACACGGCCTTCAATTTGAATTTTTTTAGTGTATTCTTCTAATTCAATTTCGTAACGTGCCTCTACCTCAACATGATTCATAATTCCTAGTTCAGAAAACAAATCCAAGGCTTGTTTAGACGCTCTAGCTTTTAGAGCTTCGGGAGTAGTTTTATAATTACTCAAGCCTCTTTTTGCTGCCTCTTTTTCCCAAGCCTCACTATAACCATCGCCTTCAAACAAGATTTTTTTAGATTGTTTGATATATTCACGTAATACGTTAAAAATAGCATCGTCTTTTTTCATGCCTTTTTCATCAATCAAAGTATCAACCTCTATTTTAAAATTACGCAATTGTTTGGCAACAATAGCATTCAATGTAGTCATAGCATTGGAACAGTTTGCTGATGAACCTACTGCTCTAAATTCAAATTTATTTCCTGTAAATGCAAAAGGCGAAGTTCTGTTTCTATCCGTATTATCCAACATCAAATCTGGAATCTTACCTACCACATTCAATTTCAAATCGGTTTTTTCTTCAGGAGATAATTTACCTGAGGTAACTTCTTCTAATTCAGCCAATACTTTAGTTAATGAATCTCCAATAAATACTGAAATAATTGCAGGTGGTGCTTCATTTGCTCCCAATCGATGATCATTACTTGCTGAAGCAATAGAAGCTCTTAACAAAGATTCATTATCATTAACAGCTTTAATTGTATTGATAAAGAAAGTCAAAAACTGTAAATTACTCATTGGAGTTTTACTAGGACTCAACAAGTTAACACCTGTATCAGTGGCTAAAGACCAGTTGTTGTGTTTTCCTGAACCATTTACACCTTTAAAAGGTTTTTCATGAAATAAAACTTTTAAATCATGACGTTCAGCCACTTTTTCCATAACATCCATCAATAAACAATTATGATCAACTGCTAAATTAGTTTCTTCAAAAATAGGAGCCACTTCAAATTGATTTGGAGCCACCTCATTATGACGCGTTTTAACTGGAATTCCTAACAACATACATTCTTGTTCTAGGTCTCTCATATAAGTTAAGGCACGCGTTGGGATAGAACCAAAATAATGGTCATCTAATTGTTGCCCTTTGGCAGAGGTGTGTCCTAACAAAGTTCTACCTGTCATCATTAAATCAGGACGAGACTTAGCTAAAGAACGATCTATTAAAAAATATTCTTGTTCCCAACCTAATGTAGCGGTTACTTTTTTGACATTTTTATCAAAATACCTACAAACTTCAGTAGCAGCATCATCCATAACAGTTAGTGCACGCAACAAAGGAGTTTTATAATCCAAGGCCTCTCCTGTATACGAGATAAAAACGGTTGGAATACACAAAGTAGTTCCAAAAATAAAGGCTGGTGAAGTTGGATCCCATGCAGTATACCCTCTTGCTTCAAAGGTGTTTCTAATCCCACCATTTGGGAAACTTGATGCATCCGGTTCTTGTTGAACTAATTGGGCCCCACCAAATTTTTCTACAGGATCACTTCCGTCAAATGAAGTTTCAAAAAAAGCATCATGTTTTTCGGCAGTGGTTCCAGTCAAAGGTTGAAACCAATGCGTGTAGTGAGTAACACCTTTAGACAAAGCCCACTCTTTCATTCCCATAGCCACATAATCTGCAATTTTTCGATCTATTTTTGTTCCGTGTTGAATAGCTCCTTGTACTGCTTTATATGCATCCGAAGTCAAGTATTGCTTCATCGCTTTTTGATTAAATACATTGGAACCAAAAATGACTGATTTCTTTTCAGTTTCTTCAAAATGAATTGGTTTTCTGCTAGATGCTTCTCTCAAAGCTTGAAAACGTAATGTTGGCATGGTAATTTTTTTTATATTAAATACTCATTTTTACTAAGAAAGCAAATATAATCAATATTAAATCGAGGAATACAATTGCGAAATTATTTTTTTAAGCCTAATAAAATTATTTTTTTTTAAATATACCCCCTCAAAAAATACACTTCTGCAAAAAGTAACCTGTAACAATATAAAAACACCCCTATTTTTTTAAAGCATTAGAAAAATAAATTAAATTTGTACCAGAATTTGAATCACATATAAATTATAGTATTATGGCTAAAATTAAATTAGAATACATTTGGTTAGATGGTTACGAACCAACTCAAAATCTTAGAAGTAAAACTAAAGTGGAAGAGCACGAAAACTTTCAGGGAACTTTGGCAGAAATTGGAAATTGGTCGTTTGATGGATCTTCAACAAGACAAGCTGAAGGAGGTTCTTCAGACTGTTTGTTAGTTCCTGTTGCCATTTATCCTGATCCTGATCGTAAAAACGGTTACTTAGTAATGTGCGAAGTTATGTATGCTGACGGAACTCCTCATCCTTCTAATGGTAGAGCAACTATCGATGATGAAGATGACGATTTCTGGTTTGGTTTTGAGCAAGAGTACTTCATCATGGATACAAAAACACAATTACCTTTAGGATTCCCCGTAGGAGGTTACCCTGCACCACAAGGTATGTACTACTGTTCCGTTGGAGGAAAAAACACTCACGGAAGAAAACTAGTAGAAGAGCATGCTGACTTATGTATTGCTGCTGGAATCAACTTCGAAGGAATTAACCAAGAAGTAGCTTGCGGACAATGGGAATTCCAATTATTTGCTAAAGGAGCGAAAAAAGCAGGAGACGAAATTTGGGTTGCTAGATATTTATTAGATCGTTTAACTGAAAAATACGGTTACTATATTGAATACCACCCAAAACCACTTGGTGATACTGACTGGAATGGCTCTGGTATGCATGCTAACTTCTCTAATTCAACTTTAAGAACTTGTGGTTCAAAAGAAACTTACGAGAAAATTTGTGAAGCTTTCCGTCCTGTTACTAAAGAGCATATTGCTGTTTATGGTGCTTATAATGAACAACGATTAACAGGTAAACACGAAACTGCATCTATCAACGACTTCTCTTACGGAGTTTCTGACAGAGGTTGCTCAATCCGTATTCCATTAATGACTGTTCAAAAAGGTTGGAAAGGTTGGTTAGAAGATAGAAGACCTGCTTCCAATGGAGACCCATACAAAATTGCTGCTAGAATTATCAAAACTGTAAAATCAGCTTTGTAATCTAACTTCAATATATAACAAAAAGTGCCTTCCTTAAAAGAAGGCACTTTTTTTATTCCTTTTTTAATCTTCAATTTCTACATAGCAGATAAATCTGTATTTTTGTTTCATGACACAAGACTTAAAATTATATATGGTCATGCTAGGATGTACTCCCGAAGGCCGATATACCGAACAACATGACATTTTTTTTGGAATAGGAAATTCTTTACAAGAATTAACCCCTCAAATGAATGCTTTTTGGCCTGAAGCCAAAGGGAAAATACATATTGACGCTTGGCGCGAAGTAACGACCGTAGGGAATTTTTCGATTTCAATTGTGGCAAAAGAAAATACAACCGATAAAAACAAATTATTCTTTATCAATTTAGGAGGCTACAAAGAAAATGAATTTGAAGAATACCATTATAAAACATTGGCAGTAGCCGAAAGCTTAGGCTTAGCCTCCAAAGTAGCCAAAGCAACCACTTTCTACAAACATTTTAGTTTTGAAGGCGCTACCTCTCACATTGATGACAAATACGGCATCGACGTAGATGATATTCACAATGTAGATGATATTTTACCTTCTATCTATAAAGAGAAGTATTCAATACAAATTACCCCTTCTGAAACACCTTTAAAAGAAGATACTTTACACATCGGCTATTTAAAAATTGACAAAATTTAAACTTAGTTTTATAAAACAATTCTGCTTCATATTGTTTTAAAAATGAGGTGATTCTGTAGAAAAATAAGTTTAGATTTGAAACCAAATTAACAAACAGAAACTAGTTCCTAAAAAAAGTATATGCAACGAATTACAATACTTATTCACTGCGAAGATCAAAAATCAATTATTGCTACAGTTACCAATTATATTGCCTCAATTGACGGAAATATTACTTACTTAGACCAACATGTAGATGCTGATGAAAATGTATTTTTCATGCGTTTAGAATGTGAGTTTAGTGCCAAAGACTGGAATTTAGCATCTATAAAATCTCATTTTGAAACCCATTTAGCCAATCCATTTAACATGAATTGGGAAATTTATTCACAAGATCAAAAGCCAAGAATGGCGTTATTTATATCAAAATACGACCACTGTTTGTATGATATTTTGGGGCGCTATAGTGCTGGCGAATTGAATCTTGAAATTCCTTTGATTATTAGCAACCACGAAGATTTAAAATCGGTTGCTGAACGTTTTGAAATTCCGTTTGAATACGTTCCTTTTACTAAAGAAATTAAAACTCAAGGAGAGCTGCAACAATTGAATTTATTAGCAAAATACGAAATCGACTTTGTTGTATTAGCGCGTTATATGCAAATTATTACCCCTAATTTAATAGCAGCTTACAAAAACAAAATCATCAACATCCATCATTCGTTTTTACCTGCATTTCCCGGTGCTAAGCCGTATCATTCTGCTTTCAAACGTGGCGTAAAAATAATTGGTGCAACAAGCCATTATGTTACCGAAGAATTAGACGAAGGTCCAATCATCGAACAAGATATTACCCGTGTTTCACACAGTCATTCTATTGAAGATTTTATCATGAAGGGACGCGACTTAGAACGAATGGTTTTGGCAAGAGCCATAAAACTACATGCTGAACGAAAAACTATTGTGTACAATAACAAAACTGTTGTTTTTTCATAAATATTAAAAACTTAACTAATATCCAACAAACTAATAACAAAACCTTAACACTACTACTATCAATCATTTATGATATTTGCAGTGATAATAAACTGGTTATTTATTATTTTGGTTTTGGTTAGTTATGAAAATGCCGATAGCTTAAAGAAGTTATCGGCATTTTTTATTGATTTATTTTTATGAAAGACAGTACTTCCGAATTAAAAAGAATTGGCTGTTCTACATTGACCACATGACCTGAATTTTGAATCACACAAAGTGTAGAACTACGGTAATGACTCGCAACCACTTTACGAACAGCAGGCAAAAACATATAATCTTCCTCACCCATTATATACAAAGTAGGAATATTCAATTCTACCTGTCGAAACCATTTCAATACTGGATTGATTTCGGCAGTTAATTTAAACCATTTGATGAACTCCTTTTGGTACAATTTCTTAGCTTCGTTGATAAACAAGATTCGGGATTGCTTGTGATTTTTGTTGGGCATAATCACAAACGCAAAAAAGCGATATAAAATCAAATACGGCAAAACATACTTAAAAGTATTACCTACAACCATCAAGATTTGCGAACGAAAATTCATTTTTAAAATGGCACCACCCATAATCATACTTTGCACGCGTTCTGGATACATTTCGGCCAACTGGCGAATTAAAATTGTACCTAACGAAATTCCCACAAAGTGTGATTTTTCAATTTTCAAATGATTCAATACTTCTAAAATATCATTGGCCAAAGCCGAAAAAGTATATTTTTGTTGGAACGCCTTTTTTAAGTTCGTTTTCGACTCTCCATGCCCTCGCAAATCCAACAACAATACATTGTACTCTTTTTGAAAATCACGAATTTGTTTGAACCAAATAGACGAACTACCACCAGCCCCATGGACAAAAGTCACCCATTGGTTGCTATCTTTATTCTCGTATAGGGTATAATTAATCAAGGAGTCTTTTTTGTAAATATAGAAATTAAAATTGCGTTAGCCCAAAATAGCTTGCATTTCTTGTTGCATTTGTAACGCTTCGGCTCTTGCTTTCTCTGCAAAATCAATTCCATTTGAAGCATAAATTATAGCCCTAGACGAATTAATTAACAAACCTATATTCGTATTCATTCCGTATTTACACACCTCAGATAAGCTTCCTCCCTGCGCTCCTACTCCTGGAACTAACAAGAAACTATCTGGAATAATTTTTCGAATTTCAGTGAAATATTCTGCTTTAGTAGCCCCCACAACATACATCAAATTGTGACTGTTTTTCCAAGTCTTGGAAGTTTCCAAAACCTGCTTATACAATTCAGTTCCATTCACATTCAAAGTTTGAAAATCGAACGCACCTTCATTAGAAGTCAACGCCAACATAATGGTGTGTTTGTCTTCAAAAGCTAAAAAAGGTTCTACCGAATCTTTACCCATGTACGGCGCCACGGTTACCGAATCAAAATTCAAATCTTCAAAGAATGCTTTAGCATACATGGAAGATGTATTTCCAATATCACCTCTTTTCGCATCGGCAATGGTAAAAATATCGGGATAATTTTCGTTGATATACGAAATTGTTTTTTCTAAAGACAACCAACCTTTAATTCCATACGCCTCATAAAAAGCAGTATTCGGTTTATAGGCTACAGCCAAATCATGCGTTGCATCAATAATGGCTTTATTGAATTCAAAAATTGGATCTTCTGTTTCCAATACGTGTTGCGGAATCTTATTCAAATCCACATCCAAGCCTACGCATAGAAATGTTTTTTTAGCTTGGATTTGATCAATTAATTGTTGTGTTGTCATTGTTGTATGTTTAACCGCAAAGTTCGCAAAGTTTTTCGCAAAGTTCACAAAGTGTTAAAAAAAATGCCAAACTTAATTTCAGTATGGCATTTAATTTATTCTATTTATATATTTTTCTTTTCCTCTGATTGCTAAGATTAATTAAAAATCATCTTAATCTTTTACTCTGTAGCAAACGAACTAGACTAAAAAACTTCGCTAGCTTTTAATTTTTCAGTATTATTTACTAATTGTAATTCGTCTATAATTTTCTGAATATCACCATTCATAATATTACCCAAATCGTATAATGTCAACCCGATACGGTGATCAGTTACACGACCTTGCGCATAATTATACGTACGAATTTTAGCCGAACGGTCTCCTGAACTTACTTGCGAAGAACGTTTTGAAGCATCTTCTTCTTGTTTCTTAGCCAATTCCATTTCATACAAACGAGAACGTAAAACCGTTAACGCCTTGTCTTTATTTTTATGTTGTGATTTCTCATCCTGACACTGCGCCACCAATCCTGTTGGAATGTGCGTTAAACGAACTGCTGATTTCGTTGTATTTACCGATTGTCCTCCAGGTCCTGACGAACAGAAGAAATCCACACGAACATCATTCATATCAATTTGCACATCAAATTCTTCTGCTTCTGGCAACACCATTACCGTAGCGGCTGATGTATGCACACGCCCTTGAGTTTCGGTTTGTGGCACACGTTGCACACGGTGTACTCCTGCTTCAAACTTCAAGGTTCCATACACATCTTCACCAGTTACTTCAAAAATAATCTCTTTAAATCCTCCCGAAGTCCCTTCGTTCATATCCACTACTGAAGTTCTCCAGCCTTTACCTTCACAATATTTTGTGTACATACGGAACAAATCTCCTGCAAAAATACTCGCCTCATCACCACCTGTTCCGGCACGAACCTCCACCATCACATTTTTAGCATCTTCAGGGTCTTTCGGAATCAATAGGAATTTGATTTCTTCTTCTAGTTCTGGCAAACGCTCTTTTGCTTCGTCCAATTGCATTTTAGCCATTTCGACCATTTCAGCATCAGATCCATCCGCAATAATTTCGTTGGCTTCGTCAATATTAGCCATTAACAAAACGTATTCATCACGTTTATCTGCCAAGGCTTTCAAACCTTTGTATTCTTGATTCAATTGCACATAACGTTTCTGATCAGCAATTACATCGGGTTGAATAATCAAATCCGAAATCTCATCAAAACGCTGCTTAACTATCTGAAGTCTATCTAACATCTTATTTTTTCCTTTATTTGGACGGCAAAAATACAAAAAAGATTGCAGAATTAATTTCCGAAAATCAGATTTTTTAGAGGCTTTTTCATAATATTGTATTCGTTTAACACCATTGTAAAAACAACAAATATGCGCAATACTATCTTTCTTTTCGCCTTAATCACATTTTTTTCTTCCTGTAACAACAAAGGTAAAAACGAAAAAATAAAATCGGCTGAATGGCTTCTTGGCCAATGGGAGAACCAATCAGAAGAAGGAATAGTTAGCGAAAATTGGTCTAAACCCAACGATAGTAGTTTAATAGCAGGATCTTTCTTTATCAAAGAAAAAGACACCTTGCATTTTGAAACCATTCGTTTAATCGAAAAAGAAGGTGAATTAGTGTACGAAACGACCATCAAAGGACAAAACAATGACAAACCCATTTTGTTCCCTTTACTTTCTGAAAACGAAAATGAATTAGTGTTTGAAAATCTTCAAAACGACTATCCACAAAAAATCAAATACCAACGCCATTCAAAATCGGCTATTACCATTACTATTTCAGGAACACAAACTAAAAAAGTAGTTTCAGAGCAATTTAAAATGGCCAAAATCAATTAAAAAGTATCGCTTTTTCAAAATAATCCATCACACCTTACCTTAAAAAGTAAGGTTTTTTTATGCCTAAAAAATTGATTTTCAATACATCGTACACAATTTTAAAAACATTATTAAGATTTAATCTAAATAAATTTTGAATTACCAATTGTTGCTTTTATATTTGCATCGTTATTTTTAATTATTCCAAATAAACGATTATGAAAAAGCAAATTTACCTCTTACTTATCGCCTTACTCTCTTTTTTAATTAGCTCTGCTCAAGAAACAGGTTTCATAGAAGGTAAAATTATTTCGAAAGACGGCTACCCACTTTCCGATATTTCAATTAGATTAGGGAAGAAAGCATCAGTATCAAAAACAGATGCTAAAGGCCAGTTTCATTTTGAAAATTTTCCAGTTGGCATACATACTATTACTATTGAAGCAGAAGGGCTAAAAAAACAAACACAAGATGTTAAAGTGGTCACCAATGAGACGACTAAAGTTACTTTCACGTTAGAGGAACAAATGGAGACATTAAGAGAAATCGTAATAGTAATCAAAGAAAGTCCAAATAAACGAAAAGTCAGCGCGGTACGTTCTGGCTTGAAACCAATGGATATCCCACAGAGTATACAAATTATTGACAACGAAATTATTGCACAACAACAAGCTATTCGACTAAGTGAAGTGATAAAAAATGCCAATGGTGTTTATGTTGGTTCAGCTCGTGGTGGTGCACAGGAATCTTTTTGGTCTAGAGGCTATGACATGACAGCAAACAATATGTTTAAAAATGGTTTTCGATATAATGCAGGTTCGATTCCAGAAGTATCTTCTCTAGAAAAAGTTGAATTTTTAAAAGGTGGATCAGCTTTATTGTATGGAAATGTAGCTCCTGGTGGAATCTTAAATTTGGTTACCAAAACGCCATCTTTCAAAAAAGGGGGTGAAATTGCTATGCAGTCAGGAAGTTTTGCGTTTTACAAACCTTCAATTGATTTTTATGGACCATTAAATAAATCCATTGCCTACCGGTTTAATGGTTCCTATGAAAATTCGGAAAGTTTTAGAAATGTAGTCAAAAGAGAACGCTATTATATCAATCCTTCTTTCTTATTTAATTTGAATACAAAAACACAACTTACCGTGCAAGGTGATTTCATGAACGATAATTGGACGCCCGATTTTGGCACAATACTTATTGGAAAACAAATTTATAATGTAGGTAGAGCTAATTACTATGGGGCATTGTGGTCTAATGGAAATACTAAAACAACCAGTGCCTCCGCCCTATTAAACTATTCACTAAACAAAAATTGGAAACTCAATTTCAATTTGTCTTACCAAAATTATGACCGAGAATGGAAAGGGACAGAACGTATTCAAATTACCAATCCTAATGGAACTTGGAATCGACCTTTGGGACAATATAAGAATTTAGAAGCGATTTTAGGCAAACAATTAAGTCTACAAGGTGAGTTCTATACCGGAAAAATCAAACACCAAACTTTTTCAGGAATTGACTTTGAAAATTCAATAGCAACGGCTAACACATTTGTATTTTCACCTGTTAATTACGACACCATAAATGTATTTACTTTTGAACCAACTAATCAAACAACTACAGAACCGAATGCAACAAATACCCAAAAAGTAAT
This sequence comes from Bacteroidota bacterium, assembly GCA_041191945.1. Lineage (GTDB taxonomy): Bacteria > Bacteroidota > Bacteroidia > Flavobacteriales > Flavobacteriaceae > Flavobacterium. Next base: position 162,743 of record JBEENX010000001.1, read on the forward strand.
CACAACCACCAATCGATTCGGGATTTACACTCAAGATTTACTTTCCTTCACTAACAAATTCAAATTGTTAGTAGGAATTCGCTGGTCTTGGCAAGAAGCAGTAACAGCAACACATAAATTAACTGTAAACCCAGTCACGATTACAAAAGGGATTCGACTTCAAGACAAAGCGTTTTCGCCAAAAATTGGATTCATCTACCAACCCGATAAAAATTCGTCAGTATTTGCCAGTTATTCCAATTCGTTTACACCAAATACAGGAACAACAGCCGACTTGAAGCCTATTGAAGCATCCGTTATTGATCAATATGAAATAGGTGTAAAAAAAGATTTTTGGAACGGAATCTTGAGTACCAATGTTACCGTTTACCAAATAAACAATAGTAACTTAGCACAAACCGCCGAGTTTAAAGCCGATGGCGTTACTCTAAATACTGATACCACTATAAAAGTATTGAATGGCGAAACTAAGAGTAAAGGAATCGAAATTGACATTAACGCAAAACCAATAGAAGGATTAAATATTGCAGCTGGATACAGCTATAACGACAGCCGCTATTCTAAAACCAATAAAGTCAACGGTGGTTTTATTGAAGGGGACAGATTAGTTCGAACTCCTGTAAATACAGCTAATTTAAGTTTCTTTTACAACATTCCCTCAGGAAAACTAAAAGGGGTTTCTATTGGTGCGATTGGTAATTATATTGGAGACCGTTTTGGCGGATGGAACGATCAATATGTGGTAAACGCTACCACCGGTGCCGTAACAATTAATGACAGGGATATTCCTCTTACAGGCTATACCACTGTAGATATTTCAGCAGGTTATACTTGGAAAAAATGGAATATTCTTTGCAAATTATCGAATATCACTAACGAGTTAAATTACACTGTTCACGAAAATTATAGTGTCAACCCAATTGCACCACGTCAAATTTTAACCAGTATAAAATACAAATTCTAATTAAACCTTTTTACATTAGCTATGTCTATATATAAACCAAAACTAACAAATTATGAAAAAAATAAATTGGAGAGATTTACACCGTGACTTAGGGTATTTCTACATCGGGTTAATCGTTTCTTTTTCTCTTTCGGGAATTATTCAAAACCATAGAAAAACGTGGCATCCTGAGAAATATACGGTAGCTACCAAAGCCGTAAACTATGCGATTCCAAAAGAAGAATCTTTATTAACAGAAGACTTTGCTAAAGACTTAGGAAAAAAATTAGGTATTGACGATGAATTTAGAAGATCTCGTGTAAAAGAGGGGAAATTTCAAATCTCTTTTGAAAAAAATGATGTTGAATTTGACCTAGCAACAGGAAAAGGAGAAATTTCTAGCTTTGCCAAAACGCCTATCATTAACGAAATTTTAGAATTACACAAAAGCAATTCCAATTTCTGGATTTATTACTCTGATATTTTTGCCATCGGATTGATAACAATTGCTTTAACCGGAACCATTATGATCAAAGCGGGTAAATTCAGCTGGAAACAACGCGGATGGAAACTAGCCGTTGCCGGAATCGTATTTCCTTTAATTTTCTTATTCCTGTTAGGTTAATTGACTATAATTCATAAAAAAATCCCGTTCTGGATTCAGAACGGGATTTTTGTATTTAAAAAGTAGCACTTATTTTAATCCTGCTAGGCTTTGCTCAATCGTAGCAATTTTTGCCAAAGCATCGGCTTCTTTCTTGCGTTCCATCTCGATTACTTTTTCGGGCGCACCCGCCACAAATTTTTCATTCGATAATTTTCCTTGTACTGATTTCAAGAATCCTTTAATGTAATTCAACTCTTCGGTCAATTTGGCAATTTCTTCTTCCACATTGATATTTCCTGTAATTGGAATACAATATTCATTCGATTTCACACGGAAAGACAACGCACCATCCACTTTATCTGACACATACTCCAAAGCACTGATATTTCCCAACTTGGTTACTACCGCATCAAAATAGGTCGACGTTTTATCATTATTCACCACCTTCAATTCAATCGCATCTTTGAACGGGATATTTTTGTCTTTACGAATCGTTCTAATACCCGAAATCACTTCAATGACATTGTCAAAATCAGTAATCAAATTGGCGTTAAATGGTTTCATTGTTGGCCAAGTCGAAACAATCAACGCTTCTTCTTTCGTTCTTTCAGCCAATAATTGCCAAATTTCTTCGGTCAAGAACGGCATGAATGGGTGTAGTAATTTCAAGTTGTTTTCCAACATTTCAATGGCTTTCGCCAAAGTCAAACTGTCAATTGGTTGTTGGTAGCCCGGTTTAATCATTTCTAAAAACCAAGAACAGAAATCGTCCCAAACCAATTTATAAATACCCATTAAAGCATCTGAAATTCTGTATTTTTCAAAATTATCCTCAATATCTAAAAGGGTTTGTTGCAATTTAGCTTCATACCATTCAATGGCTACTTTAGACGATTCGGGTTGCGAAATAGCATCCGACACTTCCCAACCTTTAATCAATTTAAAGGCATTCCAAATTTTATTCGTAAACGCTTTTCCTTGGTTACACAATTCTTCGTCAAACATAATGTCATTTCCTGCCGAAGCACTCAACAACAAGCCCACACGCACACCATCAGCACCAAACTTATCAATCAAGTCTAAAGGATCAGGAGAGTTTCCTAATGATTTCGACATTTTGCGTCGTTGTTTGTCACGAACCAAACCTGTTAGATACACATTCGTAAATGGTTTTTTACCCGTGTATTCGTAACCTGCAATAATCATTCGCGCTACCCAGAAGAACAAAATATCCGGTCCAGTAACCAAATCATTCGTTGGATAATAGTAGTTAAAATCTTCGTTTTCAGGATCCATTATTCCTCCAAAAACTGCCATTGGCCACAGCCAAGAAGAAAACCAAGTATCTAAAGCATCGACATCCTGAGTCAAGTTGTCTGTTGTCAGTTGTTGGTTGTTGGTTCTTTGTTTTGCTAAAGCTAAAGCTTCTTCAATGGTTTCGGCAACCACAAAATCTTCTTTTCCATCGCCATAATAATAAGCTGGAATTTGTTGTCCCCACCACAATTGACGCGAAATATTCCAATCGCGAATGTTGTTGAGCCAATGCGCATAGGTATTATCAAAACGTTTGGGATGCAATTTAATTTCGCTATCCTCTAAAACCGCTTTAATAGCTGGTTTTACCAAATCTTCCATTTTTAAGAACCATTGATCAGACAAACGAGGTTCAATTACAGCTTTGGTACGTTCTGAAGTCCCTACTTTATTTAAGTGAGTTTCCGTTTTTACCAAAGCACCAACCGTTTCTAATTCTTTGGCAATCGCCTCACGAACCACAAAACGATCTTGTCCTTGGTAATGCAACCCAAAGCTATTCAAAGTAGCATCTTCATTGAAGATATCAATAATTTCTAGATGATGTTTTTCACCTAAGGTTTTGTCGTTCATATCGTGAGCAGGTGTCACTTTCAAACAACCAGTACCAAACTCAACATCGACATACTCATCTTCAATGATGGGTACTACTCTACCGCAAATTGGTACAATGGCTTTTTTACCTTTCAAATGAGCAAAACGCTCGTCGTTCGGGTTAATACAGATGGCAGTATCTCCAAAAATAGTTTCTGGACGTGTCGTTGCCACCGTTAAAAAATCATTACTCCCTTCGATTTTATAATTAAGGAAATACAATTTTCCTTGTTGTTCTTCATAAATTACTTCTTCGTCTGACAAAGTAGTTTTAGCTTCTGGATCCCAGTTAACCATTCGGTAACCACGATAAATCAATCCTTTGTTGTACAAATCAACAAACGAACGAATGACAGAAGCCGACATATCTGGATCCATTGTAAATTTAGTACGTTCCCAATCACAAGAAGCGCCTAATTTTTTCAATTGTTCCAAAATCACGCCGCCATATTTATCGGTCCATTCCCAAGCGTGTGCTAAAAATTCCTCCCGAGTCAAATCATTTTTATTAATCCCTTCGGCTTTCAATTTAGCCACCACTTTGGCTTCAGTAGCAATCGAAGCATGATCTGTTCCTGGTACCCAACAGGCGTTCAATCCTTTCAAACGCGCTCTACGAATCAATACGTCTTGAATCGTATTGTTCAACATATGCCCCATGTGCAACACTCCCGTAACATTGGGTGGCGGAATTACAATAGTATAAGGCGTTCTATGGTCTGGTTCTGAATGAAAATAATTGTTTTTCATCCAGTAATCGTACCACTTTTGTTCAATTGTTTTGGCGTCGAATTGTGCAGGAATTGTCATTGTATCGTAAATTCTTTTAATCGTTATATGGTGTTTATTTTCAAAATTTGAGTTATCGTACACATCAAATTCAGAAATAACGCTTTATAAATTGGCCTACATATTGTGAGCCAAATAAGCAACAAAAGTAACTAATTAACTACACTATAAAAAACGAAATAAAAATTTGTAGTGTAAATAAAAGAAACTAACTTTACTAAACATTTAAATCATTTTTGAAAATGCAAAAAACAATCGCACTTCTATTATTCACTTTGTTAAGCAATATTAGTTTTTCGCAAAGTGCTAAAATTGAATTTTCAGCCAAAGAAAACACCATTGATTATGGAAAAGTAACCAAAGCTACTGATTCTGGTATCCGTGTTTTTGAATTTACCAATACTGGTGATGCACCTTTAATTATAACTAATGTACTTTCTACTTGTGGATGTACCGTTCCTACAAAACCGGAAGCGCCAATTCTACCTGGTAAAAAAGGGAAAATTGAGGTAAAATACAATATGGCCACAGGACCTATTCGCAAAACAATAACAGTAGAATCAAACGCCACCAATTATGAAGGCGGAAGGATTGCTCTAAAAATAAAAGGAGAAGTAGTCGAATAAGTTACTTTTCAATTCCATTTAGAAAACGCCTTTTGAATTTCAAAAGGCGTTTTTATTTTGGAAATGTAACCACATAGAAACATAGATGTTATGTATTATCAAAAGCAGACATAGAAATACTATTATTTTCCACATAGCTATGTGAATAGTAAAACACCTAACTCTCTCTTTATTAAAGAATCAAACTATGTTTCTATGTGGTAAAAAAAATATATTCGAGTTGCATTTTAAACTACACTAATAGAAAGATTCCATATTATCAACTAAATACCTTAAAAATATAACATTTTAAGCTGTTTTTATGAGCAAATACAACGACTAATTACAATAACTTAAGAAAAAAAATTGCAAATTTGCAATTCAAGATTACAATCATGCCAAAACTATCCACCCGAGGACACTCTATGCCAGAATCGCCAATTAGAAAATTGGCTCCCTTTGCTGATATGGCAAAGAAAAAAGGACACAAAGTGTACCATTTAAATATTGGACAACCCGACATCAAAAGTCCAGAAATAGCAGTTAATGCTATTAAAAATATTGATTTAGACATTATCGAATACGGCCCCTCTGCTGGTTATGAAAGCTACCGAAGTAAGTTAGCTCAATTCTACACCAACCAAAATGTCAATGTTACTACCGAAGATATTTTAATCACTACCGGTGGTTCCGAGGCGTTGTTATTTGCTTTAGGAAGCATTATGGATCCTGAAGACGAGTTGATTATACCTGAGCCATTTTATGCTAATTATAGTGCTTTTGCTGCCGAATCTGCCGCCAAGGTAATTCCAGTTAATTCGGGTTTTGAAACTGGTTTTGAATTGCCTTCTATTGCTGATTTTGAAAAATTAATTACCCCCAAATCAAAAGCTATTTTGATTTGTAATCCAAATAATCCAACAGGGTATTTGTATTCGGAATCAGAAATTCTTCAATTGGGTGAATTAGTAAAAAAACACGATTTGTTCTTAATTGCTGATGAAGTGTATCGCGAATTCATTTACGGAGATGACAGCCACTATTCTGTAATGAATTTAAAAGGTGTAGAACAGAATGTTATCATGATTGATTCCGTTTCAAAACGCTACAGCATGTGTGGCGCTCGAATTGGTTGCATGGTAACCAAAAACAGAGACGTAATTGCAGCTGCGATGAAATTTGCACAAGCACGACTTTGCCCACCAACTATTGAACAAATTGCTTGCGAGGCGGCTATTGACACCCCTCAAAGTTATTTTGATGAAGTTATTACTGAATATAGAGAACGTAGAGACACCTTAATTGCAGGCTTACATACTATTGAAGGGGTAAAAGTAAGCACTCCGAAAGCTGCTTTTTACTGCATCGCTGAGTTACCAGTTGACAATACGGATGATTTTGCGCAATGGCTTTTAGAAAGCTACAATTTGAATGGCGAAACCGTAATGGTAGCACCTGCAGGTGGTTTTTATTCTACTCCCGGTATGGGATTGAACCAAGTGCGTATTGCTTATGTATTGAAAAAAGAAGATTTGATTCGTGCCGTAGCCGTGTTGAAAGAAGCAATTCCTGCGTATAACGCGAATAGAAAAGCGAAATAAACAACTCAATAACACTATAAAATATAAACTAAAGCAATACCCAAAAAGTATTGCTTTTTGCTTTTTGCGCAAACAACGATTAATTCATAAAAGTGCTTCCTTTTTTTGCATTTTATTAATTATCTTTACCGCTTGAATTGACACACCCATTATAACAATAGCTTTAATGATAAACAACGAAGAATTTCAAGACGAAATAGGAAACAATCATATTAGTACCAATGCGAAAAATCCGCTAAGAGATGATGCTTTTGCTATTGCTGACGATGACAAAATTGAACGAATCAAAAAAGACGTAGAAAATATCCTTACCACTCTAGGTATGGATTTGACCGATGACAGCTTGAAAGGTACTCCTAATCGAGTGGCTAAAATGTTTGTGAAAGAGATTTTTGGGGGACTAAATCCTGCCAGAAAACCAAAAGCTTCTACATTTGACAACAACTACAAATACGGCGAAATGCTAGTGGAAAAAAACATTACTGTATATTCTACTTGCGAACACCATTTATTACCAATTATTGGAAGAGCACACGTGGCTTATATTTCAAACGGAACCGTAATTGGTCTTTCTAAAATGAACCGAATTGTAGAATATTATGCTAAAAGGCCTCAAGTTCAAGAGCGTTTGACGATGCAAATTGTACAAGAATTACAAGAAGCATTAGGCACTGAAGATGTAGCGTGTGTAATTGATGCCAAACATTTATGTGTGAATTCAAGAGGAATTGGTGATATTGAAAGTAGCACCGTGACCTCGGAATTTGGAGGTAAATTCAAAGAAGCACAAACCAAAAGAGAATTTTTAGATTACATCAAATTAGAAACTCGATTTTAAACAAAAACGACTTTAGCAACAGAAAACCTTAGCCCTGATGGAAGCGGCATCCTTTTTTAAGGTAGCCTGAGGAACTCGAAGGCTACAGAAAAAGATACAGCGAACAGCAGGACACAGCTCCTAAATAAAAATACAATGCCATTATATAAACGTCAACAACTGAAAATATACAATTCTCTTTCGGGAGAAAAAGAAGTTTTTACCCCTATTCATGAAGGAAATGTTGGAATGTATGTTTGCGGCCCAACGGTGTATAGCAATGTCCATTTAGGGAATCTGAGAACTTTTATGTCGTTTGATGTGATTTTTAGGTATTTCCGACACTTGGATTATAAGGTGCGTTATGTGCGAAATATTACCGATGTGGGGCATATTGTAGACGATGTGGATGAAGGTGAAGATAAAATTGCTAAAAAAGCACGTTTGGAACAATTGGAACCAATGGAAGTAGTGCAACGCTACACGGTCGATTTCCATGAAATTTTGGGTGCTTTTAATTTTTTACCACCGAGTATTGAGCCTACGGCTACGGGACATATTATTGAACAAATCGAAATCATCAAAAAAATAATTGATGCCGGAATTGGATATGAAGCCAATGGATCGGTGTATTTTGATGTGGTGAAATTTAACGAAACGAATCATTACGGGCGTTTGAGCGGCAGAAACATTGAAGATATGTTGGCCAACACCCGTGATTTAGACGGTCAATCGGATAAAAAAAATCCGCAAGATTTTGCCTTGTGGAAAAAAGCCGAACCGCAACATATTATGCGTTGGCCTTCGCCTTGGAGCGACGGTTTCCCTGGTTGGCACCTAGAATGTACCGCAATGAGTACTAAATATTTGGGCAATCATTTTGATATTCACGGTGGCGGAATGGATCTAAAATTCCCGCATCACGAATGTGAAATTGCACAAAACGAGGCTTGTACGGGGCAAACTCCTGTTAATTATTGGCTTCACGCCAATATGTTGACGCTGAATGGCAAGAAAATGGCAAAATCGACAGGTAATAACATTTTACCAAGAGAGATTTTGACCGGTGACAATACTATTTTAAGCAAGGCTTTTTCGGCTTCAGTAACTCGTTTCTTTATGTTGCAAGCGCATTACCGAAGTATTTTGGATTTTTCTGACGAGGCTATTGTTGCTGCCGAAAAAGGATACAAACGTTTGATGGAAGCGATGAGTAGTTTGAACTCAATTCAAGCTGCTGCTCAAAGCACATTGAACATTGCCGATTGGAAACAATTGTGCTATGACGCTATGAATGACGATTTCAACACGCCCATTTTAATTGCGCAATTGTTTGAAGGCGTTCGTTTTGTGAATGTACTAAAAGAAGGTAAAGAAACATTGACTGCCGAAGATTTGAAACTATTTTCAGTAGCTATGAACGCTTTCATTTTTGATGTTTTAGGATTAGAAGACGAAAAAGTAAGCGACGGAAATAACGACAAATTAGAAGGTACAGTGAATCTACTTATCGAAATGCGTAAACAAGCAAGGGAAAACAAAAACTTTGCATTGTCAGACCAAATTAGAGACCAATTATTGGCTTTAGGCATTCAATTGAAAGACGGTAAAGAAGGAACTACCTTCAGTTTGTAATGTTGTAAGCTTTGCACCTCATTCAAAAAACACGATTATGGTATCTAAAATTCTTATTTTCCCTTTTTTGATGTTGGTGCGCTTTTACCAAGTTGCTATTTCTCCATTCACTCCTGCTGCTTGCCGATTTGAACCTACCTGTTCTTCATATATGCTAGAAGCATTGAAAACACACGGCTTATTCTACGGCTTATTTTTAGGTACTAAACGAATTTTGAGTTGCCATCCTTGGGGCAAAAGTGGGTATGATCCCGTTCCTCCGAAAAAATGCCAGCACTAACTATAAATGCAATTAAATCTATAATTTTACATTAAATAAAAAAACAAATGACACACGCTTCAGCTATTGTTTGGAATCCATCAGAAGGAATTGATTTAGGTTTTTTCATGATTCGTTATTACAGTTTAATGTTTGTAATTGCCTTTGGATTGGGTTGGTACATTATGAAAAATATTTTCCAACGTGAAGGTGAAACCATTGAAAAACTAGATTCATTGTTCATTTGGACGGTTCTGGCTACTTTGGCTGGTGCCCGTTTGGGACATGTGTTCTTTTACGATTGGGAGTATTTCAGAAACAATATATTGGAAATCTTTTTGCCTGTTAAATTCGAACCTAGTTTTCATTTTACAGGATTCCAAGGTTTAGCGAGTCATGGTGCGGCTATCGGAATTATAATAGCGATGTATTTTTACAGTAAAAAGATGTTGCAAAAACCTCAATTATGGATTCTAGACCGTATAGTGATTCCGGTAGCAAGTGGGGCAATTTTTGTTCGAATGGGTAACTTCTTCAATTCAGAGATTATTGGAAAAGAAACTACATCCTCTTTTGGAATTAAATTCATCCGAGATTATTTTAGCCCAAGAGATGCTGTTAATGCTACTCAAATTGCAGATCCAAATGAAGCTTACAAAGCAATTGCTACTTACCCGAAATTTGCGACACTTTTAGAACAAGTTCCTGCTAAACATCCAACCCAATTGTACGAAGCCTTTTGTTACATCTTTGTGTTTGCAATTTTGTTTTTCTTGTATTGGAAAACCGAAGCTCGGAAAAAATCAGGCTATTTATTCGGATTGTTTTTGGTACTACTATTCTCTGTTCGAATTGTGGTCGAATCTGTTAAAGAAAGTCAAGGAGGGTTTGAAAGTGCATTAGGCTTATTATCGACAGGTCAGTGGTTGAGTATTCCATTTATCTTGATTGGCTTTTATTTTGTATTTAGTGCTAAAAAAGTTTAAAAATGGGACACTGATTCTACGATTGAACTGATTTACACAAATTCTTTTAACATTTATACCTTTGTTGATCTGTGAATCTGCGATTGAAATTTAAAATTGAAAAGGCTTTCCATTATTACGGACAACCTTTTTTGTTTCAGGTCTAACACATAATAAAATTTTACTTCAATATACTTTCAGCTATTTCAAATTGAATCTGAGGATATAATCCTTTCATTTAACACAATTAAAATAATTATAATTGCAAAGGATTCATTTTGTTTTTTCACCCTATAGAAATAGGAAATGAATAGCACAAAAAAAAGGATTCAACTTTCGTTGAATCCTTTTTAATATATAACTATTGAAAATTAAGCCTCTTTATGCTCTTTTTCAATTTGGTTTTTGTCTGATCTTGAGATTGTATCAACCAATACAGGAGTAGCGATAAACAATGAAGAATACGTCCCCACTATAATACCTACTAACATCGCAAAGATAAATCCTCTGATTGACTCTCCACCAAAGATAAACATCGTCAATAATACTAAAATCATCATCAATGAGGTATTCAATGTTCTTGATAAAGTTGTATTAATAGAAGCATTTACAATTTCTTCAAAACTTCCTTTACGTTTACCCATAATAAACTCTCTAATTCTATCAAATACAATTACAGTATCATTCATTGAGTAACCAATAACGGTTAAGATAGCTGCAATAAAATGTTGATCCATTTCCATGTGGAAAGGCATGAATTTATAACATAAAGAATAAATTCCTAATACAAATATCACGTCATGCGCTACTGCAGCAATCGCTCCTAATGAATACTGCCATTTACGGAACGAAATCATTAAGTATAAGAAGATAACCGCCATTGCCCCTAAAACAGCCCAATACGAGTTAGTTTTGATATCTTCAGAGATAGAAGCTCCTACTTTTGAAGCCTGTAACACACCTATTTTTTTACCATCATACGAATTGATAAACTGATCGTAAGAAGTATTTGAATAATAATGTTGTAATGCTTTAAATAACTTTTCATTCACTTCTTTATCGACATCCATCCCTTCTTCGGTAATTTTATATTTAGTAGTAATCTTTAATTGATCATCTGAACCAAATACTTTAGCCTCTACAGTAGTTCCAAATTCCTTTGATAATTCTTCAGAAACAACAGAAGCATCAATTGGTTTTTCAAATTTTACCTGAAACGTTCTTCCTCCAACAAAATCAACACCTTGATCCAATCCATTTACAAAGAATATAGATACCAAACTCACAATAACTACTATCGAAGAAAACACATAAGTAATTGTTTTAATCTTGATAAAATCAAAATGGAAATTAGTGAACCAATTTTTAGTGATTGCAGTAGAAAAAGTAAGATTACTGTTTCTTTCAATATCTCTGTCAATAAAGATTCTTGCAATAAAAATTGAAGTAAACAACGAAGTTACAATACCAATTAATAATGTCAAAGCAAAACCTTTAATTAATCCTGTACCGAAAGTAAACAAGATGGCACCAGTTAGAATATGCGTCACATTAGCATCAATAATAGAACGCATAGCACCTTTCCACCCGTAAGAAGCAATTACAGTTTCAGACAATGATCTTCCTTCACGCAATTCTTCTTTCGCTCTTTCATAGATAATAATGTTTGCATCCACTGCTGTTCCTAATGTTAAAACAATCCCTGCAATACCTGGCAATGTCAATACGAAACCAAAACTTGCCATAATCCCAAATAAGAACAATAAGTTCAACAACAATGCTAAATTAGCGTACCAACCTGCTCTACCATAGTAGAACACCATCCATAAACACACTAATAAGAACCCTACAACAGAAGAAATTGTACCTGCATCAATAGCAGCTTGTCCCAATGATGGCCCTACTACTTCTGATTGAATAATATCTGCTGAAGCTGGTAATTTACCGGCTTTCAATACATTGGCTAAATCTTTAGTCTCTGTAACATCAAAGTTTCCAGAAATTTCTGATCTACCTCCGGCAATCGGTCCGCTAGATACTCCAGGAGCAGAATATACTACATTATCTAAAACAATCGCAATATTGCTTTTTTGAGTATAAGCCTTACCTGTTAATTCTTCCCAAGCTTTAGCTCCTTTACCATTCATTTGCATAGAAACTGCTGGCTTTCCTAACTGATCAAATGTATCACTTGCATCAGTTACTACTCCTCCACTCAAAGCGGCTACATTATCTCTATTCCCTTTTAGCGCATACAATTCAACTGCATCAATGTCATTTGATTTTGCATCTTTAATTTTTGTTGGTTTCCCCCAAACAAATTTTGCATAACGTTGATCACCTGCCAATAACACTCTAATATCTGGTCTTCTTAAATATCCTCCAACAACAGCGGTATCTTTTGGGGCAAAAATAGCCAAAACTGGACCTCCACCTTGACCAATAATTTTATCTAATAATGGATTATTCCCTTTTTTAGTTGAAGCAGAATCTTTAGCATCAGTTAAAAGTGCACTTAATGAATCTTTAGCTACTTTTTTAGTTACTACTTTTTTCACTTCTGTTTTCTTTAACGACTCATTCGCAGCCATTAAGAAGTTACCTATTTCTTCTACTTTATAGGTTTCCCAAAATTCTAATTGAGCGGTACTTTGCAACAACTTTTTAATTCTATCCACATCTTTTGCCCCAGGAAGTTCTACAAGAATTCTTCCTGATTCTCCTAATTTTTGGATATTGGGTTGTGTCACACCAAATTTATCAATACGTTTTCTCAATACACCAAAAGCACTCTCTACAGACTCATCAACTTTTCTTTTGATTACCTTTTGAACTTGTGCATCTGTCATTTGAAAATCAACACCACCTTCTCCTTGCAAACTTCTATTGGCAAAAATATCAGGAGAAGCAAGTTTAACTGTGCCTTTTGAATTGGCTTCAAAAGCTTCAAAGAAAGCATCAATATAAGTTTGATTTCCTTTTTGATTAGCAGTTGCATCGGCTAAGGACTTATTGAAAACTGGATTTTTAGAATTGTTAGACAATCCTTTCAAAATGTCTTTTACAGAAACTTGAAGAATTACATTAATTCCACCTTCTAAATCCAACCCTTTATTTAGTTGTTTGTCTTTTACTTCGTTGAAAGTAAAATCAGAAAAACCAAGGTTTAACACCTTTTCTTTTCCGATTGAATCTAGATATTTTAATTCTTTTTCAGGATTTCCACCCGCAAAAGCTTTAGCATCACTTGCTACTTTATTAGCTACGAAAGTGAAAGAAAGTTGGTAAATACTTACCAATGCAAATAAAATTGCAAAAAATTTAATGAGTCCTTTATTCTGCATTATTACTAAAAATTAATTATTTTTTTATTTATACTACTTAACACACTGTAAAACAGTAGTTAAAACTGCTTTTCAAACTTGTTGTCAATTAAAAAGCAAGACTTATTTTTTAAAAACGAGCAAATATATAATTTAAGGTTAAGATTAACCAATTTATTTACCAATTAATCTCAAAAAAAAGACTGCAAAAAAGCAGTCTTTTCAATTTATGTTTAAAAATTATGCTAAAACTGATTTCAAATCAGCATTCATATTTCTAACAGCATCTGCACTTTTAGCAAATAACGCTTTTTCTGCATCGTTTAATGTAATATCAACGATTTGCTCCACTCCATTTTTACCAATAATACAAGGAACACCAATACAAATATCATTTTGACCGTATTCTCCTTCCAAGAAAACAGAACAAGCAATCATTTTCTTTTGATCATTCAAAATGCTATCTACTAAATAAGCCACTGAAGCTCCTGGCGCATACCAAGCTGAAGTTCCTAAAAGTCCTGTCAAAGTTGCACCTCCGACCATAGTTGATGCAGCTACTTTTTCCAATGCTTCTTGAGAAAGAAACTCAGAAACCGGAATACCATTGTAAGATGCTAAACGAGTCAAAGGAATCATTGTGGTATCACCGTGACCTCCAATTACCATAGCAGAAACATCATTTGATGGCTTATCTAAAGCTTGCGACAAATAGTATCTAAAACGAGAACTATCTAAAGCGCCACCCATTCCTATAATTCTGTTTTTTGGCAAACCTGTAGATTTCAATGCCAAATAGGTCATGGTATCCATTGGATTTGACACTACGACTACAATTGTATTTGGAGAATGAACTAGTATATTCTCTGCAACTGTTTTCACAATACCTGCATTAATACCAATTAATTCTTCACGAGTCATTCCTGGTTTTCTTGGAATACCAGAAGTAATCACTACCACATCACTGTTGGCAGTTTTTGAGTAATCATTGGTTACCCCGATCACTTTTGTATTAAAACCTGTATTAGTGGCACATTGCATAATATCCATAGCCTTACCTTCAGCAAAACCCTCTTTAATATCCAACAAAACTACTTCGCTTGCAATTCCTCTATACGAAATCACGTCTGCACAGGTTGCTCCCACATTTCCTGCTCCTACAATTGTAACTTTCATGTTTTTATTTTTAAAAATTATTTTTATTTTCTAAAATCTAGACTGAAGCCCTAAGTTACGCATCAATATTGGCATAAACCGCATTTTTCTCGATAAATTCTCTTCTTGGCGGAACTTCATCTCCCATCAACATAGAAAAAACACGATCTGCTTCAACCATGTTTTCAATGGTTACCTGACGTAAGGTTCTGAAATTTGGATCCATTGTAGTTTCCCACAATTGTTCTGCATTCATCTCTCCAAGACCTTTATATCTTTGAATGGATGCACTTCCTCCCATTCTTTCATTCGCTAAATCGCGTTGATCTTCTGTCCAAGCGTACTCTTTTTTATTACCTTTCTTAACTAAATACAAAGGTGGCGCAGCAATATACACATGTCCTTTTTCGATTAATTCTCTCATGAAACGGAAAAAGAATGTCAAGATCAAAGTAGCAATGTGACTTCCATCAACATCCGCATCACACATGATAATTATCTTATGGTAACGCAACTTCTCTACATTCAAAGCTTTACTATCTTC
Source organism: Bacteroidota bacterium (assembly GCA_041191945.1). Classification (GTDB taxonomy): domain Bacteria; phylum Bacteroidota; class Bacteroidia; order Flavobacteriales; family Flavobacteriaceae; genus Flavobacterium. The sequence continues at coordinate 177,897 of JBEENX010000001.1, forward strand.
AGCTGTACCAATAGTAACACCTAAAGCAGTAAAAATATTACGAATTTCTTCGCTTTCAAACACCTTGTGATGCATCGCTTTCTCCACGTTCAAAATTTTACCACGCAATGGCAAAATAGCTTGGAAATTTCGGTCACGTCCTTGTTTTGCCGTTCCACCTGCAGAATCTCCCTCAACAAGGTATACTTCACATTTTTCTGGATCTTGCTCAGAACAATCAGACAGCTTTCCTGGTAATCCACCCCCACCCATAACGGTTTTACGTTGCACCATTTCACGCGCTTTTTTCGCAGCATGGCGGGCTTGGGCAGCCAAAATTACTTTCTGAATAATAACACGAGCATCATTTGGATTTTCTTCCAAATAATTCTCCAACATTTCTCCAACAGCTTGACTTACTGGAGAAACTACTTCTCTATTCCCTAATTTAGTTTTGGTTTGTCCTTCAAATTGAGGCTCAGAAACTTTAACCGAAATAATCGCTGTCAATCCCTCACGGAAATCGTCTCCTGAAATTTCAAATTTCAATTTATCCAACATTCCAGAAGCATCCGCATATTTTTTAAGTGTTCGTGTCAAACCACTTCTAAAACCTTGTAAATGCGTACCTCCTTCGTGTGTATTGATATTATTTACATACGAAAAGATATTCTCTGAATAACTTGTATTGTAAATTAAGGCTACCTCAACTGGAATTTCTCCTTTTTCGTGATCCATCGAAATTACATGACCAATAATTGGCTCACGATTTCCATCTAAATAACGAATGTATTCTTTTAAACCTTCAGTAGAATGAAATACTTCGGAAAGGAAATTCCCGTCTTTATCTAACTCTCTTTTATCTGTAAAAGTGATTTTTATTCCTTTATTCAAGAAAGACAATTCACGCATACGAGACGACAAAGTCTCATACGAATACTCCGTAGTTTGCGTAAAAATAGTTGGGTCTGGATAAAAAGTAACAATAGTTCCTCTTTTAGTAGTATCTCCAATTTGTTTTACAGGATACAAGGCTTTACCTCTTTCGTATTCTTGTTCGTAGATTTTTCCGTCACTACTATGAACCGTCGCTCTTAAATGAGATGACAAGGCGTTTACACACGAAACTCCTACACCGTGCAAACCTCCAGAAACTTTATACGAATCTTTATCAAATTTACCCCCTGCACCAATTTTGGTCATTACAACCTCTAAAGCCGAAACGCCTTCTTTTTTATGAATTCCAACAGGAATACCACGACCATTATCTTCAACAGAAATGGATCCATCTTCATTGATTGAAACACTGATAGTATCACAATGACCACCCATAGCCTCATCGATGGAATTATCTACCACCTCATAAACCAAATGATGCAATCCTCGTACTCCAACATCTCCAATGTACATTGATGGACGCATTCTTACGTGCTCCATTCCTTCTAATGCCTGAATACTATCCGCTGAATAATTATTCTTGTTAATCTCCTCACTCATATTTTTAATCTAAAATGTAAAATTGTATAACAAGCAAATATATAAAAACAGGGGATATTTGAGAAGGAAAATGCCGTTTATAAATGTTAAGTTATCAACATTTGTTTATATTTTAAACAAAAAAAGACGCTCTTCTTACGAAAAACGTCTTTTTTTCAACATTATTTGAACTAATTCAATAACTTATTTAGCAATCTCAACATCTGCTTGGACGTGAGCTGCATTTGCTCTACCACTTGGATCTTGGTTTTCTTGCCATTTTGGAATCCATTTTCTTACTGTTTGAGCCGCACTCACTTGTGGGTAGTATTTATGGAATATACTTCTATAGAAATACGCTTCTTTAGTTGTTGGTGTATTATAAGGAAACTCAGCCTCTGCACCTGCTAATTGCTCATCTGTAACTTGAGCAGAACAGTATTCAATTAATTGATCAATCCAGTTGTACCCTACACCATCAGAAAACTGCTCTTTTTGTCTCCACAATACCTCATCTGGTAAATACGGATTGTCTGGTGTATCAAATGCTTTTCTTAAAATGTATTTTTCTCTACCATCATAGGTCTTCGGCATTTTTTCTTCTGCTTTGATACGAATAGCCATATCCAAGAACGCTTTATCCAAGAACGGAACCCTTGCTTCTAAACCGTGAGCCATGGTTGACTTATCTGCTCTTAACAAGTCGGCAGTGAATAATTTTTGAACTCTTTCAATCGTTTCTTTTTGGAAATCTTCCACCGTTGGCGCATTTCTAAAATACAAATACCCTCCAAAAATCTCATCCGCCCCTTCTCCTGAAAGCACCACTTTAATTCCCATATCGGTAATGGCTTTAGACAAGAAATACATAGGTGTACTCGCACGAATAGAAGTCACATCATAGGTTTCTAAATGCCAAATCAATTTATCTAAGATTTCGATACCTTGCTCAATCGTAAAGTGTACTTCGTGGTGTTCTGTTCCTAAAAACTCTGCTACTTTTTTAGCCGCTTTAGCATCTGGCGCATCTGCATCCAAACCAATTGAGAAGGAATGTAATTTTTTGCCGCTTTCTTTCAATAATCGTGACGCAATTGAAGACGTCAAAGACGAATCCAAACCTCCTGAAAGCAATACTCCAATTGGCACATCACTCATTAAACGTTTACGAGTAGCCTCAGTCAAGGTTTCTCTAATTAGATCCAAATCTAAATCTTGATCTGCTTTAGTGTAATCTTCATATTCTGGTTGGTAGTATTTTACAAAACCAGTGTTGGGTGTGTAATAATGTCCTGGAGGAAAAGTAGAGAATGTTTTGCATTGGTCAGCAATAGGTTTCATTTCAGAAGCAAAATAGATTCTTCCTCTATCGTCTAATCCATAATACAATGGCTTCACTCCCATTGGATCTCTACCTGCAATAAAGTCATCTCCGTCAACTACAACAAAAGCCCAATCCCCATCTAACATGTTACAGAAATCGTATTTGAATTCTTCATACAAATGAACAATTACTTCTGAATCAGATTTAGTTCTAAAGGTATGTCCTTTCAAAACACCATCTCGCAAAGCTTGGTGGTTGTACACTTCTCCATTATGTACCATCCAAGCAGTTGAAGTTCCTTGAATAGGTTGGCGTCCTGAATGCAAGTCAATAATTGACAAACGCTCATGACTTAAAATATGTCCATTCTCTGTAATATGCAAATCACTTTCATCAGGACCACGGTGTGTCATTCTTTTTGAAAGTTCTCTCACTAATTGTTCATCTTTTCCTTTTCCAATGATGGCTAATATTCCGCACATAATCTTACTGTTTACTTTTTGTTATTTTGATACAGCAAAGATGAGTTAAAAGTTACGATTGAAAAACATAAAATCTATTTTTAGTTATAAAATAAAACCAAATATTAAATTTTGTAATAAAAATGTAATTTAAAACAACAAAAATAGAAACATAAAGTTAAAAATTGTAAAAAGGAAAGGTTTTTTTGCTGTTCCTAGTATTATGTTGAAGCGGTATGTTTGGGTTCATTGGTAACTCTTTGCGTCTTGCGAAAGTTGCTATCTCTAAGTACTTTGATTCCATTTAAAAATAAAGTTTGATTTAACCTATAAACCTCAGTTTTGGACAAGTGTTGTTATAGCTAGTTTCAATATTTTAAATTTCGAAAAACTAGAAAATTTTTTAGTTCTGAAATTCTTAAGTCCTTTTGTATTGAATACTTTTCAATTATTTTTTTGTATTGTTGAAATTGAAAATCTGTAAATCTTGGATTCGCAAATATCTCAAAATCTAGATTATTGATATCGGGTAATTTAAACCTAAGCCCTTTCTGATTTTCCAAATTATTTGCAAATCCAACAATTCTGAACTCAGATTCGTGTTTAAAAGAAAGATGTTTTCTGAAAGCTGAATATTGAAGTATTGATTTTCTTTCGTTATTTATCATTTCTTCAAAATCTTGATAAATGACTTTTCCTATTACTAATAATTCAATCTTACTTGTTGGTTCTGTTTGTATTGAAATTGATTCTTTAATGATTTTCTCAAAATATTCTCTGTTAAATCGAATTACAAACCCCTCTTTTCCATATGCATCCCACATACCAAAAGACTCTACATCACTAAGAATCCAACAACTTGCAAACCTTTTTTTCTGATTTTCTATTAAATTATTTTGAATTTCTATTAGTCTAATTTTTTCGCTATAAATTATCTCCTCCCATTCTGTTTCTCTTATTATAGGATTCGCATTTGGAGGTTTTGTTAACGTTAATAATTTTAATTCATTGATATCGTATGGTTCTATGTTTTCTAAATTATCTTCAAATAAGTCTAGTCTAGAAAGATAAATACTACTAGTTTCAAAAAAATCGATTAATTTTTCAATTGTCAAATATCGATAAACGTATTTGCTGGTAATGTTTTCAGTTTGATGAGTTTCAAATTCCATTGAAGTTACTTAATTAATTTTTGATGTAACTGATTTTTAATTTTTTCATAATCAATTTTTACTTCATAAGATTTATCCTCTCTTGTTTCACCCATAGGAGCATTCCAAAAATCAAAAGAGGCTAAATCATTTTGAATAGTTATTCTTTCTTTTATCTTGAGCATTTCGACTAATTCAAATGTTGAAATATCTCCAATATTATATTTATTAGGCACTTCTATGATTTTATTTTTGAGCTTAGAATTTATTATGTTTTTACCAAAAAAGGCATTTAGATTTTCTGTATCTATTATTACTATATACAAATTTTCTAAGTTTAATATTTCTTGATAAATCTTTGTTTTTTCATTTTCTCCATTCAGTTTTATGCAGCAAAGATTTAAAATTCTTAAATTTTCTAATTGAGACAAACCATTAGTTGATGTTATAAAAGTATAAGAAATATCTAAGTATTCTAAATTTTTTAAATGAGTTAAATCATTAAGATTCTCAAAATTTGAATTCCTTAAACTTAGTGACCAAATGTTATCAGGAATTTTGTTAAATTCTTTTACATGCGAATCTACAAGATGAAGTACTACACATGATTTTAGTTTTTCAACATTAACAACCTCCCTAATTACGGTTCCCGTCTTGTATTTGTACCTTGCTCCTTTGTAATCACCATATTTGTTATTTGTATCATTTACATATAAATTTACTACTCTTAAGTTTTTAAGATTTTCTGCAAAATCAAAATTTATTTCTAACTCATTACTGTAAAATTCTTGTAGGTTTACACATCTCCTAAGGTCTTCCTCAAGTATTGGTGTTCCAGCATCCCAACCATCCTTAAAATAAACTCTTATACTGCTAATAAGTAATTCTCTTAATTCACTTGAACTTAAATATGTTAGACTTGTAAGTTTTGTTAAATGGTATACTATTTCGTCAACAAAAAACTTTGAATCATTTATTCTACCCTTACCACTTGTAAAATACTTGTCAGCCCATTTAAAATGAGTTAAAAACCTAATAATTTTATACGTAAAGGATAGCTTAGGTTTTTCGCGACTTTTAAAAATATTCCAAGCTACTAATCTCAATAATGAATTTTCACTTACATCGGTTAAAGACCATGGTTGATCTGAAGATATTGTCCTGTTATTATAGGAAAAAAACTTTCCATCTTTTAAATCAAATTTATACATCGTAAATTTTATAATTAATTATGTCAGTAAATTACTCTATCAGCTACAACCCGTTTATATGCGAAAAATTCAAACTAGGATCTTAATATATGGAAGATAAACGAAGATCTGTTCGCTTTATTGATATTTCAAATATATTGATTTTTTCTTACAATTTATCAACTAGTTTTCTAAGTAGTTTTAGTATCTTAACTAACTTCTGTAGTAAAAATTAAAAGTTTAAATCTATGAAACAAGCAAGTTTACTCAATACTTTCAATACAATACGAAGTACCATTGATCTCAAAAGTAAACCCAATTGGATTCCCCATCAACTTGTTGCCCAAAGGGGATTGTGGCGACAAAGCAATCACGTTAATTCCTTCTATAGTAATCTTTGGCAAAGCCAAACTTAAATACAAATAAATCCCATTGGCCTTGACCAAACTCCCTACAACAATAACATCGGTTACTTTTAAAGCGTCTATTTTGTCCAAAACGGCTTTTTGAGTCAAGACTTCGCTCAATTTATGGTTCAATTTTTCTTGCTCCAAATGCATCATCGACAAAGCAGTTTCGTGCTTATCGCCTGCCGAGCCTTTGGCATCGTTCTTAGAATCTTCTGTCAATGCCGAAATCATATCCCGAAAGACATCTATTCGATCTTGAACCAATAGCAAGTAATGTGTATGTATTTTTTGTTTGAAAGTAGTCAATGCAAAACCCCGATTAAAAATCAAATTTATAATTGGCTCCCAAAATCACCTGAAATCCTTGAACTGGGTAATTCAACCACTTTTGGTACGCTTGGTTCGCAATGTTATTGGCTTTCAAAAAAGCAGTCAATCGTTCGCTGTGTTTGTACCCCACATGAGCATTCAAATCGATATACGATTTCAAAGTTGTTGGCACATAAGTTGGCGGATAAACATAAATCAAATCATTGTTGATTTGCAAATCTTTTCGTGAACCAACAAAGAACACATCTGCACCAGCATACCATTTTGAATTAATGGTATAATCCAAAGTAGCATTTAATTTTATCATAGGTAAATTCCATGCTTCTGCTTGGCTTTTTGTATTGTAAACAGAGAAAGTACCATTAGCTCCAAAATGAATCGCTTCAGTAATATCTGCTTTCAATTCTCCAAATAAACGGAAGGTTTTTACATTGTCATACACCACTTGCAGGGAATTCCCGTAGGCATACGGACCATAATTAAAATTAGCCGAGAAATCATTGCTTTTAAATAAAGCTTTGTTGTTTTCATCTACAAAAGACCCTCTTACATTATAGCTTATATTATCTGCTAATTTCCCTTTTAGCCCTCCAAATACATCGTACTTTTTATTGGTTGGCGCAATCAACAAAGTGGGAGACAAAAACGGATTTTCGTCTACAAAATTCAAATACGAATTTTGGTCTAAGCCACCTTCTGCTCCTGCATAAAAAATCATTAAATCACCCACTATTTTGTGTGAGGCTGTCACCTGCGGATACAGAAATAGTTTATTATTGCTGTTTTGGGTATCCAAACTATAGTACAATCCTAAACCTAAATGTAGGGTCCAATTGTCCTTTTCTAATTCATAGCTTGGAGAAAGTCCAAAATTAGTATAGCCATATTCAATAGGTTCTGTATTCGTTCGGGTATAATTATTATCAAATTTTCCTCCTAAATAATCTACAATAGCGTTCAGTTTTATTTCTTTTCCAAAGGCATTAAATTGAAACGAAGGTTTAGCATAAAATCGATTTTCAGACGAACCAAACGCATCTGAAAAATGCGCAAATTTAAAGCTCGAAGCTTCCAAAATACTTTCATCAAATTCTATTTTAGAATCCAATGTAATGGTGTTATACGATTGTTTTGGATTGATTCCTGCTACTATAATATCATGAATTGTTGGCGTCAATGCATCCATAAAATTAGTTGGCAATCCATACCAATGATAAATCTGATTTTGATAGCCTAAATTGATATTCCAAGACAATTCTTTTGCTTCTGCGCCATAAGTTACATCTAAAGAAGTATCATAAAAAGAATGTTCTAAATCCACTCCCTTTATACCTCCTTGCGATGAAAGATGACGAAACATTCCTGCCACATATTCTTCCGAATTCAAATCTTGAGTAGCAAACAATTCTGCATTCAATGTTCCAAAATTACCTCCTCCAAAGGTGGCGTAACTTTTATAAAAACGGCCTAATTCTTCCTTATCTACTTCTTCTGCGCCTCCTTTTGATGGCGTAAAAGTAGAAGCTACAGGAAACGAAAAAACACTGTACTTCACCGTTTCTTTGGCTGCAGTTCCTTCTTCATTCAAAGACGGCGTTTCTTTTATTTTAAAGGCATCCGAAATGGTCGGGGTGTACGATTTGACCACATTCACCTCCTCTGTACGCATTTTGTCTTGTTTTTTTTGTGCCAAAGCCAATGAACTGCATGCTAAACTAAGTACCAATACCGTATATTTCAAACTATTTTTTCTCATATTATTTATTTTTACCAAAATGCAAATAGGGGTTGTCAACTATTTTAAACTTCCCATTCTCCTTTTGCGATGAATTGTGTTTTTCCACCAATTTTAATTTCGAAATGATCTAGACTCCATTTCCCATCAAAATATATTCTTGAAGGACGACCTATGTAGTCTCCTTGTTGATTTATTAATTGTAAATCTGGCGAATAATACCGTAGCAAATAGGCTTGCAAACAAGTACTCGCACTTCCTGTAGCGGCATCTTCCTTCAATTGATTGTTTTCCAAATACAACATTCTACTGAACAAATTTCCGTCTTCTAAATAAAAGAAGTACAATGCTCTAAAATTAGTTTTACAATTCAACTGCAACCATTCGTTCATCTTGGTAGTATTCAATTCCAAGTTGGCCAAAGCCTCCTTATTTTGAAGCGGAACAATTACAAACGCACTTCCTGTACTTACTTCTTGTATTAGAAACTCAGTCGAAAAATCCGTTTTTTTCAAATTACTAAATTCTAAAAACCCTTCTGACGAAAACATATCAAAAAACTCCGGTTGGGCCGCTTGCAACCACACCAAATCTCCTTCTTGAGAAACCGGAATAGTTCCTACCGGAACGGTAAGATTTATTTTTTTAGATGAATTGGTATTGATTCGATTCATCAATACCCATGAGGTTCCAATAATGGGATGGCCGGCAAATTTCATTTCAAATTCTGGCGTGAATATTCGAATCTCAGCCGTATTATTTTTAACATCTAATTGCGTGATAAACGTACTCTCGGCAAAATTAATTTCGCTAGCAATAGCCTGCATTTGTTCTGTAGTTAAGTTTTGGGCATTCTCAAAAACAGCTAATTGATTTCCAGCATACTTTTTTTCAGCAAAAACATCTACTATATAAAACGGTAATTTCATAGCATTAATTAGTGATTGACGAATTTGTTTTAGACTCCTCCGCTTTTATCGTTTCCAAATCTTTTTGGGCTTGAGCCACAACCTCTGGGAAATCCGTAAAGTTTTTAATGATGGTTTCTAAAATATAGGTGGCTTGATAACTATCTTTCAAAGCATAAAAGTTAGTTGCCATTAACAACAATCCTTTGGCTCCAAAATATTTGTAATCAGAATAATTTTTTGCCAATTGTTGTATAGCTACATTCGAATCCTCAAACTTCCCTGCTTTATTTTTAAAATACGCATCATAATACAATGCTTCTGCTCCAAGCTCTCCTTGAGCAGTCATTAATTTTTCGTAACCCGATTTGGCTTTCGCCTCATCGCCCGTTTCCATTGCAGAACGCGCTACTACAATTTGAGCATCACTTTTAACATCAGCCTCTGTCTTCGGATTTGCTAGTACTTTTTCAGCATACACTACAGCGTTAGCATAATCCTTTTTATCGTAATACAATTTCATCAAATTGGCTTGTGCAAAGGTTTTATTTTGCAACAAATCCGCTTCGGTTTCAATTCGAGATAAAACTACAATTGCTTTTTCTACTTCTTTTGCTTTTAAGAAAATTTGAGCTAATCGCACTAAAGACGGCTCTGTAAACTCGTTTCGTGGCTCTGCAATTACAGATTCATAATGAGCAACCGCTTTTTCTTCTGAATCATTTGAATAGAGCGACTGTGCCAAATAGAAATGAGCTTGCAAGGCGTGAATTCCTTTAGGGAATGCCGTCAAATACGCTCCAAATCCAGTAATGGCTTGACTCGTATTGCTTTGTTGGTATTGTTTCTCGGCAGATTCATAGGTATCATTATCCAAATCGGCATCCGAAACGGCTACGAAATCTAACGTGCGAACCCAAGAAGCATATTCGTCTACTTTTCCATTTTCGACATAAATTAATCGAGCGGTGGAAACGGCCTCTAAAGCTTCTGCCGATTTTGGAAACTCAGCTACAACTTGTTTGAATTTTGCTAATGCTTGTGCATCTTTATCTGCATTATAATACACCAAACCTTGTCTCAAAATGGCTTTAGACACAAACGAACCATTTTCAAATTCTTTAATCAATTGATCATAGGTTGCAATGGCTTTCTCGTCTTTATTTTCAGTCATATAAGTATTCCCTAATTCAAACAACGCATCATCTCGGTATTCTGATTTAGGGTAAAGTTGTAAAAACGACACCAAATTCTCGATTTTTTTATCATTTTTACCTAAAAAACCATACGAGATGGCTCTTTGATAAAAAGCATAATCAGCATCAACACCCTTCTGTTCAATTACTTTGGCATAGGCCTCCATAGCTGGCCAATACTTTGACGTTACAAATCGGCAATCTGCTAAACGCAAATAAGCATCATTCATACGCACCTTGTCAGTCCCTTTTTCAATTTGCTTTTGAAAATAATTTCCAGCCTGATCATACTCTTTCATTTTGAAATATGCATAGGCTATATTGTAATTGCAATTTTTAAATTCAGCGGTGTTAATCGCTTCTGCAAAACCTATAAATTGTTTAAAGGTCAATAGAGCATTTTTAAAATCATCCAATACAAATTGGGTTTCCCCTTTCCAAAACGTAGCTCTCGCAGTAATCAAGTCGTCTTTTTGTTGGCTAATTGCTTTTTCAAATCGCTGTAATGCTTCTTTGTACTCTCCATCGGTAAAGGATTGCAAACCACTATAAAAAAGCACTTTTTGATACGCTAATTTGTTTTCTTGAATTCCATTTTTCTCTAAAATTGCCAAGGCTTCTTTGTAATTTTTAGAAGATATATAAGAATCAATCAATAATTTTTCAACCGCTGATTTATTTGAATTTTGAGGATATTGTTCCAAAAAAGCCATCAAAATAGCAGGGACACTTTCGTATGAATTGCCAATTTCGTAACTCAATTTTGCATAATTCAAACTCGATTCTTCTTTTAACGAAGCATCAAAATCCATTTCAGAAGCATTTTTAAACGCATTTAACGCTTCTTGCTTTTTGTCCAAATTCAAATAACTCTGACCTAAATGATAATAGCCATTTTGTGCTACAAAATCCTTCCCATCAATAATTTTATTGAATTGCGAAACCGCCTCTTGAAACTCTTTTTGTTGGTAGTAGGCAAACCCTAATTGATAAAAATCAACATTCGTCCACTTCCCATTTTTACCTTTGTATAATTTCAAATACGGAATTGCTTTTTCATATTCTTTCAAATTGAAATAGCTTTCGCCAATAATTTTATTCAATTCGGATTGTTCTGCCGGTGTCGATTTTGACATAGCCTGTTCCCCCAAATCAATCGCTTTTTGAAAATTACCTAGCTTAAAATTCATATCCGATTGATAATACGACACGCGTTCTTTGTATTTCCCTTCGGTAGAAACCGCATCAAAATATTTAGTTGCTTGCTTGTAATCGTCCCCTTCGTAGGCCATAAAACCTAAATAATATTTAGCTTGCGAACCGTAATTGGAAGTATTCAACACCTTATTCAAATAGAGTGAGGCTTCTTTTTTGTCTTTAGCAACAAAAAAACTGTATCCTTTTTGGAAATTGTATTTTTCGGTTTCATTGGCTCCCAAATACATTTCATCTACTTTTTCATACCAAGACAAGGCTTTTTCGTAATTTTCTTGTTGAAAATAAAAATGACCTAGTTCAACATAGGCTTGATTTCTCTTCGTACTCGTTGGATAATCCAAAATAAAGCGTTCCATCAAGTTTCCCGCACTAGGTTGACGTTCGCGAATAGCACACATGGCGGTATAATACAAACAATCAGACAGCACTTCTTGATTCACTGAATTTATTTTGACGCGATCAAAAACTAATTTTGCAGAAGCATATTGACCCGCAGTATATAATGAAACTGCCGTTTCAAAATCTTTTGAATTAGAATTATAAATGGTTGATTTTTGAGCCGAAACTGAAAAAGTTCCCCAAAAAAATAGGGCAAATAATATCCCAGAGAGTGTACGCATTATACTATTTATTTAAAATTCAAATGTATCATATTATATAGCGTATAACGAAATGGTTTTAGTATTTATTATGAACAATTGTTTTAACAAAAAACAAAAAAAATTGCGATAGATAATTGATAATTGCCAATTGATAATTACTTTTACCACATAAACAAATGCAAATTATGTCACAGTCCATTTTATCTTTACGAAACGCTACCATATATCAAGAAGGAAAAACCATTTTATCTGACGTAAACCTTGAAGTAAAACAAGGTGAATTTATTTATGTTATTGGAAAAACAGGTTCAGGTAAAAGTAGTTTATTAAAGACTTTGTATGCCGATTTAGAGCTAAAAGAAGGCGCTGGACATATCGTAGATTTTGATTTGGCTACTTTAAAAGAGGATGACATTCCTTTTTTGAGAAGAAAAATCGGAATTGTTTTTCAAGATTTTAAATTGCTTCCAGACCGTACCGTGAAAGACAATATGCTTTTTGTTTTGAAAGCAACAGGTTGGACAGACAACACTGAAATGCTTCAAAAAATAGACGAAGTATTAGATAAAGTAGGAATGAAAGATTTTGCCGCCAAAATGCCGCACCAACTTTCAGGCGGAGAACAACAACGTGTTGCTATCGCTAGAGCCTTATTGAATGACCCTGAATTAATTTTAGCAGACGAACCAACGGGTAACTTGGACCCACAAACGAGTGCCGAAGTATTGGAAGTACTTCGCAAAATCAATGAAAATGGAAAAACCGTTTTGATGTCAACTCACGATTATGCATTGCTAGTCAAATTCCCTTTTAAAACGTTGAAATGTGAAGACGCTAAAATTTTTGAAGTAGTTCAAAAAACGGCTTAAATCCAATGAAGCAAATTAGCTCTGTACAAAATCCATTTATCAAATCATTGGTGTTATTGCAGGAAAAAGCAAAAGCACGCAAGCAAACAGGTACTTTTTTAATCGAAGGACAACGCGAAATAAGTATCGCCATCAAAGGGGGATACCAAATCGAAACCGTACTTTTTTTACCTGAAATTTGTACTGAAAAAGAAGCTCATCAATTAGCTCCTAATGCTGAATTAATCGAAATCAACAAAGAGGTTTTTCAAAAACTAGCCTATCGCGATACTACCGAAGGCATTTTGGCTGTAGCCAAAACCAAATCAACCCTTTTATCTGATTTACAATTATCTCAAAATCCATTAATCTTAGTCGCCGAAGCTCCTGAAAAACCAGGCAACATTGGCGCTTTATTACGCACGGCTGATGCGGCTAATTTAGACGCTGTAATAATTGCTAATCCCAAAAGTGATTTGTACAACCCTAATATTGTCCGTTCGAGTGTAGGTTGTTTGTTTACCAATCAAATCGCCACTGGAACTACCGCAGAAATCATTACTTTTTTAAAAGAAAAAAAGATTAATTTTTATTGCGCAACCCTACAAAATTCTAATGGATACCATTTAGAAAATTATACCACCCCCACCGCGTTAGTCGTTGGAACCGAAGCTACTGGTTTGACCCAAGAATGGCGCGATGCTGCCACACAAAATATCATTATCCCGATGCAAGGCGAAATTGATTCCATGAACGTCTCTGTCGCTGCGGCTATTTTAATTTTTGAAGCCAAAAGACAAAGAGGTTTTTAATTTATCCATCAAAAATATTCTCTCATTTCACTTGCGTAATTAGTCGGTTTTTTCTATTTTTAGAAATTGAACCCCGCCTACCATGACTGAAATAGATATCGAAAAAGAAAATAAGGCCATTGCCCAAGAATACAAGGAGTTACTTCGTATTAGTTACCAAACGTTAACCGATAGTGACAAAAAACTAATTCGTAAGGCTTTTGACGTTGCCGTTGATGCACATAAAGATCAAAGAAGAAAATCTGGCGAAGCCTACATTTTTCATCCCATTGCGGTGGCAAAAATTGTAGCCTCTGAAATTGGTTTAGGAGCTACTTCCATTGCGGCTGCACTATTACATGATGTAGTAGAAGACACCCCAATTAGTGTAGAAGATATTGAACGCCTCTTCAATCCAAAAGTAGCGCAAATGGTTGAAGGGTTAACCAAAATTTCCTTGGTTCAAAAAGATTTAAACGCTTCTATACAAGCTGAAAATTTCAGAAAAATGATTCTAACACTCAACGACGATGTTCGAGTGATTTTAATCAAACTCGCTGACCGTTTGCATAATATGCAAACTATGGAATCCATGCGAGAAGACAAACAAACTAAAATTGCCTCAGAAACTTTATATATTTATGCGCCTCTCGCTCATCGATTGGGTTTGTACAACATCAAAACCAAACTAGAAGATTTAGGGTTAAAATACACCGAGCCTGCCATATACAAAGATATACTAAGTAAAATTAAAGAAACTAAAGAAGAACAAGACGCTTATATCAAAGACATTTCAGACGTACTAAAAAAATCATTGGACGAAGAGGGAATTGAATACACTATTAAGGGCCGTCCAAAATCCATTTATTCTATTCGTAGAAAAATGAAGGCACAAGGCGTTAGTTTCGACGAAGTTTACGACAAATTTGCTTTGCGAATTGTGTATAAATCAAATCCACACGACGAGAAATTTTTAGCCTGGAAAATCTATTCCATTGTAACCGACCATTATCGTCCAAGTCCGAGCCGCTTACGCGATTGGATTTCATCTCCAAAATCAACTGGTTATGAAGCCTTGCACATTACAGTAATGGGACCAAAAGGACGTTGGGTCGAAATTCAAGTTCGTAGTGAACGAATGGACGAAATTGCCGAAAAAGGCTATGCTGCCCATTACAAATACAAAAACGGAGCTACCGAAGAAAGTGGATTAGATGTTTGGCTGAACTTATTGCGCGAAGCTTTGGAAAATGCCGAAACAAATGCGGTTGACTTTGTAGAAGATTTCAAAATGAATTTGTATTCCAAAGAAATCTTTGTGTTTACCCCAAAAGGAGACATCAAATCTTTACCCAAAGGAGCCACTTCTCTCGATTTTGCATTTGGAATTCACTCTGAAATTGGAATTCGCACCCGCGGAACTCGCGTTAATGGAAAATTAGTTCCCCTTAACTACGAATTAAAAAGTGGTGACCAAATTGAAGTGATTACCTCTCCTAACCAAAAACCAACTACACATTGGCTAGATTATGTAACAACAGCTAGAGCCAAAACTAAAATAAAAAATGTCCTCAATGAAGACACCAAAAAAATAGGCGAAGAAGGAAAAGAATTATTAAGTCGTAAACTAAAACACTTAAAAATAACTTTAAACGAGAAAACCGTTAACGAGTTGGTCAATTTTTTCAAACTTAAAACTAGTTTGGATTTATTTTATCGCGTTGGTATTGGAGCTATCGAAAACCAGCAACTCAAAGATTATGCTGCGCAAAAAAGCAATACATTCATCAGTTTCTTCAAAAACAAAATCAAACGTAACGCAACTACTCCCGACGAGGAAATTAACAAACCTATCATCAATGCAAATTATGATATGTTGGTTTTTGGGAAAGAACACGACAAGTTGGATTATAAGTTTTCTCCTTGTTGTAGCCCCATTCCTGGAGATGACGTTTTTGGTTTCATAACCGTTAATGAAGGTATAAAAGTACACAAAAGTGATTGCCCTAATGCCATTGGTTTACAATCCAATTATGCTTACCGAATTATGGCTGCCAAATGGATTGATTCCAGTCAAGAAGAATTCAAAGCCATTATTAAAATCACTGGCATGGATTCGTTAGGATTAACTAATCAATTGACTAAAGTCATTTCAAACAATATGCACGTAAATATCCAAAGTATTTCATTGAGCACCGAAGCTGGAATTTTTGAAGGACAAGTCACCGTAGTAGTACAAAACAATAGCATTTTGAAAAAATTAATTAACAACATCAAAAAAATAGAAGGCATTGAAAAAGTGAGCCGAGTGTATACTTCATAATTGATTTTTCAACAAAAGACAAACTTATCAACGGAACTTTAGAGATTAAACAAAAAAAATTATCTTTGCAGGATATGACACTTATTTCCACAGACAACAATAAAAATCAAGAGATTGTAAAAAACGTTTTTACACTATATCTTGAAAATAAAGGGCATCGCAAAACTCCAGAGCGCTATGCTATCCTTCAGGAAATTTATGAAAGTGAAGAACATTTTGACATAGAAAACCTCTACATCAAAATGAAAAATAAGAACTACCGTGTCAGCAGAGCCACTTTGTACAATACAATCGAATTGCTTTTGGATTGTGCTTTGGTTCGCAAACACCAATTTGGACAAAACCAAGCCCATTACGAAAAATCGTATTTTGACAAACAACACGATCATATTATTATGACGGATACAGGAGAAGTAATTGAATTTTGCGATCCACGAATTCAAACCATCAAAAAAACCATCGAAGAAATTTTTGATATTGAAATTACCAACCACTCACTGTATTTATACGGAAATAAAAAAACAACTAACTAGAATTAGCCATAATTCTAAACAATATAAACAACACAAATAACACACAGAATGACCATAGATTTACTATTAGGATTACAATGGGGAGATGAGGGAAAAGGAAAAATTGTCGATGTATTAACTTCTAAATACGACATTATTGCTCGTTTTCAAGGAGGGCCTAATGCAGGACACACCTTAGAATTTGACGGAATTAAACACGTTCTTAGAACAATTCCTTCTGGGATTTTCCATAAAACAGCCGTGAATATCATTGGAAACGGAGTAGTAATTGATCCTGTAGTTTTTCAAAAAGAAATCGAAGGTTTAGAAAAATTCAATATTGATATTAAAAGCAAATTGATTATTTCTAGAAAAGCGCACTTAATCTTACCAACACACCGTTTGTTAGACGCTGCTTCTGAAACAGCAAAAGGAAAAGCTAAAATTGGTTCTACTTTGAAAGGTATTGGACCAACGTATATGGACAAAACAGGTAGAAATGGAATTCGTGTGGGAGACATTGAATTAGCTGATTTCAAAGATCGTTACCGTGCTTTGGCTGACAAACACGAAGAAATGATCAAATTCTACGATGTTGCTATTCAATACAACTTAGCTGAAATGGAAAAAGAATTCTTTGAAGCTATTGAAGAATTGAAAAAATTAGACTTCATCGATAGTGAAGAATATTTACACCAAGCGCAAAAAGCAGGAAAATCAATTTTATGCGAAGGAGCTCAAGGTTCGTTATTGGATGTTGACTTTGGAACCTATCCATTTGTAACTTCATCTAATACTACTGCAGCAGGAGCTTGTACTGGTTTAGGAATTGCTCCGAACAAAATCAAAGAAGTGTACGGAATTTTTAAAGCGTATGTAACCCGTGTAGGAAGTGGCCCTTTCCCAACAGAACTTTTTGACGAAGATGGTGCCACAATGGCAAAAATTGGAAATGAATTTGGCTCGGTAACAGGAAGACAAAGACGTTGTGGATGGTTGGACTTAGTTGCTTTAAAATATGCGATCCAAGTCAATGGAGTAACCCAATTAATGATGATGAAAGGCGACGTTCTTTCAGGTTTCAAAACGTTAAAAGTATGTACCGAGTACAACTACAAAGGACAAAAAATCAGTCATTTCCCTTACAACATTGAAGAAGAGAATGTAACTCCAATTTATAAAGAATTCAAAGGATGGCAAGCTGATTTAACAGGTATGACTACTTACGATGAATTACCTACAGAATTGAAAGAATACATCGAATTTATAGAAAAAGAAGTAGAAGTGCCAATTAAGATTGTTTCTGTTGGACCAGACAGAAAACAAACCATCTTAAAATAATCAACTAAAAACGCTCTGAGAATTCAGGGCGTTTTTTTTATAAATAACCTACATTTACTTTTTAATTGATTTTCAGTGAAGTATCGATATTTAATTCTCAAGTCGTTTGTATTACTTTTCTTTTTTGGCTCCTGCCAAAAAGAAGAAAGTAACATCAATAACAATTCCGGTTATCAAATAATTAATTCTAAGATTACATACAACTCAAAAAACATTCAATTGATTGGAGCCAACACAATGCATGTTTTTAGTGCAGGGAGTGCCAATATGAATTCTTGGAATCTAGACATTGCTCGAGAGTTTATCGGTAATATCAAAGAGACTCCTCTTTCAGGATCTCCAATTCAAGACAGCCATGGAACCTATTTGTATTCTATTCAAAATATTGTTGATGAAAATAGAAAACAAAATAAAATAAGTTGGATTTGTGCCTTTGGATGGGATGGAAATCCTTCTACCCTATTCACTGGAAAATCTCCCGTAAGTACATTTTGGTGGGAAGAATATAAAGCAAAGCTTCGATTATGGGCCATTCAATTCAAAGATCAAAATGATGTATGGATCGAAGTTTGGAATGAGCCTTATCGCTATGATCGTACTGATGGTTATACTGATGCTATTTGGCTACAAAACATGAATGAGTTAACTGCAATAATCCGTGCTACGGGAAATAAAAACATAATTGTTATTCCTTGTGCAGAACAAGGACAAGACGAAAGTGTTTTACTAAATAAAGGCAATGAATTCTTAGTTGGCAAATCCAATATTTTATTTGATATTCATGCCTACGAAAAATGGCTATTAGACTCATCTACAAATATAAACAACAGGGTTAATGTATTGAATCAATACAATTTACCAATTATTTTTGGAGAAACTGCACCTATGAATGCGGGTGTTTTAATGAATCCCTATTCGTTTCTAAACTTGCTATATGACAAAGGAATTTCGGTTTGTGCTTGGGTTTGGAAAAAAGACGAGTCCGATCAAGATGCATTAATGACACGAGATGGCCTTCCTAATAATATCAACAATAACAATTGGGGAACGACTTTTAAAAATATTGCTCTCAAACCAAGAAACCCAAAACCTTAATTGTAATGAAAAACCCAAAAATAACGATCCAAAAAACCGAATTACTTTCTGATAATTGGTATATCTTAAACAAAGTAACGTTCGACTATAAAATGGGCTCAGACGATTCCGAAACTCAAGTTCGAGAAGTATACAACCGTGGTAATGGCGCTGTGATTTTACTTTACAACACCTCCCATAAAACCGTTATTCTAACGCGCCAATTTCGTTTACCAACTTACTTAAACGGCAATTCAACAGGAATGGTAATTGAGGCTTGTGCTGGTTTATTGGATACTGAAAATCCCGAAGAATGCATTATTCGAGAAACAGAAGAAGAAACTGGATACCGTCTTTCATCAGTTAAAAAAGTGTTTGAATCCTATATGTCACCAGGAGCAGTTACCGAAATATTATACTTTTTTGTAGGAGAATACGAGTCAGACATGAAGGTTTCTGACGGAGGTGGACTTGAAGAAGAACACGAACATATTGAAGTGCTTGAATATTCATTTGACAAAGCCTACCAAATGATTGCTTCAGGAGAAATTACCGATGCCAAAACGATTATGCTACTACAATACGCTAAAATAAATCTACCCTTGTAAAGTAGACTACTAAGTATATTTTAGTATTTTTACTCTTCAAATTATTTTGTATTGACTTCTAAAAAAGCACATTCTTCGGCATTACAAGAAAAAGCTGGTATTTCACAACCCGAAAGTATCAGTAGTCAATCTATAGAGCATATCCAGCATTCTCGAAAAATCCAGCCTTCAGCTGAAGAACTAGTCAAAGGGATTTTAAATGGAAATATTACCGCTTTAAGTCGAGCTATAACCTTGGTTGAAAGTACCAATCCAATTCATTTGGCAAAAGCCAATACCATTATCAACAGTTGTTTACCCCATGCTAATCCATCTGTTAGAATAGGAATTACCGGAGTACCAGGAGTAGGGAAAAGTACCTTTATTGAAGCTTTTGGAAAATACCTAACGGGACTTGGTAAAAAAGTAGCCGTACTAGCTGTTGACCCAAGTAGTTCAATTAGTCACGGAAGTATTTTGGGAGACAAAACCCGAATGGAAGAATTAGTCAAAGACTCTAATGCGTTTATTAGACCATCGGCCTCTGGAGCAACTTTAGGAGGAGTAGCTAGAAAAACTCGTGAAACCATAACACTTTGCGAGGCAGCCGGTTTTGACATTATTATTATTGAAACTGTTGGTGTAGGACAAAGTGAAACTGCTGTTCATAGCATGGTCGATTTCTTTTTACTTTTAAAAATTGCGGGAGCAGGCGATGAACTTCAAGGTATTAAACGTGGCATAATGGAAATGGCAGATGCTATTATTATCAACAAAGCCGATGGCGACAACATCAAAAAAGCACAATTTGCTAAAGTTGAATTCAATCGAGCTTTGCATTTATTTCCAGCTAAAAAATCAGGATGGACTCCTAAAACAGCTACTTGTAGCGCACTCACTTCTGAAGGCATTCCCGAAGTTTGGAACACCATAACCGAATTTCTAAACGTAACCCAATCCAATTCCTATTTCTTTCAAAAACGCAAAGAACAAAACCAATTTTGGCTGTTAGAAACGATTAACGAGCAATTGAAATCAAATTTTTATAGTAATTCTGAAATTCAACAATTACTTGAATCTACAAAAAAAGCGGTGCAAAATGATGAAATTTCACCTTTTACAGCCGCCACTTTATTGTTAGAAAAGTATTTTAAAAAATAATTATTCCTCGTATCGACCAATTTCTCGGTCATAAAACTCATTAGCCTCAACAATCAAAGATTCCATTTCAGCATTGAGTTCGGCTTCATCTAAATCTTCTGCTTCTTCCATAAACTCTACTTCATCATCTTTTAAATTAATGATGAAACGTGGGTAATCTAAATGAATGATAAAGATATCATCTGGAAAATCGGTATTGTCACCTAATAAAAATTTTGGTAATTCCATTGTATGTATTTAAACGTTAATCAATTATTTATCCGAAAGAATAACAGGCGCATTGGCTTTACCATTCATGAAAATGATTTTGGTATTGGGCGAAGCGGCTAATTCTTTTTGTGCTTTAATTTGTTCGTATTGCAACTGTTTGTCTGACAAACCTGTCGAAATAATTCGTTGATAATCAGCAATACCTTGAGCTTCTACTCGTTTACGCTCTGCTTCTTGCTTTTCTTTTTGCAAAATGAACGTCATTTTTTGCGCATCTTGTTCGGCATTAATTTTACTTTCAATAGTAGTCTTTACAGATGTTGGCAAATTAATATTTCGAATCAACAACTGTTCTAAAATCAAACCTCTAGTTTTGAAGTCGGCTTCAATAGTTTTAAAAATACGTTGTTGAAATTCATTTCGTTTGGTAGAATACAAAGCCACTGCATCATAATAAACTGCGTTGTCACGAATACGGGTTCTGGTAACGGGACGAACAATTTTATCCGCATAATTCACTCCAATTTGTTTAAAAATCTTTGGTGCCAATTCTGGTGAAATTCGATACAAAACGGTCAAATCGATTACCACTTCCAATCCATCATTAGACAACACTCGAATAGCGTCGTCACCTTCTTTCGATCCTTCGTCATGAATGGCTGACATGGTATAATTTTGAGTTTGAATATCAAAATCAGTAACATCCAAAAGCGGATTGATAATATGCAATCCACTTTCTAAAACATCTGGCTCTACATTTCCATACAATGACTTCACACCAACACTTCCTGCATCAATTTGCTTAAACATTGACGAAAATGCGCCTACTACAAGAAAGGCAAATCCTGCTATTTTAAAAATGTGGGTAAACCTTGAAAGAGGATTCAAACTGTTTTTCAATGAAAAACTAAGAAATAATAATATACTTCCAAAAACAACAAATGCTATCATATTTTGAGATTTAGGGGGTTAGTTTCAAGTACTAATGTACTTAAAAATAGTTTGCTATTACGTATTTAGTTCGAAAATCATTTTCTTAGTAAGTTTAGCAAAGCGAATATACAAAAATAAAGCCGCCGCTGATAATCCTGCCAAAAGGCCAATCCAAATGCCCACCGCTTTTAACTCCGTATAACTCCCTAAATAAAATGAGATTGGAAACCCAATTAACCAATAGGCCACAAAAGTAATATACATTGGGATTGTAACATCTTGCAATCCACGTAATGCGCCTAAAACCACCACTTGAATTCCGTCTGACAACTGAAAAATAGCAGCCACCAAAAGTAACTGAGCTGTAATTCCTATAATTTCCTGATTGTCTACCAATTGAGCCGAATCGGTCATATTCAAAAACAAATGCGGTAAATAATTATGGAAAACCACAAATAAAATACCGAATATCGTTTCTAAAATAATAGCTAATAAAAAGATAGAACGAGCCACAACAACCAGATTTTTAAAATCGGCCATTCCTTTGCTATGACTCACCCGAATCATTGCTGTAACGCTCAATCCCATAGCCACCATAAAAGTAGAAGAAGCTAAAGTCAATGCAATTTGGTTTGCTGCTTGATTGTTTTTACCCAACGAACCTGAAAGCCAAATAGCGGCTGTAAACAAAGTTACTTCAAACAACATTTGCATAGCCGATGGCAAACCTAAATTGATAATTTTTCGCAACATTGATTTTTTAATTTCTCTAAAACTAAAATTCTTGAAATACTTGCTGAATTTCTTATTATGCCTTAACAACAAATGAAGAAAAACCACCATCATAATTCGCGAAATAACAGTCCCTAAAGCCGCTCCCAAAACACCTAATTTTGGAAAAATCCAGAAGCCATAAATCAATACATAATTAAAAAAGACATGAACCACATTGGCCATAAAAATGGCATACATCGAATATTTAGTTTGAGATAAACCGTCAGCAAATTGTTTATAGCCTTGATATATAATCACAGGAATCAATGAAAAAGCCACCCAATCAATATACGGAGCAGCCATATCCGCAACTGCTTTAGGCTGGTGCATCAAATACATTAACTGTTTGGATAAAACCGTTACAATGAATAAAAAAACTCCCAAAACCGCACACAACAACAAGCCGTGATGAAAAGTAGTTCTGATTTTTTTATCGTCTTTTTCTGCATCGGCTTCGGAAATTAAAGGTGTAATCGCTGTAGAAAAACCAATCCCTAACGACAAGGCAATAAAGATAAAACTGTTGCCTAACGAAACCGCAGCCAATTCAGTAGAACCTAAATTTCCTACCATGAAATTATCCACAATTCCAATCAAGGTATGGCCTAACATTCCCAAGATAACAGGATAAGCCAATTTAATATTATACGAAAATTCTTTGGTGTACGTAGCGAGTTTCAAAATAGGTTGAAGTGTTATAAAGGCAATACCTTTTGATTAAATCTAAACTAAGGCTTCTACAAATTGAACCCGAACGCTTCCGTCCTCGTCAATCTGTGTCAACTGAATTTTATGCAGTGTATTAGCCAATTCTGGATTCCAAGGCGCTTTTACTTTGACATAATTTTCGGTAAAACCGTGAATATAGCCTTCTTTATTTTCTACTTCAAACAAAACGGTTCTTTCCATTCCCAACTGGCTTTCGTAGAAAGCACGGCGCTTTTTTACCGATAATCCGCGGAGCATTTTACTGCGTTTGGCACGCACATTAGCAGGAACAACTCCTTCCATTGCAGCAGCTTCGGTATTGTCTCGCTCCGAATAAGTAAACACGTGTAAATACGAAATAGGCAGCTCGTTTAAGAAATGATAGGTTTCTAAAAAATGTTCGTCCGTTTCTCCCGGAAATCCCACAATTACATCTACCCCAATACAAGCATGCGGCATCACTTCCTTGATTTGAGTCACCCTATCGATATAGACTTCACGCAAATAACGGCGTTTCATCAACTTCAAAATGTCATTACTTCCTGATTGCAACGGAATATGAAAATGAGGCACAAAAGTGCTGCTTTTAGATACAAAGTCAATCGTTTCATTTTTAAGTAAATTCGGCTCAATCGACGAAATTCGCACTCTTTCAATCCCTTCCACTTGATCCAAAGCCTGAACCAAATCTAAAAAAGTATGTTCGTGTTTTTTATTTCCAAATTCTCCTTTGCCATAATCACCAATATTCACTCCGGTCAACACAATTTCCTTGATGTTTTGTTCTGAAATTTCTTTGGCATTTTTCAAGACATTTTCTAAAGCATCACTACGCGAAATACCTCTTGCCAAAGGAATTGTACAATAGGTACATTTGTAATCGCAACCATCTTGCACTTTTAAGAAAGCACGCGTTCTATCGCCTATGGAATAACTGCCCACATAAAAATCAGCCTCGGCAATCTCACACGAATGCACTTCACCAAAATCATTCTTAGACAAATCATTCACATAATCGGCTAATTTGAATTTCTCTGTCGCACCCAATACCAGATCCACTCCATCTACAGCGGCTAATTCTTCCGGTTTCAACTGCGCATAGCAACCCACCGCAGCCACAAAAGCCTTGTCGTTCAACTTCATCGCTTTGCGCACCACTTGTTTAAACTGTTTATCGGCATTTTCAGTCACAGAACAGGTATTAATCACATACATATCTGCCACTTCTTCAAAATCCACACGGTCAAAACCTTCGTCTTGTAAATTACGTGCAATAGTCGAAGTTTCCGAAAAATTCAGTTTACAACCTAGCGTATAAAAAGCTACTTTTTTTCTTTCTGACATTCTTTTGATTTTTTTGGGCGAGTCCCTACTTCGTGGGTCGGGCTATCCGCTGTATCTTTTATAGTTACCTTCGAGAGCCTCAGTCAACTATAAAAGGATGCCGCTGCTATCTCTTTCGCGGGACAAAAATACGTACAAAAAACAACATATAAAACAAGACTATATAGTAGATTAGAAGCAGATAAATTTATCAATCTAAATTTCTAATTCTGTTTTTATGTTTCTTTATTCCTTTAATTGAATACTCAACAATTAATTTCAAAATAAATTATATATTTTTGATTTACTTTTAAAATTTTTACATGAAAAAAATCATACCAAGCATAATATTCTTAACATTTATTTCTTGCAATCCTTTTAATGAAAATAAAGTTTTAAAACATAAAGACAATTTGATGTTTTTAGTTTCAAAATTTAATAAATATGACACCGGAACATATGATAAAGATGAATTTGATGAGTTTATAATCAACGATATTGAGTCATTAAATATTGATATAGTTGTAAAAAATGGGAATAAAATAAATCCGGACTATTCTGGATTTATTGAAGAAAATGATAGTCTCATTATATTTATAAAAAAAGCAGATAATATATTTGATTTAGAAAAAAGAATAATTTATGATTATAAAAAACAACCAAGAAATTTTGGAAATAAGAATATAATTAACGCTTCATACAAAATAAGACAATTAGACGAAAGATTATATTATTCTGAAGAAGGGTTCGATTAGTTTTATCCCAAAATAAACCGCTCTATCACTTCAGCTACACCGTGGTCGTTATTGGAAGCCACAATCACATCCGCTTTATCTCTTAAATGGGCATCGACATTAGCTACCCAAACGCCAAGTCCTGCATATTCAATCATGGACAGATCATTACCTGCATTGCCTACAGCAATTACTTCTGATTGCAAAATATTCAATCTATCTGCCAAAAATTTCACGCTAGCTCCTTTATCAATTCCTATTTGGGCTGCTTCTAAAAAGAAGGGTTTTGACATACAAACGCTTAAATGAGGCATCGCAGCTTTTAAGTCGGCTTCGACCTCTTTCAAATAACTAGGTTCCTCTAACAAAATACATTTTATCGCTGAAGATTGTACTCTTTCTTTAAAACTAGGTACAACTTCATGTTCCAAGCCCGTAATCGTGACCTCAACATCTATGTATTCTGAATGAGTTTCACTAATCACTTTTCCGTCTAAATAAGTAATAATATGGGTTTTCTTTTGTTGACTATAATCATACAAGGCATGAATTTGCTCTTGTGTCAAACTTTGTTCAAAAATCACTTCATCCTTTTTCAAATCAGTAATAATTGCACCATTAAATGAAATCATATATGAATCCATCAATCCTAAATCCCTAGCATATTCAACCATTGCAGGCGTGGGTCTTCCAGAAGCCAAAACGATATGCACTCCCAAGGCTTTGGCTTGAGCCAACATATTTCTATTTTTTTGCGAAATGGTATGATCATCGGTCAACAAAGTATCATCCATATCCAAAACGAGCATTTTATATTTCATCTCTAAACTGTCTTGAAATTAAATACTCATTCGGAAGGCTTCAATCACAGGATTGGCTTTAGCAAAATCAGTTTCCTGAATAAACAATTCGACCGCTAAATCAGCATTACCAAAACCACCCAACCGTGCCGATTGAATATTATCTTTCTTCATTGTAGGTACTCCCGCTTCTTCTAATTTTTCCTGCAAGGCCATCGCTAAGACTTCACTCCCAGAAAACACTTTCATTAATCCCATATACTATATATCTTTTCCAATTAATTATTTTTTCGCCACTGATTATGGGATTTAAAATGATTTTTTTAATCGCTTTAATCATCTTAATCTGTGGCAAAAACTACTCTTCCTCTTCGTATTCTTCGAAATCAAATTCATACGGCTCAACTAACATTTTATCAGCCAAAATAGCGACTCTTTCTGTATAATCATCTGTAAAAATAAGTCGTTGTGTTTTTGCAATACTATCCGAAATTCGCATCACTTTGGTATCATGGCGCAATTTCAAAATAGCATCGGCATCGTCTAAAATAAATAGTTTCAAACGGTTTACATTATATCCAGCCGAAGAAAACATATCACTCAATTTTGCAGGCGTACCAATCAAAACATCAATCCCCGTAGAGATATAATTTTTATCATAGTCCATATCGCCTTTGTCGTGAACTCCATATACCTCAAGCGGAGCATATTTACCGAATTCTTCAAATAACGCCTCCATCTCTAGCACCTTCTCTTTATCTTCCACAAAAATTAACGCACGAGGAGACTCTTCTTGTTTACCTGCCAATTGCTGAATTACATTCAAAACAATCGTAGTTGTTTTTCCGCTACCTTTTGGGGACACAATCAAACAATCAGCCCCACTTTTTATGGTAGAAAATGTTTCTTGTTGCAACTCATTGGCTTCGGTCAATCCCTTTTCAATTAAAGCGTTTTGAAGAGCTTCATTTATTTTTTTTAATTTCATTATATCGCTTTAATTTTATTTACTCGCAAAAAGTGTCACATCACTCTCGGAAATTTCACTTCCTCCCAGAATAATCAAACGCTCTACTACATTGCGTAATTCTCTAATATTTCCTGTCCAATCGTATTCTTGCAATAACTGAATTGCTTTTTTTGAAAACGTCTTAACGGCAGTACCTTGTTCAGAAGCAATCTTTTCAGCAAAATGCGACACTAACATTGGGATATCTTCCCTCCTCTCGTTCAAAGCAGGAACTTTGATTAAGATGACTGCCAATCGATGGTACAAATCTTCGCGGAAACGCCCTTCAGCAATTTCTTTTTTCAAATCTTTATTGGTAGCCGCTACCACACGCACATCAACTTTGATGTCTTTGTCGGCCCCCACTCGTGTAATCATATTTTCTTGCAAAGCACGCAACACTTTGGCTTGAGCCGAAAGACTCATATCGCCAATTTCATCTAAGAAAATCGTTCCTTTATCCGCTGCTTCAAATTTACCCGCACGGTCTTTCACCGCCGATGTAAAAGCGCCTTTCACGTGACCAAACAATTCGCTTTCAATCAATTCTGATGGAATCGCAGCACAATTCACTTCGATTAAAGGGAAATTAGCGCGTTCACTTTTTTCGTGCAACTGATGCGCAACCAACTCCTTTCCAGTTCCGTTAGGACCTGTAATCAAAACACGAGCTTCGGTTGGCGCTACTTTTTCAATCAACAATTTGATGTGATTAATCGCTTCGCTTTCGCCAATCATTTCGTAATTCTTGCTGACTTTTTTCTTCAGGATTTTATTTTCGACTACCAATTGCTTTTTGTCTAACGCATTTCGAACCGTATTCAATAATCGGTTCAAATCAGGCGGTTTTGAAATGTAGTCAAAAGCGCCCAAGCGCATGGTATTAATAGCCGTTTCCATATCGCCATGACCTGAAATCATCACCATCGGAATTTCTGGTTTTATCTTTTTAACCGCTTCGAGTAGTTCGACACCATCCATTTTTGGCATTTTGATGTCGCACAAAACCAAATCGTAATCCGTATTTTTTATCTTTTCGTAACCCGCAGCACCATCTTCGGCTTCTTCCACAACATAAGCCGTGTTTTCTTCCGAAAGAATTTTCACCAAAACTCTTCGGATAGTGGCTTCGTCTTCTATGATTAATATTTTACTCATTTTTTGAATGGGTTATATGTTGATTTGGTTATGTGGTGATTGTTTATAGGGTATTTGTTTATATGGTTATACTTTTAAACAAATAAACTTTTAAACTCTTACACATTAATACTTCAGCCATCGATACAATTCTTTCCAAGTTGGTTTTTTACCATACATCAAAATCCCTACACGGTAAATTTTAGAAGCAAACCAAACCACAAAAAAGAAAGTAGCAAATAGTATCGAGATAGAAAGTGCAATTTGCCACAGAGGTACTCCAAACGGAATACGCATTAACATTACGATAGGCGACGTAAGCGGCACCATTGAAAAAACAGTCGCTACCGTTCCGTGTGGATCATTTACTACTGTGAAAAATCCGATGTAAACACCTAAAACCAAAGGCATAATTATCGGTAATAAAAACTGTTGCGAATCGGTTTCATTATCTACGGCAGCACCAATTGAAGCATAAAAAGAACTGTACAAAAAGTAGCCTCCAATAAAGTAGATTACAAAACTAACAATAATAGTAGCAATAGGTAAATTCCATATTTCAGCGATATACAATTGAGCCGTATTTGCAAATTCATGTTGCGCTGATTGTACCATTTCGGGCGGAATTTGATTAGAAGCTCCTATTTGTGCTCCCATAAAAATGGAAGCTGAAAACAACAAACTCAAACCGATAATCGCCCAAATAAAAAATTGCAAAATTCCTGCTAAAGAAGTTCCAATAATTTTACCCATCATTAATTGAAACGGTTTCACTGACGAAATAATAATTTCGATAATTCGGTTAGTCTTTTCTTCAATTACAGAACGCATTACCATATTACCATAGATGATGATAAACATCATAATCAAATAACCAAAAGCGCCGCCAATAGCAATTTTAATCTCGTTCAGCCCTTTTAAACTTTGTTCTCCTGAAGCTTTTTTCAAACTAATCGCTACTTTGGCTTCCGCTTGATGAATTGCTAACGTATCCAAATGAGCCTGCTCTAAATTAGTCAACGTCATTTTCTTAGCAATAACTTCCTGCATTTTTTCGATAAAGGAAATACTTGGACTTTCGTTAGAAATAAATTGAATTTGGTGTTCCAAAGTGGCATTATCTTTTGCCTTTGGTATGAACAAAACTCCTTCATAGGCTTCATTCATGATATTTTTTTTAAGTGTTGGCAAATCAACCGCGGTCAAATCAAGATAGTTGTATTCTTCAGCCTTTTTATTTTTAGCTAAAAAATCTTTTACAAACATTCCTGATTCGTCATGAATCGCGATTTGTTTTGTATCTGCTTTCATAGAACTCAAATACCCAACAAACAAAGCAATACCCACAAATAGCAACGGGCTCAAAAATGTCATTACGATGAACGATTTATTGCGCACTTTGGCAATAAACTCTCTTTTAATAATTAATGAAATGATACTCATTTAACTTTTATTTACTGGTTACTGTTTGAATAAAAATATCATTTACACTCGGTATTTTCTCGACGAAATGAGTGACTTGTCCACGTTGTGTTAAAATATGCAATAACTCATTCGGACTTGCATTACCTAGTTGAACTTCTAATTTCAATTCATTATTCAAAGACTTAAATTGGGCCGGTGCCAAAGTGAATTTTTGAGTAATATCAAACATCAAACCCTCTACATTGTCAGACAAAATACCCACTTCAAAACTATTCGTTCTGTATTGCTTTCTCACATCGTCTAGCTGCCCTTCAATCAATTTATTGGATTGATGAATCAGCGCAATAGAATCGCATAATTCTTCTACACTTTCCATTCGATGTGTCGAAAAAATAATGGTTGCCCCTTGTTCTTTCAGTGCCAAAATCTCTTCTTTAATCACATTCGCATTCACAGGATCAAAACCTGAAAAAGGCTCATCAAAAATCAACAATTTCGGTTGATGCAACACACACACCACAAATTGGATTTTTTGCGCCATACCCTTAGAAAGTTCTTGGATTTTTTTATTCCACCAACCTTGAATTCCCAATCGGTCAAACCAATACTCCAATTGTTTTTTAGCTTCGGCTTTGGTCAACCCTTTCATTTGAGCTAAATACAAACACTGCTCTCCTACTTTCATACTTTTGTACAATCCTCTCTCTTCAGGAAGGTAACCAATGTGTTGTACGTGTTTGGGTTGTAATTTTTCGCCATCCAAAATAATCTCACCGCTATCGGGCAACGTAATTTGGTTGATGATGCGAATTAACGACGTTTTTCCTGCGCCGTTTGGTCCTAGTAAACCGTAAATACTGCCTTTAGGAACCGATAAAGAAACTTCGTTTAGCGCTACGTAGTCGCCGTATCGCTTTACTATTTTATTAACTTCAAGTAAATTACTCATACTGAATTTAGTTTTTAGTCACATTCGACTTTGGGTCTGTAAAAGTAAAGAATTAGTCACTAAATACTTGGTTTTGTTACATAAAAAAACCCACCCTTACTAGAATAAGGATGGGAAATAATTTTTATGCTACTAATTGAAAAAATTAAGAAAACATATCTTTTACTTTTTCAAAAAATGACTTGTCCGATTTTTCTGGATTAGGAACAAAGTTCTCATCTTCAAGGTTTTTCTCAAAGAATTGTCGTTGTTCTTTATTCAAAGTTTTTGGAGTCCAAACATTCACGTGAACTAACAAATCACCATTACCATATCCGTTTAAACTAGGAATTCCTTTTCCTTTCAAACGAAGAATTTTACCAGATTGGATTCCTTCTTCGAGCTTAATTCTCACTTTTCCGTTAACCGCTTCAATGTCTTTTGAAATTCCTAAAACAGCTTCCGAAAAACTAATGTATAAATCGTAATGTAAATTTTCGCCTTCACGTTTCAAGAACTCATGTTCAATTTCTTCGATAGCTACAATCAAATCTCCCGGAATACTATTTCCTGGCGCGTCATTACCTTTGTTAGATACTTTCAATTGCATTCCGTCCACTACTCCTGCAGGAATTTTAATCGCTACTGTTTCATCTTCTTGAATCATTCCTTGCGAATCCGCATTGGCTGGTTTTTTATCCAAAATTTGTCCAGATCCACCACAAGTTGGACAAGTCGAAGCCGATTGCATTCTTCCCAAAATTGTATTAGTAACGCGCATTACTTGTCCTTGACCATTACAAGTAGAACAAGTTTTATACGTTACTCCTGGCGCTTGAATTTTACGCTTTACTTTTACTTTTTTCTCTACGCCATTGGCAATTTCTTCCAAAGTCAATTTAACTTTGATACGCAAATTGCTTCCTTTAGCACGACGAGGTCCGCTACTTCTACCGCCAAATCCGCCACCGAATCCGCCACCAAAAATATCGCCAAACTGACTAAAAATATCATCCATGTTCATCCCGCCATGGCCTCCACCAAAACCTCCTGCGCCATCAAAAGCTTGGTGTCCGTATTGGTCGTACTTAGCTTTTTTCTGAGGGTCGCTCAAAACTTCATACGCTTCTGCAGCTAATTTGAAGTTCTCTTCAGCTTCTTTATCCCCTGGATTTTTGTCAGGATGATACTTGATAGCCGCTTTTCTATAGGCTTTTTTTATTTCAGCAGCATCAGCACTTTTTGAAATGCCTAATACTTCGTAAAAATCTTTTTTCATGATCGTACTATTTGGTTTAATTACCAATAACTACTTTTGGGAAACGGATAATTTTATCTCCTAATTTGTATCCTTTTTCTAAAACATCTACAATTTTTCCTTTCATTTTATCAGAGGGTGCTGGGATTTGAGTAATTGCTTCTGCAAAATCAGCATCAAATGCATCACCGGCTTTCACCTCAACTTCTTCTAATCCTTTGGCTACCAAAGTAGATTTTAATTTCTCGTGAATTAATTCAACTCCTTTTACCAAAGACTCGTCTCCTGACTTACTGATTTCAACCAAAGCTCTGTCAAAATCATCCAAAATAGGAAGCATAGCTAACAACACTTCCTGATTAGCCGTTTTGAATAACTCCACACGCTCTTTTGAAGTTCTTCTTTTATAATTTTCAAACTCAGCAAATAAACGTAAAAATTTATCCTTTTCTGCCGCTAAATCTAAGGCTAATTGTTCTTCAACAGGTAATTCTTCGACACTTGTTTGTTCTTCATTTGCTTGTGTTTCCACTGGCGTTCCTTCTATTTCTTGATCGATTTCTGTTTTTTCAGTAGTCATAGTATTTGTGTTTTTAAAAATATTCTTAAACTTCATTTTATTCCTTTTTTAAATTACAAAAGTACTGCCAAATCTTTAAAAATGTCAAATTGTCACCCTAAAAGACCGTTTTTTTACTCTTTGATAGTACTCCAATCATTTTTAAGCGATTTTGAAAATGCCTCAAAAAATTAATAAAATTTTAAGACTATTTCGATTTCGATTGGATTAAATTTGTATCAGATTAGTGAAAAAGATTCGATTGAATCTATAAAGTAGAAATTAAGGTTTGTCTCTAAATAATTATTAATTCAATATTACCTTATATTAGAAAAAGCTTCGTTTTTGTCAAACGAAGCTTTTTTTTATACTAATTCTTTTTTCAATCCTTCTAAATCAAGTGATTTTTGCTCCCCAGTTTGTAAATTCTTTAACGTATACGTATTCGAATTCATCTCTTGGTCTCCCGCCATCACTGCAAACGGAATATTTCTTTTATCGGCATGTTGAAACTGTTTGGCCAACTTAGCATTGTCTGGATACAATTCAACTTTTTTTCCTGATTGACGTAATTCTTTAATCGCTTTCATGGCATAAAAGGCTTCATTTTCACCATAATTAATAAAGAGCGCTTGAGAACTTGCCGCTACTGTTGTTGGAAACAACCCTAATTCTTCTACAACCAAATAAATACGGTCCAAACCAAATGAAATCCCAACACCACTCATGTTCTTTAAACCAAAAATACCCGTCAAATCATCGTAACGTCCTCCTCCACCTATTGAACCCATAGCCACTCCTTGAGGTGCTGCTACTTCAAAAATAGCTCCGGTGTAATAATTCAATCCTCTCGCCAAAGTAACATCCAAATCTAAGATGGCAGTAGCTAATCCAAGTGCTGTCACTTTATCACAAATAAAACGCAACTCGTCTACCCCTTTCATTCCTTCAACCGAATCCGCTAACAAGATTGATAATTGATTAATTTTCTCCGAAAAAGTTCCGGTAAAACTAAACAACGGTTGCACTTTAGCAATAGCGGTTTCGGAAATTCCTTTCTCTACCATCTCTTTTTTCACTCCGTCTTCGCCAATTTTATCTAACTTATCCAAAGCCACCGTAAAATCAATTAACTTATCCGAAGCACCAATTACTTCGGCAATTCCAGAAAGAATTTTGCGATTATTAATTTTAATGGTTACGCCATTCAATCCTAAAGCAGTAAAAACCCCATCATACAATTGCACCAATTCTACTTCTTGCCACAATGATGTTGAACCTACCACATCAGCATCACATTGAAAAAATTCTCTAAAACGCCCTTTTTGAGGACGATCGGCTCTCCAAACAGGTTGAATTTGGTATCTTTTAAAAGGAAATTCGATATCATTTTGGTGCTGTACCACATACCGTGCAAAAGGCACTGTCAAATCATAACGCAATGCTTTTTCAGAAATACTTGATGTTAATTTAGTACTATCTTTGGCTTCTAAATGGCTTTCATTGGCTTTCGCCAAATAATCTCCCGAATTCAGAATCTTAAAAATCAAGCGATCGCCTTCTTCACCATATTTTCCCATTAAGGTTTCTGAATTTTCAAAAGAAGGAGTTTCTATCGGCTGAAAACCAAATTTCTCAAAATTACTTTTGACCACTTGGATAATATACTGGCGTTTTGCTACCTCTGCAGGTGAAAAATCTCGAGTCCCTTTTGGAATACTTGGTTTTGATGCCATTTTGAATATACGATTTATGATGTACTATGTACGATTTATAATTTTAATTGCTAAATACTGAAAAACGGTACAAATATCTTATTTTTAAAATAAATATCAGCTCTTCTAGAGCAAACTTGTAACAAAAATTGTATTTTCGTGACAAATTGGTACTATGCTAAATTTATTCAGAGAAAACGTCAAAATCGCAATTGGTTCGGTACGAACTCAATTGTTGCGTACCATATTAACCGTATTAATTATTGCCATTGGTATTACTGCTTTGGTAGGAATTCTAACCGTTGTAGCTGCATTAGAAAACACCATTTCGGCTGATTTTGCTTCGATGGGAGCCAATACCTTTAATATCAATCAATACGAAAACACAACTAGACGGCGTGGAAATGAAGAACGAGAAATTATCAATCCCATTATTTCTTATCCTGAAGCCGTTGCTTTTCAAAATAAATTCAAATACCCATTTACAGAAACTTCCCTTTCATTTACAGCTACTTCCAAAGCCGAAGTAAAATTTGGAGCTACCAAAACCGATCCTGAAATAACAATTGTGGGAGTAGATGAAAATTTTATTCCAAATTCCGGTTTAGAAACTAGTTTAGGTCGCAATTTTAATGGATTTGATATCGACAACAATACCTATATGTGCGTTGTAGGTTCTGATTTTGAAAAAGGACTACTCAAAGATGTAAACCCAATTAATAAAATCATCTCTATTCGTGGCGCCAAATTTAAAGTAATTGGTGTACTAAAAGAAAAAGGCTCGACTTTTGGCAACAGTCAAGACTTGAGAGTTTTAATTCCAATTCAAGTGGCTCGTTCGTTATTTACAGCACCAAAAATAAACTATACCGTTAGCGTCATGGTAGGTAAAAAAGAATTACTAGACCAAGCTATTGACAATGCGACGAGTACCATGCGACGAGTGCGAAAATTAAATCCTGTAAAAGAAAATAATTTTGGAGTAGTCCGTTCAGACGATCTGATCAACCGAATCCTAGGAATTACCAAATACCTTGGCTTAGCCTCTTGGCTTATCGGAGTAATCACTGTTTTAGGTTCCTCTATTGCTTTGATGAATATCATGATTGTTTCAGTAACCGAACGAACTCGAGAAATTGGCGTTCGAAAAGCATTAGGTGCTAAAAAAACCACCATTGCTTTTCAGTTTTTTATTGAAACTTTATTGATAGGTCAATTGGGCGGATTAGTTGGTATTATTTTCGGAATATTGATTGGTTTTGGGATTGCGACTGCTATCGATTTTGCTTTTGTTATTCCATGGGGAGCTATCATGGCCGCTTTTATTACTAGTTTTATCGTTGCCATTGTTTCTGGCTTATATCCTGCCATTAAAGCAGCAGTATTAGATCCAATTGAAGCGTTACGATACGAATAAGTGAATTTACGATTTAAGATATTGGATTTACGAAATACCCAACATCGTAAATCGTATATCGCAAATCGTACTTCTTACTTCGTACTTTTCGTCATTCTATCATTTCCATAAATATCTTTACGAAGTGTTGTATTTTGAAAATTCATTTCGTGTAGTAAATCCACCATTTCTTGACCCAAATATTGATTGATTTCAAAATACAATTGACCATTTGGACTTAGATTTTTCTGAGCTAATTGCGCAATTTTTCTATAAAAAAGCAAAGCATCATTATCGGCTACAAAAAGTGCCAAATGGGGCTCATTGTCCAATACATTTTTCTTAATTTCTTGTTTTTCCAAATGACGCACATAGGGCGGATTTGAAACAATAATATCAAATTGATGTTCTAAATCTTCGGTTTCTAGAATACTTTGACAAATAAACTGCACCTGAACTTGATTCAACTCGGCATTTCTTTTGGCTGTAGCCAACGCTTGTTCAGAAACATCTAAAGCAAAAACCTCGGCATTAGGTAAGTTTTTGGCTAACGAAATAGCGACACAACCACTTCCCGTACCAATATCGAGGATTTTCAAACTCTGATTTCTTTCCTCTACCTTCTGACTTCCAATGATCCAATCCACTAACTCTTCCGTTTCAGGCCTCGGAATTAAAACAGCTGAATTCACCTCAAATTCCAATCCGTAAAAATGAGTCGTCCCTAAAATATATTGAATTGGGATTTCTTTCTTCAATTGTTCCAAAATCGATTTCCAAATTTCCAACTCGGCAATTGAAAATACCAATTCGGGTTGCAAGGCTATATCTATTCGCTTTAACTGATGTTTGGCTTCTAGGATACGATAAAAAAAACTCTCCGCCTCTCCCGCATCATATAGCGGAGTCAGTTCTTGAATAAATTGGTCTCGGTACTGTTTTATTGTCATGCTATGGTATTCAAAGTGGTTTTACAAATCCCGCAACATCCAAACTGGACAACTAGTATGTCCAGTGCAACCCATAGGAGCATCAAGATATTCAAAACCTGATTTTTTGTATAATTTTTGTGCCGCATGCATAAAAGGCATAGTCTCTAAATAACATTTTACAAAACCGAATTCCCTCGCCGACTGCAAACAAATTGACATCATCTCGCTTCCAATTCCTTTTCCTCGAGTTTCGGGTAAAAAATACATTTTTTGCAATTCGCAAATGCTTGGCACTTCATTTTCCAAAGGAGCAATCCCGGCAACACCCTTAATTTTTCCTTCCTGTTCCACCACATAATACACCGATCTAGGTTTGTTGTATTCTTCATACATCAAATCTAGATAAGGGTCTTCATAAGCGGTTCCAACCTTTGGAATATTCAATTCGTCAAAAACAGCACGTATTAATTGTGCTACTGCTGCGTTGTCTTTCTTCTCTATTTTTCTAATGAGCCAATTCTCCATTTGTATTCAAGCTAATTTGAATCGCAAAAGTAACTATTGTTTGTTACAATTTTCGAAAGTTATCCCATAAATCGGAAAGCTAAAAAGTAGTACTTTTGCAATATGAACAATCACGAACACTATATTGCTCGTTGCATCGAACTGGCTAAAAATGGTTTTGGAACTACTTATCCGAATCCAATGGTAGGCAGCGTGATTGTATATAATGACCAAATCATTGGTGAAGGTTGGCACCGAAAAGCGGGCGAACCTCATGCCGAAGTCAACGCCATACGTTCTGTAAAAGACCCTTCATTATTAGACAAAGCTACTATATATGTAAGCTTAGAACCCTGCAGTCATTTTGGAAAAACACCACCATGTTGCGATTTGATTATCGAGAATAGAATTCCAAACATCGTAATTGGCACTGTCGATTCGAATAGTAAAGTAGCAGGAAATGGCATCAAGCGATTGAAGGAAGCTGGAGCGAATGTCATTATTGGGATTTTAGAAAAAGAATGTCACGAACTCAACCAACGTTT
Source organism: Bacteroidota bacterium (assembly GCA_041191945.1). GTDB lineage: Bacteria > Bacteroidota > Bacteroidia > Flavobacteriales > Flavobacteriaceae > Flavobacterium. The sequence goes on from JBEENX010000001.1 coordinate 215,404, forward strand.
TTTTACGTTTCACGAAAAGAAAAGACCTTATATTATATTGAAATGGGCGCAAACCCAAGATGGTTTCATAGCTCCTGTAGAAAAAAAGGAACAAAAACCTGTCTGGATTACTAATTCGTATTCCCGACAATTGGTTCACAAATGGCGGACCGAAGAACATGCTATTTTAGTTGGAACCCAAACCGTGATTGATGACAACCCTAAATTGAATGCTCGAGATTGGGAAGGCAATAACCCTATTCGAGTAGTGATTGACCAAAATAATCGTATTCCAGAAACAGCAAATGTATTTGATAATCAGTCGAAAACGATTGTTTTTTCAAAAAATAAAACAGTAGTATCTTCAGAAAACACTATCTTTGAAATAATTGATTTTCAGCAAAATATAGCAACTCAAATTATTGAGCGACTTCACCAACACCAAATCCAATCTATCATTATTGAGGGAGGCGCTCAAACATTGCAAACATTTATAGACGCAAATCTTTGGGATGAGGCACGAGTATTTATTGGGGACAGTAAATTTGGAAACGGAATAAAAGCACCTTTAATACACACAGCCCCTTCTAAAAAAGAAAAAATTGGAACCGATGAATTACTAATAATTAGAAATTATGATTGATACAATTATTTTTGATTTTGGAGATATTTTCATCAATTTGGACAAACAAGCTACAGTTGATGGACTAAGAAATTTAGGTTTATCTACTTGGAACGAAGAGTTAGACCGTTTGAATATTTCGTTTGAAAAAGGAGAAATTTCGAAAGACAACTTTTTATTAGGAATCCAAAAACATATTCCTAACGCTTCTATCGATGAAATTGTAGCAGCTTGGAATGCCGTTTTATTAGATTTTCCATTGCATCGATTAGAATTTTTACAACTATTATCTCAAAAATACCGTCTTTTCTTATTGAGTAATACTGATTCCATTCATATCGACCATTTTGAACAAAGAGAAGGTGCTTCTTTTTACGGGGACTTTTACCAATGCTTTGAAAAAGTGTATTTCTCTTATGAAATGGGCATGCGAAAACCTGATGCCGAAATTTACAATGCCTTGATTCGTCAACACAAACTATCTCCCAAACGCACTTTATTTGTAGATGACAAAAAAGAAAATACGGATACTGCCAAAGATCTTGGCTTACATGTTTGGAATCTTCAAGTAGGGAAAGAAGATGTAATTGAACTATTTGACAAAAAATTAATTTTAGAATAGAAATACTTCTTTTGGAAATCAAAGACACTTACAATACCATAGCACAAGCTACCGAAGAAATTCTGTTTAAAGAAAAAAGCAGTAAATTCTATGGCTATGCTTATCCTATCGAATGTGAAGAAGAAGTAAAACCTATTATTGATCAATTGCGAAAGTTGCATCCTCACGCGGTCCATTATTGTTATGCGTACCAAATTGGTGCAGAAAAAATAAACTATAGAGCTAATGATGATGGTGAACCAAGCAATACTGCAGGAGCTCCCATCTACGGACAAATTCAATCTTTTGGATTAACCAATGTTCTTTTAGTCGTGGTTCGCATCTTTGGCGGAATCAAATTAGGCGTAGGCGGATTAATAACCGCCTACAAAACCACCGCTCAAATGGTTTTAGAAGAAGCAGAAATCATTGAAAAAACAATCGACATCCATTTTTTGATTTCATTTGACTATAAAAATATGAATAAAGCGATGCGGGTTATTAAAGAGAAACAACTTGATATAGTAACTCAAACTATGGAATTAGAAGAAGATTCCGGAATTGCTTTAGGAAAAATAGAAATCAAAACCCGAAAAAAAAATGCCGAAATAATTTTCGACATTTTTGACAATCTATTCGAAATTACAATAGAACGTCTCTAAATTAGGTTTATTCCACCTCTTTGAGAAGTTCCAAAATATAATCAGGTGGGGTAATTGGACGACCTGTTTTTAAAGACACAAAAACCAAAATAAATTCAGCAGTTGTTAATAACTCATCCAACTCATTATATATCTTACAATCAAATTCTATCTTAACCGAAGATTGACTTTTGAAAGCAGTATGAACAGTGAGTAGTTCATCATACCGTGCAGATTTTTTGTAATTAATATTCATTGAGACAATCGGAAGCCCAATCCCTTCTTCTTCCATACTTTTATACGAAACTCCTTTATTTCTGAGCCATTCCACACGCCCCATCTCAAAATAAGGAATATAATTTCCATGATACACTACCCCCATTTGGTCTGTTTCAGAGTAACGAACACGAACTTGAATTTGATGATCTTTCATGATTTATATTTAATTTTTAATGATTCTAAAAAGCTTTATACGACAATTTTTTTAGAAAAAAATCTATCGAATAATTTTTTTTTAAAGAAATTTGTTCACATATTTGTTTTCCCAAAAAATTACAAAAACAGCCCCTCCTTTTTTGTAATAAAAATGTTAACCAAACTTAAATAATTTAACCGAATATATGAACAAAACTGCTCAATCAGTATGGGAAAACTGTTTATCCTTCATAAAGGATAATATTCAAGATCAAGCCTACAAAACTTGGTTTGAACCTATCAAATCAGTTGAACTTACCGATAACGCATTATATATTCAAGTACCAAGTAAATTTTTCTACGAATGGCTAGAAGAACATTACGTTAAATTATTGAAAGTAGCGCTTACTAAAGAACTTGGAAAAAATGCAAAGTTACTCTATAAAATTAAAATGGAGAACACTTACGGTAATAAACAACCATATACCGAACAACTACCAAGTGCTAATAGAATACAAATGAAACCTCAGGATGTAGATGCTCCATTGAAAAATCTTAATCCAGAACTTAAAAATCCATTTGTAATTCCTGGTATTCGTAATTTAAAAATTGAATCACAACTTAACGCAAATTATAGTTTTGATAACTTCTTAGAAGGAGATTCAAACCGGCTAGCTCGTTCTGCTGGTATGGCTGTGGCTAATAAACCAGGAGGAACTTCTTTCAACCCTCTTTTGATTTTTGGCGGAGTTGGTTTAGGAAAAACACACTTAGCACATGCCATTGGTGTTGAAATTAAAGACAAGTATCCCGAAAAAACCGTTTTATATATTTCCGCAGAAATTTTTACACAACAATATATTGATGCGGTAAGAAAAAACACAAGAAATGATTTTATTCATTTCTATCAATTGATTGATGTACTAATCATTGACGATGTTCAATTCCTTTCTGGAAAATCAGGAACTCAAGATGTATTCTTCCACATTTTCAATTACTTACACCAAAACGGAAAACAGGTTATCTTAACTTCGGACAAAGCGCCTGTTGACATGCAAGATATTGAACAACGCTTGTTGTCTCGTTTCAAATGGGGACTTTCTGCTGAATTACACCAACCAGATTACGAAACTAGAGTATCCATCTTAAACAACATATTATACCGTGATGGTGTTGAAATGCCTGAAGAAATTGTAGAATATGTAGCACGCAATATCAAAACGAATGTTAGAGAATTAGAAGGCGCTATCATTTCTTTGATTGCTCAATCTTCTTTCAATAAAAAAGAAGTAACTATTGAACTAGCAAAAAGTATCGTAGAGAAATTCGTAAAGAATGTCAAACGCGAAATTTCTATCGACTACATTCAAAAAATTGTTTCTGATTATTTCCAATTGGATTTAGAAACACTTCAATCTAAAACTAGAAAAAGACACGTAGTACAAGCAAGACAGTTAGCCATGTTTTTTGCCAAGAAATTTACCAAAGCTTCTTTGGCAAACATTGGATCTCAAATTGGAGATCGTGATCACGCTACTGTGTTACACGCTTGCAAAACGGTTGATAATTTAGTTTCTACCGACAAACAATTCAAAAAATTTGTCGAAGACATCAATAAAAAACTAACCTTATAGACAGCAAATGTCCGTAAAAATTGTAATGGTTTGTTTGGGTAATATTTGTCGGTCACCATTGGCCGAAGGAATATTAGCTTCAAAATTACCCCAAGATAAATTCATTGTAGATTCTGCAGGAACAGGTTCTTGGCACATTGGTCAATCTCCTGACGAGCGTTCTATCGCCGTGGCTAAAAAAAACGGACTCGATATTTCAAATCAGAGAGGAAGACAATTTAGCAGTGCCGACTTTGATACTTTTGATTATATTTTCGTAATGGATAATTCCAATTATGAAAATGTTATCGCTTTGGCGAAGACCAACGAACAAAAAGAAAAAGTGAAACTCATCATGAATGAGTTAACTCCTGAACAAAACAAAGACGTACCCGATCCGTATTTTGGAATGCACAACGGATTTGATATTGTATACAATATGTTAGATGAAGTTTGCGACGTTATTGCTCAAAAATTGATTGCAAAACATCAATAGACTCTATTTTTCCAAACTGAAAACACACCCTTATGAATACTAAAACACCTGTAGGAAAACTGTATTTAATTCCAACTACAATGGGAGAAAGTGACCCTATGGATGTATTGCCTCAAACAGTAAAACGAACTATCGAGTTCATTGACTATTATATTGTAGAAAATGAAAAAACAGCTCGTAAATCAATAAAAGCCGTTCTTCCTGAAAAAAAACAATCAGAACTTATACTTTTTGCACTAAATAAACATACAGATTCTAGAGAACACCTTAGTTTTATCCAACCTTTATTAGAAGGCAAAAATGTAGGTTTAATGAGTGAAGCCGGTTGCCCGGGCGTTGCCGACCCAGGTGCTGTAATCGTGAAATTAGCACACGAAAAAGGAATCCAAGTCATTCCTCTGGTGGGTCCCTCCTCTATTCTTTTAGCGATGATGGCTTCAGGAATGAATGGACAAAGTTTTACCTTTAACGGTTATTTACCCATTGACAAAGGCGAAAAAAAATCAGCGCTGAAAAATTTAGAAAAATTGTCTTTTGACAAAAATCAATCGCAAATTTTTATCGAAACTCCCTATCGTAATAACAAACTGTTAGAAGACATTCTACAAACGGTACAACCCAACACCCACCTTTGTATTGCTACAGACATTACTTTACCTACTGAATACATCAAAACATTGAGAGTGAGTGATTGGAAAAAGACAAAAGTCGATTTACACAACCGTCCTACCATTTTTATCATTCATAAATTGTAATGATTAAAAATCTTTCTTTTTAATTCAACTAGTATGCGTGCATACAAAATAATTGTATATTTACTTTAAAATATATATTATATGAGTTATACAGATAAAATGCTTCGCGATGACGCCCTAAAAGGAAAAGTAATTGTAGTTACTGGTGGTGGAAGTGGTTTGGGCAAAGCAATGACTAAATACTTTTTAGAATTAGGTGCAAAAGTAGCTATCACTTCGCGTGATTTAGACAAACTCAAGAATACTGCAACCGAACTAGAAACCCAAACAAGCGGAAGATGTTTACCTCTACAATGTGATGTGCGTCATTATGAAGAAGTAGAAAATATGCTTCAAGAGACGCTAAAAGCTTTCGGCAAAGTCGACATTTTAGTAAACAACGCGGCGGGTAATTTTATTTCACCTACTGAACGATTATCTTCTAATGCTTTTGATACTATCATTGACATCGTTCTAAAAGGCACCAAAAACTGCACACTCGCTTTTGGGAAACATTGGATTGACAGCAAACAACCTTCATCTACTGTATTGAATATTGTAACTACTTATGCTTGGACAGGTTCCGCTTATGTGGTACCAAGTGCAACCGCTAAAGCAGGAGTCTTAGCTATGACCAAAAGTTTAGCCGTAGAATGGGCAAAATACGGAATTCGTACCAACGCCATTGCACCAGGACCCTTTCCAACCAAAGGTGCTTGGGACAGATTATTACCTGGCGATCTAGCCGAAAAATTTGATATGGCCAAAAAAGTGCCGCTACAACGTGTAGGAGACCATCAAGAATTAGCCAATTTAGCCGCTTATTTAGTCTCTGATTTTTCAGCCTACATCAACGGAGAAGTGGTGGTTATTGATGGAGGCGAATGGTTAAAAGGCGCTGGGCAATTCAATCTGTTAGAGGAGATTCCTGCCGAACTTTGGGATGTTTTAGAAATGATGATTAAAGCGAAGAAAAATAAATAAATCACTTCAAAAAGAGAGCACTAAATATAGTAGCTCTTTTTTTATTCTTAATTCAAAATAAATATATCAAATTAGCAAACATTTGAGAAAAAACGAATTCACTCTGAATTAAATCCCTATTTTTGTTAGGTAAATTATAGAATACAATTATATGCTCATTATTGGAATTGCAGGAGGAACAGGAAGTGGAAAAACTACTGTAGTAAATCAAATCATCAACGAATTACCTGAAGCTGAAGTAGGAATCATTTCACAAGATTCCTATTACAGAGAAAACGTTGGGATGACTTATGAAGAAAGAGCTGCCATTAATTTTGACCATCCAAGATCTATTGATTTTGAATTATTGGTACAACACCTTAAGGAACTAAAAGCGGGTAATAATATTCATCAACCCGTGTATTCTTTTGTAACACATAATAGAACTAGCGATACCGTTTTTACACATCCTAGAAAAGTGATGATTGTCGAAGGGATTTTGATATTGACTCATCCTGAATTGAGAGACCTTTTTGATGTAAAAATTTATGTTCAAGCCGATCCTGACGAACGTTTGATTCGACGACTAAAAAGAGATATTGCCGATCGTGGCCGAGATATGGATGAAGTGTTGAATCGTTATCAAACTACACTAAAACCAATGCATTTGCAGTTTATCGAACCTACAAAAGCATTTGCCGATATCATTATACCTAACGATAAATACAATACGGTAGCGATAGATGTGGTACGAGCTGTAATCAATCAAAAAATTCAATAAATTAGTAAAAATTAAAATATAAAATCCTGATTTAATTGCAATTCAATTATTTTTAGGAGCTATTTCCCGCTTTCCGTTACAATCCATTCTAAAAAGAATGGGATTTTCACTGCAATCGGGGCTAAAAAAGAGTAACAATGACAAATCCGTTTAAAAACAATTCTTGGTTTAAATTATTGAGTAATAAATACATTTTGGTATTGGTGTTTTTTACCGTATGGATGCTGTTTTTAGATAATTACTCGTATTTCGATCATCGATTCTTAGACAACCAAATTGAAGAATTAGAAGACAATAAAACCTATTATCAAGAAGAAATCAAAAAAGACAAAAGACACATCAAAGAACTCAAAAATAACGGTCACGTTGAAAAATATGCCCGTGAAAAATATTACATGAAAAAAGATAGCGAAGATATTTACATTATCGAATTTGAAGGAGATAGTGCTATTAAAACTAAATAATCGCACCTATTTTTTGAATTAAAAACAAAAAACACAGCAAATGAAACCTCTTTTTAATGATTTCGCCCCTGTTTCTGCCAAAGAATGGAAACAAAAAATTCAGTTTGAACTTAAAGGAGCTGATTATAATGAAACCTTGATTTGGAATACTCCAGAGAACATTAAGGTAAAACCATTTTACGATAAAGAAGATCTAAAAGAAGTTATTTCAGTAGCTACAAAAGCTTCTGAATTTAAAATTTGCCAACCTATTTTTGTTCATGACATCAATAAATCAATAGCACGCGCATTAGACAGTTTGAATCGTGGAGCTGAAAGCCTTTGTTTTACTATTGAAGACGAAAAAATAGATATCGCAAAGCTGTTAGAAAAATTACCTTTAGAGAACACCCCAGTTTTCTTTCATTTGAGTTTTATTTCAATCGATTTCGTACAAAAATTAGAAACAATTGCTAAAGCAAAAAAAGCAACTATTTATTGTAACATTGATCCTATTGGGCAATTAGCCAAAGAAGGAAATTGGTTTACTACTTCAGAAAAAAACAATTTTGACACTTTAAACAACCTTCTTAAAAACAACTCCTCTCTTTCTTTAATTAGTGTAAACAGTACTTTGTACCAAAATGCAGGAGCCAATATTGTACAACAAATTGCTTATACTTTGGCTCACGCCAACGAATATTTTAACCATATTGAGACAACAACCCCTCAAACTATGGTGTTAGAAATTGCGGTTGGCACCAACTACTTTTTTGAAATTGCTAAACTAAGAGCCATTCGGTTACTTTTCAATATAATCGCTTCAGAATACAATCAAAATTGGACCTGTCATTTAGTAGTTACACCAACAAAGAGAAATAAAACATTGTACGATTATAATGTGAATATGCTTCGTACTACTACCGAATGCATGAGCGCTATTTTGGGAGGAGCTGATACCATTGTTAATCTACCTTACGATGCTTTGTATCACAAAGACAATGAATTTGGAGACCGAATTGCTCGAAACCAGTTATTGATTTTAAAAAATGAGAGCTATTTTGACAAAGTTAATAATCCAGCAGACGGAAGCTATTACATAGAAAGTTTGACTCAACAATTAGCCGATAAAGCCTTGGCACTATTCAAAGATATTGAAGCTAATGATGGATTCTTAAAGCAACTAAATGAAGGAATTATCAAAAGAAAAATTCAAGAAAGTGCTGACAAAGAACAAGACTTATTTGATACTGGAAAGGAAATTTTATTGGGAACAAACAAACATGCTAACAAAGACGATCGAATGAAACACGATTTGGAACTTTTCCCTTTTGTCAAAATAAAACCAAGAAAAACACTGATTACCCCAATTATTGAAAAACGTCTCGCTGAGAAAATCGAACAAGAACGATTAGAAAAAGAGTAATTGTTTAGTATTCAAAACACATTGTCAAATAGAAATTTGTCACCACGATGAAAAGAAAAGACCTCCAACATATTCAAATCAAATCCGTAGAAATTGCACAAAGCAAAATTAAAGCAAATGCTGAATTTCAAACGGCAGAGGGCATTGCTTTGAAGCCAACTTACACTGAACAAGATATTCAACAATTAGAACATTTGGATTTTGGGGCAGGATTTGCGCCTAATTTACGTGGCCCTTATGCGACCATGTATGTCCGTCGTCCATGGACAGTGCGTCAATACGCAGGATTTTCTACCGCTGAAGAAAGTAATGCTTTCTATAGAAGAAATCTAGCAGCAGGTCAAAAAGGACTTTCTATCGCCTTTGATTTGCCTACACACCGTGGCTACGATTCAGATCATGAACGTGTTGTAGGTGATGTTGGGAAAGCAGGAGTTGCTATTGATTCCGTTGAGGATATGAAGGTCTTATTTGACCAAATTCCTTTAGACGAAATGTCGGTTTCCATGACCATGAATGGGGCTGTACTTCCCATTATGGCTTTTTATATTGTAGCTGCAGAAGAACAAGGTGTAACTCCAGAAAAACTATCAGGCACTATCCAAAACGATATTTTGAAAGAGTTTATGGTGAGAAACACCTACATCTATCCGCCTACTCCTTCCATGAAAATCATTGCTGACATTTTTGAATTTACCAGCAAAAACATGCCTAAGTTCAACTCGATTTCTATTTCGGGGTATCATATGCAAGAGGCTGGAGCTACGGCAGATATTGAATTGGCCTACACTTTAGCCGATGGTTTAGAATACATTCGAACAGGACTCGCTGCGGGAATGAAAATTGACGAATTTGCTCCAAGACTCTCTTTCTTTTGGGCAATCGGGATGAACCATTTTATGGAAATTGCCAAAATGCGTGCAGGCCGAATGATTTGGGCAAAATTGGTCAAACAATTCGAACCAAAAGATGATAAATCCTTAGCATTACGTACTCATTGCCAAACATCCGGTTGGAGTTTGACTGAACAAGATCCATTTAACAATGTAGCACGAACATGTATTGAAGCGGCGGCAGCGGCTTTTGGCGGAACACAATCGTTACATACTAATGCATTAGACGAAGCTATTGCGCTACCTACTGATTTTTCAGCCAGAATTGCTAGAAACACGCAGCTGTATTTACAAGACGAAACCAAAATTACCAAAACAGTCGACCCTTGGGCAGGTAGCTACTATGTAGAAAATTTAACCAATAAAATTGCGCAAAGTGCATGGAAACTGATTGAAGAGGTAGAAGAATTGGGCGGTATGACCAAAGCTATTGAGTCTGGAATTCCAAAACTTCGAATAGAAGAAGCAGCAGCAAGAAAGCAAGCTAGAATCGATAGTGGTCAAGATATTATTGTTGGCGTTAACCAATACCGTTTAGAAAAAGAAGATCCTCTTCAAATTTTAGATGTGGATAATCAAATGGTGCGCAAGCAACAAATAGAACAATTGGAGCACATAAAATCGACTCGAAACAATGAAAAAGTTAAGACTAGTTTAGATCAATTAATCTATTGTGCCAAAACAGGGGAAGGGAATTTATTAGAAATAGCTGTGGAAGCTGCCCGAAATAGAGCTACTTTGGGCGAAATTAGCGATGCACTAGAAACTGTTTTTGGAAGATATAAGGCACAAATTAAATCATTTAGTGGTGTGTATAGCAAAGAAATAAAAAATGACGAGAGTTTTGAAAAAGCAAAACAATTAGCCAACGTTTTTGCTGAAAAAGAAGGTAGGAGACCCCGAATTATGATTGCCAAAATGGGACAAGATGGTCACGATCGTGGTGCCAAAGTTGTTGCCACAGGTTATGCAGATGTTGGCTTTGATGTGGATATTGGTCCGCTTTTCCAAACCCCTGCTGAAGCGGCAAAGCAAGCCGTAGAAAATGATGTGCATGTCCTTGGAGTTTCTTCATTGGCAGCGGGACACAAAACATTGGTTCCGCAAGTAATTGAAGAACTGAAAAAATACGGAAGAGATGATATCATGGTGGTTGTAGGAGGTGTAATTCCTGCTCAAGATTATCAATTCTTATTTGATGCTGGAGCTGTTGCCGTTTTTGGTCCAGGAACTAAAATTAGCGAAGCAGCTATCAAAATATTAGAAATTTTAATTGACTAATCCCCTCTTTCATACTTATAAAAAAACAGTCGGTAGACTGTTTTTTTTATTTTAAATAATTGATATTCAAAATATTAATATTTTTTTAACGCTTTTTTAAAATAAGTACTACTATCTTTACTTATATCTCTTTTCAAAGAAATATACTACCTCAAATATATCTTATTTTCAAATTATCCTATTGATGTGTCACCTAGTAAATAACAAAAAAGGGGAAGAAAACAAAAACCTTAACGCAGTATTTTAATTTATTCCAACACAATCAATATTAATTTAAAAATTAGAATTATGAAATCAAGACGTATTATTTTATTGTTATTAGCATTCACTGCTACATCTTATACTCAAGAAAAAGGTCAAATTAAGGCTGTCGAATTACCAGGAGTAGTGATCAAACGAGTTGGAAAAGATTTTTCAATTTATCTACCAGATAATAATCCCGACAAAAGAGTCCGAATTATTGAAGAAAAATTTATCTCTTTTGATTTGGGAAAAGAAAATGATGGGTATGAAGAATACCTTCTAGTTATGAAAAGTAATAAAGGACAACTTGCTGCAACCTATGATGAAAAAGGAAAATTAACTCGCGTTGTAGAAAATTATAAAAATGTCATTTTACCTACACAAGTAATTTATTCTATCTACAGAACTTACCCGAAATGGACTATTATAAATGATAAATTCTTATACACTCAAGAATCTGGCGATGTTACTAAAAAACAATACAACATCAAAATAAAAAAGGATAAAGAGGTGAAACATTTAACCGTAAAAGCTAATGGTGAAATCATTAAAATTAGATAGAAATAAAAAAGAAAGCCAAGTGTACACTTGGCTTTCTTTTAATTGTAAAATACCTTTTTTCTTTAACCTAATTTTTTAAAACTGTAGCATCTGCATCGGGTTCAATAAAAGAAGTATCATAACCTCCAAAGGCTTTCATATAACTTCGTATAGAAGTACCGTATGCATCTCTAAAATAACGCTCTCCATTAGTTCTGAAATATCTTTTTACTGAACGCACACCGCCCAAATGAGCCGCCGCTAAAATTCCTGATTCTGTAATATGAATCCCATTAATTACGGCACCCTCATATTTTTCTATTTCGTTTCTTAATAACCATTTGTTTTTAGATAATAGAGTTAAAAAAGCTTTTTCTTGTAAATCTGGATTATTCAAAAAAGCGGCATCATTGTGAACCCCAATAGTTCGCAATGTTTCTGGTCCAAATTGATATTTGCCCAAATATCCTAACGAGTTGATTTTTCTGTACTTTCCTTGTGACTCTCTGAAAGCAATAGCTTCTTTGTAGCCAATAAAAAAATTGCCTGTAAAAGGAATATTTAATTTTGCGTAATCTTCTTGTTTTTGAGATGGGAACAAGTAGTATGACTCGTCTGTTCCATCTGTTAGAAACCAAGGATTGGAATCTAAATTAAAAGGTTTAAAACCTGAGCTTAAAAATGCGATAATTAGGAGTAAAGTGGTATAAAAATGCCATTTCTTTATCATAAATTGTTTTTCTTCTAAACGCTGTCCCATTTAGAAATTTCTACGAGGCAAATATACAACAAAAAATACAATGCTTAAAATCAGCTTGTTAAAGTTTTCTAAAAACAAATTATTACCCTTTTAGAAATAGTGGCAGACCTAGTATTCAAACGTTAGCGCGTGATTTTGGCAATCCAAATAAAATCATAAAAAAAGAGCTCAAAAAGCTCTTTTTACAACATTATATAGTTCGATAAAAGAATAAAAAAAGCGAAAAACAGCTAATTTTCGCCTTTTAAAACTATCTTTTCACCCCTTGGCTATTCATCCAATTGTAATATTTCTTAGCATTTTGCTCGTGTTCTGCCTTAGTTACTGCAAAGTTATGGTACCCAAAACGATCTACACTAGCACAGAAATAAATATAATTATGTTTTTCTGGATTTAATACTGCCTCAATCGCAGTAATATCAGGCATTGCAATTGGTCCCGGTGGAAGTCCCGCAACGGCATAGGTATTATAAGGAGAGTTAACTTGTAAATCTTTGTTTAAAACTCTTTTAATTACTTGCGTAAAATCATTTGATTTCTTCTTTACGGCATAAATTACCGTTGGATCTGCTTGCAATAAAATGCCTTTATGTAAACGATTTAAATACACCCCTGCAATTCTAGGTCGTTCATCTTTTTTTACCGACTCCTTATGCACTATAGACGCTAAAATGGTTGCCTCAATTGGGGTTAAACCTTGTACTTTAGCTTTAGCAACTCGCTCTTCATTCCAAAAAATACGGTATTCTTTAATCATTTTATCACGAAACTTGATGGCTGTTGTATTCCAGTACAATTCATAAGTATTAGGAATAAACATAGTCAACACGTTTTCTTCATTAAAACCATTTTCTTTTAAGAAAGTGGAATCCTTAATGGCTATCAACAAAGAAACACTATCTGCTTCAATTTCAGAACTTACACGTCCTGCAAAGTCTTCCAATCGCTCTTGGTTGTTAAATGATAATTTTACTTCATTATTAATTCGTAAAGCATTAATCAATTCATTACTATTCATTCCCTTTTTGAATAGAAATTTACCTGGTTTCACATTGTCAGGGTACTTCTTTTTAGTTGCTACAGCATCAAACCGATCCATGTCTTCAACATAAGACGCTACAATTTTTTTTACTGACTCATAATCCGACCCTGTCGGAACATAAACATATACTTCATTTTCTTCAAATTTAGTGTTGTCCGAAAATATTTGTCGTACTAATATAAGTCCGTAAATCATTAGGGCTGAAATTAAAACGATACTAACTGTAGTGATGATTTTTTTTATATTCAAAACTTTATTTTTTAATATGAATGATTAATTAGTTGAAAAACAGCTTCATCTTTAAAATGACCATTGACTAAGGTCCAATCTTTTTTTACTCCTATTTTTTCAAAGCCAAATTTAGTAAAAAGTGCTATACTAGCGGTGTTTTCTGTGGCAATATTTGCATACAATTGGTGTAAATTTAAATTATAGAAAGCATACCTAATAAGTAACTCTAGGGCTTCTGAACCTATACTTTGTTTTCTATTTTCAACAGCCTGAATAACAATCCCTATTCCCGCTCTCCTATTTTGAGGATCAAAATCAAATAAGTCAATTAAACCTAAAGCTGGGAAATCTTGATCTTGACAAATTGCCAATCGCAATTGTTTGGCTTCATAAATATCTTGATGTGCATTTTCAAGGTATTGTTTTACTAAAAACCTACTGTACGGAGTTTGTGTATTGCTCACTTCCCAAATACTTTGGTCATTTTCCATAGCATAAACAAACTCCAAATCGTTGGGTTCTAATGCGCGTAGATAGATAGTTTTGCCTTTAAGAGTTATCATCTACTGGGTTATATTTCAATTGTTCCTTTAAAAACAAACTCAGCAGGACCTTTTAAAAAGACATTGGTGTATTTTCCATCTTCTTTATCAAATGAAACGGCTAATTTTCCGCCCTCCACATTCAAATTAATAGCATTTGAATTAGTTTGTCCAGTAGCATTCATTGCAATAGCAACGGCAGTAGCTCCTGTACCACAAGCCAATGTTTCATCCTCTACTCCCCTTTCATACGTTCGCAAAGAAAAAGTAGTATCGTCAATTTTTTTTACAAAATTAATATTACTCCCTTGTTGTCCATATAAGTCACCATAACGAATGGCCGCTCCGTTCTCCTTTACATTATAATGTTCTATATCAGACACTAATTGAACATGATGAGGAGAACCAGTATTCAAAAAAGAATATTCTGGTGTGTTGTTAATTTCGGCAACATCAATCATTTGTAAAGAAACAATTCCATCATCAGACACCGTTGCATAATGCAATCCATCAGTGGCAATAAAAGTCGTTTCAGACTGGATTACATTTAATTTTTTGGCGAAAGCCACCAAACAACGCCCTCCGTTACCACACATCGAACTCAAATTCCCATCCGAGTTGTAATAGACCATTCTAAAATCAACATCTGTATCACTATCCAATAAAATCAGTCCATCTGCTCCAATCCCAAAACGGCGATTACATAAATAAGCTACTAATTGCGTATTTTCTTTAGGGAAAGAATTGGAACGATTATCAATCATTACAAAATCATTTCCTGTGCCTTGGTATTTATAAAATTCTAATTGCATTTTTCGTAATTATAAAGTACAAAAATACAACTATTAATGAAATGTTAATCATTGTTAAAGAGCGTTAAACTCTTTTTTACAAAACAATTTCTCTTTTAAATTTACAGCGAATAATTTAAAACCGAAAAAACATTATGAATCGCTTTTCAAATTTATTTTTAGTTTCTTTATTAAGTGGAGCAATAACTCTGGGAGCTTACAAATTATTGTTTGACCAAAATGGTTTTTTATCAAAAAACAATAATGGATTAGTTACTATAGCTCCCGATTATTATGGCAAACGAGCCGGTTTTTCTCCTGAAAATGTTGATTTTACAGAAGCAGCCGAAAAGACTATTCATACCGTAGTTCACGTAAAAAATGTTTCTCGAAGAACAATTTCTAATCCTATTCTTGAATTCTTTTATGGCTATGGAGGTAGTCAACAACAAGAACAAATTGGAACAGGTTCAGGAGTTATCATCTCCGAAGACGGTTATATTGTGACCAATAATCACGTGATTAAAGACGCTACCGAAATTGAAATCACATTGAACAATAAAAAATCATACAAAGCAAAACTCATTGGCACCGACTCCAAAATGGACATTGCACTATTAAAAATCAATGCCGATGAAAAATTACCCTATACGGCTTTCGCCAATTCTGATTCGGTAAAAATTGGAGAATGGGTTTTGGCCGTTGGAAATCCGTATAATTTGACCTCAACGGTAACGGCTGGAATTGTATCAGCAAAGGCACGAAATCTAGACACGAGCGGTATTCAGTCGTTTATTCAAACAGATGCCGCAGTTAATCCCGGAAATAGCGGTGGCGCACTAGTTAATACACGCGGAGAATTAATTGGAATTAACACCATGATTAGCTCTCCAACAGGAAGTTACACTGGTTATTCTTTTGCCGTTCCTTCTAACATTGCCCGAAAAATAATTGAAGACATTATGGAATACGGTAATGTACAACGAGGAATCCTAGGGGTTGAAGGAGGTGAATTGAATTCTAAATCCTCAAAAGAATTAGGCATTTCTCAAACGGAAGGCTTCTATGTTAGCAAAGTAACTAAACGCTCGGGGGCTGAAAAAGCAGGACTTCAGAAAGGAGATATTATTGTTAAGCTCGATAATCAATCGGTTTCAACTTTTGCAGATTTATCAGGTTATATCAATACTAAACGACCTAATGACAAAGTTGCTGTAACTATTATCCGAGATGGAAAAAATAGAGTGGTTCCTGTAATACTTAGCAAAAATGAATACTTTAATACCGAATTTAAAGGATTGGAATTAGAAAATATTGATGCGACTGACAAGAAGCGTTTCCGACTTAATTACGGGGTTAAAATCAAAGCTATTACTAACGAAAATTTAAAACAATACGAAACCGAACTTCTAGGCAATATCATTTTAAGCATTGACAATATAAAAGCAACCGACATTGAAACCGTTTCAAAACTATTGAATAACAAAGAAGAAAATCAAAGTATCCGCATTGAAATGATCAATCAAAATGGAGAAATTTTTAGAATAATTATTTAATTCACCTCAATTTTAGAATGAAAGTCGTCTTGAAATCAAGACGACTTTTTTATTTAATAGGCAACACGGTAGTTGTTTTCACCTCTGCAATAATAAAAAAACTATTAATCAACGAAACTTCAGGTAAAACCGATAATTTCTGTTGGTGAAAATGGTGGTAACTATCCATATCAGGCAGTACTACTTTGAGAAGATAATCAAAATTTCCCGAAACAAAATTACATTCCACCACTTCGGGCATATTCAAAATCGAAGCATTAAATCCTTCAGACACATCATGAGTTTGCTTTACTAAAGTGACCTGACAATAGACCGTAAGATGCATCCCTAATTTTTTTTTGTTTAAAATAGAAACATATTTTTCAATAATTCCTTCTTTTTCCAAACGCTTTACTCGGTCGTGAACTGGCGTCAATGATAAATTAATCTTGTTCGAAATATCTTTAAGCGTTAAATGAGCATCTTCTTGTAGTAAACGAAGAATTTTTTTATCCGTAGCATCAATAGTCATCATAACAGTAAAAATTAAATTAGGAGCATCCGTTAAACGATTTTTTTTTCTTCTATACTTCACAAAATGAGTCCTAAAAAGAAATATATAATTTTAAATTACAAAATAAAAGAAATAATTTCTTAATTAAACCCTTTATTGCAATAATTTTTTCTTTATACCTACATTTGTTATTCCATTTTAGAACTAACTTTAAAACTACAATTTATGATAATAGGTGTTCCAAAAGAAATTAAAAACAACGAAAATCGTGTAGCGCTAACCCCAGCTGGTGTGGCTGAATTCAAAAAACACGGTCATGTAATTTATATCCAAGCTAGTGCAGGAGAAAACAGCGGCTTTAGTGATAGCGCTTACGCAAATGCAGGAGCTGAAATACTCCCAACCCTTGAAGCAGTTTATGACATTGCCGAAATGATTATCAAAGTAAAAGAACCTATTGCATCTGAGTACGCTTTAATAAAAAAAGATCAATTAGTTTTTACTTATTTCCACTTCGCTTCTTCAGAGGCATTAACCAAAGCGATGATAGAACGCGATGCGATTTGTTTGGCATACGAAACCGTAGAAAAAACAGACCGCAGTTTGCCTTTATTAGTACCAATGTCTGAAGTTGCCGGAAGAATGTCCATTCAAGAAGGAGCAAAATATCTTGAAAAACCAATGCAAGGAAAAGGAATTCTATTGGGCGGAGTTCCAGGAGTAAGTCCTGCTAAAGTAGTGGTTTTAGGAGGAGGAATTGTAGGAACACAAGCTGCAAAAATGGCTGCTGGTTTTGGTGCCAAAGTAACGATTATGGATGTAAGTTTGGCTCGTTTGCGTTATTTGTCTGATATTATGCCTGCAAATGTTACCACCCTTATGTCTAACCATTACAACATTTGTGAAGCTATTGCCGATGCCGATTTAGTAATTGGAGCTGTTTTAATTCCAGGTGCCAAAGCACCTCATTTGATTACAAAAGACATGTTGAAATTAATGAGTCCCGGAACAGTTGTCGTTGACGTAGCTGTGGATCAAGGAGGTTGTATTGAAACCTGTACTCCAACTACACACGAAAATCCAACATTCATCATTGAAGGAATCGTTCATTATTGTGTAGCCAATATGCCAGGAGCGGTGCCTTATACTTCTACTTTGGCTTTGACCAATGCCACCTTACCTTATGCGTTACAATTAGCGAATAAAGGTTGGAAGAAAGCTTGTAATGAAAATGAAGAATTGAAAAAAGGATTAAATATTGCTAATGGCAAGATTGTTTATCAAGGAGTTGCCGATGCTTGGGGATTACCTTTTGAAGAAGTATCCTCAATTTTATAAATTTTATTTTCCCCACATCATAAAAAAAGCCGTCTTGATAGTAATACCAAGACGGCTTTTGCCTTTAACAAACTAACTATTCTTTAGGTTTAGTCGCGTAGTAAATCGGAATCCCTGTCAACATAATCAACACTCCCCAACCGCAGGTAGAAAATTTAGTAATTAATAGAGATACGCATACCGCAGAAGCTATTACTATATATACCAAAGGAAGAATTGGATAACCAAAAGCCTTATAAGGTCTTTCTACTTCAGGCATTTTTTTACGAAGAATAAAAATGCCACAAATGGTAAGAATGTAAAAGATCAAAACAATAATCATTACAAAGTCTAATAAATCACCATATTTTCCTGTCAAACATAAAAGAGAAGCCCATATACATTGTACCCAAAGCGCCCATTCAGGAACACTAGCCGAATTCAAATCAGCGGCTTTTTTCAAGAACAAACCGTCTTTGGCCATTGTATAATACACCCTTGCTCCTGCCATAATCAATCCGTTATTGCAGGCAAATGTCGAAATCATAATCATTACGGCAATAATGATAGTACCCATATCTCCAAAAGTATATTGAGAAGCCACTACGGCTACCCTATCTGATTTAGCTGTTGCAATTTCATCTAATGGAATTACTGCCAAATACATTAAATTAGTCAACACATAAATAATAGTAACTATAAAAGTTCCTAGAAATAAACTCAAACCTACATTACGTTTTGGATTTTTAATTTCTCCAGCAATAAAAGTAACTCCAACCCATGCATCACTTGAAAACAAAGATCCTACCATAGCTGCAGAAATTCCTGTCAACAAAGCTGTTCCTCCAATGGGCAACCACGAACCCGTCTCCGTATTAAATGAACGAGTATTCCATGCATCCGACCAGTTTGTGTTCCAAATTTCAGCTTTAGCAGCCAATAAAAATCCAAAAACAATCAACCCAAATAGCGACAGAATCTTAATCACGGTTAAAACGGTTTGTAATATTTTGCTGTTTTTTACTCCTCGGCTATTGACATAGGTAAGTAAAACAATCGTGATAATGGAAACTATTTGAGCAGCATTCAATTTAAAAGAACCTAAGTCATATAGAATATTTTCGTCACTTAGCGAAGGAATCAAATACGCTGCGAATTTTGAAAAACCAACACCCACAGCAGCAATAGTACCTGTTTGAATCACCGCAAAGAAACTCCAACCATACAAAAAGGCAATCAGTTTGTTATAGGCTTCTTTCAAATATACATATTGCCCACCTGCTTTTGGAAACATAGCACTCAACTCTCCATAACTCACTGCGGCAATCATGGTAATTATTCCTGAAATTAACCAAATCAAAGTCAGCCATCCCGCTGACCCTACTTGTCTTGCAATATCAGCACTTACAATGAATATTCCAGATCCTATCATAGATCCTACCACTAACATTGTGCCGTCTAACAATCCTAATTCTCGCTTAAAATCTCCTGGTTGATTTTCTTCCATACGTATTGGTTTTAGTTTTTGGTTGGTTAAAGATATACTTTTTTTCAAAACCTAGTTTTAGAAAGTAAAAGAAATAGGCCACACAGTATGTAAAACAAAAAACTCCTCAAATGAGGAGCTTTTTGTTTTCTTATTGTTGCAACACCCTATTGATTTGGGTGAAATTTTTCTCGTAGTATTTCTCTTTGGTAGAAGAAATGATAACACCACTTTGTGTAGAAGAATGAATGAATCGAATTTCTCCATCACAAACTTCCACCACCATTCCGACATGATTAATTTGACTTCCTCCTCTTGTTTTGAAGAAAATTAAATCTCCTTTTTTAGCTTCTGTAACATCAACTTTAGTTCCAATTGTAGCCATTTCAATAGAAGATCTTGGCAATTTAATATCCAACGAACTAAATGTAGAATACATCAAACCAGAACAATCAAATCCGTTTTTCGATGTCCCACCTGCACGGTATCTCGAACCTAAATTATCTGACGCCATACGAATCAACTCATCTGCTAATTCTTCATTGGTATTCCATTTTGCAATACTACTAGCAATCGTAAGATTTTCATTTTTTGCCACCGCATCAGTGGTTTCTGTAGCTACAGTTTTAGTTTCAATAGCAGCATTTTCTTGAATTATTTTTGCTCCAGAGATAGTCAATTTAGCCCCTACATATAAGTTCTTTACAATCGTTGGATTTTGCGTTTCTAATTCCGTTACCGAAATACCATATTTTTTAGCAATTCCGTATTTCGTCTCTTTTGGAAGCACTTCATGAGTAACCGTTTCTTGATTCTCATCGACTACTTCTTTTTTTACTACTACAATTTCTTCTTTGACTTTTTCTTTTTGTTCCATCTTTTTAGATGGTATCACTTCTGCTTGTTTTACCACTGGAGTAACGGCTGTAATTCCTTCTTTTATTGGAATCACAATTTTTTGACCCGCTTTAAGTGCTTCTTTTTCTAATATAGGATTGGCTTTATCCAAATCGGCTACTGAAATTCCATACTGTTTCGCGATCCCAAATTTTGTTTCTGATGGTAGTACCTCATGAATTGTAGTCTCTGTTTTCGCAACTACCGATACCGAAACAGGAATACTCTTTTCCTGTTTTTCTTTGAGTACTACTTCTTTTTTAGGTTCTAATTTTGGCGTTTCTTTCTTAGTAACTAAATTGGCATTAGTCTTGGTAGGAATCTTAATTTTTTGTCCTGCTTTCAAACCTGCTTCTGCTAATTCAGGATTTGCAGCATTCAATTCTTCTAAAGAAATTTCATATTGTTTTGCAATACCAAACAGGGTTTCTTTGGGTTGTACTTCGTGTAAATTTTCAACTAAAGTTGGCTTTGATTCTATTTTTGCCTTACCATTTTTTGATGTTTGGCGCGGAATCAAAATAATCGATTCAAATTTTAACGTTCTAGTACAATCTGGATTAAGTTCATAAATGGCACTTGGCTCAACTTTATATTTTTGGGCGATTGCAGTAATTGTTTCGCCTTTTTGTACGGTATGTTTTATCAGTTTTTCTTGAGAAAAAACGACTGAAAAATTAATGAGCGCTAAAATTAAAATTAGTTTGTAATACTTCATTCTGTTTTTAATTTTCAACCCGATTTAATTTATGAAACTTACGAAGTGATACAATAAATCATCATTTCTTTATCAGAAAACGGGAATATTTCAAGAATTACAAAGATAGCCCTTTTTATGACTAAAAAAGTTAAAGCATTTATAAAATTAGCTCTTTAACGGCATTACAGAACCTGTTAACCTACAAATCGTATTGTAATCCTAAAAAAAAGCCCCTCTAAACGAGGAGCCTTTAAAATATAATCAAAGAAAAAAATTCTTATCCTACTAACAACTTATGAGATGGTGCAAACTTAGTCAAGTTAATACCTTCCACTGCTTGTTTGTACTCTTCAATAGAAGGTGTTCTACCTAAAATTGTCGATAAAACAACTACTGGTGTAGAAGATAATAAAGACTCTCCTTTTTTCTCAGCAGAATCTTCAACAACTCTACCTTGGAACAAACGCGTTGATGTTGCCATCACGGTATCTCCTTTTGAAGCCTTTTCTTGGTTACCCATACAAAGGTTACAACCTGGACGCTCTAAATACAACATATTTTCATATTCAGTACGAGCAGTTGATTTTGGCGCATTATCATCAAATTCAAAACCTGAATATTTTTGTAATACTTCCCAGTCACCTTCTGCTTTTAATTCATCAACAATATTGTATGTTGGCGGTGCTACCACTAAAGGCGCTTTAAATTCCACTTTACCTTGTTGTTTTTCAATGTTTTTAAGCATTTGTGCTAAGATTTTCATATCACCTTTGTGTACCATACAAGAACCAATAAATCCAAGATCCACTTTTTTAGTTCCTCCGTAGAATGACAATGGTCGGATCGTATCGTGTGTATAACGCTTAGAAACATCTTTATTGTTTACATCTGGGTCAGCAATCATTGGCTCATTAATCACGTCCAAATCTACCACTACTTCTGCATAATATTTTGCATTAGCATCAGGTCGTAAAGCTGGTTTTTCACCTGATCTGATTTCAGCAATTCTCTTATTTGCCTTATCAATTAACCCTTTAAGAACTTGACGGCTATTATCCATTCCTTTATCAATCATGATTTGGATTCTACCTTTTGCAATTTCCAAAGATTGAATCAAGGTTTCATCCTCTGAGATACAAATAGATGCTTTGGCTTTCATCTCTGCAGACCAATCAGTAAATGTAAAGGCTTGGTCAGCAGTTAATGTTCCAATATGTACCTCGATAATTCTACCTTGGAACACATTTTCTCCTCCAAATTCGTGTAGCATTTGTGCTTGCGTAGCATGTACTACATCACGGAAGTCCATATAATCTTTCATTTCACCTTT
The DNA here is from genome assembly GCA_041191945.1 of Bacteroidota bacterium. Classification (GTDB taxonomy): domain Bacteria; phylum Bacteroidota; class Bacteroidia; order Flavobacteriales; family Flavobacteriaceae; genus Flavobacterium. Next base: position 238,219 of record JBEENX010000001.1, read on the forward strand.
GAAAGTTACTTTTACTGATTCAGGAATTGGCATAGAAGCTTCTCCTGTTGCCAATGCTAAGGCAACTGTACCAGAATCAGCACCAAAAGCGACTCCTTTAGACATTCTTGTATGTGAATCTCCTCCAATAATAATAGCCCAATCGTCTACTGTGATATCATTCAATACTTTATGAATCACATCCGTCATGGCATGATACACTCCTTTTGGATCACGAGCTGTAATCAAACCAAAATCATTCATGAATTGCATCAATTTTGGAATATTCGCCTGTGCTTTTTTATCCCAAACCGAAGCCGTATGACAACCTGATTGATACGCTCCATCAACGATTGGCGAAATCACAGTAGCAGCCATCGACTCTAATTCTTGTGCTGTCATCAATCCTGTAGTATCTTGAGAACCTACAATATTTACTTCTACACGAACATCTGAACCTGCATGCAATACTTTCCCTGGAGTTACTCCAACCGCATTTTTATTAAAGATTTTCTCTACAGCAGTAAGTCCTTGACCTGGATTAGAAACTTCTTTCGAAGGAGCAAAAACTACTGGAGCTTGAATTCCTAAAGTTTGCGCTGCAAAAGTTTGGATTTTTTTACCAAAAACGATGGCATAAGAACCACCTGCTTTGATAAATTCCATTTTTTGTGGTGTGAATGATCTTGAAATATCAATCAATTCTTGATCACCATTGTATAATTTCTTAGTTTTTGTATTGATCGTTAAGACAGTTCCTGTTGCAACAGAATATACTTGCTCTAAAATAGGATCACCATTCGCATCACGAACTAATTCTCCATTCGCATCCGTTTTCTTAACCCAGTTTTTTAAGTCAATTCCGATACCTCCTGTTACATCAACAGTAGTAAGGAAAATAGGTGAAATCCCATTTGTTCCTCCCACAATTGGTGCTATGTTAACAAAAGGCACATATGGACTTGCTTGTTTTCCTGTCCAAAGCGCCACATTGTTTACACCTGACATTCTTGAAGACCCTACTCCCATTGTTCCTTTTTCGGCAATTAACATCACACTTTTGTCTGAATGTTGTGCTTGAAGGGCTTGAATTTCTTCTTGTGCTTGAGGCGTAATCATACATTTACCGTGCAATTCACGGTCTGAACGCGAGTGCGCTTGGTTTCCTGGTGACAATAAATCCGTAGAAATATCACCTTCACCAGCAATAAATGTTACCACTTTAATTTCTTCTGCAACTTCAGGTAATTTGGTGAAAAACTCAGCTTTTGAGTAGCTTTCTAAAATATCTTTTGCAACAGCATTCCCATTAGTATAAGCATCTTTCAAACGTGCCATATCAGCATCATACAAATACACTTGAGTTTTAAGAACTGCTGCTGCTTCTTTTGCAATAGCTGCATCATTTCCTAGTGCTAAATCTAATAAAACTTCGATTGAAGGTCCACCTTTCATATGAGACAATAACTCCAATGCAAACGCCGGAGTAATTTCACTTACTACTTCCTGACCAAGGATGATTTCTTTTAGGAATTTTGCTTTTTGACCTGCCGCACTAGTAGTTCCTGGCAAGGTGTTGTAAATAAAGAAATGAAGACACTCTTTTCTGTTAGAATTGTTAGTCTCTTTAATCTGCGCAATAATTTCGCTCAGTAATTCAGCACTATCAATTGGTTTTGGGTGAAGTCCATGACCTTTTCTTTCTTCTATTTCTTTAATGTATTCTTTATAAAGATTCATTTCGTTTTCAATAGCCATATTATATTGGGTATTATTTGTTTTTTATGTTTAGCAAATTTAGAAATTAAAGCCGAGATTTAAAAATAATTTAATAAATCTAGTCGTATTGCTGATTATTATTACAAAATATCAAATTAAATTTAATTTTATTATTAAAAAAATAATTTAACCTAATAGATATTAAACAATTAACAAAATAACTATTCCTTATCCAATTCAAACGAACCGATTTTTTACAAAAAAATGGAGTAATTGTAATTAAAACAAGCTATGCAATTAGAGCAGTTTAGCAATAATCATTTCTTCTGTAATTCCTTCAGCATCAGCCTTGTAGTTTTTAATAATTCGATGACGCAAAATCCCAACTGCAACCGCTTTAACATCTTCAATATCCGGGGAGAATTTTCCATTAAAAGCAGCATGCGCTTTGGCTGCTAAAACTAAATTTTGCGAAGCTCTTGGTCCTGCCCCCCAATCCAAATAATTTTTCACAAAATCAGTAGTCAATGAATTATCCGGTCGTGTTTTAGCTACCAAAGCAACCGCATATTCAATCACATTATCTGCTACTGGAATACGACGGATTAGGTGTTGGAAATCGATAATTTCTTGAGCAGAAAATAACGCTTGTACCTCAGTTTTTACATCTGAAGTGGTTTGTTTCACTACCTGAACTTCTTCTTCAAAAGTGGGATATTCTAACTTAATGGCAAACATGAATCGATCCAACTGCGCCTCTGGCAAAGGATAGGTTCCTTCTTGCTCGATGGGATTTTGGGTTGCCAATACAAAATACGGCAAGCCCAATTGGTATTGATGCCCTGCAATAGTTACCGCACGTTCTTGCATGGCTTCCAGCAAAGCAGCTTGCGTTTTTGGAGGTGTTCTATTGATTTCATCAGCCAAGATGATGTTCGAAAAAACAGGTCCTTTTATAAATTTGAATTGTCTGTTTTCATCCAAAATTTCACTTCCCAAAATATCCGAAGGCATTAAATCTGGCGTAAACTGAATGCGTTTAAAATCCAATCCTAAGGCTTGTGCCAACGTATTTACCATCAGGGTTTTTGCCAATCCCGGCACCCCCACCAATAATGCGTGTCCACCTAAAAAAATAGCCAATACAATTTGGTCAATCACGGCATCTTGCCCCACAATGATTTTAGCAATTTCTTTTTTAAGAGCAGTTCGTTTTTGAACTAAGTTATGTATAGCAGCTACATCAGACATTCCCAAAATAGTTTAAATTAAAAAGAGTTAGCAACATGATTTTAGTGTCATAAAGCTAACTCTTTTTGGATTTATTTAAAAATTTTATTTTTTCAACCAGTTATTGGTAAACACACAATCTCTGTATTCTCCAACGATTTTAATATAAGTAGATTTGATTTTTTCATCAAACCATTTTGCAATCGCCTTGATTTGTTTTTCTTTCAAAGCCAACTCTTTGATTTTAGTATAATCCTTTGCATAATCGGCAGTATGCTCATTAATTCTATTCGTTACAGTAACTAATTTGTATTGTTTTTTTCCTTCTTGCAACTCTTCGGGAATTGGAGATGAAATTTCGTTTTCTTTCAAATTAGACACTTGAGCATACAAACTTGGATCCATTTTAGTCAACTCAAAACGAGTATCCTGTGTTTTAGGATTGATTAAAGTTCCTCCGTTAGTTCTAGTTTCTTTTTCGTCAGACATGGTTCTCGCTGCTTCCGCAAAAGTAATTTCCTTGTCCACAATACGTTTACGAATCAATGCGATTTTTTCTTTTGCTTCTTGCATAGATTCCTCAGTAACTTTAGGAGCCAATAAAATATGACGCAACTCGATTTCTTGTCCTTTTATTTTCTCTACATATATAATGTGATATCCATATTCTGTTTCAAAAGGCGCCGAAATTTCTCCCTCGCCCAAACTAAATGCCACATCTTTGAATTCTTTTACAAAAGGCGTTTTTCGATTCATTTTGTAAAACCCTCCACTGGATCTAGAACCGGGATCTTGCGAGTACAAAACGGCTTTGGTAGCAAAACTAGAACCTTCTTGAATTTCTTTTTTGAAACCATTCAAACGATCAATTACTTTTTGTTTGTCAGCATCCGAAATTTTAGGTTTTACCACAATTTGGGCTACTTCCATTTCTGCTCCAAAAACAGGCAATTCATCTTTTGGTATTTTCTTAAAGAAGTTACGCACTTCCTCAGGTGTAATTTGCACATCGTCTACAATTTTCTTTTGCATTTCGGATGTTAGCTTGTTTTCTTTTAAAATATCAAAAAAGTAAGTTCTGAATTCTTCTTCGTTATTTTTCTTGTAGTAGCTCACCACTTTGTCCATAGAACCCAATTGCTCTGTCATGTAGTTCAAACGCTCGTCCATCATAGCTTTCACCTCAGAATCAGTTACTTTAACACTATCTTGTACCGCTTGGTGCGCATACAATTTATCTTCCATTAGTTTTCCTAACATCTGACATCTTGAGATATCTTTGACAGAACCTCCTTGACTTGAAATCTCCAAATAGGCTTTATCAATATCCGAATCTAAAATGATATAATCTCCTACGGTAGCAATAACACCATCTACTTTCAATTTTTTTGACGAGTCTGTTTTTGGAGCTTCTTTTGCTGGTTGTTCTTTAATAACCTCTTGGGCTGTTAATGTTACTACAGAAAAAAGAACCAAGAAAAAAGAAAGCACTTTCTTTTTCATAAAAGAGGTAATAGATGGTAATTGAAATAGCATTGCTTATTTTTTATTTTTTAATACTTCTAAAACCCCGTAAGACTGGATTTTAGTTATTGCAACTTGATATTTTCTCAAGTTAAACGCACTTCTAGTACAAACTACAGAAGCCGAAATTTATTATTGCCAACAAAAATAACAATTCAATTAGAGAATGCAAGTACTATAAGTACTATTAACAAAAAATTATTAAGGGAATAATTGAAAACGTTTTGAAAAGAACTTTTACTATTTGTTTTATTGCAAGTTTAAAGACCACCTTTGACGCCAGAAAACTTATTTAAAGTGTAGCTCAAAGTCAGGAGACTTTGAGCAACGGGGGTAATTTGTCATCTTGTATTTTGTGTGTTTTTCTGAGAAACCTGCACACAACGTTTTGGGACTACAGCGGGTTTGGGACTAAATTAATCCCATTCTTCGGATTTGTCAAATCATTCAAATACAAAACCATTTTTCCCATTAAGCCAATTGCCCAAATCTGTTGTAGTAGCTGTTAACTGTGCTTTTTTAGATAAATGTATTTTCAAAGTGATTAATCAATTCGGATGTTTCCATTGTTTCGGAGTTATGTAATCTTAATGCTTCCGTAACCAATGGATATTCATCAATAAATTTCATTTCTTCAATTTCGTATATTGAGTTTTTCGCCATAATTTTTAAAAACTCATCTTTGTTTACGCCCCAAAATTGGACATATTTTGGTTTCTTAATAAACACTTCTTTTAATATGTTTTCATCGTGATAAATTATTCCCCATTCTAAAAAACCATCTTGAGTTAATTCTGTTTCAAATTTCTCAATCTCATTTAAAATTTTGAATTTATCCTCATATTTAGTGTAAATTGGTTCTGAATCAATGTGGTTAAAAATGAAGCTAATTTCATGGGGAAACGTAACCAGAAAATCTTTAAACAATCCCCAAAGTCTTGAATTATCAATGTTTATTTCACAAAAAAAGTCAAATGGAAGTTCGTTTGTGTCATTTGATTTTAAAACAAATCCTTCAACAATTTTGGCACTTTTACTTTTCTCAATCCATTCTAAATTATCTTTAGTGACAGGGAGTTCATCAACTCTAGCTGTTCTAATTGTTCTTGGTAATTGAAGTCTTTTCATAAAGTTACAGTTAACTTGTATATAGGCGAAACAAACCTCGGCTATATGCCCAATATCGGGTAGACAAGCGATGATTTTTTATCTAATTGTAATCCAATCCGTTTTAGTTTCTGTTCTTTTCGGTTCAGTTGACATTTCATTTTCTTTATATTCTCCAATTCGGTTATTTTCTTCTGTCATAAACACAAAGTCCCAATTATTTGTTTCATCATGCATAAATTCCCAACCCATCATTAAATCTTGATTTATTTTAATAGCTGGATTTTTAATTTTTATTTCTTCTACAGTTGAATTAGGATTTAAACCATTATTGGTTTTTAATTTATTACTAATAGCAATTAAAACCAATATTTCATCAGAATCTCTTTTTGGCACTAATGCTAAAATTGGCTCATTTTTCATGTAATAAATGTATGCTTCTCCTCCTCCATCAAACCCAAAATCAAATGCTTCACATTCTTTTTTGTCTAGTCCCATAATATTTTTTTCAGCATTAGAAATTGTCATGCCAACTTTTATCGAACCAATACTCCCTTTATCTATTTTAAATGAATCAAAATTAAAATTATTAACTTTTTTATTATTTATAGTTTTAACTTCAGAAGTCGTTTTATCTGAAGTTTCCAAATTTGTTTCCGAACAGTGTTTTTTACATGAGAATAAGAAAAACACTAATATTAAAATTGATAGGTTTATTTTCATTTAAAAATTATTAATCAACTATATATAATTTGCAACCCAACTACAAATAGATTTTAACAAAATTCTATTTGTTTCTCAAAAATATAAAAAAAGTTGTACAACTTACCAAAAGCGTTTTTAATATTCATAAGCTGGTGTTGAAAACGAAAACCCTAGCCCTTTCCAAAGTTTCGGGAGTGGTGGTATATTTTAAAGCTTCCAGCCTTTAAAAGGCTGGAAGCTTTAAAGACATTCCTATAAAAATCGCAGAGATTAGTTATTTAGTGAAGTAAATAGTATTTTTGCCGTCCATTATAGCAATTATGAGTTTTTTAGAAGAAATACAACGCAGGAGAACATTTGGAATTATTTCGCATCCCGATGCAGGGAAAACCACGCTAACTGAGAAATTACTTCTTTTTGGAGGGGCGATTCAGGAAGCGGGTGCCGTGAAAAACAACAAGATTAAGAAGGGCGCCACGTCTGACTTTATGGAAATTGAGCGTCAAAGAGGGATTTCGGTTTCGACTTCGGTTTTGGCATTCAATTACAAAGAGAAAAAAATCAACATTCTGGATACTCCTGGTCACAAGGATTTTGCCGAGGATACCTTTCGAACTTTAACCGCCGTAGATAGCGTCATTGTAGTAATTGACGTTGCTAAAGGGGTCGAGGAACAAACTGAAAAATTAGTTTCTGTATGCAGAATGCGAAACATTCCGATTATTGTTTTCATCAATAAATTAGACCGCGAAGGAAAAGATGCCTTTGACTTGATGGACGAAGTGGAGCAAAAATTAGGCTTAACGGTAACGCCTTTGAGTTTCCCAATTGGGATGGGGTATGATTTCCAAGGGATTTATAATTTATGGGAACAAAACATCAACTTGTTTAGCGGAGACAGTCGTAAAAATATTGAAGAAACGATTGCTTTTTCGGATGTACAAAGTCCTGAATTAGAAAAAATAATTGGTCAAAAACCTGCAGATAAATTGCGTGAAGAACTCGAATTGATTGACGAAGTCTATCCGAAATTCAACCAACAAGACTATTTGGACGGAAAATTACAACCGGTATTTTTTGGTTCGGCTTTGAATAATTTTGGGGTACGCGAATTGTTGGATTGCTTTATTGCTATTGCGCCTTCGCCTCGACCAAAAGATTCAGAAACTCGTTTGGTTGATCCAAAAGAAGAAAAAATGTCGGGCTTTGTTTTCAAGATTCACGCCAATATGGATCCAAAACACCGTGACCGTTTAGCGTTTATCAAAATTGTTTCGGGAACTTTTGAACGCAACAAACCCTATTTCCACGTTCGCCAAAAAAAGAATTTAAAATTTTCGAGTCCGAATGCTTTTTTCGCTGAGAAAAAAGAAATTGTAGACATTTCGTATCCTGGTGATATTGTAGGATTGCACGATACGGGTAACTTTAAAATTGGCGATACTTTAACCGAAGGTGAAGCCATGAGCTTTAAAGGAATTCCAAGTTTTTCTCCAGAGCATTTCCGTTACATCAATAATGCCGACCCATTAAAAGCGAAACAATTAGACAAAGGTGTAGACCAGTTAATGGACGAAGGTGTGGCGCAGTTGTTTACACTGGAAATGAACAATCGAAAAGTCATTGGAACGGTTGGAGCACTTCAATACGAGGTAATCCAATACCGTTTAGAGCACGAATATGGTGCAAAATGTAATTATGAAAATTTTCCAGTTCACAAAGCGTGTTGGGTAAAACCAGACGATGCTAAAAGCGAAGAATTTAAAGAATTCAAACGCATTAAACAAAAGTTTTTGGCACACGACAAATACGGACAATTGGTTTTCTTAGCCGATTCTGATTTTACCATTCAAATGACGCAAAGTAAATTCCCAACCGTGAAGTTATTTTTCACTTCGGAGTTTGATTAATTAGAAACTAAATTCGTACTCGTTTTCAACGACTTCTTCACAATTTTGAAGGTCTAGAATCAAATTATCAATTTGCTCTTTGGTTACATTCGGCATACAAATAATGTGAGAAATCGTTTCTTGTGTAGCCAATTGCCATTTAGCAATTATGGAATCGTGTACTTTTGGAAATACTACCGTAATAGCATTGGGATTTCTCCAAGCAGGAATCCCAATTTCATTCAATCGCTTTTCACAATAAGCAGCTACTTCAAGACTCTTTTGGAATCGTTGTCTCAATCCTTCCACTCCCATTCGTTTCAAAGCATACCATAAAAACAAAGGACTATGACCGTTTCTAGAACCCGTAATTGTTGTATCAAACGAACCGATATACGAAACTCCTTTGGCAATCCTGTCTCTATTTGATTTTTTGGTAATAATCACCCCAGAAGGTATTGGCGAACCAATAAACTTGTGCCCGCTAATCGCTACGCTATCAGCTCCATCTTTAAAATCAAAAGGTATTCTAGGTTCTGCAAAAGCACCGTAACTTCCCGCCAAAGCACCATCACAATGAATATAACTATCTTGTATGGCTAAGCCTCTCAAAATGGATTTGATTCTAGCCACATCATCTTTGGCTTCCTTCATGGTAGTGCCATAATTTGCCAAGATAATTGCTGGTTTATCACGATTGATTCGCAAGGTGTTTTCTAAATCCGAATAATCAATTGCTCCGTTATCTTGCGAACGAATCACAATACTTGGAATATTTAACAAATGAATGTTTTTGCGAATGCTATAATGTGTCGACTCCGAATAGTATACCATTCCCTTAGGATATAATTCTCGGGCTAAATACAATCCATATAAATTACTTTCGGAACCTCCATTAGTAACGTATCCCCAATAATCGTTAGGGTCGGCTCTAAATAACTTCGCAAAAAAACCAACCACTTCTCTCTCTAGTTCGTGTGTTTTTACTTTATTAATAGAATTTTCAAACGGGTCACCCACATTATTAATAGGATATTTCAAAAACGGCATCATCTCTGAAAAATCAAAATCTTTTGATATTGGGTAGCCAATTGAATTCTCGTTAGACAGATCAATTGATTGTTCTAAAGCTATTAAACGCTGTTTGTCTGTATCGCTAAGGAAAGTCGAATGTAATTCCATTGTTTTTTATTGTAAATGTAGATTTATTTTTAAAATTTTCTAAATAATAGAAATAATTGATATTATAATTCTAAAAATACATACATTAGCAGAATTTTTATACCAAAACACCCACTCTGAATTATCAAAACAATAACAATATTTTAATATGGATGCCATTGACAAACGAATTCTGATGGTTTTACAAGAGGATGCCAAAGCCAACATCAAAATGATTGCAGAAAAATCAGGTTTATCAGTCTCGCCTACTTTTGCAAGAATTAAGAAACTAGAACAGTTGGGCTATATCAAAAAGTACATTGCTTTGTTAGACGAAGTGAAAATTGGCAAATCCTTACAAGTATTTTGTCAAGTGACCCTTTCAACACATTCTAAAGATTATATAGATAATTTTAAGAAACAAATCAAAAAACTACCTGAAGTAATGGGATGCTACCATGTTTCTGGCAACTATGATTTTTTATTAAAAATTGCTGTAAAAGACATGAATGAATACCAAAAATTAGCCGTAGATCAATTGGCTGTTATTGAAGGGATATCCAATGTTCAAAGCACTTTTGTTTTGGAAGAAATTAAAAACGAAGTCAGTCATAAACTTCAATAAAAATGAAAAAGGCTCCAAAAAATGGAGCCTTTTTATATTAAGCTTGTCCCGCAGGACCAAAATTCAATGGAATTGGAGCTTGTTCGGTGTCTTTGATTTCGCCATGAGCGACTTCAAAACGATGAATATTTTCTCCAATGGCTTTCAACAATCTTTTAGCATGTTGCGGAGTCAATACAATTCTAGATTTCACTTTAGCTTTTGGAATTCCTGGCATAATGCTCACAAAATCCAATACAAATTCTGAAGAAGAATGATTAATAATAGCTAGATTAGAATAAATTCCTTCGGCTGTTTGCTCATCCAACTCAATGTTGATTTGTTCTTGTTGCTCTGTCATATCAAAAAGATTAAAAAAGTAAAGAATTCAAAGAGTGCAGTGTTACACCCTTTGAATCTTTATTTTTTTGAATTAATATATATACTCTTCTTTGTTAGCCATCATTTCATTGTAGTCTTCTTTAGAACCTACAATAGTGTGATCGTATTCTCTCATACCTGTACCTGCAGGAATTCTGTGACCTACAATTACATTTTCTTTCAATCCTTCTAAATTATCTACTTTACCTGCAACAGCAGCTTCGTTTAATACTTTAGTAGTCTCTTGGAAAGAGGCTGCAGAAATGAATGATTTCGTTTGAAGAGAAGCTCTTGTGATACCTTGTAACACTGGAGTGGCAGTTGCTGTAATTACATCACGAGCAACAACTAAATTCTTATCAGTACGTTTCAACAATGAGTTCTCATCACGCAATTGACGTGGCGTAATGATTTGTCCTGGTTTCAATACCTCTGAGTCCCCAGCATCTTCAACTACTTTCATACCATATAACTTATCATTTTCTAAGATAAAATCTTTAGTATGAATTAATTGATCTTCTAAGAACAAAGTATCACCTGGATCTTGAACTTGAACTTTACGCATCATTTGACGAATTACTACCTCAAAGTGTTTGTCGTTAATTTTAACCCCTTGTAAACGGTACACTTCTTGAATTTCGTTAACCAAGTACTGTTGAACAGCCGCTGGACCTTGAATTCTCAAAATATCGTCTGGCGTAATGGCACCATCTGAAAGTGGAGCACCTGCACGTACAAAGTCGTTTTCTTGAACCAAGATTTGACTTGATAATTTCACCAAGTACTTCTTAACTTCACCGAATTTAGATTCAATGATAATTTCACGATTACCACGTTTGATTTTTCCAAAAGAAACAACACCATCGATTTCTGAAACTACCGCTGGGTTTGAAGGATTACGAGCTTCTAACAACTCTGTAATTCTTGGTAAACCTCCTGTGATATCTCCTGATTTAGAAGAACGACGAGGAATTTTCACTAATACTTTACCTGCTTTAATTTTCTCACCATCGTCAACCATCAAGTGGGCTCCTACTGGTAAGTTATACGAACGGATTAATTCATTGTCTTTACCGTAAACCAATAAAGTTGGAATTAATTTTTTGTTTCTTGCTTCAGAAATTACTTTTTCTTGGAAA
>JBEENX010000002.1:0-168872 GCA_041191945.1 Bacteroidota bacterium
CGTGTTATACGGAGGAGATCAAGCAGTACATTTCTCAGCAGAAGAAAAAGCATTCAAAAACTTGATTTACACTCCAAACGCACACACAGTTGTGATTGATTTGGGTAATGGAAAATCATATAATGCAGTTCTTCAAGACATTCAAACACACCCTGTAACTGACAAAATTTTACACATTGACTTCTTCCAATTGTTTGACAACAAGGAAATCACAATGGAAGTTCCTGTAAAAATTGTTGGTACATCTAAAGGTGTTTTGGCTGGAGGTGTTTTACGTTTAAACACTCGTAAATTAAAAGTAAAAGCTTTACCTGCAAATCTTCCTGATTTTGTTGAAGCTGACATCACTCCTCTAGAAATGGGTAACAAGTTGTATGTTACGAAATTAGTTTCTGATAAATACAAATTAATGCACCCAGACAACACTGTGGTTTGTCAAGTAAGAATTTCTCGTGCGGCTATGAAAGCGGCTCAAGAAGCTGCAAAAGCTGCAAAAGCACCTGCAAAAGGAAAGAAAAAATAATTTTTTTTTCAATCATACAAGAAAGCATCAGTTCTACAACTGATGCTTTTTTTTTGATTGTATTTTTAATTAAAGCTTCCAGCTTTTAAAATGCTGGAAGCTTTAATTAAAAAAGTTTATTTTTGCACTATGATACCATGGATAACTCAACTATTTACACCAACTAAAAAAGAAGAACCTAACACTGTGAAACCGGAAGTTCATGAACACCAAAAAAACAATATGAAGAGCGTAAGTACTAAATTTTTAATCGTGGGACTAGGGAACATTGGGGCCGAATATGTAAATACACGTCATAATATTGGATTTAAAGTATTGGATTTTTTAGCCAAAAAAGAAAATCTTTCTTTCGAAACGGTAAAGTTGGGAGCTCTTGCCGAATACAAGTTCAAAGGGCGTACTTTTTTACTGCTAAAACCAAACACCTATATGAATTTAAGTGGGAAAGCGGTGAAATTTTGGATGGACAAAGAAAAGATCCCTTTGGAAAACCTACTAGTAATAACCGATGACTTGAATTTGTCTTTTGGAACCATTCGCATCAAACCCAAAGGAAGTGATGGCGGCCATAACGGATTAAAAAACATCAATTTGATTTTAAACACTCAAAACTATACCCGTTTCCGCTTTGGAATTAGCGACCAATTTAAAAAAGGCCAACAAGTAGATTATGTGCTTGGCGAATGGGTCGAAGAAGAGAAAACAAAACTTCCAGAACGACTTGAATTAGCTTCTGAAATCATTAAATCTTTTGGTACCGCCGGATTAGAAAATACTATGACTTCTTTTAACGGAAAATAACAATCCTTTTTAATAAACTATTATCTTCTTTACTGTTTTTTTATACCCTTCAATTACTGTTAATAAATACATCCCAGACTGAATTCCTTTTAGTTGAATTGTTTCTGCAAATATTGGGGAGCTAGGAAAATTATTTTCATAAACTTTCTTACCTGCCAAATCGTGTAATACAATAGTAACTCCTGAAGTAAAGACACTAAAAAATACTACGTTAAACTCTCCTTTATTTGGATTAGGGAATACTACTAGATTATTTCTGTCAATATCTGGAGCGGCAACAGGTGTGTACGTTTTAGTACAAATAGATACTGAAGCAGCATTAATTGTTCCAACATCACCTAGAAATTCGTCCCTAACTCTAAAAGTCCACATACCCGAAGGATTTGACTCATTATACAGGCTTAATGCTTCTTCAGGAGCAACTGTTTGTGTAGTTTGTTTTCCACAAGAAAGAGTCTCTCCTAAATCATCATAATTCAAAACTAAACTCCCATTAGTATCCCCACAAGCATTCGAAAATAACCGTACCGTCCTACCTTCTGGATTGATAATTTCCATTTCAATATCTGATAAATAAGTATGTGATAAATTCACTCCTACATTCACGTCCGAAACCACCGCTATAGTAGTTGGAACTACTATTGTTTTAGTAGTATAGGATGCTGTTTCGGGAATCATAAATGGGGTTGAAAAACCATAGGTAGTACAACTAGAAACCGTTGTATACCCAATCGCAAAAGGTTCTTGATTAATAGCATAAAAAATATTGTCTGTTGGTTCTATCATGATACGACAATTTTTTCCTGAAATTCCTTCAGGCACAATAATCAACTCATAGCCATCATTTGGAGTGTTGGCTTTTATCATTTTTGAAAAAGTAAGCCCACCATCAATCGACAATTTAATATTCACACGTGAAGCTCCGGGTAGAGAAGCTGTATTATTTACTGCCCAAGTAATAATTTGACAACTTAATGGCGACCAAGACAAATCAGCCGTGTTTTGAGACGTTACTTCAAAAGGCCCTTTTGTTGCGTCAACCGTAACCTGCATTGCATCTGTATAAGTTTGTGCTAATCCCTGCAAAGCATTATCTCTAACTGTAAATGTAAAATGTAGCGTCCTAGAAATATCTGAAACCGATTCCCACTTAGAATTCAACTTGTTACTCAACACTTTATTTAGAGCCGGCATATAGCGATTAGGAGATGTACTTGGCATAACTGATCTAAAAAGTGGTCCATCTATCTTTGTTGGGTAGGCAATACTATTGCCTCCAGAAGATGAAATAGCAGCATCATTTTGTTCCCAACAATAACTCAATACATCCCCATTAGGATCTGAGCCAGAACCTTTCAAAATAAATGGAGTCCCTTTTGGAATAATATAATCAGGTCCTGCATTAGCAATTGGTGTTTTATTTGACAAGAGTGTTGTTATTGGGCACGTTTTATTTGCAAGATTATTCTGAATTTGTGAAATACTAACATAAGAAAAATAATCGTCGGAATGCATTTGCACATTATAATCAGTCACTCCTGCATAGGCCATAATAGTCGATCCACCTCCTGGTTCTACATTGACACCAGCACCTTCAACCTCATGAGAAAAAGTATGATTAGCCCCTAATTGATGTCCCATTTCGTGTGCCACAAAATCAATATCAAAGGTATCTCCCTCAGGTTTCCCATCCGCTGGCGAAGTATACGCACCTCCTTTAGCAATATCATTTGTAGACAACGGATTTTGACAAACACAACCGATACAACCTGCATTCCCTCCTCCTCCAGACGCCCCGAATAAATGTCCAATATCGTAATTTGCATTTCCTATCTTAGCAGTCAAATCACGTTGCAATTCTAAATTCCAAGCACCATTAGCTCCAACAGACGCAGGAGAGTATGGATCGGTAGCAGCATTCGTATAAATTAAAATAGAATTAGTTGCAATTAGATTTAAATGCACGGCTAAATCCCGATTGAATATTCCGTTCACACGAGTCATAGTCGCATTCATAGCTGCTAAAGCTTGTGAAATACCTCCAAAATAAGCAGTATATTCGGCGGTACACGCCAAAGCCAATCGCAATGTTTTATATACTCCATTATTAGCTGTTACAGCAGCCGTTTTACTAACTAATTGCTTATTTAAAAGGCTATCTGAGGTAGAACAATACAAAGGCAAACTCCTCTTTTCTCTAGTATTGGAATCAAACAACTCATAAATTTCCTGACCATCCGAAAGTTTTTCAATAAACTCCGTTGCATTATCAGAACGAAAAACCATAGTTTGAATTCCTTTTGGAGACATACTAAAATAGACCGTCGCAGTTGTATCTGTCAACCCTACTCCTGCATACGACCTGATATTTGGGAACTGAGCCTGTAAATCGGGTTCAAAATTAGAAAATTCATGAATTTTAAATTTTTCTAATGCTCCTGTTGTATTTGGTATTTCGATTTCAACTTCGTTGTTAATCGTTGCATTTTGAAGAGGCTCCAAGGATTGGCTTAACACCAATGCATCCAATTGAAACAACATTAAATCTTTCTGGTTACTTCTATTAGCAACACGTTCAAGTAAAGCAGAATCAGCGAATTCAATTCTTTTCCAAGGAGATGTAGTTTGGGCTTGTAAAAGCGAGATAGAAGCAATTAGAACTAAAAACAGAAGGTGTCTTTTCATAGATTGGGTGTCTTTGGAATTCCAAAAATAGTTTTTTTGACTTAAACTTAAAACGCAAAATCCTTAATTTTATTGGAAAACTAGACAATTGCCCCACTTTTAACCGATAGTTTAAAATTGTAATCAAAAGGAATTCGTTTTGGCGAGAAATTTCAAATAGTTTAGTTTAAATTTGCACCCAAAATAAAGAGAAAACAACTTGAAGATTTTTCATTCCATAAACGAATTTCATTCTGACAAGAAAACCATATTAACACTTGGCACTTTTGATGGGGTGCATATTGGTCATGCGGCAATTTTAAAAAAATTGACTCAAAATACCCGTAATGGAGAATTTGAAAGTACGGTACTCACTTTTTTTCCACATCCAAGAATGGTTTTGCAAGGAAAATCAGATTTGAAACTACTCAATACCATCAACGAAAAAATAGAATTGTTAGAAAAAATTGGGATTGAAAATCTTATTATTCATCCGTTTGACGAAAGCTTTGCTCAATTAAGTGCCGAAGAATTTGTAAAAAGCATTTTAGTAGACCAACTGCATATTCAAAAAATCATCATTGGCTATGACCACCGATTTGGAAAAAACCGAACTGCAAATATTGATGATTTAATGGTTTTTGGGAAACAATATGATTTTGAAGTGGAGCAACTATCCGCTCAAGAAATTGATGCAATATCCATTAGTTCTACCAAAATAAGAACGGCTCTTGAAGAAGGCAACATCCATTTGGCCAATGAATATTTAGGTTATGCTTATTTTTTAAGTGGAACTGTTGTAAAAGGAAGACAATTAGGAAGAACCATTGGGTTTCCAACAGCCAACATTAAACTAGAAGAAGAATACAAATTAGTGCCGAAAAATGGCGTCTATGTTGTACGTGCTGAAATAGAAGGCAAACTAATTTTTGGGATGATGAATATTGGTTTCAATCCTACTGTTGAGGGAAAAACCAAAACTATCGAAGTACACTTTTTTGATTTTAATGCTGACATTTACGACAGTCGTATTAAAATTGCTATTTTGCTACGCATTCGTTCAGAAAAGAAATTTGAGTCGGTTGAATTGCTAATAAATCAATTAAAAGAAGACCAAATTTTCTCAAAACAGTACCTCCAAAATTTACAAAATAAGTAGCCATCGTTTTAAATACGCTACATTGCTTGTTTGAAACTATTTGATTACTTTTGACCTATAAAATTATACCCATGAGCATTACAAAACACGATTGGACAAAAGAAGAAATTATTGCAATTTACAATAAACCTTTGATGGACTTGCTTTATGAAGCAGCGACTATTCACAGAGAAAATCACGATCCAAACGTGGTACAGGTTTCTACTTTATTGTCTATTAAAACAGGTGGGTGTTCTGAAGATTGTGGCTACTGTCCTCAGGCAGCACGTTACAACACTAACGTAGAAGGAAATGATTTAATGACGGTGAACCAAGTAAAAGCGCAGGCTTTGAATGCTAAATCGGCGGGATCTTCTCGTGTGTGTATGGGAGCTGCTTGGCGTAATGTAAAAGATGGGCCTGAGTTTGACCAAGTGTTAGAAATGGTGCGTACCATCAACAAACTAGACATGGAAGTATGTTGTACTTTAGGTATGATTACCGAAAACCAAGCACAGCGTTTAGCCGAAGCAGGTTTGTATGCTTACAACCATAATTTAGATACCTCAGAAGAGTATTATAAAGAAGTAATTTCTACCCGTGGTTTTGAAGACCGCATCCAAACCATTGAAAATGTTCGTAAAACCAATGTAACTGTTTGTAGCGGTGGAATCATCGGAATGGGAGAAAGCATCGAAGACAGAGCAGGAATGTTAGTAGCACTTTCTACTTTGAATCCACAACCCGAATCAGTGCCAATTAATGCGTTAGTAGCTGTTGACGGAACTCCGCTAGAAGATGAAGAACCCGTTGAAATTTGGGAAATGATTCGAATGGTAGCTACTACCCGAATTGTAATGCCTGAAACACAAGTACGTTTATCTGCAGGAAGAACTAATATGAGTCGTGAAGGTCAAGCTATGTGTTTCTTTGCAGGAGCCAATTCGATTTTTGCAGGAAATAAATTATTGACCACTCCAAATCCTGATGTGAATGAAGACATGAAAATGTTTGAATTATTGGGATTAAAACCACAAAAACCATTTACTAAAATGGTACAACCACAAACCGTAGAAGCCGAAGATTCTCAATATGCTGCCTTAGGCGAAAAACCAAAATGGTCGCGTCCAGGTCACACAATTGAAAGAAACGTTGAAGCCTCTATAAAAGGGAAATAAAAAATAGCATTCAAGTATATAAAAACTTCCAGCCTAACAAGACTGGAAGCTTTTTCTTTTAAAACAAGACCTTTTTACTAACTACTTCGCCAGTTCCCAAAGTAATTTGAACGGCAAGCACTTTTGTTTTCCAAAGTATCGCCTCGATGGTATGTGTTTTGGTTGCCAATGATTCGACATGATACAATTGTTTTCCTTCTAAAGAATACATCGACACCTCTTTGATACTATCTTTTGCAGCACTTATCTGAATTTGATTGTTGCAAGTTACTATTTGCACCTCAGCCGTAACCTCTTCAGGAATCTCTTTTTTATTTTGAAAACGCAACACAAACCGATTGTCAAAACTACCTTTAGTAGTAGTAAAAGAATAGTCGGCTTTCTTTAAATCCTGGGTTTTTGCTTCTAATTGGTCTTGTAAAAAAATGGTTTGATTTGCAAACAATCCGTCAAAATCATCCAAACTAATCGTATAATTTCCTTCTTGTTTGGCTCGGAAACCAATGGGAACTGAATCTGAATCATCAAATGGTAATACTCTCGCCTGAATGGTATTTTTATTCCCTCCGTTCAGACTATAAAAATCCAACCATTCGTTACTATCCAACGAAAGTCCGTCAAATAGTGCGTCTTTCCCATTAGTTGCTCCTGTGGCATACCCCAATAAAATTTGTTTGAAAGCACCTTGTTTGTTAGATAAGTTGAACCAAATTCGGTGTTTTTCAAAAGTAGAAGTAGTAATCGCTTTACTAGTACTGTTTTTAAAAAACAGATTGTTCTCTCCTTTTAATCGCATTGCATTTTTAAAAACAATGTTTCCTTGCTGATTATTTGCTATGGCAAAAAAAGCTTGACCGGATGCGATTTTTCCGTTAGGTTTTAAATTATTTACTCCGGTGTTTTTTGCGGCAGTTCCTACTCCACCCAAAATGGTATACACCGCATAATCATCCGAAGTATATTGCCCATTATTAATCGGAGTGTTGTGTGTCCAAAAATACAAACTGCCTTGCAAGATATTTTGATTTTCCAAAATAAATGCATCCGCATTTAGTGCTGAAGGATACGGATTTCCTATCAAATTGGGCGTTTTCGTTTGGGCTATAGGTAGTGTAACCACTCCATTATTGGGGATTCCAGAAAAAATAGCTTCGAAAATTGTTGGAGTAGTTACTGAAAAACTTTCGGGGGCTTGAAAAATGTAACCTTTGCCTAAAACCATCGTAGTACTTGTCAATTCTTTGTGCCAATTGTTAGAAATAGCATCAAAGGAATAAAATGTAGAAGAAGGAGAATTAGGAGCCAATAATTGCAATTGTTGACCTGCCACTGGCGATGACCAATAGGTGTAATCCGATTTACGAACAGCCGTTGTTTGTCTTTTCAACTGAATAATTCCTGCATTTACAATGGAATCATCGGCTTGATATAATGAAGCGTTATTTTCAAAAATCAAATTTCCTGCTCCTGAATAATTCAACACCATTTCTAAAGTAGCTGCAGTTGCAACCGTAACCTTTATACCTGAATTAACTACACAAGAACACATATTAGTATCCGTCAAAATTTCATAATTGCTATTAAAAACAACCGTTTTATCCTTCGTTGGCAAACCATTGCTCCAATTTATACCGTCCCAAATTGTACCTTCTTGACAAAATAACAACTTAGCAATCCGATGCTTCGAAATTCCCGAAACCGAATTAAAATTACCTCCGATAACCGCACCGCCTGGAACTAAAGCAATACTTCTAAGCTCTCCGTTTAAAATAACTGGAAAAGAAGCATCATACGCCCCATTAGGCAATAAACGCAACATTCTTTTTACGGTTGTCCCATTATAATTGCCCGAAAAAGAACCGCCTACTACAATTCTTCCGTTAGATTGAACCACGATGGAACGCACTGTTCCTCCACTAAAACCAGTTCCTGAATTAAACATTGTGTCTAAAGTTCCATCAGAATTAAGTCGGACCATTTTACCTATCGTTTGTCCTTTGTATTTTGATAGTGAACCTCCCACAAGAATTTTTGCGTCACTTTGTAATGCCATAGTATAAATAGTCCCAACAAACCCAGTCCCAACAGAAAAACTCGTGTCAACTGAACCATCAGCATTTAACCGAATCAATTTATTCGAGCTAATTCCATTAAAAGTAGTGAAATCTCCCCCGACTACAACCTTTCCATCAGCTTGGAGAGTCAATAAATTCGGTGTAGCATCAGGATTTGTTCCAATGTTAAAACTAGTATCCAAATCGCCGTTGGACTGTAACCGAATTACTTTTTTTACAGCTACTCCTTTGTATGTGGTGAAACTCCCCGCAACCATAATTTTGCCGTCCGGCTGCAATGCAATTGAATAAACCATATAATTAAAACTGGTTCCCGTATTAAAAGAAGCATCAACAGACCCGTCTGGATTCAAACGAACTAAACGTTTAATAGAAACCCCGTTATATTTGATAAAATTACCTGCAACAAGAAGTTTACCGTCTGGCTGTACTATCACTTCTTTGACTGTACTATCAAATCCAGATTGATTGGGATTGAAAGTGGTGTCCAGCTCACCGTTTGCCGTCAGTTTTGCAATTCGATTAACTGGTTTTCCGTTGAATTGAGTGAAACTTCCAAACGCGATATAACTTCCATTTCCTAAAGGAACCGTTTTATCTACCGCTTTGTCAAAACCTACTCCTGCGGTTAAATACCCTGAATCTAGCTCTCCAGTGGTACTTATTTTGGCTAATTTTCCTTGTTTCAAATCATCAAAAAAAGAAAAAGAACCTCCTACAAAAAAACTATCTGTTGACTCACACAAACTGTATATTGTTGCGGAAGATGGACCTGCGCCAATATCAAAATTGGTAGTTATCGTTCCATTTGAATTCAACAAAACCAAGCGATTGACAGCTGTCGATTTATATGTTCCACTAAAACTACCGCCTACTAGAATTCCGCCTGAAGTAATACGAATCGCATGAACTGCACCATTATTAAAACCCGTGCCAGATAGAAAACCAGTATCGACAGTTCCATTCGAATTCAAACGAACAATTCTATTTTGAGGCGTTCCGTTGTAATTTAAAAAGCTACCCCCTACTATCATTTTTCCATCCGCCTGAATTGCAATAGTTTCAATAGCATCATCAAAACCAGCGCCTATAGAAAAGGTAGTATCTATACTCCCATCGAGTTGCAACCGAACTAATTTGGAATAATTCGCATTACCGTTAAAAGAACTAAATGTTCCCGAAAGCACTATTTTACCATCCGAAGCAATCGCCACATCATCAATTGTACTCGGAGCTCCTGTTCCGATAGCAAAACTAGTATCTAAATCACCATTGGGTAAAACCCGTACTATTCTGTTTACCGTAGTAGTATTGAATTTGGTAAAACTTCCTACCACTAGTAATTTACCGTCAGTTTGTAATGCCAATCCATAAATAGTGCCGCTACTTGCCGCAATCGAACTATCAAAAGTAGTATCTCTCGACCCGTCTGTATTCAACCGAACCAATCGACCTACTGGAATTCCATTACAAGTAGTGAAAGCTCCTGCCACTATAATTTTGCCATCAGGCTGGATAACCGAAGCATAAATTTTTCCATTGAAAGAAGTCCCTAGATTAAATCCAACATCTTTAGAACCATCCGTAAGTAAGCGGCAGAGATAAGGAGACGTACTCCCATTATAATTTAGAAATTCACCCCCTACAATTAATTTTCCGTCAGTTTGTAGCACTAAGGTTCTAACGGTACCGTCAAAACCATCGCCCAAAAGTCCGTTGTCGTAGGAATTAAAATGAGGATCAAGTTGCACTTCTTGGCTGTAGCCAAAACAAGAAAGAAAAAAGAATAGCACCAAGACTACCCTTTTTGGGGGTTTAATTTGGGTAAAGAATAACATAAAGGGGGCGCTTTAAATTATGATTATCACGTACTAATCCAACTAGTAATCACAAACTTAACTCAAAAACAAACAGATTGAAATACCCACATTTAGTGATTTTTGGCAAACCAAAAGGTTGCAATCCAAATAAATTACTTACTTTTCGAATATAAAAATTACCTCAATGAGCGAAGTCAATTCCATTAAAGAAGCGATTCATAAAATAGAACATTTCTGTGCCTATCAGGAGCGCTGCCACGACGAAGTGGTGCAAAAATTGCGCACTATGAAAATGGATTCGAATGAAATTGACGAGATTTTAGCTCATTTAATCCAAGAAAACTACCTCAACGAAAGCCGATTTGCCTGTAGTTTTGCCCGAGGAAAACACCGCATTAAGTTGTGGGGCAAAGTGCGCATCGTTTCCGAATTGAAATTGAGAAATATCTCCACTTACAACATCAATTTGGCTCTCAAAGAAATTACCGCCGAAGAATACGAAACGAATTTCAATGCGTTGGCCGAACGAAATTGGCATTCTATCAAAGAATCCAACGGACTCAAAAAACGTAAAAAATGTTGTGATTTCTTATTGAGAAAAGGCTACGAAAGTAATGTAGTGTACGAAAAGGTGAAAGCGTTAGAGGCTGATAGAAATTAGATTATTATCTTATATTATTTCCATTCATCTCTAAAATCTTTTCAGCAATTTTACTTGTTTCATCAGACGAATATATCGGTTTGAAATAATTTATATAATTCATTAGTTCTTTGACAGTTAAAATCTTAACATATTGAAACTCCTCATTTGGCTTTGAATTAATCAAAACAATTAAATTTTTAATCGAAACTTTTTTAGTCCCCCAATGATGTTTGTTTAGTCGAAGTTTACTACTCAATCCATTATTTAACAAATAAAATAATGCAAAACTAGTTCTCTTGATTTGCTCAACAGGTGAACGTAAATTTATACTATTAATTGACTTTTCGCTCCAATTCTTTGTTTCGATAAGAAAAATACCAGATGGTCCCACAAGAATATGATCAATTTGTACTGACTTTATATAATCATTTTCTTGTCTATTATAAATTGCTTTAGAAAACGAAACGTCAAAATCATTAATTAAAAAATATTCGTCGGATAAAGATTGTAATGTCTTAACAACTTTTTGTTCTCCTAAAGCACCATAAATAAAACTATTTAACCTATCAATTATTTCTTTTTTTCTATCGATTTCCGATATAGAAAGATGACTACTTATACTTACTGCTTCATTGAAACAATTAGATATAAAATGGTATCGAGCATTTTTAAAATTATATTCATCAAGAATTTCAACTAGAGAGCTTTCTACATCTTTTTCAAAACTATATTCTTTACTCTTAATCTTACGTTTATAGTTCCAATGTTTTAATCCAATAAATAGTTTTTGAATAGAATTAGTAGGGCTAATATTATTTAATAATTGAAGTTGGTGTTTTAACTTATCTAAATTGGTTGTACACCTTTCAATTGCTTTTAATCTTTGTAATTCTACTTCTTTATACAAAATTGGTAAATCAAGACTTAATGTGTGTTTTTCTTGCTCAATTAAATTTTCATGATATGAAATTAATTGTTGTCTTAATGTTGTATAAGATTTTTGAAAGTTAATTACCTCATTTAATGACTTGAAGTCATGGATGTTATTTTTCTCTAAATGGAATTTTAACGTTCTTAGTGAACCAATAGTGTTATAAGTCTTACACATTCTATTTACGGATTTTAATTAGCCTATTGTCAATTCTTCTTATATTATTTCTTATGTTTATTTATAAGAGATAAAGGACAATATTGTAATTTATGTAAATATAAATAAATTACAATTTATAGAACGAATTCAAATTTGAAGTAATTATATGAACTTATAAAGATTTTACTTTCAACAACACACTCACCGCATTGCCTCCAAAACCAACCGCATTTACCAATACTTTTTTGATAGGTTTTGTTGGTGTTTGTGCTTTCGCAAAAGGAACGCCAATAAATTGGTTGTGCTGCAACATTAAGATAGCCAACTCCAAACTCAATATTCCGGAAGCGCCAAAAGTGTGGCCTATTTTCCATTTGTTGGTCGTCAATAATGGTAATTGGTCACCAAAAACTTTTTCAATAGCTCTATATTCTGTCAAATCGCCTTTGATGGTGCCAGGTGCGTGCATCACAATCGCATCAACTTCAGATGCATCCGTATTGGCTAAAGCCATTTTCATCGATTTTTGGAAACAATCTGCTTCCGCAGAAATCGAAATATTATGTTCCAAGATTTCAGTAGCATAGCCAATCCCTTCGATATAAGCCAAGGCATTTTCTTTTTCTCCCATTTCCAAACAACAAACGCCAGCACCTTCTCCCAAAATCATGGTGTTTTGAGTTTTGTCTAAATCCAAAGCGCGGTTCGGGTACTGTTCTTCGCTTCGAGAATAGATTTTTAAGGCACGCATTTGGGCAATCGTAAAGTCTGTCAAAGGCGCTTCACTACCGCCAACTAAAAATTTATCGGCCATTCCTGAACGCAACCAAGCCACACCATTCAGCACCGCGTGTAAAGCGGTAGAACAGGTGATAGAATGCGAAATTTCAGGCCCCTCAGTCTGCAAATCATGGGCTACCCAAGAAGAAATATTACCCAAAGTGGTGGTTGGCGAAGCCAAAGTCTGTGCTTTGCCCGTTGTGCTATATTCTTGAAAGTGCTTTTCAAATAAATCGGTGGCACCGCGAGACGAACCAATATTAATTCCGAAAACATCATTTTTTGACCAACCCGCTTTTGCAATAGCTTTGCGCGAAGCGAGCATGGCATACAAAACAGAATTGTCTAAAAATTTGTATTTACTATCCGATTGTCTCAAAGCCTCGATTTGAGCTTTGGAATCTTCGTCCAAAGGAGCAACCAAAGTTTCTTTTTGATCTAAAAATCGACTTTGAAAACAAGGATTCGGGTTTTGGTAGTTGTTCCAAATAGTTTCCGACTTATTTCCTAAAGGAGAAACAGAAGCAATGGCAGTTATGGAGATTGTTTGTGACAAAAGGTTTATTTTTATGCAAAATTACACTATTTCAAGAGCACTTTCGATGACTTGATAGACTTTTTCTAATTGTTCGTCCGTAATTATATACGGCGGCAGCACATACACAATATTGCCCACAGGACGTAATATCACACCATTTTCAATGAAGAAATTATACAATTGATTGCGCAAGGTGCCGTAATAACTAGCAGCAGATTCGGTCTTGATTTCCAAAGCGAAAATAACGCCCAATACTCGGGTCGTTACTACTTTTTGGTGGAATTTTATACGTTCCTGAAAAGCCAAATGATTAGCGTTTACTCTCGAAATATTGGCTTGCATTTCAGCAGTTTGCAACAATTCCAAACTCGCCAAAGCTGCGGCACAACCCGTTGGATTCGCTGTAAACGTATGTCCGTGAAACAAGGCTTTATTAATATCCTCGTTATAAAAAGCATCGAAAATAGGTTGGGTAAACGTCGTAATTGCCATCGGAATTGTACCACCTGTCAAGGCTTTCGACAAACACATCATATCGGGCTGTTCTGCCAAATAATCCGAAGCAAAGATTTTTCCTGTTTTGCCAAAACCAGTCATCACTTCATCCGCAATCGTCAGGACATTATTGTCTTTACACATTCGGATTAAGCTGTCCAAAGCAGCAGGTTCGTACATCACCATTCCTGCGGCACCTTGTACCAAAGGTTCGTAGATAAATCCCGCACAATTGTGTTTTTTTATGGCTTTCGCCAAAGCATCAAAACTAGCTTCTTCCTGCCCAACAACGGGAACTGGAATTCGTACTACATCGATAAACATCCCTTGGAAAGCATCGGTAAAAAAAGAAATTCCGCTCGCTGCCATAGCTGCAAACGTGTCGCCATGAAAGGCATTTTCAAAAGCAATAATTGTTGTTTTCTTTTCTCCCTTATTGAAAAAATACTGCAACGTCACTTTAATTGCCACTTCGACAGCGGTCGAACCATTATCTGAAAAGAATATTTTTTGTTGGTTTTTGGGCAAAATCGCCATCATTTTTTCAGCTAAAACTACAGCTGGTTCGTGCGTAAATCCACCAAAAAGTACGTGTTCTAAAGTCGTTAACTGCTTGTATATCGCATCTGCAATATGGGTATTGGAATGCCCATACGGATTGACCCACCATGAGGCAATCGCATCAATATATTCTTTTCCATTTTCATCCCACAACAACGCACCTTGCCCTTTTGTAATAGCAATGGGAGCCAAAGCAGTCTTATGTTGCGTATAGGGATGCCAAAGGTATTGGCTGTCTTTTTCGGTTAAACTCATTGAATTTAAGATTTTTGATAATACTATTGAATTTTCGACAGGTTTTCTCGAAACAAATCGGCATATTCCAACACGACATTGGCATCAAAATACGGTTCTTGGTTAATTCTGCCAATGCACGGCAAACCCGTTCTTTTTAAAATTATAGATTCAGAACTTGTATTTTCATCGCCAGAAAAAATAATTCCTGCAATAGACAACTTTCGGTTTTGCAACGCTTCCACCGTCAATAAAGTATGATTGATACTTCCTAAATAATGACGCGACACCACAATTACTTTATAATCGGGCTGAATAATATCTACCACCGATTGTGTTTCATTAAGCGGAACTAAAATACCGCCTGCACCTTCAACAACCAAATGATTGTTGGTTTGAGGCTCTTGAATTTGGTTTAAATCAATAGTAATTCCATCTAAATTAGCTGCTAAATGCGGACTTGCTGGAGTTTGCAATGCGTAACTATTGGGATGAAATTGCGATTGGGTATTAGTAACCAAAGATTGCACTTTATGCGTATCTGAGTGTTCCAAATCCCCCGCCTGAATGGGTTTCCAATAATCGGCTTGAAGTGCTTCTACAATAATTGCAGAGGCAATGGTTTTGCCTACATCAGTCGAAATACCTGTTATAAATAATTTCATATAATTTAGCCACGGATAAAACGGATGAAACGAATTATCACTGATTTTTTAAATTTTAATTATTTCTCCTATTCTTTAATCTGTGTTCGAGGAAGCACAACTAGGCAATCTTCTTACCACGAATTCACCAATTTTTAATTATTTCTCCAATTTCTCTCACCTGTACTATAGTCTAAAAAAAGTACTCAACAAACTTAACACTTCCGAGATTTCTTCTTTCGAATTGAAGCTGTGTAAGCAAAATCGCAAGCGTTCTTGCCTTTCAGGTACCGTTGGCGACAAAATAGGTTTTACATCAAACCCCTTGCTTTGTAGCTGTTGTGCGATGCTTTTGACTTTTTCATTCCCAGGAATTATCGCCGACTGGATAGCCGATTTACTTCGAACAAATAACGGTTTTAAACTCAACCGATTCTTTTCTTGATTGAAATGAGCGATGTTATTTTTTAATAGTTGCTGACTGTCGGTTGCTTTTTCTAACTGCTGATAAGCCGTCAAAATAGTCGCTACCGAATGAGGTGACAAACCTGTTGTATAGATAAAACTGCGTGCAAAATTGACCAAATAACTTTTCAAGTCTTCTCCTCCTAAAATAGCTGCTCCATGACAACCCAATCCTTTGCCAAAGGTCATGATTCGGGCAAAAACCGTTTCTTGCAACTGCAAACTTTGTACTAATCCTTCGCCTTTTTCGCCAAAAACTCCCAAAGCATGTGCCTCGTCAACCACCACATACGCCTTATGTTTTTCGGCTAATTGAACTAATTCCTCCAGATTAGGGGTATCGCCGTCCATTGAAAAAACGGATTCAGTGACAATATAAATAGTCGTATCCGAATGTCGAACGAGTAAACGCTCAAGGTCTTCCAAATCATTATGCTGGAATTTGTACGCTTTCGCGTTCGATAATTGGATGCCGTCACGAATGGACGCATGGCATAATTCATCGTACAAAATCAAATCGCCTTTTTGAGGAACTGCGCTAAAAAAACCCACGTTAGCATCATATCCTGAATTGAAAATCAAGGCTGCTGGTACTTGATGAAATTGAGCAATACACTTTTCTGCCTCTTGATAAACCGTATGATTTCCCGAAAGTAATCGGGAACCGGTAGCGCCATTTTGTTGCTGATTATGGTCTAGCAAATACTGATGCGTTGCTTCAAAAATTACAACGGAATTAGAAAAACCCAAATAATCATTGGAAGCAAAATCAACCCAATCAGTAGCTGTTGGCAACTGACGAAGCGCATTGTTTTGCAACCGAAGCGTTAGTTTATTCGAGAGGGTTTCAGGTATTTTTTTCATACTTGACAAAAATAAGGCATTTTTTGGTCTTTTAGATTCTTAAATTTTCAAACTTAAATGATTAAAAAAATCGAAATCGGTTTCGATTTTTTTAAAATTGAACTTTTGTTAAAAAAATCTTAAAATTTGATTTGGATAGTATTGCTCAATCAAATAGTTTTCTATTTTCGGAGCAATGAAAAGAATAGCCACCCTTTTTCTAATCGTAACTTTATTCTACAATATGATAGGTTACTATTTGATGTTTGCTTACCAAGAACAGCAAGCATGGGTAGCGCGTATGGAAAAAACGAGCCATACTGATTTTCGTGTTATGAAATTAAATGCTTCTTTGTATTCCTTCGTGGAGGATACTGAATTTGAAGATGTGAACGAAGATGTTTTTATTAATAAGAAGAGTTATCACATCTTTAAAAAACAAATTAAAGACAATACACTTCATCTTTATTATTTACCTAATACCAATGAAAATAAAGTCAGTAAAGATTTAAACGATATTGTAGATAGTCAACTTTTTAATAATGGAAATTCAAAGGAATCTCCTGTCAAAAAAATTCTTAAATCTTTTATCAAAGATTATGTCGACAACCCAGAAATTAGTATACCTACACAACTCGAAAAACTAGTTTCAACTAGCTTAATTACAACAACCGTTGTGAATTTTACTAAATCTGGACACCTTTCTTTACCCTATTCCCCTCCGGATTTTATTTAATTTGGTTTATCCATTTTACGAATTGATTGATTTTCAGCAGGTATAGTTTTGTTTATATGACTAATACAAGTGCATTGTAATCAAATCTTTTAATCCATTTTCATCATTGGTAAATTGGTGTAAACCTTTGACGTAAACCCTTTTTAGGGGTAATTCTACACGTCTAATTCATTATTACATTTCCTATTTATTTTTCTTAAAATGAAAATTCTAAGGGCTATCCTAAATTGACAGGAAGCTTATGTATACTCTATTTCTTTAAAAGAAATGTGTTCAGAATATTTGATTTAGGATTCAACCAATTACCAAAAAAATGAAAAAAATATACTTCTGTTGCCTACTATTAGGGACTTTATTTACTAGTGCTCAAACCGAAATTGACGGTATTATGATGAGCAAAAATCAACTTTGTACGGGTGCAATTTACCAATATAGTGCCTGGAACAACTACTGGGAAGGAACTTTCAAAAGAGACAATCAAAATTTAGGAACAGTCTCAAATAACACTATCAGCGTAAATGCCAACTACGGAGTTTCTGACAAATTAAATATAATTGTAGGCTTACCTTATGTAACCTCTAAAGCCTCTGCCGGGACCTTAAAAGGGCAAAATGGGCTTCAAGATTTTTCGGCAACGGTAAAATACATGCCTATTGAAAAAACTATAGGGGGAGCTACTTATTCTTTATATACCATTGCAGGTATCTCTTTACCAACAACAAATTACGTGGCAGACTTTTTACCTTTAAGTATTGGATTGCAAAGTAGAACAGGAACTTTCAGATTGATGGGAGATTACCAAAGAGGTCATTTTTTCACTACGCTATCTGGAGCTTATCTAAAAAGAGCTAAAATCACAATTGACAGAAATGCGTATTTCACCAACGAAATGGTTTATTCTAATGAGGTAGTAATGCCTGATGTAATCAATGTTAATCTTAGAATGGGGTATCGTTCTAATCGCTTGATTGCCGAAGCTATTGTAGATAATCAAGTAACTCAGGGCGGGTTTGATATTACAAAAAATAACATGCCTTTCCCGAGTAACACTATGAATGCTCTTAAAGTGGGCATACATACTAAATATACTTTCCCTAAAAAAGAAGCATTGGCACTTGTGGGTGGATTCAATCATGTATTGGACGGACGCAATGTGGGTCAAACCAATACCGTATATGCAGGATTCTTCTATATCATCAACTTCAACAAAAAATAAAATGAAAAATATACTATTTACCCTTACTCTATTAACCTTACTTGCATCTTGCAGCAATGATATTTACGATCGTTCTGAAAATTATCCTATACTAAGCCCTACAAATAATGATGATTTGGCGGGAAATTGGCGACCAATTTTACTAGCTGCTCCAGATGAATTTAGCTTAGATGCTCCTGTAGCTACTACCAATGCAGCTTTTACTAGAGAATTAAACGAAATTAAAAGCTATCAAGCCAATATTACCGAGGAACAAAAAGCCATCATCAAATACTGGAGTGCAGGAAGCGTATTGCGTTGGAATGAGATTATGCGTACTTTGGTTGCCAAACACAACCTCCCACCGTATCAAAATGCGGATGGAACGTATCCAACTCCTTCTGCTGCCAATCCGTTTGCCAATACTCCTTTCCCTTTCTCAAACCCTCCTTATGCAGCCCGTGCTTATGCCTATGTAAGTGCCGCTCAATATGACGCTCTGGTGGCTACTTGGTATTACAAAAGATTGTACAATAGAGTCGCTCCTTATGTAGCAGACAATACCTTGAACGTATTAGTTTCAAAAAACGGAATGCCTTCTTATCCATCAGAAGACGGAGTATTAGCAGGAGTTACAGTAGAATTATTGAAATTATTATTCCCTACTGAAATTGCTTATATCAATGGAAAAGCAGAAGAAGAAAAGTTATATCGAATTATTAGTGGTGCTAACGTTCGCAGTGACGTGGAAGCCGGAATTATTTTAGGCCGAAAAATTGCCGCAAAATACATCACAAGAGCTGCTGGTGACGGAATGGGAGCCGCCGTAGGAAACCAAACCATTTGGACTCAATTACAAACTCAAACAACTGCTACTGGAGAAACTCCTTGGTTATCTTTAGATTTACCTACAAGACCTCCAATGTTACCTTTATTTGGAAATGTACGTTCATTCTTAATGTCGTCATCTGATTTAGTAGCAAGCCGTCCTGTACCACCGCCTTCAACGAGATCTGCTCAATTTGCAACTGAATTAGCAGAAGTTAAAAAATTCAGTGAGAATGCAACTAGAAAAGAAATGGAAATTGTAACTTTTTGGGCTGATGGTGTAGGAACCTATACGCCTCCTGGCCATTGGAATGCTATCGCTGCAGATGCTTTTGTAAACCAAAACTATAGCGAAGTGCGTTGGGCAAGAAATATGGCTTTGTTAAACCTGTCACTAATGGATGCTGCTATTAGTTGTTGGGATGCTAAATATTTCTATTTTAATCCAAGACCAACACAAATGGATTCTTCTATTAAAACGTTGACTGGTATTCCAAATTTTCCTGCTTATGTTTCAGGACACTCTACATTTAGTGGTGCCGCTGCGACTGTATTGTCTCATATAATTCCCGCTAAAGCAAATGAATTTAAAGCATTAGCAAAAAATGCCTCTAACTCGCGATTATTCGGCGCTATTCATTATAGAAGTGATTGTGAAAAAGGATTGCTTTTAGGAGAAACTGTGGGCGGATTTGCTGTTAGAAGAGCACAAATTGATGGTGCTGAATAACACCAATTTAATAACTATAATTTCATAAACCATGATACATACATTCAACAACTTTTATTTTTCATTTAGCGAAAAAATCGAAAAACATAGCATAATTTTTATGCGAATAGCATTAGCTATTGTTTACATTTGGTTTGGAAGCTTAAAAATAATTGGAATTAGCCCTGCAGGAGATTTAGTAGAACAAACTGTTTTTTGGTTCAAGCCGGAGATTTTCATTCCAGTACTTGGACTGTGTGAAGTACTCATTGGGTTAGGACTATTGATCAAACGATTAGTCCCATTAACAATTATACTATTACTATTACACATGGTAGCTACCCTATTTCCTCTTTTCATACTTACAGACGCTTGTTTTGACACATTCCCCTATCGACCTACTTTAGTGGGCCAATACATTATCAAAAATGTAGTATTAGTTGCAGGAGCGTTAGTAATTGCTGGAAAACACAATCGAAAATATTGTACTCAAAAATTATAGTGATTAAAACAAAAAACGCCTAACAATGTTAGGCGTTTTTTTTATGACTTAAATTCTTTTAATTAGTCTGCTAAAAGAATTACTTTATTGTCTTTCATCTCAATTGTTCCTGACTCTACTGCCAACGTGTACAATTGATCATTTACTCTCGTCAATTTAGCTTCTGCTTCTTTTGAAAGTGTAAAACTTGGCGCAGCAATTTTTACAGTTCCTTTCTTTAATAAAGAAACAATTGGCGCGTGATTATTCAAAATTTGAAAATCTCCATCTACTCCTGGAAGGTATATTGAAGTAATTTCTCCTGAAAATAACTTTGCCTCTGGTGATACTATTTCTAAAATCATATTTGTTTAGTTAATAGTTGATAGTTGATAGTTGATGGCTGTAAATCTAGCAACCAATAACCAATAACCAACAACCAATTACGCTTCTGCCAACATTTTTTCTCCCGCCTCAATTGCTTGTTCAATTGTCCCTTTAAGGTTGAAAGCAGCTTCTGGCAAGTGATCTAATTCACCATCAATAATCATGTTGAATCCTTTGATAGTATCTTTAATATCAACTAATACTCCTGGAATCCCTGTGAATTGCTCAGCAACATGGAAAGGTTGCGACAAGAAACGTTGTACACGACGTGCTCTTGCTACAGCTAATTTATCTTCTTCAGATAACTCTTCCATACCAAGAATTGCAATAATATCTTGTAACTGTTTGTATTTTTGAAGAATTTCTTTCACTCTTTGTGCACAGTTGTAATGCTCATCACCTAAAATTTGTGGTGTCAAGATTCTTGAAGTAGAATCTAATGGGTCAACCGCTGGATAAATACCTAACTCAGCAATTTTACGAGACAATACTGTTGTTGCATCTAAGTGAGCAAATGTTGTTGCTGGCGCTGGGTCAGTTAAGTCATCCGCAGGAACGTAAACTGCTTGTACAGAAGTAATAGATCCTTTGTTTGTAGAAGTAATTCGCTCTTGCATAGCCCCCATTTCAGTTGCTAATGTTGGTTGGTATCCTACCGCAGATGGCATACGTCCTAAAAGTGCCGACACCTCAGAACCCGCTTGTGTAAAACGGAAGATATTATCAACAAAGAATAATACATCTTTACCTTGATCCGATCCAGCTCCATCACGGAAATACTCAGCGATAGATAACCCAGAAAGCGCCACACGAGCACGAGCTCCTGGTGGCTCATTCATTTGTCCAAAAACGAAAGTAGCTTTTGACTCTCTCATTCCTGGCATATCTACTTTAGACAAATCCCATCCTCCATTTTCCATAGAGTGCATAAAATCTTCTCCGTATTTAATAATTCCTGACTCTAACATCTCACGAAGTAAGTCATTCCCTTCACGTGTTCTTTCTCCTACTCCTGCAAATACTGAAAGTCCACCGTGACCTTTTGCAATATTGTTAATCAACTCTTGAATCAATACTGTTTTTCCTACTCCAGCACCACCAAACAATCCAATTTTACCTCCTTTTGCATAAGGCTCAATCAAATCGATTACTTTGATACCTGTAAATAAAACTTCAGAAGAAGTTGATAGATCTTCAAATTTTGGAGCAGCTCTATGGATTGACAATCCATTATCTCCTGTTTTAGGCAAGTTACCTAATCCGTCGATAGCATCTCCAATTACATTAAATAAACGTCCATAAACATCTGGACCAATAGGCATTTGAATAGGATTTCCTGTTCCCACTACTTCATACCCTCTACTCAAACCATCTGTTGAGTCCATCGAAATGGTACGAACAGTATTTTCTCCAATATGGGATTGTACTTCTAGAACCAATATAGTTCCATCTTTTCTAGTGACTTCTAACGAATCATAAATTTTTGGAAGTTCAACATCTTTTCCGTTGAAAACAACGTCAACTACTGGGCCAATGATTTGGGCAACTTTTCCTATTACTTTAGACATTACTTATGTATTTATTAAATAGCTATTTAGGTTTATGAAATACAGATAACAAGATACTCTTTATTAAATGCTTTTTTCAGAGTGCAAAGATAATTTTTAAAATATAAAATCAATAATTTTTTATTAAAAAAATAAGGATAATTTTAGTTGTAAATAAAAAACCACCACATAAAAATGTGGTGGTTGTAGTTTAAACTCAAAAATTTTTATCTTATAGACTTGAAGGAAATAAAATTCTATATTTCCCTAAATCATGCTTTTTAAGAGTTGAAGTATATTTTGAATTAATCGCATCAATAAAAGCATTAGCAATTAAACCGTAACCTCTCGGACTTGGATGAATTCCATCAAGAGAGAAAGCTCCTCCCGTTACATAAGTAGTTGTCATAGTAAAACTATTACTCACTATTCCTGTAGTTGCTAATTGAGTCATTATTGCTTTAGCATCAACAAAAGCTAATCCTTTAGCATCAGCAATAGCTCTTATACTTGAATTATAAGCATCTGTAGCTACTTTAATTGCGTCAGTTTCGGCAGGAATTAAAACGTGTGCATCTTGTAACGGAAAGGTGATACCAAATTTGTTTAACGGAGACGGTGGCGCAATTCCTAAGCCTGAATTAGAAGCTGTTGGAGCTGCCCCTATAACAGACTGTGTTGGTAGTAATACCAAATCTGCTACAGTAGCTTGACGCGCTTGCCCATAAATAGCTCCGTAAAAAGCAGCTGTTTGAGCTCCTAAGGTAGGTGTAAGAACTGCCGTTAGTTGCGAAGATAAATTAGTTATTGATTCGTCTTTAATCAACAATGGATTAGAAGCTGTAGCAGAAAGCAAATTAATTCTATCACCTGCGCCCAAATAAGTTAAAGCTGATTTTAAAGGCCCATACAACTGGGTGTTCAAGGCAGAGATTGTAGCTTGACCTACGGCTACATTTCCAGAACCCAATACAGACGCAGTTAATGGATTGTAAGGAACCGTTGTAAAATATGGCAGAGTAGACACATATGGTAAATTAGCTACCACTCCCTTGGCCCCATTTGCAGTCAATCCTGTAATTAAACTGTTATAAACATATGCAAAAACACTTGGATCGGTAATATCGTTAGCTCCATAAGTAGCCGGATTGTTATTACCTGTTTGATTCACTCCAACTCCTCCAGAAGTAGCATACCCCAAAACGTCATTCCCGCCAATCCATAAAGAGAAAAATGTAGGCGATTGAGCCAAAGCGTCTGCCAAAACTGTCGTTGTAGCCGAAGTAGAAAAACGAGCAAAATAAGGATTAGCTAAGCCCCCAGCAACACCAGCAACATTCCCATATCCTGCTGCAACTAAATGATAACTCTTTGCTCCTGGAACTCCTAAATTATTAAAAGGGCCAGAAACTTTAGTACTTACTTCTGTTGTGGTAGCTCCAGAAACTGTAACTGGAGCAGCACCATTAAAATACATGCGCTTTGCAGCTATTACATTACCTCCCAATAACAAACCTCCAACATTATCTGCCATTAAAGGTGTAGTAAACGTCCCTCCTCCTGCAGTAGCGAACTGTTGAGAAAGTAAATTCGGATAGGCTCCTTTTTGTCCTTCAATAAATAAAGCACCATCGCTGTATCCTGCCGCAAAGGAATCTCCTAAAGCTACGTATTTAGAAAAGTTAGCTGTCCCAGCCGAAACTGGTTCTTCAACTACCGCATCATCATTGTTAGTACAAGCTACAAAGGTTAACGAAACCAAAAATAGCCATTTGAAATTTTTTATCATGATTGTTCTGTTTAAAAAATTATAAATTCAATTAAGGATTAATTGTCCAAGAAGCAAAGTATTGCTGTCCTATAGCACCAGCACCTAACACTTGAATATATTCTTTTCCTCCAATATTGGCGGCTCCAATTTTAAGTGTCGATTTTAATTGAGGAATTAAATAGTTTACTTGTGCATCAATTACAGTAGCCGATTTTATAATTCCGTCCACCATAGTAGATTGCCATAAATATTCACTATTCCATCTTCCACTTACATTAAATCCAAAATTTTTGAACAATTTCTCATTTCCAAAAGAGGCTTTAATTCGATGTTTTGGAGTATTAAATCCTGCTTCGAAACTTGCGTCTTTTGACTGATCAAAATTGAATTCAGCATAATTATAATTAATTCCTGCTTCGAAATCTTTATATATTTTCTTAGCTATACCAAGACCAAAACCAAGTGATTTGATCTCAACATCTGTATTAGTATACAATTGAAACGCTCTGTAATTCCCGTTTTGTAATGCATGTAATGACTGTGTCCCTAAATCAGTAGCCCCTCCTGCTGGATTTGGAGCATCTTGAGCTCTTCCGTATAAAGGTGCAACTACATTAATGTTTCCAATAAAATTATTATAAATATTATAATAACCATTAATATCTATTGACAAGTCTTTAATTACTGAACGATACCCTAATTCAAATGCTTTAACCTCCTCTGGCTTAACATATGCTAAATTAGTTTTCTTAAGTAATGCTGGGTTTCCAGAAGCTGTAAGAGCTGCAACTGAAGCTGCGGTATACGAATTATTATATGCATTTAATCCTGTAATATTAACCGTAGTTCCTCCTGCAAAAAGTTGGCCTACAGTTGTAGCAACCGGTAATGTTTCTTTAAATCTAGGTAAATTATCTGGAGCAGATCCTAAAAGGATTGCGCTTCCAACGTTAAATCCTATGTATTGATCTTGAGTAGAAGGGTTTCTGAAACCTGTTTGAAAAGAAGCTCTAAAATTATGTTTTCTACTTTCACCACCAGTGTACACTAGAGATACTCTTGGCGAAATATTTCCATCAAAATTTTTCGACTTATCATAACGAATAGATCCCGTAAACTTTAATCTATCATCCATCAATTTTTTAGTCAATTGAGTATACGCTCCGTATTCATTATAATTAATAGGTCCATTAGCATCCGTGTAAATTCTACCATGAGAATTTAATTGATACGCTCTATAGGATCCTCCTACTTGAATTTCAGCAAATTTTATTAAATCTTTGAAATTATAATTCGCATCTGAATGATAAATTCTTGAATTATCTACCAGTTTAGAACCTGATAATACACTTGCTTCATTGGTAACTTGATCAAATGCACTTTTAAAAGCTGCTGTTCCGGGCAATAATCTTCCTGTATCAGCCACAGCTCTAGCTGCTTTGTGAGCGTTCTCTGGAGTCATCCCTCCTAAAGTTGCTTGAACATATGCCCCAGCATATTGACCAAACCATTGACTGTCCGATTTCCATTTTCTATTGATATTAATTCCTGTAAATAACATATCGTAAGAATTTCCTCCGTCTTCAGTAGTTGTGTATCCTCTTAAGAAGAAATTTTTACCTTTAAACTCCAATTTGTGTTGTTGCATGAAGAAATTATTCAAATAATATCTATTAGCCCCTTGGTAAACTGCATTACCAAAACCAAACTTACTTTGCCAAATCATTTCTAATTTTTCATTTCCAAAAGGTCTGAAGTGCAATGAAAAATCTATCTTAGTATTTGATGCTTTATTGTCTGTTAAATCTACCTCATTATACCCTGTTCTACTAACATTATAACTAGGCAATAAATTAACTGCACTTGCAGGAATTAAGCCCATAGAAGCTAATGAATTTCCTACTCCTTTGATATTGGTTGAAACCTCATCTCCATACACATTAATTCCGTCATAATTTACATGACTTCTGTCTCTTCCTACTACTGTCTTATCATCATAATTAGTTGCAAACCAATCGGTACCTCTCATGAATGTTAAATTGGCTTTTGCAGCAAAATAAGGATTGAATGCTTTTGCCATACGAATTCCGTAATCTACATAATCATTAACTCCAGCTGCTTTCTGACTAGTTTGACCGTATTTAGCGTACGCTCTAATTCCTTGACTTGTAAAAGGGCTTTTACTATTCATAAACAAAATACCATTAAAAGCATTCGCTCCATATAAAGCAGAGGAAGCACCAGGTAACAATTCTACACTTTGTACATCAATTTCAGAAACACCTATCATATTTCCTATAACAAAGTTTAACAAAGGAGAAGAGTTATCCATTCCATCAACTAATTGCATAAAACGCACATTCGCTACTGTAGCAAAACCTCTCGTGTTGATTGATTTAAAAGTCAAACTACTTGTATTCATTTGAACTTCTTTCAAATTCTCTAATCCTTCATAGAAAGTTGCCGAGGCAGTTTTCTTGATATCTGCGATACCCATTCTTTCAATGGTAACAGGCGATTCTAAAACACGCTCTGGTGTTCTCGAAGCAGAAACTACAATCTCATTTAATTTTGTTTCTTCATCCGAAAGCTTTACCACAAGCTTTTGATTGTATGATGAAACCGTCAACTTCTTAGAACCATAACCCAAAGCGGTAACTTCAATTTGATATGGTAATTTTTTTGCTGAATTAAGAACGAATTTACCATCGTTGTCTGTAATTGCACCATGCGAATCCCCGGTAATTTTAATATTAGCCCCTGGAATAGGTTGATTATTGTTATCTGTAACAGATCCCGAAACAGCAGTTTGTGCAAAAGAAATGCTACAAAAAAACAATGATAAAAAAAGCAAGTATACTCTCATTGGTTAAAATTTTGTTGGTTTATGCGACCAAAATACAAATATTTTTTGCTATTATTAAAATTTAGGTCATTAAATTTCATATTCAACAACTATTTAGCTCATTTTTAACTAATTCGAATAAATAAATAATAAAGATTTTGCGAACTTATTAAGTAAAATTAGTTCCCAAATTACTTACTAATTGAATTATTCTAAAACAAATAAAGCGAGACTGAATCTCGCTTTATTAAAAAATATTTATCTAAAAATTACTCTACCGTAACCGATTTTGCTAAGTTTCTTGGTTGATCAACATTACAATCTCTAAACACTGCAATGTAATAGGACAATAATTGTAGAGGAATTGTGGTAATTAACGGAGACAACGCATCGGAAGTTTCAGGAATTTCAATCACATAATCAGCTAGTTCACGAACTTGTGTGTCTCCTTTGGTTACTACCGCAATAATACGCCCGCTTCGCGATTTAATTTCTTGAATATTACTCACAATTTTATCATAATGCCCTTGTTTTGGTGCAATAACAATTACTGGCATTTGTTCGTCTATTAATGCGATTGGGCCGTGCTTCATCTCTGCTGCAGGATACCCTTCAGCATGTATGTACGAAATCTCTTTTAATTTTAATGCCCCTTCTAGAGCTACAGGAAAATTATAACCCCTACCTAAGTACAAACAATTGTGCGCATCTTTGAAAGTAGTTGCAATTTCCTTAGTGGTAACCGCCGTTTCTAATGCTTCTTTTACTTTTTCAGGAATAATTTCTAACTCTTGTAGGTACATATGAAAATCCGAATTGGACAAAGTCCCTTTTGCTTTTGCTAAACGCAACGCAATCATTGTTAAAACTGTGATTTGAGTTGTAAAAGCTTTTGTAGATGCTACCCCAATTTCAGGGCCAGCATGAGTATAGGCCCCTGCATGACTTTCTCTTGAAATAGATGAACCTACAACATTACATACACCAAACACAAAAGCACCATTTTCTTTTGCTAATTTTATAGCTGCCATAGTATCTGCTGTTTCTCCTGATTGAGAAATCGCGATAACAACATCTTTACTGCTTATGATTGGATTTCTATATCTAAATTCTGAAGCATATTCTACTTCAACTGGGATTCTTGTAAACTCCTCAAAAACATATTCTGCAACCAATCCTGCGTGCCACGAAGTTCCACAAGCCACAATAATAATTCGATCAGCATGTAAGAATTTTTCAAGATGATCTTCCACGCCAGCCATTTGAATTATCCCTTCATTAGAATGCAATCTACCTCTATAAGTGTCTTTAATTACATTAGGCTGTTCATAAATTTCTTTTAGCATAAAATGATCATAGCCCCCCTTTTCAATTTGTTCCAAATTCATTTGAAGTTCTTGAATATAAGGATCTACCAATGTATCATCTTTAATTTTTCTTATCTTCATTGGTTTGTGTAACCTAATATTAGCTATTTCACCATCTTCTAAATAAATTGCGTTTGAAGTATACTCTATAAATGGAGAGGCATCTGAAGCAATAAAATATTCACCCTCTCCCACCCCAATAGCTAAAGGGCTTCCTAATCTTGCCGCTACAATTTCATTTGGGTTTTTCTTATCAAAAACCGCAATAGCATAAGCCCCAACCACTTGATTTAAAGCTACCTGAACTGCCTTCCCAAGCTTTAGTTCTTCTTTGATTTGAATATCTTCAATTAAATTAACTAAAACCTCAGAATCTGTATCTGAATGAAATACGTATCCTCTTTTGATTAACTCTTCTTTAAGAGGCGCATAATTTTCTATGATCCCATTATGTATAATTGCTAAATTTCCAGAGTTAGAAAGATGTGGATGTGAATTAACATCATTTGGCACGCCGTGAGTTGCCCATCTTGTATGACCAATCCCAATAACTCCGCTAGTAGTAATCTCCTTAACGGCTTTTGCCTCAAGATCAGATACTTTCCCTTTTGTTTTACAAAGCTTTAGATTTTCTCCATCATATAACATGACACCTGCACTATCATAACCCCTGTATTCTAGTCTTTTCAAGCCTTTAATAACAATGGGGTAAGCCTCTCTGTAACCAATATAACCAACTATTCCACACATAACGCAATCTAATTAGGTTTTGTATAATAAATTTGAAGTTTTAATCTTTTATCTTCCGGAATGGAAGGATGAGTTCCATAAAGAATAGTTCCTAGAGGATTCATAACCGAAGCTTTAACGATTTTGGCAGAAAAAGAATTTGCATTTCTTAGTTTCACAAAACTAGACTCCGAAATATTTTCTGTAACCACAAGACCTAGCTTTACGTTAGTAGAATCAGCATGCTTAACTAAATTACGTATCTGATTCGTAATCCTAATTTTATACGTTTGTCCTCTACCATTAGTAACTGCTTCTTTATTGATTAAACCACTAAAAACATATTTAGATTTTTTAGCATCTGAAGAATTTGAAGCATCTAAATAATAATCAACTACTGGCTTATTATGTGTGAGATCATAAAGGTAGACTCGGTTTGGCTCTGTACTTGAGGTCATTTTAGCTGCGTCAATATGAAACACAAGATTTGCTTCATTAATCAACCACCCTCTACTTCTAATCAAATCTAGTTCTCCCGGTGTTTTGAACAAATCAATTACCGCCATCGAACCCTCTCCTCCTTTTAAATACAAATTAGCATCCCCTAAACTTGTATTGGGATTATTTACTGCATTCACATATGACGTATTCAAATTACTTTGATCTAAAAGACTCACGGAGTTTCCTGTCAAATTAAGCTCAATAGTTTTAGGAACCCTTGTTGTTACATTATTAGAAACCAAATCTTCTGTATAGCTTATAGTTATTTTTCCTGCCTTGAAATTCATCATTGCCATACTGCCTGAGCTCCCAGAAACAGTTTCAACCTTAAAATAAAGACCTCTAAAATAGTTTTTAAACGCTTCATTAGTCACCAACTTATCTGCTGACGCATTTAATATTTTATCATTAAAATAACTATTACTCAATTTCAATCGCATTGCTGGAACAGAACGAGTTGTAGTAACCTTACCATCTGTAGCTGTTGTTTTCTGAACAATCTCTTTTGAATCAAAAAAGAAGGTGTCATTTTGAGACGGATTAGACGAATTATTGAGACGCGTACCTAATTTAGCATTATCAAATACAACATTTTGATCTGTAAAATACTTTTGACTTTCTTGAAATGAAGTTGCGGGATCTAAGTCTCGCATATAGTATCCTGACTCGTAAATACTTAATTTGATAGGCGCCTGACCACCATAAATTGAGTCCAATTCATACACGTGACTTCCATCAGAATTAGTAGTTTTTAAAGTGCTAAAGTAAGGTATAGACAGATATACACTATCAATCACAGCATTAGCCCCTATAGTTGGAGCTACTGAAACGAGACTCAATTGAGTTGCAAAATGAGCTGTTGTTTTACCAAACGCAGGATCATCATAAATTCCGATGGCATTTATTGGCAAATTATTACTGTCAACTGGACCTATCTTTTGATTGTGAGCAACTACATCAGAAGTGTATTGTAAAAAGTCAAAGTGATTTTCTCCTAATAAATCAGCCCCAATAGCATTATAATCTTTATCACAAGAATACAAAAAGAGAGCTACTATGACTAAAATTAATTTCTTAAAAAAAGAAGTGTTGTACATGTTTTACGCTAAAGTTTAATTTTTAAAGAACCTCGTTTTTATAGAAATTAGTATAAGCTTCTGCAAATACTTCTTTCGATTGGAAAGGTAAAAAAGGTTTTCCTGAAGTTTCTATAAATTTTGTTAAACTTGGTGATAGATTTTCTGAACCAACAATAACAGCGTCAGAATGTTTAATAGTAGCTTTGATAATATTTTCATAATTAGGCACTTCAAGATCTAAAATAGAGTCCAAAGGTACATTATCAAATTTCACTTTATTAATCATTTCCGAATCTAATGTCCCTTCAAATGATTCACTGTATACAGAAGTAACTATTTTAGTTTCAGAAAACAAGGCCTCATTCTTATAAAAATGCTTCATGTAAATGGGCAACATTGCTGCCATCCATCCGTGAACATGAATAATATCTGGAACCCAATTTAATTTTTTTACCGTCTCTACTACCCCTTTAGCAAAGAAAATAGCACGCTCATCATTATCCGGGTACAATTTACCTGATTCATCAAAAAAAGTATATTTACGCTTAAAATACTCCTCATTATCAATAAAATAAACCTGAATTCTTTCCTTAGGAATAGATGCCACTTTAATGATTAATGGCATGTCCAAATCATTTACTACCAAATTCATCCCTGAAAGCCGAATTACCTCATGTAATTGATGTCTCCGCTCATTGATATTTCCATATCTTGGCATAAAAATTCTTATCTGTCCGCCTTGATCATTAATCATTTTAGGCGCATCATAGGACATCAAAGAAACCTCATTTTCAGCAAGATAAGGAACTACTTCAGATGATACATATAATATCTTCTTGTCTTTCATATTACAATTTACTTAATTTTTTGGCAATAAAAACCGAGCAAAATTACAAAAATTTATGCACTTTATAACAAATATGTTAAGTTTGCACTCCATTTAAAACATCCATTATGTACATTTTCTACGGAAAAGCTCCATTAATAGCCCATTTAAAACCTATTATATCAGCCAATTCCACTATCGGATTTGTCCCAACCATGGGTGCTTTACACGCGGGTCACCTAGCTTTAATCAAACAATCTTTAAACGAAAATAAAGTAACTGTAGTCAGTATTTTTGTAAATCCAACCCAGTTTAATAACCCCGAAGATTTAGCAAAATACCCACGAACGCTAGATGAAGATATCAAAAAAATAAACGAGTTAAGTTCTGAAATTATTCTATACGCTCCTTCTGTTGAAGATATTTACGGTAAAAATCCTATTTCAGAAACTTTTGATTTTGATGGATTAGAGAATGTAATGGAAGGGAAATTTAGACCTGGCCATTTCAACGGAGTAGGCACTATTGTGAAATGTTTATTTGAAATAATACAGCCAACCAATGCGTATTTTGGAGAAAAAGATTTTCAACAACTACAAATTGTAAAAAAATTGGTTGCTAAACGTCACATTCCTGTAACTATTATTGGATGTCCAATTACTCGCGAGCATAATCAACTTGCTATGAGCTCCAGAAACGAAAGACTGTCTGTACAAGAGCGAGAAAAAGCAAGTATTATTTACCAAATGCTACTAGAGGCCAAAGCAAAATTTGGAAAAGAAGACCTTGAAACCATTTATCAGTCTATCGAACAAACCTTTGAAAACAATCCAATATTTGATTTAGAATACTTTATCATAGCCGACGAAGAAACACTATTGCCTTGCCTAGAAAAAGAAAAAAATAAAAATTACCGTGCTTTTATTGCTGTTTTTGTAAACAATATTCGATTGATTGACACAATTTCACTA
Organism: Bacteroidota bacterium; assembly: GCA_041191945.1. Lineage (GTDB taxonomy): Bacteria > Bacteroidota > Bacteroidia > Flavobacteriales > Flavobacteriaceae > Flavobacterium. Next base: position 32,465 of record JBEENX010000002.1, read on the forward strand.
AATTAAATTACTTTTGCATCATGCAAATTCAAGTTGTAAAATCAAAAATACACCGAGTTAAGGTAACTGGAGCCGATTTAAATTACATCGGAAGTATTACTATTGACGAAGCTTTACTAGAAGCTTCCAATATAATTGAAGGCGAAAAAGTAGCCATTGTTAACGTAAACAATGGGGAACGTTTTGAAACTTATGCCATCAAAGGAGAAAAAAACTCAGGTACAATTACCCTAAATGGTCCTGCTGCTCGAAAAGTACAAAAAGATGATATTATAATCATTATATCCTATGCAACCCTAGATTTTGAAGAAGCAAAAATTTTCAAACCTTGGATTATCTTCCCGAACGAAACCGATAATTCACTCACCTAAATTGAATTATAATAGATTAAAAAAGCCTCTTTAAAAGAGGCTTTTTTAATACTTAATCTTTCCAATATGTCGCATTACACGAACAATTCTTTCTTTTCTTCTGTTTATGAATGCAGAAGAATTAGATGCTTTAAATTTTCTTGGATTAGGTAAAATAGCTGCTATTCCAGCCGCTTCCATTTTAGTTAAACTCGAAGCGTCTTTGCCATACCAATAACGAGTAGCGGCATGAGCACCATAAATCCCGTCTCCCATTTCAATACTATTAAGATAAACTTCCATAATACGTTCTTTGCCCCAAATTAACTCAATTAATACCGTGAAATAAGCTTCCAAAGCTTTTCTGAAATAACTTCTACCCTGCCATAAGAATACATTTTTGGCTGTTTGCTGCGAAATGGTACTTCCTCCTTTTATCTTTTTGCCATTCGCATTATTTTGAAATGCTTTTTGCATCGCACTAAAATCAAACCCATGGTGTCGTAAAAAAGTCCCATCTTCGCTAGCAATAACTGCTTTTTGCAAATTCATTGAGATATTTTCAATGGGCTCCCAATCGTGTTCAAAATAAATAGGTTTTTTATCCCACTTATTTTCAATAATACGAATCCCCATTAAAGGCGTAAACGGCACAGGTACAAACTTGAAAAAAACTACCGAAAAAACCGAAAGTCCCAAAAACCACACTACAACTTTATATAAAATACGTTTTAATTTAATCATAAGAAAGAATCTAAAAATGCTTTCAAAAAAGCCTTATTTGAATTGGTATAAAAATACTACTTTTTTGGAGCTATCTCCAGCTGTCCGCTATATCTTTTTCTTTTTTCTTCTTCCGACAAGCTCCACAATCAAAAAGAAAAAGGATGCCGCTCCCATCTGGGCTAAAAATTCGCATAAAAATCGCGTTTCTCATTAGAATTAGTTATTTTTATGAACCGAAAATCAACAAATGTTATGAAAAAAATAATTCTTTTCACTCTAATCAGTTTACATGCCATGGCGCAAAACACAATGACTCCTGAACTACTATGGAAATTGGGCAGAATAAGTCCTTTAGGCATTTCTAAAGACGGTAAAAATATTGTCTATAAAGTAAGTACGCCTTCTGTAGCAGAAAATAAATCCAGCTCCAAAACGTACATTTTACCGATTTCTGGTGGTGTTCCAACAGAAGTTAAAGACATTACAACTGTCTTTGCCGACAAAAACATCTCGCCTGACGGGAAATATATCGTCTACAACGAAGAAGTAAAAATTGACAAAGTACATGGGAAAGATTTTTATCCTGAACTTCAAAAATCAGATGCACAAATCTACAATGGATTAGATTACCGTCATTGGGACACTTGGAACGAGGGAAAATTCAACCACGTTTTTTACAAAGAAAATAAAGAAGGTGCTGTTGGAATCGATATTTTAAAAGGAGAAAATTTTGATAGTCCTCAAAAACCTTTTGGCGGAGACGAAGATTACATTTGGTCGCCAGACAGCAAAAGCATTTTGTATGTATGCAAGAAAAAAGCAGGAACACAATATGCAATTTCTACCAATACTAACATCTATCAGTATGAGTTAGCCACAGGAAAAACCATCAATTTAACCGAAGACAATCAAGGGTACGACATGGCGCCTCAGTTTTCATCAACTGGAAATTTAGCTTGGTTGCAAATGAAACGCGATGGTTATGAAGCGGATAAAAATGACATTATTGTTGCTTTCAAAGGCATCAAAATGAACTTAACGGCAAATTGGGATGGTAGTGTTGACCATTTTTTATGGAGTAAAGATGGTAAAAGTATCTACTTTATAGCAGCTGTTGACGGGACCAAACAACTTTTTGAAGTCAACTTCCCAGGCGTAACTAAAATCGCGATTCAAGTGCATCAAATTACCAATGGCGACTTTGATGTAAATGACATTATTGGTTTCTCTGGAGATACGGTTTTTTTAACTCGTGCCGATATGAATCATGCAACTGAAATTTACTCCTATCACTTAAAAAAGAAAAATTGGATTCAATTATCTCATGTTAATTCAGCCGTTTACGACACTTTGGCGTTAAGCAAAACAGAAAGACGCTATGTTACCACTACTGATGGAAAAAAAATGTTAGTTTGGGTTATCTTACCTCCTAATTTTGATGCCACAAAAAAATACCCAACCTTATTGTATTGCCAAGGAGGACCTCAAAGTCCGCTAACCCAATTTTATTCGTACCGTTGGAATTTTCAATTAATGGCTGCTAACGGTTATATTGTAGTAGCTCCTAACCGTCGCGGAATGCAAGGTCATGGGGTGGAATGGAATGAGCAAATTAGTAAAGATTGGGGGGGGCAAGTAATGGACGATTACCTTTCTGCTATTGATGATGTTGCTAAAGAATCATATGTAGATAAAACGCGTTTAGGCTGTGTTGGGGCTAGTTATGGCGGGTATTCTGTATTTTATTTAGCAGGCATCCACAACAATCGTTTCAAAACCTTTATTGCTCACGATGGGGTTTATAATACCCAAAGTATGTTCGGTACCACCGAAGAAGTATTCTTTAATAATTGGGATTTTGGAGGGGCGTATTGGGAAAAAGACAATGCCGCTGCGCAAAAAAGTTATACTCAATTCAACCCGATGAATTTGGTTGATAAATGGAACAAACCAATCTTAATTATTCAAGGTGGAAAAGATTTCCGTGTACCAATAGGACAAGGACAAGAAGCATTTCAAGCGGCACAACTGCGCGGAATTAAAAGTAGATTTTTGTATTTCCCAGAAGAAAACCACTGGGTGCTGAAACCTCAAAATGCACAAATTTGGCAAAAAGAATTTTTCAAATGGTTGAAAGAAACTTTGTAACATTAAAAACAAAACCTCGTCAATGACGAGGTTTTTTATTGTTTTTTACTGACAATATCTTCAATGATATTCAAATGATGTGTAGTGTGAATTTCAAGAAAACGGATTGTTTCTTTTAATTTCAATTTTCCAAAATACGGATGTTCAAAAAAGTGATCTTTGGAGACCATCTCCAACACTTTAATTGCACCCCTTGTTTTAGTCAAATGTTTTTGTAAATCATCACTGTTTATTGCTGCTTTTGGGACAACAACCTTAGGGGCTTTTGCTTTTCCTCTAGGTATTTTTTTCGTTGCTAATACAACCCACTTCACAAGACTAAACTTCCAGTTATAATCTTTCGGATTGGACTTTTGTACAGCGCTAACAATCCCATTTATAGTTAAAAGCGAATGTTCAATTTGCCATCCAATAGTGGATTGTGATACTTGCAAATTAATCAACTCACTACTTGAAATATGGTGTTCTAATTTATTTAATAAAGTGTCTAAATTATTTTTCATTTTGTTTTATTGAGTACTTTGAATCTGTATCTAATCAAAAATACGAAAATCAAAATTAGATTAGGAGAATAATTTATGACTCTGCTCTGATAAAGCAAAATTGGGATTGCTTCCGCACGACTTAAAACAATAAAACCTTGCATCACTGCAAGGTTTTATTAAATATATTTTATTCCTTATTCTGGGTCATTCATTTTGAATGTGTCCATGAACGCTGTTGTATAATCTCCTGCAATATATCGAGGATCATCCATCAACTGTCTGTGGAATGGAATCGTAGTTTTTACTCCTTCAATTACGAATTCGTCCAAAGCTCTTCTCATTTTGCTGATAGCTTCTTCACGTGTTTGTGCCGTAGTAATCAACTTAGCAATCATCGAATCGTAATTTGGCGGAATAGAATACCCTGAATACACGTGTGTATCTAAACGTACTCCGTGACCTCCCGGCATGTGTAAAGTAGTGATTTTACCTGGTGAAGGACGGAAATCATTATAAGGGTCTTCGGCATTGATACGACATTCGATAGCGTGCAACTGAGGTAAGTAGTTTTTACCAGAAATTGGCACACCCGCTGCAACTAAAATTTGCTCACGAATCAAATCGTAATCAATTACTTGTTCCGTAATTGGATGTTCTACTTGAATACGTGTGTTCATTTCCATAAAATAGAAATTACGATGCTTGTCTACCAAGAATTCTACTGTTCCGGCTCCTTCGTATTTAATATATTCAGCAGCTTTTACAGCAGCTTCTCCCATTTTTTGACGCAATTCATCAGTCATAAATGGAGAAGGTGTTTCTTCGGTTAATTTTTGATGACGACGTTGTACAGAACAATCTCTTTCCGAAAGGTGACAGGCTTTGCCATAAGAATCCCCTACCACTTGAATTTCAATATGACGAGGCTCTTCAATTAATTTTTCCATATACATCCCGTCATTTCCAAAAGCCGCAGCAGCTTCCTGACGTGCACTTTCCCATGCTTTATGGAGTTCTTCTTCTTTCCAAATGGCACGCATCCCTTTTCCTCCTCCGCCTGCAGTAGCTTTCATCATTACAGGATACCCTATTTCTTTGGCAACTTTTTGTGCTTGTTCAAAAGATTCTAATATTCCTTCTGATCCTGGAACACAAGGCACTCCTGCTTCAATCATTGTTGATTTTGCAGAAGCTTTATCACCCATTCTGTCAATCATTTCTGGAGCTGCACCAATAAATTTGATACCGTGTTCTTGACAAATTTTTGAGAATTTTGAATTTTCAGATAAGAATCCGTACCCTGGATGAATTGCATCTGCATTAGTAATCTCAGCAGCTGCAATTATATTGGACATTTTCAGGTAAGACAAGTTACTTGGAGCGGGACCAATACAGACTGCTTCATCTGCAAATTTTACATGTAAACTTTCCGCATCGGCAGTAGAATAAACAGCAACTGTTTTAATTCCCATCTCCTTACAAGTACGAATTACACGAAGTGCAATTTCTCCTCTGTTTGCGATTAATATTTTTTTAAACATCTTTTTGGATTAGATTGTTAGACAATTGGATTGTTGGATTGTTAGATTGCTCTGTCATTTTTTACTGACGTTTGCTTATAGTATTATTAGAAATTGTTTGAAAAATCTAATAGTCTAAAAAATCTAATAATCTAATAATCTAAATTATGATGGATCAATAACAAATAATGGTTGGTCAAATTCAACTGGAGACATGTCGTCTACTAAAATCTTAACGATTTTACCAGATACTTCTGATTCAATTTCATTGAATAATTTCATTGCTTCAATGACACACAAAACATCTCCTTTTCCAACACTACTTCCTACCTCAACAAAAACTGGTTTGTCAGGTGACGGTTTTCTATAAAACGTTCCAATAATTGGAGATTTGATAGTAATGTATTTTGAATCTTCTGCAGCTGGTGCGGCTGGCGTAGCTGGTGCGGCTGCTACTGGAGCTGCTATTTGAGGAGCTACTGCTTGTTGCAATATTGGCTGCGATGGGATTTGTTGAACATAGGTTGTTTCTGTAGCATTACCTTCTAAAGTCGTTCTGATGGTCACTTTTACATCGTCCATCTCCAATTTAACCTCTGCAACTCCTGAGTTTGCAACAAATTTGATTAGGTTTTGAATTTCTTTTAAATCCATAATGATTTGTTTTTAGTTTACATTTATTTTTTGTCGTAGGCCCATTTCAAGTAAATAGAACCCCAAGTAAATCCACCACCAAAAGCAGCAAATATTATTGTATCTCCTTTTTTGAATTGTTTTTCAAAATCGTTCAAGACTAATGGCAAAGTAGCCGAAGTAGTATTCCCGTATCTTTGAATATTCATTAATACTTTTTCTTCTTCTAAATTCATTCGATTAGCCGTAGCGTCAATGATGCGTTTGTTTGCTTGGTGTGGCACCAACCAATCTACGTCTTCATTAGTCAAATTATTCCTTTTCAAAATTTGCTCACTAGCATCTGCCATATTAGTTACCGCATATTTAAAAACGGTTTGGCCATCTTGAATAATATTATGTTTATTTTCTTTTACGGTATCAATTGTGGTTGGAATTAAAGAACCTCCAGCTGGAATTTTCAAAAAATCACGTCCAATCCCATCTGAACGTAAATATTCGTCTAACACGCCTAAACCTTCGTAATTGGGTTCAAACAATGCTGCTCCCGCTCCATCTCCAAAAATAATACAAGTAGCACGATCCGTGTAATCTACTATAGACGACATTTTATCAGCTCCAATAAGCAGTACTTTTTTATATCGTCCTGATTGCACATAAGCAGCTGCTGTTGACATTCCAAATAAAAAACTTGAACAAGCTGCCTGTAAATCGTAACCAAAAGCATTAGTTGCACCTATCTCGGTTGCCACATACGCTGCAGTAGCTGCAACAGGCATATCAGCAGTAGCTGTAGCTACAATTACTAAATCAATTTCTAAGGGATTTAAATTGGCTTTAGCCATCAAATCTTTGGCTGCCATAATAGCAAGGTAAGATGTGCCTTTGCTATCGTCTTTCAGAATACGTCTTTCTTTAATTCCTGTACGAGCGGTAATCCATTCGTCATTTGTATCGACCATAGTTTCAAGGATTTCATTTGTCAAAACAAAATCTGGAACATAGGCTCCAACAGCGGTAATTGCGGCTGTAATTGTACTCATTTAGTATTCATTTATTACTATCAAATGCTGAGCATTCGAGAAATTGTAAAAAAGAATTGAAAATTACAAAAAATTTTTTAATTCAAATCTTTAGCACTTCAATTTATTAAAAATTATAGGTAACAAAAAAAACTCTCACGTTGTGAGAGTTCTATTTTTGCTACAAAAATGTATTAAGCAACAGCTTCTGATTTATCGATAACTACTTGTCCTCTGTAGTACATTTTACCTTCATGCCAATAAGCTCTATGGTATAAGTGTGCTTCTCCTGTGATAGGACAAGTAGCGATTTGAGCTACAGTTGCTTTATAATGTGTTCTTCTCTTATCTCTTCTTGTTTTCGAGACTTTTCTCTTAGGATGTGCCATTTTACTATATTATTTATCCGTTAATAGTTGCTTTAATTTGTCCCAGCGAGGGTCAATATTTTCTTCTTTTTTATTCTCTTTTTTGGTTTCTTTTACTGCTAATTCATTCAGTTTTTTTAAAGCTTCTGACTCTAAAGTCCCGTCTTTAACTCCTGGATGAACTCGTTTTAGAGGTACTGAAAGTACAATCATTTCATATACATACTGTGCAATATCGACTTCAAATTCGCCGAAAGGCAAAATCAATAACTCTTCGTTATCATTATTGAATTTTTCGCCAAAACGAACAATCAATTTCATTTTGCTTTTGATTGGCAAATCAAAATCTTCTCCTGTTACATCACAAGGCACGTTTACTATTCCTTCATGCTTGAAACTGATTTCTAACATGTTGGCCTTTTTCTCTAAAACTACATTTACTTTGATATCCGAATTTTGAAATTCGTCATAATCAAAGATGTCAAAGAACGCATTGTTTATTTGATATTCAAAATGATGTTTCCCTAGCTTTAAGCCTACAAACGGAATTAAAAATTCTTTCGTCTTCTTCATTTCAACAACATTTTATCCCTCTTCCGACGCTTCGGAACGGGAGCGCAAAGATATAAAATTATTATAAATCCAATACCCTTATTCTCCTTTTTTTGAAAACTCTTGTTTTTCTTTTATTTTCAACGGATTTTGACTGATTTCTCGGTATTGATTTCTCGAATGAAAAACATCAATTGCCAAATAGACCGCTTCTTTGAACGAATTATGATCTGCAATTCCTTTTCCAGCGATATCATAAGCCGTTCCGTGATCTGGAGACGTTCTAATTTTATTCAAGCCTGCGGTATAATTCACCCCGTTACCAAAAGACAAAGTCTTAAATGGAATTAATCCTTGATCGTGATAGGTAGCAATTACAGCATCATATTTTTCATATTGATTGCTTCCAAAGAAACCATCAGCTGGGAAAGGTCCAAAAACCAAAGTACCTTTGTCAAAAATCTTTTTCAAAGTAGGTTTTAGAATCGTATCGTCTTCATTACCAATTACGCCGCCATCACCACAATGCGGATTCACTCCTAAAACGGCAATTCGCGGTTTGTTAATGCTAAAATCCTGAATCAACGATTGTTTTATGGTTTCAATTTTTTTCACAATTAACTCTTCTGTCAAATGCGAAGCTACCTCACTCACCGGAATATGGTCTGTCAATAAGCCCACACGCAGATTGTCTTGCACCATGAACATCAAAGCATCGCCTTCTAATTCTTGTGCCAAATAATCCGTATGACCTGGAAATTGAAACGCATCCGATTGAATGTTGTATTTATTAATAGGCGCCGTAACCAAAACATCTATCTTGCTTTCCTTAAGAGCTTGTGTAGCCGTAACAAACGATTTGATAGCATATTGCCCTACTGTTTCGTCATTGGTGCCTAAATTCAAATCAAATCCTTCTCTCCACACATTCAAAACATTGACTTTTCCCAAAACTAATTGGTCTAAACGATCGATTCCCTGTAAATTAATCTCTAAATTTAAGTTGCGCTTAATAAACGAAAGCTGTTTCACATTAGCAAAAATAACCGGTGTACACAATTCTAACATTCTTGAATCTTCGAATGTTTTTAGAACCACTTCGCTTCCAATACCGTTTAAATCTCCTATTGAAATTCCAACAATTATATTTTCTGCTTTTTTCATACTCCCTGAGATTATTTATTACTAATTTTGAAGTGCAAATTTAGCAAAATAAAACAACAAATGTTTACAGGAATTATAGAATCACTCGGAAGGGTACAAGAACTACAAAAAGACCAAGACAATCTTCACATGACTGTGGCTTCAAGCTTAACTGGCGAATTAAAAATTGACCAAAGCGTGGCACATAACGGTGTTTGTTTAACGGTTGTCGCAATTAAAGACGACACCTATACTGTAACTGCCATTGCCGAAACGATTAATAAAACCAATCTGTCTCACTGGAAAGTGGGCGATACTGTCAATTTAGAACGCGCCATGAAACTGGGCGATCGATTGGACGGACACATCGTTCAAGGCCATGTGGATCAAACCGGAACCTGTATTGCTATTGAAGAAGCAGGTGGGAGTTGGCACTATACTTTTGAATACGACTCGAGTCTTAACAATATTACTATTGAAAAAGGCTCTATTACCGTTAATGGAGTAAGTTTGACGGTAGTCAATTCAAAACAAAATCAATTTAGTGTAGCGATTATTCCGTACACCTACGAGCATACTAACTTCAATGCATTTCAAATTGGCACCGTAATCAATTTAGAGTTTGATGTCATTGGCAAATACGTGAGTCGATTGTACGGCAATCGATAAGAATAAAAAAACGCCTTGTGATATCACAAGGCGTTTTTTATTTAAACTTCCACCATATCGTACACCACTACTTTTTGCCACAGGTGTGAATAGTTTTTCACAAAGGCTTGATGAATAGGATGATCTTGATAGGTTTTTTGATCTACCTCATTATCAAAATACAAAAGCTCCGAAACCTGCCAAGTGGTATCTACTACCTCACGCGGCTCTGTTGAAGCCAATAGTCCAATATGTATTTGACGCACTACCGGAATAGCTCCCAAGGTTTTTAAACCGGATAGTAATTCTTGCTTGTCTGCTTCAGAATTTGGATTCTTTAACCAAAAAAACACATGGTGCAGCAATTGCTTTTTCTTGGCCACCATCCCAAAATTTAAACCTACACAACCTAATAAGGTCGAAGCCGTTATGAATCTTCTTCGTTTCATGATTGATGAATTTAGAATGTAAATATCGAGAATTAGATTAGGATTGTACAATAAATTAGCACAAATTCAGGAGAATACAGGCAATTTAGACACTTACAATTAAATACAGAAACATCACAATATTAGAATTTTGCACAAAAAAAGCCTCTCAATTACTTGAAAGGCTTGCTATTGTGGTCCCACTTGGGCTCGAACCAAGGACCACCTGATTATGAGTCAGGTGCTCTAACCAACTGAGCTATAGGACCTCTATTGGAGGTGCAATATTACTACTATTTTTAATTTGCCGCAACTATTTTTAAAGCAGTTTTAAAAAAACTAACTAATTCTATTAAGCTTACCCAGAAACCTCCTGATTGTGAGGATACTATTGTGGTAGCTCTTGGCACAACTCAATCAACACCCCATTCGTGCTTTTAGGGTGCAAGAAAGCAACCAACTTATTATCGGCCCCTTTTTTAGGTGTTTCATTCAGCACCACAAAACCTTCTTTTTGGAGTCGGGCAATCTCAGATACGATATCTTCTACATCAAAGGCAATATGATGAATTCCTTCGCCTTTTTTTTCGATAAACTTTGCTATCGGACTTTCTGGATTGGTCGCTGCCAACAATTCAATTTTATTAGGCCCGTTCAAAAAAAACGAAGTGGTTACTCCTTCGCTTTCTACTACTTCGGCTTTATAGGCTGGAGCGCCAAATAATTTTTCAAAAAGCGCATTAGAAACCTCTAAATCCTTTACAGCAATACCTATATGTTCTATTTTTCTCATCATTTGAAGTTGAATTATGGTCTAAAAATACACTATTTTTATAGGAATTCCGAATCCAAATAGCATAATATTTCTACAAAAAGTTTCCATTCCATTAAATATAGTTGTTATTTTGTGACATCAAATTTCTAATGAACTATGGGTAAGAGCTTTTTAAAATACAGTGTTGCTTTATTGCTGGTTATTTTGGCTAGTTGTGCCAAGAGAGGTAACATTACAGGCGGTGCAAAAGACACTATTGCTCCGGTTTTAAAAGCGAGTTTTCCAAAGAATTTTAGTACCGAATTTAGCGGAAATACTATCAAATTAACTTTTGACGAGTTCATCAAACTAAAAGATTTAAAAAAACAACTGATTATTTCTCCCCCACTTAAAAATGAGCCTCTAATTATTCCTCAAACTCCAACAAAAACAATCACTATTAAGATTAACGATACACTGCAAAACAGTACAACATACAGTTTTAATTTTGGACAAAGTATTGCAGACAACAATGAAGGCAATCCCTACAATCAATTCAAATACGTTTTTTCCACAGGAAAACACATTGACTCATTAGCAATTAGTGGCAAAGTGAAGGATGCCTATTCCAAAGAGGTGGAATCATTCGTCTCAGTAATGTTATACGATGTCAACAAAAACTTTAACGACTCTATTGTGTACAAAGAAATGCCTCGCTACGTTACCAATACATTAGATAGTTTAAAAACATTTCGTCTAGAGAATTTGAAAGCTGGAAAGTATCTTTTGGTTGCCATGAAAGATTACAATACTAACAATAAGTTTGACCCTAAAAAAGACAAAATCGGGTTTTATAAACAGTTCATTTCTATTCCTAATGACACCGTATATGAATTGGAATTATTCAAAGAAAACCTGCCTTTCAAAGCATTCAAACCTACTCAAGCTTCTGGAAACCGATTGCTTTTGGGCTACGAAGGAAATATCAAATTAAAAGAAAATAGACCTAAAATTACTCTGAAAAACAAAGGGAAGCTTATTCCTTCCATCCTAACTCAATTGCCTAAAAAAGATTCGTTACAAGTTTGGTACAAACCAATTAAAGCCGATTCGCTATCTATAGAAGTTACACAACACAATTACCAAAAGAGTTTTACTTTTAAGGTAAAAGATCAAAAAAAAGATACCTTAAATATTAAAATTGCACAACAAGGAAACTTTAGCACAAGGGAACTTTTTACTTTAGAGAGCGCTACTCCTTTGGTACAGTTTGACAAAACCAAAATGAGTTTGGTGAACCAAAAATCAAAATCTGTTGCCTTTACCACCGAATACGATGATTTTCAACAATTACTACGGTTGAATTTCAAAAGAGAGGCTGATGAAGAATACCAATTCAAATTACTCCCTGGAGCGCTAACTGATTTATTCGAAAAATCAAATGACAGCTTGAATTTTAAAATCAATGCCAATTTCCCAGAAAACTATGGGAACTTAGTCGTGAACTTACAAAATGTAAAACGTTTCCCCCTTATAGTAGAATTAACTAATGATAAAGGAGAAGCTATAGCAACCGAATATACCGATAAAAATACAACCATCAACTTCCCATTATTACAACCAGCTATTTATACCCTACGCGCTATCTATGATGACAATAAAAACACCATCTACGATCCAGGGAATTATTTAGCAAAACAATATGCCGAAGAAGTGATTTATTTCTCTAAAGGAATAGATGTACGTGCTAACTGGGATGTGGTTCAAGCTTTTGACTTAAGTATTCCGTACACTCCTGAACCAAAGAAGAAAAAGGTAAAGAAAAAACCTTCGGATACCAACCGAAAAAGATAAGTAAGCTACAAAACTATTTCCATTCAAAAGCATCTTGATCGTTGAGGAATCCCAACTTTGTTCGGGTTTGTAGCAACGTTTCTTTTTCCAACTGAGCATAAAAAACCCCTTCTGCCTCTTGGGGTGCAATACGATAATTTCCTAAGAAATCAACCACCTGAGAATGCCCTGAATAATCGTACTCTTTTTCGTCTTGACCCACTCTGTTACATCCTATAACATAACTCATGTTTTCAACCGCCCTAGCTTTAAGTAACGTGTCCCAAGCTTGCATTCGGATAGTAGGCCAATTGGCAACATATAAAAGTAAATCGTATTGCTCTACATTGCGAGCAAACACGGGGAATCGCAAATCATAGCAAATAAGCGGACAGATTTTCCACCCTTTGTATTCGATAATTAATTTCTGAGTTCCTTTTGTGTAGCTTTTGTCTTCTCCGGCAAGAGAAAACAAATGACGTTTATTATAGTGTTGTATTGCTCCCGAAGGAAAAACAAACAACAATCTGTTGTAAAATTTATCGTCTTCGGTAATCACAAGACTACCCGTAATTGCACAGTTTTTGGCTTTCGCCAAAGATTGCATCCACACTACTGTATCGCCCTGCATAGTCTCAGCAACCCGCTCTGGCGACATGGTAAAACCTGTGGTAAACATTTCGGGAAGCACAATCAAATCAGTACCTGATTCAAGTGTATTGATTTTTTGTTCGATATACTCCCGATTGGATTTTGCATCTTCCCAAACTAGAGGGATTTGAATTACAGCTATCTTCATGAGCTAAAATTACACATTTTTTATTCCAAAAAACAAAAACGCATCCCAATTAAGGAATGCGTTTTTTATTTAAAATAATAGTAGACTACTTAACGCTTGCCACTAAATATTCTCTATTCAAACGAGCGATGTTCTCTAAAGAAATTCCTTTTGGACATTCGATTTCACAAGCACCTGTATTAGTACAGTTACCAAATCCTTCTTCGTCCATTTGACGTACCATGTTCAACACACGGGTTGTTGCTTCAACTTTACCTTGAGGCAACAAAGCATATTGAGATACTTTGGCACCAACAAAAAGCATTGCTGATCCATTTTTACAAGTCGCTACACAGGCTCCGCAACCAATACAAGCTGCTGCTTCAAATGCTTTATCAGCATCGTCTTTTGCAATTGGAGTTGCATTAGCGTCAATCGTGTTTCCTGAAGTATTTACTGATACGAAACCTCCTGCTTGTTGGATTCTATCAAATGAACTTCTGTCTACCACTAAATCTTTGATTACAGGGAAAGCTCTACTTCTCCATGGCTCTACAAAAATAGTGTCGCCATCTTTAAACATACGCATGTGCAATTGACAAGTAGTTACCCCTGAATCTGGTCCGTGAGCACGTCCGTTAATAAATAACGAACACATTCCGCAAATTCCTTCACGACAGTCGTGATCAAATGCAATAGGTTCTTTTCTTTCGTTAATTAATTGCTCATTCAATTGGTCTAACATTTCCAAAAACGAACTCGCTGTAGAAACTTCATTTAAAGTGTAAGTCTCTAATTGCCCTTTTGCTTTAGAGTCTTTTTGACGCCAAATTTTAAGGGTTATATTGATATTTTTTGCTGAAGACATAATTTCTATTATTTATAATTTCTAGCTGCAATTTTGATAAACTCGTATTTCAATTCTTCTTTGTGAAGCACTGATTGAGTGATGTCATCACCTTTATATTCCCAAGCTCCTACAAATGAGAAGTTTTCATCATCACGAAGTGTTTCTCCTTCTGCATCTTGATATTCTTCACGGAAATGACCCCCACAAGACTCTTTACGTTGTAAAGCATCCATTGCCATCAATTGACCCAAATCAATAAAGTCAGCCACACGAAGTGCTTTCTCTAATTCTGGATTCAATTCGTCAGCGTTTCCTGGCACATATACATCTCTATAGAATTCTTCTTTTAAAGCTGAAATTTCTTCGATAGCTGCCTTTAATCCAGCCTCATTTCTACCCATTCCTACTTTATTCCACATAATCAATCCCAAACGTTTATGGAAATGATCTACTGATTTAGAACCATTATTAGACAAGAATTTATTGATAGATTCTTTCACTCTGTTTTCTGCTTCTGCAAATTCTGGTAAATCTGTCGAAATTTTTCCAGTACGGATATCGTCTGCTAAATAGTTTGAAATAGTATATGGTAATACAAAATATCCGTCAGCCAAACCTTGCATCAAAGCCGAAGCTCCTAAACGGTTCGCTCCGTGATCAGAGAAGTTAGCTTCTCCTGCTACGAAACACCCTGGGATAGTCGATTGTAAGTTATAATCTACCCAAACACCTCCCATAGTATAATGCACTGCTGGGTAAATTTTCATTGGCGTTTCATACGGATTCTCATCGGTGATTTTTTGGTACATAGTAAACAAGTTACCGTACTTTTCTTCTAACCATTGTTTTCCTAAAGCGGTAATTTCTTCAGCTGTTGGGTTGTGATTCCCTTTGGCGTAAGCCGCTTGTTTACCTTTGGTTTGAATCTCTGTAGAGAAATCCAAATACACTCCTTCATTGGTATCATTGGCTTCAATACCTCTACCTTCGTCACACACCTCTTTTGCCGCTCTTGAAGCCACATCGCGAGGAACTAAATTACCAAACGCAGGATATTTACGCTCTAGGTAATAATCTCTATCTTCTTCGGCAATTTGTGTTGGTTTTAGTTTACCAGCACGAATCGCTTCGGCATCTTCTTTTTTCTTAGGAACCCAAATACGTCCAGAGTTTCGTAACGACTCTGACATCAATGTTAATTTTGATTGGTTCGTTCCGTGAACAGGAATACACGTTGGGTGAATTTGTACATAACATGGATTAGCAAAAGCAGCTCCTTGTTTGTGTACTTTCCATCCTGCACTCACATTACTACCCATAGCATTTGTCGAAAGAAAATACACATTTCCATATCCTCCTGAAGCAATAACAACAGCGTGAGCTGAATGTCTTTCGATAGCTCCAGTTACTAAGTTACGAGCAATGATTCCACGTGCTTTTCCATCTACTTTAACCAAGTCTAACATCTCGTGACGGTTGTACATTTCAACACGTCCTAAACCAATTTGTCTTGACAAAGCCGAATAAGCTCCTAATAATAATTGTTGTCCTGTTTGACCTGCAGCATAAAAAGTACGTTGTACTTGTGTTCCTCCAAAAGAACGGTTGTCTAACAATCCGCCGTAATCTCTTGCAAAAGGAACTCCTTGCGCCACACATTGGTCAATAATATTTCCAGATACCTCAGCCAAACGGTGAACGTTAGCCTCACGAGCTCTGTAATCTCCACCTTTTATAGTATCATAAAATAATCTATAGGTACTATCACCATCATTTTGATAGTTTTTTGCTGCATTGATTCCTCCTTGTGCTGCAATAGAGTGCGCACGACGCGGTGAATCTTGGAAACAAAATGCTTTTACATTGTATCCCATTTCTCCAAGAGAAGCGGCTGCAGAGGCTCCTGCTAAACCAGTTCCAACAACAATAATGTCAATTTTTGGTCTATTGTTTGGAGCAACTAATTTTAAATGGTCTTTATAATCAGTCCATTTCTGAGAAATGTGACCTTCTGGTATTTTAGAATCTAACTTCATAATATCTTCTGATGTTGATTTATTTTAAGAAAAAGTGAATGTAAACTGGAATAATTGCAAACAAAATAGGTACAATAATCGCAAATGCCGCTCCGAATTTTTTGATTGCTGGAGTATATTTTGGGTTATTCAATCCTAACGATTGGAATGCACTTTGGAAGCCGTGTAATAAGTGGAATGCCAAAGTGATCATTGCAATTACATACAAAATAGTAGCAATCAATCCTGTTTTAGGATCTTTAAAAAATGCTACAGTAATCTTGTGTAAGTCTTTGTATCCTTCTTTAACCTTAACATTAGCTGCGGCATCAAAGAATTCAGTTTTGTTTTCAATCTTAATCATGTTTTGATCTACTTGTGCTTTTGGAAGGTACCCACCATCTGTAGTTAAGTAGTACTCTTGCTCTTGGCCAGGCATACCAATTGTTACGGTTTGCAAAGGCATATTTTTGTCAAAATGCATTACTGCCCAAAAATTCACCATATGCGTAACAATAAAAACTAAAATAACTGTTCCTAAAACCGCCATATTTCTAGAAGAAAATGAGCTTGAAGAACCGTCCGTTTTTGCATAACCAATAGGCCTTGCTTTTCTGTTTTGAACAGTTAATACAATTCCATCAATAGCATGGAATAGAATAGAAATGTAAGTAAGATAAGAAAGAATTTTTACGGCTGGGTTAGTCGTCATAAACAATGCATACTGATTAAAATGTAAGGCATCGCTAAAAATTAATTGAAGATTCCCCGCTAAATGTCCCGCTAAGAACAAACATAAAAATAAACCTGTAAGAGCCATCCAATATTTTTTTGCAAGAGATGACTTTAAAATTGCAGATTTCGCCATAATAATTTGAATAAATTTTTATTAAATAGTGAGACAAAAATAACAGAAATACAATTCAACTACAACCTTTTCGTTGTTATTTATAATGATTTTAAAGTGTTTTAGCAAAAACCCTACTGAATTAGTAATAATCATGCCTAGAAACCTAATTTACTTAAACAATTCCCAAAATTATCTGAATTAGAAATCTCCATTTATTAACAGACAAAAACCCATATAATTATTGATTTCTTATTATTTATGTAGATTCGTTCTAAAATTCACAAAAATTACAAAAGACACTTCTTTATCTGCCTAAATTAATTGTTATTCGAAGGGCTAATTTTAATTTTGCGAATCCAAAATAAAAATGATGAAAACAGGAATTGATGCTATTGCTTTTGACGTTGCCCAACTACATTTACCGATACAAACTTTGGCAAATGCTCGAAATATCGAACCCGAAAAACTAGAAAAAGGACTAGGATTGATTAAAATGACCTTACCTGATGTTCATCAAGATACGGTGGTTTTTGGTGCCAATGCTCTGACTAAATTAGTGTTGGAAAACGAAATCAACTTGGGCGAAATTTCAAGAATTTATGTGGGTACCGAAAGCGCTATTGATAGTTCAAAACCGATTAGCTCTTTTTTAATTGCCTTGATGGAACAAAAATTTGGAGAAGACATTTTGGCCAACTGCGATGTAGTCGATTTTACTTTTGCTTGTATTGGCGGAGTCGATGCGTTGCAAAACTGTCTGGACTTTGTTCGTCTCAATCCGACCAAAAAAGCGATTGTAGTCACTACTGATTTTGCCAAATACGATTTGAATTCTACTGGCGAATACACTCAAGGCGCAGGAGCTTTAGCAATGTTAGTCACTGCTAATCCTAAAATAATTGCTTTTGAAAACGAATGGGCAACTAGTACCAAAGGTGTTTTTGACTTCTTCAAACCGTACCGAACTCTTTCGAAAGAAACGATTACAGGCAACAGCTCCAACGATGCTTGGCTTGACAATTTAGAAGCAGAAATCGAAATTCACAAAGACCAACCTGTTTTTGACGGTCAATATTCCAATCAATGTTATATGGATCGTACGCGCAACGCCTACTTTTCTTTGAAAAAAATCAAAAACACAACCGAAACCCTTTACGATACTTGGGAAAGCATTATCATGCACTTACCTTATGCTTTTCAAGGGCGTCGCATGCTTTCTGAAATTTATGCACGCGATGCAGCCACAGCTATTCTTTCGGGTAACGAGTCTGCAGCAGAGTACCAAAACAAATTGAAGGAAGTCAGCAAATCAGAAGAATACCGCGCTTTTGTCACTCAAAAATTACAGCCTGCAGAAATCGCATCTTCTTTGATTGGGAATTTATATACAGGCTCCATTTTTATGGGATTCCTTTCTACCTTGGCACATTTTGCTAATACCAACGCAGCTATTTCAGGAAAGAAATTTGGTTTCTTAGCCTATGGAAGTGGTTCTAAATCGAAAGTTTTTGAAGGTGTAATTCAACCCTATTGGCAATTGGCTGTAGCCAAAACCCAGTTGTTTGAAACATTGGAACAAAGTCATGAAATTGATTTTGCCACATACGAAAAACTTCATAAAAAAGAACAAAAACAAAGTGTCAAATCTCCAAAAAACGAATGGATTTTAGATCGTATAGAAAATGAAAATCCAAATCTAATAGGTGCACGTTATTACAAATGGATTGATTAGATTTGTAGTATAATTAATTTCAAATAGTATGAAATCGCTACTAAAAAATTTGCGCAAGCAATCACTAATCAATGAAAGCGATAACATATATGACCGCTAAAAAACAACTTTTACATATATGAAATACCATCCAATAGACCGCAATTTATTTATAAAAAACCGCGCCAAATTCACGGCTCAAATGAAGCCAAAAAGTGTAGCCGTTTTTAATTCGAATGATATTTACCCTATTAGTGCCGATAGCACGATGCCTTTTGCACAGCACCGCGACATCTTTTATTTGAGTGGTGTTGATCAAGAAGAAAGTATCTTATTGCTTTTTCCAGATGCTCCATATGAGCATCAAAAAGAAATGCTTTTTCTAAGAGAAACCAATGAACATATTGCTGTTTGGGAAGGCGAAAAGCTAACCAAAGAACGTGCATTTGAAGTATCTGGAATTAAAACCGTGTATTGGTTAACCGAATTTGAAAAGGTGTTATTTGAATTGATGACACATTCTGAAACCATCTACATTAACACTAACGAACATTATCGTGCAACTGTGGAAACCGAAACCCGTGAAGCTCGTTTTGTAAAATGGTGGAAAGAAAAGTATCCTGCACATGCTGTAGCCAAAAGCAATCCGATATTACAACGCCTGCGTTCGGTAAAAGAAAATGTAGAATTGGAGTTAATCCAAAAAGCCTGTGATATTACCGAAAAAGGATTTAGAAGAGTACTCTCTTTTGTACAACCTGAGGTAACTGAATATGAAATCGAGGCAGAATTTGCTCATGAATTCCTTCGAAATCGTTCCAAAGGTTTTGCTTATACTCCCATCATTGCTTCGGGTAATAATGCGAACGTGTTGCATTATATTGAAAACAATCAAGCCTGTAAAGCGGGAGATTTACTGTTATTAGATGTTGCGGCAGAATACGCCAATTATTCAAGTGATATGACACGTACTATTCCTGTTTCAGGGCGTTTTACCGAAAGACAAAAAGCAGTCTATAATGCCGTTTTGCGTGTAAAAAACGAATCCACTCAAATGCTAACTCCAGGAACTTTATGGAAACAATACCATATTGAAGTGGGTAAAGTAATGACATCTGAACTATTAGGTTTAGGTTTGATTGATAAAGCCGACGTGCAAAACGAAAATCCAGATTGGCCAGCCTATAAAAAATATTTCATGCACGGCACTTCCCACCACATGGGATTGGATACTCATGATTACGGGATTTTGACCGAACCAATGCAAGCCAATATGGTGTTTACCGTAGAGCCAGGTATTTATATTCCAGCAGAAGGTTTTGGAATTCGTTTGGAAGACAATGTGGTGATTCAAGAAAACGGAGCTCCATTTAACTTGATGCGTAACATTCCTATTGAAGTGGAGGAAATTGAAAGTTTGATGAACGCTTAAGTAGCAATTGTCTTAAATCAATTAATAAACCAACTACATTTTAAACGCAGATTGGAGAAACTTGAAAAATCAGTATAATTTCTCCAATCTGTTTTCCAAATCAAACCTCAAAACTTACCTTTGGGCCTCTTAAAAAAACATGGCTAAAACGCTTCATTTCAAAAACACGACTATTAGCTACACCGACCAAGGCAAAGGAACGGCAGTAGTTTTATTGCATGGTTTTTTGGAAAATAAAAAAATGTGGGAAACTTTTATTCCCGAATGGAGCAAAAAATTCCGAATCATTACTATAGATTTACTGGGACATGGCGAGACAGAATGTATGGGCTATGTTCATTCTATGGAAAACAATGCCGATGCGGTTCACGAAGTTCTATCTGAATTACGCCTTCGAAAAGCAATTCTCGTGGGACATTCCATGGGAGGATATGTGGCTTTGGCTTTCGCCGAATTGTACCCAGATATTGTAAAAGGATTAGTGTTGTTAAACTCCACTTCCAGAGCGGATAGCGAGGAACGAAAAACCAATCGGGATCGCGCTATAAAAGCGGTAAAACAATCGTTTCAAAACTTTATTTCGTTGTCTATCTCTAATTTGTTTAGTGAAGAAAATAGAGAACGCCTTTCAGAAGCCATTAACAACGTCAAACAAGAAGCTTTAAAAACACCTCTCCAAGGTATTGTAGCCTCTTTAGAAGGAATGAAAATACGTATGGACCGAGAAGTGTTATTGCACTTAACACCTTATCCCAAATTATTGGTTTTAGGTAAAAAAGATCCTGTTTTGAATTATGAAGAAACAAAAGAACAGATTGAAAATACCCAAGTTCGATTACTTAGTTTCCCAGACGGACATATGTCCCACATTGAAAATCAAGAAGCATTGCAAGAAGAATTATTGCGATTTTTTAAATCGATAAAATCTTAATTTGTTTTTTCAATAAAAGGAACCTTCTCGTCAAAAATTTCCGAAAGCAATTGTACTATTTGTTCCAAATAATTATTCAGGATTTCTTCATCGATTTGAGTGATTTCTTCTTTTCCTGATTTGAAATTGAAAGGTAAGAATCCTGCTTTTAAATTTTTGAATGATATGATTCCAGCTTCGATTGGCAATCCTTTTGCTTCTTTTTCAAACATAAAAACATAGGCCAAAACCTGAATAATTTTTTCGTTTTTAATATCAAGAGTCAAATCGTCCCAAGTGCGTAACGTGACGGTTCCTTTCTCAACTTTCCCTGTTTTATAATCAATAATTCGGATAGTTCCGTTACGATTTTCGATTCGGTCTACATTCCCTTTTATCAAAACTGGGAAAGGCAATTTAGGATGTTCCAACCAACGCTCAAAGGTTTGTTCCAAAGCAATAATTTGAATTTCATCTCCTGCTTTGATGGTTTCCAATTCTACTTTTAAGAAATTAGACACATTACGTTTTGCCACTTCAAAAGCCAACAAATTGCGCCCTTTTTTAATCTCCCCTTCTTTATACACCAATTTGAATTGTTTCAGCACTTCGGCATCAATTTGCTTAAAACAATTTTGTATATCAAATTCAGAAATCAATCGACCAATGAAAGGTTCGTAAAGCGTTTTTAAGGTTTCGTGAATAATGGTCCCTAAGGTATTCAAGGCGATACTTTCTTCCACCTCCTCTACTTCTCGAATGCGCAAGATTCTTTGGAAATAGAAATCAATAGGATTCCGAATGTATTTAGTCAATGCCGAAGGGGAAAAACCTTGTTTCGCAATTTCTTTCAACCGCAATAAAACGGCATCTGATTTTGGCACTTCCATTGGCAAATAAGCCGTTTCGGGCAAAACCGCATTATAAATTTCTTGAGTCAGTGTATGATTAGGTTGTTTTTCAACTTCCAATTGGGTGATAAAACGACTTTTTTCGCCTGCATCCAAACCTTCGCTTTCGGTATTGTACAACAAATAAATGTTGGTGGCGCGTTGTAATAAATGGTAAAAATGGTAGGTGTAAATCGCGTCTTTTTCTTTAAAAGTAGGCAAGCCTAATTCACGTTTCACATCATACGGGATAAAAGAATTCGAAGATTTTCCTGCAGGAAACTTTCCTTCGTTCATCGAAGTGACAATGACCGTGTCAAAATCCAAAACCCTGCTTTCTAAAACACCCATAATTTGTAAGCCGTTCAAAGGTTCGCCTTCAAACGAAACTTCGGCAACATCAATGACTTGTTTGTAAATAGCATACAAAGTCTCTATTTTATCTATGTGTTGGTGTTTTGAATAATACGTAATCAATTTATTAATCACTTTGAAAATAGCAAAGACAAACGCTTTGGTAATTTTTTCTTCTTCATTATCATTGCTTAAATTATTTTTCAATGTCTGCAACAAACTAACAATAGTTTCCAAAACAGGTAGAGCACCTGTTTCCCATTTTTTGAATAATAACAAAAATAATTCCGTTGGATTGGGATTCAAATCCAATAGTTTTTGGTGCGTAATGAACGTATAATTATTCTCATTAATTAGTTTAACTAATTCACGCGTTTGCGCATACGGTTCCACCAAAGGATGCGTCAAAACATCCAAAACCTCCTTGTAATACAACACATAACTTTTGTTATTTCTCGATAACGAATTGGTGTGCATTTTGAATAATTTGGCTACCAAAATTTGGGCAGGATTATTCTTTGCCGAATAGCCCATTGTAATATTCAAAGCACCTACCGAAGTGGGTAACGAATACAATAAAGGAACGAGCAAACTTTCCTCTCCTAAAACAACAGCAACTTTATCTAAAGACTTTTCTGGTTGTTCCAGAATGGTTTGCTCCAGAATACTTCCTGCAATTTTGGCTTGCCCTACTGATTTTGGTGTCCCAATAACTTGAATGTTTTTAGTGGCCGAAAAATCATCTACAATCCATTCAAATGGATGTGATTTATACTGTTTCCAGTTTTCTTTGAATCGGCGCAAAAATAAACCAGCATCGTGATATTGGTCGTTGAGAAAGGTTTGATCAGCATCCCAATAAATTTTGGCTTGGCTAACAGCTAGAAGTTCTTGAACTATCTTTTCTTCAGCAGCATTTAAGGCATTGAACCCAGCAAAAACAAACTGTTTGTTTTGAACGGTATTCAAAAAATGAATCAAATTTTTAACCGCTTCTCTATAAATTAATCCTTGATAACCAATGCCTTTTGCCAGCAAATGATCGTACAATGATTGATAGTAATGAGGCAACAATTTCCAAAAATCAATATAATTTTCGAGTAATTGTGTTTTTTCTTCCACTTCAATCCCCCATTTTTTGATGTCTTCAATGTCTTTCAAATAAGACAGTACATGAGAGGGTTCTAACAAGTAACGATCAATCTCATTAAAGTCCTGCAAAAGCGTTTTGGCCCAATTGGCAAACAATTCAAAAGACTGCTGTTGGGGGCTTGGTGTAATAGACAAATACACCTCATAAAATTCAAACAACTGTTCGATAGCATCCACCGAACGAATTCCTGCAATGTTTTGAACAAAATCTTCAATACTAATTATTTCAGGCGAAAGCACTGTTTGATTGACCTGATTTTTAATCGCTTCAATCAAAAAAACTTTAGCTCTTTTGTTGGGCAAAATAACAACGGTATCCGATAATTTATCAGAAAAATTATGGAGCAGTTCTATCGCTATTTTATCTAAAAAAGAAGTATTTGTCATTGTATAAAAATAAAAAAACGCCCCGATAAATCGGGACGTTTTCTAAAAAATATTTAAAGTATATTATTTTTGTAATACTACTTCAGTTCTTCTGTTTTTAGCTTTTCCAGCAGCAGTTTTGTTAGAAGCAACTGGTTTGCTTTCTCCATAACCTACAGCAGATAGATTTTCAGCTTTCAAACCTCTTTCAATTAAAGCATTTCTAACTACATTAGCTCTTTCTTGAGATAATTTTTGGTTAAATGCATCTGAACCATCACTATCTGTATGACCTTCAATACTGAATTTAGCATTTGGGTATTGTTTCAATAAAGTTGAGATTGATTCAATTTTTACTGGTACATCTTGTGATCTGAATGTAGCTTTACCTGTATTGAAATAGATTGATTTTGCTTCAACTTTAACACTTTCTAAAACCGCAGCAGTAACCTCTGGACAACCTTTGTTGCTAGCAGGACCAGCTACTTCCGGACATTGATCATCTTTATCAGCAACACCATCTTTATCAGTATCTGCCCAAGGACAACCTGCATTTTCTTTAGGACCTGCAACTGTTGGACATTTGTCATCTTTATCAGCAACACCATCTTTATCAGCATCTGGACAACCTTTCAAAGAAGCTAAACCTGCAACTTGAGGACAAGCATCATTAGCATCTGTAATTCCATCTCCATCAGCATCTGGACAACCATTTAAAGCAGCTAGACCTGCCACTTCTGGACAAGCATCGCTCCCGTCAATAATTCCGTCTCCATCTGTATCAGGGCAACCATTAAATTGTTTTAAACCAGCTACCTGTGGACAAGCATCTTCTTTGTCATAAATTCCATCTTTGTCAGTATCTGTTCCTCCAAATTTAAACACAATACCTGCAGAATGTTGAAAAAATGAAGGCGAATCTACAGCTGTGGCTGTTCCTCTTTCTCCATACGATTTCTTATATTTAGTAGTTAATTCTAAACCTATATTTTCCGTAAACCACAATGTTAAACCTGCCCCTGTGTTGATAGTTCCATAGCTATTATCTCCTAAGAAAGAATACCCACCTCCAAGAGAAAGAGAAGGATCAATCACTTTAGATTTAATTACAGTCATCAAACTATATTTAACAGTAGCATCAATTCCATAGTACATTAAGTCTCCTGGATTAGAAACCACATACCCACGAGAATCGTGACCAGCTGCAGATGGATTAAAACTAACTAATTTTCCTATTTTATTTACAGAACCAGAAACTCCAAATGAGAAATTATCTCCTACATATTTAGACACTCCTAAATAAGTTATAGAAGGTACCGTATTCCAATTGTCTTTAACTGCAAATGGCTGAGAAAAATGACGATCAAGCCAATTATGACCTCCTCCTGCGCTAGTTTTTGTATCAATAGCATTTACTCCAAAAGATAATGCCCAAGGGTTGTTGTTATCTTGTGCATGAGAGTTAAAACTCATCACCACTACTATAGCAACTAAAATTTTGTTAAGATGTTTCATACTTAATTTTTTAAATTACATTTAGTTATTTACTACAAAAGTAGTATCTAAATATCTAATAACAAAATTATTAATTCAAAAATATATTTATATATTTGATAATAAGTAATTTATGTGCTGTAGATTTATTACTACAAAGTCTCCAACAAAAAAACACCCTAATTTCTTAGGGTGTTTTTTTGTTTTTTGATTGTTCTTTAAAATCTTATTTTTCTCCGAATTTAAATTTAATTCCTAAAGAATGTTGCAACATTGAAGGAGCGTTAACTACTTTATTAATCTCTCTGTTCTCAAAAGATTTCACATATTTAGTAGCTAATTCTAAACCAACCGAGTCAGAGAACCAATAAACTAAATCAGCTCCAGGACTAACTGTTTGATATGAATTATCTCCTAAAACAGAATATCCTAACCCTAAAGAAACCGATGGTTCAAATGAGCCTGATTTTACCAAAGATTTCAAACTGTATTTAACAAATGCATCTATTCCATAATATTTTAAGTCTCCTGGATTAGAAACTGTATATTTAGAATTAGTGTAAGAAACGTATTTTTCTACTTTATTCATAGATCCTGAAATCCCTACAGAAAAATTATCTCCCACGTATTTAGAAACACTTACATATGAAATTGAAGGTAATATGTTCCAATTGTCTTTAACTGAAAAAGCTTTTGAAAAGTGACCATCAAGCCAATTGTTTCCTCCTCCTGCACTTGTTTTAGTATCAAGAGCATTTACTCCAAAAGAAACTGCCCATGGATTTTTACTGTCTTGAGCATGAGTATTTAATCCCATAATCATTACCACAGCAATAAGAATTTTGTTAAGATGTTTCATAGTTATTTTTAATTAATAATTTTTAACAAATGATTTTATATTTCTTAACAAAAATAGAATCAAATTTTAGAAATACAAAACAAATGACAATAAATATTCCTTTTTGGAGCCTAAAAGTATGTTTTTTATATCTTTATGAATTAAAAAGTACTTTTTTAGATTCTTCCATGACCAGAATCAACCCGTAACTATATCTAAAAAATTACAAGACTAGGTCCAATATAAACTAACTTTTTCTCAACAACAGAATACCCCATATCTTCTATTGCTTTTTGATAACTCTCCAATTGTTGTTCATGTTTTGAATTTGGAGCGCCTGTTTTATAATCTAAAAGAAAAACACTTTTATCTGGAGTGACTACCATTCGATCGGGTTTAATAATTCGTCCTTCTTTTTGAATAATCGTTTGTTCATTTAAAACCTGATTCCCTTCGTCAAAATGATTTTTCAGTTCAACATGTTCTACAATTTCAAGAATTGTTTGAAGCACTATCTCTTTTTGACTTGACGTTATGAGTCCATTTTCAAGGGCTTTGATAATGGCTAAATCCACATCTTTTTTGGTCTTTACAAACGATAGAATTTCGTGAATCACATTCCCATATTCAATAGCTTCTTGTTGATGAGTGCCCCACATTACCGCTTCACGCTGGGCAATTTTAATGTTTTTGGGATTCAAAACCTCAAACACAGAAGGAATGATTTTAGACCTATCTTCATGTTTTTCATCGGAAGACAACTTCACTGAATTACCAAACTCATATTCTAATCGATCTTCTTTATATAATCCTTGATGTATTAAATAATTAATAAAAAAAGCACACATGTTGTTGTTCGGCACCTCTCCTTTGCTCGACAGATTTTTACTGGAAATAATATACAATTGCTCTTCGGCACGTGTTAAAGCCACATACAATACATTAATATTATCCAATAATTCTTCTTGTTTTTTACTAGTGTACAATTCCCGAGCATGCTCACCAAAACCTTCCACTGCACTGCTGTTGTCTATCAATACCTTTGGTAAACCAACGGTTGTTTCCTCGGCATTCAACCACAGTTTGTCTTTTGGTTTTCGACTGTAATCTTCCTCGGCAAAAGGCATAATAACCACTGGAAATTCTAATCCTTTGGATTTGTGAATGGTCATGATTCGAACGGCATTGGTGCCTTCAGGAGAAGGAATACTGAATTTCTCGGCACTTTTGTCCCAAAAATCCAAAAAATCAGCCACTCCCGCCTGATTGCGAATGTCTCGTTCCAATACAATATCTAAGAAATATTGCACATAACTAGAGTTGCGAAGCGCTGGATCGATAAACTTACTCACTACAATCTCTACTGCTTCATACAACGATTTTTTACGTAAATTTTGAAATGATAAATCCAAATTAAATTGCAACAACCAGTTCTCAAATTCAGTTTCTTGAAGCAGTTCTTTGCCTTTGGCAATAAAATCATGCACAGGCAATTGGTCTTGAGCATGCAAGGCCAAATAATGTAAAAAATGGGCTTTGGCATCTAAATCCGAACTATTTTTGAGATATTTCAACAAATGAATAATAAAACGGACTTCGGTCGCATTTTGAATCATCAAGGTTTCAGAAGACAACAATGGAGCACCTTGCTCCGTCAAATAATTGGCCACAGCAATTCCTTGTCCGCGTTTGCGAGTTAAGATAACAATGTCTTTGTATTCAAAACCTTTTTCGAGTACCTTATTAATGGTGTCCAAAGTAGCTTGCACATACATTTCGGTTTTATCTACAGCCTCATCTTCTGATTCGGATGAGTCTGGAAGAAACAAAATATTAACATAGCCTCCTGTTTTGGAATTCACTTTTTGATGGCTGTGATTTTCATACAAATCTTTGTAATCAGGATGTTGAAATTCGTTAGCCAATAACTTAAAGAAGCTATTATTGAATTCAATAATTTGAGAATACGAGCGGTAATTGTATTCCAATTGAGTCAATTTCTTATCTGGATTATTGAACGGGTTTTTATCTTTACTCAACTCTATAAACTGCTCTGCTTTTCCGCCACGCCAACGATAAATGGATTGTTTGGGGTCGCCCACAATCATCAAAGTCCCTTTGTCTCCATATTCGTCTTGACCCGAAAGGGCATTATCTATGAGCGGAATCAAATTTTGCCATTGCATATCGGAAGTGTCCTGAAACTCATCGATAAAAAAGTGACGGTAACGCTCGCCCAAACGCTCATAAATAAAAGGAGCGGGTTGATTTTGAATTTCGCGATGAATTAACGCATTGAACTCGGTAATGGATAAAATATTTTGTTCTTGCTGGATTTTAGCCAATTCATTACTAACTGTATTCAACAACGACAACGGGGTACTGTTTTTTAAAAACGCTTTATAAAAATAAATCTTTTCAAACAAAGCATATACTTTGGACAAAACAGCCAGCAAATCAGGGATAATAGCCTCGATAATTGTGCGGTCAGTTGCCGTTTTATTGATAGCAATATCGGCTACTTCCTTGAATATTTTATTTTTAGGGTTGAATTTTCCTGCCTGAATACTTGCGATATGATTAGGAAACGTGCCTCTTGAAAAAGACTTTACATCAATCCCGTTTTGTTCAATAAGCGACGCCGCTTCATTTCCTAAAACAATCGTTTCTTTTTCTAATTCATCACAAAGAGCTACCAGTTTTTTCTTGATTTCAAGAAATTCAGTAATGGATTTGTCTTGAAAATGAATAATTTCATTTCGGTGGTTTTCATTCAGAACCAATTTACCTGTTTCTAGAATTTCCCGCGAAATATCCCAAGATTTATCATCATCTGTTTTTTCCATCGTGAAATCGACCAATAAATTAGTCAAAACTTCATCTTCACCAGCCTGAGCAATTATCGCATCTACGGCTTCAATCAATAAATTCTCGGTATCCAAAGACACTTCAAATGTCATGGGTAAATTCAAATCGTGCGCAAAAGCCCGAATTACTTTGTGTGTAAATTTATCAATGGTCGAAATATCAAAAGCGGCATAGTTATGAATAATATGCTTGATGATTTGTTGCGACTTGGATTTAATTTGGATAATCGAAAGCCCCGTATCAACCGACAAATCTTGCATCAAATCTTGTGCTTTCGGCGAAGGATTTTCTTTAGCAAATTCAGACAAACTCCCTACAATACGGCTTTTCATCTCGTGTACCGCTTTATTGGTAAACGTAATGGCTAAGATGTTTCGGTACGCATCATTTTTAGGCGAGGTCAAGATAATTTGTAAATATTCTTTGACCAAGGCATAGGTTTTTCCAGAACCAGCTGAGGCGTCGTAAATCGAAAAGGAATGTCTTTGCATAATTTGGGTTTATAATTCTATTCGGGTTCTGAAAACGAATTCTACGTAGAATAGCTTATCGAAATTTTGGTTCGATTTAAAATTTGTTCGAATAAAGTTTAAAAGTAGTATTTTTGCATCATGGAAACAAATAGACAGAAAAAAATAGGTGGCGTTATCCAAAAAGATTTAGTGGATATTCTGCAAGGTGAGGTGAGAAAAAATGGAATAACTAATTTGATTATTTCCGTATCCAAAGTAGCTGTGACTTCAGATTTATCTGTGGCTACGGTATACTTAAGCATTTTCCCGCAGGAGAAAGCGCAAGAAACTTTAGTGGCTATCAAATCCAATACTACTTTGATTAAACACGATTTGTCGCAACGTGTGCGTTTACAACTGCGCAAAGTGCCTAATTTAGTTTTCTTTATTGACGATTCTTTGGATTATATCGAGAAAATAGATAACGCGTTGGCTAACAAGGAAAATCCTATCGAAAATCGTGATCTTTTAGACAAACGCAGACAGTTTTAAATTGAACTTCCCTCTTTATATAGCCAAACGATACAGTATTAGCACTAGCAAAAACAATGCTATTAACATTATCAATCGTATTGCTAGTATGGGAATTATCGTTGGTGCACTGGCCCTTTTTGTGGTGCTATCCGTATTTAGCGGATTGAAAGAGTTTAGTCTTTCGTTTACCAATGCCATTGATCCTGATTTAAAAATCAATGCTACTTTAGGGAAATCGATTGTGATTACACCCGAACAAGAACGCCAAATCAAACAAATTGACGGACTCGTTTCCTATTCCAAAATCATTGAAGAACGCGTGCTTTTTACCTTTGATGGCAAACAGGAAGTGACCTATTTAAAAGGAATTGACTCTTTGTTTACCAAAGTCAATCCGATAGAAAAAAATCTGTTTAACGGTCAATGGTTGGCTACAAATACGAATCAAGTAGTCGTGGGGTATGGCATTGCTCAGAAATTTTCGATGGGATTGTTGGACTTCAACAGACCGCTTGAAGTTTTTGCTCCAAAACCTGGAAAAGGCGCTATCGAAAACCCAGGACAAGCTTTCAATCAATCGGATTTATTGCCGATTGGAATTTATACCATCAACGAAGATTTGGATTCTAAATATGTTTTTGCTGATTTAGGTCTTGCCCAAGAATTATTGGAATACCAACCCAACCAAGTGTCGGGATTAGAAATAAAAATTCAGAAAGGAGCTGATGAAAAAGCTATTATCGAACACTTGCAAACTATTTTCAAAAATACAATTACGGTTAAAAACAGAGCGCAGCTAAACGAATCGCTTTATAAAATGTTGAATACCGAAAATATTGCGGTTTACTTAATTTTTACTTTAGTGATTGTAGTCGCGCTTTTCAACTTAATTGGCGCGCTCATCATGATGATTTTGGACAAAAAAGGCAACCTGAAAACCTTATTCAACTTAGGAGTCGAAATTAACGATTTACGTAAAATATTCTTGCTTCAAGGGACTCTGTTAAGCGTTTTTGGCGGGGGAATCGGATTGATTTTAGGAATTGGAATTGTGTTTATACAACAACAATTTCAGTTGATTATGATTACGCCTACACTGGCCTATCCTGTGGTTTTTACCCTAGAAAACGTCTTGATTGTTTTGGGAACTATTATTTCACTGGGTTTTACGGCTTCGTTAATTGCGAGTAGCCGGGTGAGTAAAAAATTATTGGGTTAGAATCATTCTTATTAATTACTAATAAGAAATCTCATTTTAAACAAACTTTATTTATTGGACCATTTATACTTTTTTGACCAATCATAGAATCTCTCTAATTCTTTTTGATTCTTATCTAACCAATCATTTACATCTTTTGTTTCTGAAGAAGCAAAAACGATATAGGCAAAAGGCTCAATTAGGTTGTTCCCTTTCATTTCTAAAAAGTAAGGAACATAAAACTCCCAATAAAATCCGTAATTATTCCCTTTAGTTTCACTCAAGGATGAGCATATTGTTTGAAATTTTCTTATAAAGTTTTCTACTTCCGTTTTGTCTTTGTTTTTTTGATCATAATCATTTGTAATATCAATAGTCGAAATTAAATCTGTTGAAGAAAAATCATTTTCTTTTGGACTTCCTGTTTTTGAATTATCTGAAAGCATGGTTTCATCAACAGTAATAGTAATAGATTTATCTTCTTTTTGACTAACATTTGCAATTAACAATTCTTTCATGCTTTGTAAATTTTCTTTGGCTCTTTGAGATTGAGGCTCTGTAATTAGAAAAAGACAAAAAGACAACATAGAAGGTATTTTTCTCCCATTCATCTTTTCAAGTCTTGCAATTGCATTATTCGAACTCGCATGATTTGGATTTATTTCGACTGATTTTTGAAAACAAAAAATTGCTTTATCATATTCTTTCATTCCAACATATGTAATACCTTTATTAAAGTATAATTGATAATAATTTGGAAATAATTTTAAACCTTCATCATAAATTACTAAAGCTTCATCAGACTTATTAAGCCCGTCTAAAGCGTTCCCATAGGTAACATAAACTGTTTTTAAACTATTTTGATTAGGATGATTCTGAATCGCTTTTTTACATTCAATAATTGATTCGTCATATTTTCTTAATGCATTTAAAGTAAGAGCTTTTTCTGCCAAAGCAAGTAAATTATTTTTATCAAGTTCTAGTGCCTGGTCGTATTTACTTATTGCGCTTGAATAATCTCCTTTATCATGAAATGTAATTCCCTGATCAACTAGTTTGTCTGCTTCTTCTTTTTTTTGAGAAAAAATTAGATTTACAGAGAAAAAGAATATTAGTAGTAGTACTTTTTTCATTTTTTATTTATTTGGGATTGTTTTAATTAACTGCAATATATAAAATAATATTTATAAACTACATCTTAAAATATTGATTAAACTCGATCCATTTAATCAAATAAACTCTTACACAAACTCATACCCCGCATACACTTCTTCAATCTCTTTCATCACACTAAACAAACCTTCTACCTCATCGGTTGTAACTAATTTTTGTTTGTAATCTTTGAAAGAATGAATGCCTTTAAAATAATTCGTATAATGACGGCGCATTTCTACAATCCCTAAACGTTCCCCTTTCCATTCCATAGACCAAATTAAGTGATTTCGAGCCGCTTCAACTCGGTCAATAACGGTAGGCGTTGGCAAATGTTCGCCTGTTTTAAAGTAATGTTTGATTTCGTTAAAAATCCAAGGATAGCCAATCGCAGCACGACCAATCATAATCCCGTCAATTCCATATTCATTTTTATAATGCAAGGCTTTTTCAGGCGAGTCGATATCGCCATTTCCAAAGATCGGCATCGTAATTCGCGGATTATTTTTGACACGCGCAATGTGGGTCCAATCGGAATGGCCTTTATACATTTGAGCTCGAGTTCGTGCATGAATGGATAAGGCTTGTACGCCAATATCTTGCAACCGTTCCGCCACCTCATCAATATTGATTGAACTTTCGTCCCAGCCCAAACGGGTTTTTACCGTTACGGGTAAATTGGTACTGTCAATAACCGCTTTGGTCAAACGCACCATTAAATCAACGTCTTTCAAAACTCCGGCACCAGCGCCTTTACTCACTACTTTTTTTACAGGACAACCAAAATTAATATCAATTAAATCTGGATTGACTGTCGAAACAATTTTGGAAGACAACGCCATTGCCTCTTCATCACCACCAAAAATTTGGATTCCAACAGGGCGTTCGTAATCAAAAATATCGAGTTTTTGACGGCTCTTGATCGCATCGCGAATTAACCCTTCAGAAGAAATAAATTCCGAATACATCATATCCGCGCCGTGCGTTTTACACAATCTACGAAAAGGCGGATCGCTCACATCTTCCATAGGTGCGAGTAGTAAAGGAAAATCGGGTAATTCTATGTTGCCAATCTTAATCAAAGTGCTATTTTTTGGCAAAGATAATTAAGATTTTAGATTGAAGATTAACGATTTTAGATTTTTGAACATTTCTATTCTTATCAAATGGATTCTACTAACAAGAATAAAAACTTTAGTTTATATTTGCAAATTAAACAAGGGGTTGTAAAATGTATTTAACTCTTGTTATATGAACTTTACATTGAATAATGAAACACATTAGAAATTTTTGCATAATTGCCCACATTGATCACGGAAAAAGCACGCTTGCTGACCGATTGCTTGGTGCGACTCAAACCGTAACGGCTCGTGAAGAAAAAGCACAATTGCTTGACAACATGGACTTGGAGCGTGAGCGTGGAATTACCATTAAAAGTCACGCCATTCAGATGGAATACACCTACAAAGGCGAAGAGTACATCTTGAACTTGATTGACACTCCGGGACACGTAGATTTTTCGTATGAGGTTTCAAGAAGTATTGCGGCTTGCGAAGGTGCTTTATTGATTGTTGATGCGGCACAAAGTATTCAAGCACAAACGATTTCTAATTTGTATTTGGCTTTGGAAAACGACTTGGAAATTATTCCAGTCTTAAACAAAGTAGACTTACCAAGCGCCAATCCAGAAGAAGTAAGCGACGATATTATTGATTTATTAGGTTGTAAACTAGAAGATATTATTCACGCTTCGGGAAAAACAGGTTTTGGTGTTGAAAATATTTTGGCAGCCATTATTGAAAAAATTCCGGCTCCAAAAGGAAACAAAGACGAACCTTTACAAGCATTGATTTTTGATTCAGTATACAATCCTTTCCGCGGAATTGAAGTTATTTTCCGTGTGATTAATGGCGAAATCAAAAAAGGGCAAAAAATTAAATTCATGGCTACAGGCAGTGAATATTTTGCTGACGAAATTGGTACTTTAAAATTAAATCAAGTTCCGAAACAAGTGATTTCGGCAGGAGATGTTGGGTATTTAATTTCTGGGATTAAAGAAGCAAAAGAAGTAAAAGTGGGTGATACTTTGACCGATGCCAAAGAGCCAACTAAAAATATGATTACGGGATTTGAAGATGTAAAGCCAATGGTTTTTGCTGGAATTTATCCCGTTGACACCGAAGATTACGAGGACTTGCGAGCTTCTATGGAGAAACTGCAATTGAACGATGCTTCTTTGGTTTTCGCAGCAGAAAGTTCGGCGGCTTTAGGATTTGGTTTTCGTTGTGGATTCTTAGGAATGTTGCACATGGAAATTATCCAAGAGCGTTTGGAACGCGAATTTGACATGACGGTAATTACAACGGTGCCTAACGTTTCGTATTTGGCTTACACCAAAAAAGATCCAGAAACACCTCTTATTGTCAACAATCCATCGGACTTACCAGAACCTTCTAAATTAGACCGAGTAGAGGAGCCTTTTATCAAAGCAACTATTATTACTAAGGCTGATTTCGTAGGAAACGTAATGAGTTTGTGTATCGAAAAACGCGGTTTAATCACCAATC
Organism: Bacteroidota bacterium; assembly: GCA_041191945.1. Lineage (GTDB taxonomy): Bacteria > Bacteroidota > Bacteroidia > Flavobacteriales > Flavobacteriaceae > Flavobacterium. The sequence goes on from JBEENX010000002.1 coordinate 67,486, forward strand.
AAACCTATTTGACTACCGAAAGAGTGGAATTGAATTTTGACATGCCATTGGCAGAAATCGTGTTTGATTTTTACGACCGTTTGAAAACTGTTTCTAAAGGATATGCATCGTTTGACTATTCCCCTATCGGAATGCGAACTTCTAAATTAGTAAAACTAGATGTGCTTTTGAATGCTCAAACCGTAGATGCACTTTCGGCCTTGATTCACGAAGACAATGCGTACAATATTGGTAAAAAAATGACCGAAAAATTGCGTGAATTGATTCCGAGACAGCAGTTTGACATTCCGATTCAAGCAGCTATTGGAGCTAAAATCATCGCCCGTGAAACCATCAAAGCTTTGCGTAAAGACGTTACTGCAAAATGTTACGGAGGAGATATTTCACGTAAGCGTAAATTATTGGAAAAACAGAAAAAAGGGAAGAAACGTATGCGCCAAGTAGGAAACGTAGAGATTCCACAAGAAGCGTTTATGGCCGTATTGAAATTGAACGATTAATAATTTACGATATACAAAGTACGATTTGCCAAGTTACTACCCAATGACGAAAGTTGTTGGGTTTTGTTTTTTCTACGGATTTATGCCTAAAAAACTTTGTACCTTTGTCGCTTTAAACTTTGTTATTCCACTATGATTGAAGATAAAAACCCACAACGCACCAGTATTTCGCAATTAGGCGAATTCGGATTGATTGATCATTTGACTAAAAATTTTGCTATCACACAACCTTCTACCTTAAAAGGAATTGGAGACGATGCAGCTGTCTTAGATTTTAAAGACAAAAAAGTAGTGGTTTCAACCGATATGTTGGTAGAAGGAGTTCATTTTGATTTGGCGTACATGCCTTTGAAACATTTGGGTTACAAAGCGGTCGTAGCTAATGTATCTGACATCTGTGCAATGAACGCCAAAGCAACGCAAATCACGGTTTCTATTGCGGTTTCTAATCGCTTTCCTTTGGAAGCATTAGAAGAATTATTCGAAGGCATCACCTTGGCTGCCAACGAATATAAAGTAGATGTTATTGGCGGAGACACTACCTCATCACAAAAAGGATTGATTATATCAATTACCGCTATTGGCGAAGCTGACGAAGCCGAATTAACCTATAGAAATGGAGCCCAATCGACCGATTTGTTAGTAGTAACAGGTGATATTGGTGCTGCTTATATGGGATTGCAAGTATTAGAAAGAGAAAAACAAGTGTTTTTAGTAAACCCTAATTCACAACCTGATTTAGACGCTTACACCTACTTAATTGAACGCCAATTAAAGCCAGAGGCACGAAAAGATGTTCGTACTTTATTGCACGCACTTGAAATACAACCAACATCGATGATTGATATTTCGGATGGATTGTCGTCTGAAATTATTCATTTGTGCAAACAATCTAAGGTGGGTTGTAATTTATACGAAGACAAATTGCCTTTAGATCCTCAATTCATCAACGTGTGTGAAGAATTTAATATCGACAGCACTACCGTAGCTTTAAGCGGTGGCGAAGATTATGAATTATTGTTTACCATAAAAATGAAAGATTTTGACAAAATAAAAGGAAATCCTAACTTCTCTATCATTGGACACATAACTCAAGAAAGTGAAGGTATTCATTTGGTTACCCGTGCCAATACTAAAATTCCATTGAAAGCAAGAGGCTGGAATGCCATTACTGAATGATTGTTTTTTAAAATATTTCTCTATTTTAGCCATATTATTTAACCCTCAAATCTCATCATACTATGAAAAAATTAATTACCACAATTTGTTTATCTGCTTTTTTAATTAGTTTTAGCCAAGACAATAAAACGCCAGAACTTAAAAAATACGAACTAAAAGGAAATGCTTTTTTACTTCTTGCAGGAGCTTTAGATGTTAGCTACGAAAGATATCTAAATGACAATAATAGTTATGGCGCTAGTGTATTTATAGCTTATGATAAAGATTTTGACAAAAAATTTAGTTTAACTCCTTACTATCGCATCTATTTTGGAAATAAAAAGGTGTCTGGTTTTTTTGTAGAGGGTTTTGGGATGATTAACAATTACAAAACAAAAGCCTACACGTTAGAAAACATGAACTATGTAGCTTTAAGAAAGGCTACTGTCAATGATTTTGCATTAGGATTTACTCTTGGAGGTAAATGGATTACTAAATCTGGTGTTATTTTTGAACTCAACGCTGGTATTGGTAGGAATCTATTTTACAAAGAAGACAACGTAGACAGAATGGAATTTGTAGGTCGAGGCGGAATTGGTATCGGTTATCAATTTTAAAAAAAATACACAAAAAAAGTCCCAAACTCTATTGAATTTGGGACTTTTTTACTTCGTACATCTACTATCGTACTTCAAACTTTTACTGGTTCATTTTCATCAACCAATTTTTCATCGAAACTTCGTTCTCGATAATGCCTTTCAAGTCGGCAATTTTAACACGATCTTGTTTCATAGTATCTCTATGACGAATGGTAACCGTTTGGTCTTCGACAGTTTGATGATCCACTGTAATACAGAAAGGAGTTCCTAAAGCATCTTGTCTTCTATAACGTCTTCCTACTGCGTCTTTCTCATCGTAAGCTACATTGAAATCCCATTTCAAATCAGCTATAATTTGTTGCGCAATTTCTGGCAATCCGTCTTTTTTAACCAATGGTAAAATCGCTGCTTTAGTTGGCGCTAACACCGCAGGCAAACTCAACACTGTTCGTGTAGAACCGTCTTCTAAAGTTTCTTCCTTTAATGAGGTAGCAAAAACAGCCAAGAACATTCTATCCAATCCCACTGAAGTTTCTACCACATACGGTACATAATTTTGGTTCAATTCGGCATCAAAATACTGTAATTTTCTACCCGAGTATTGTTCGTGTGCTTTCAAATCAAAATCGGTACGGGAGTGAATTCCTTCTAATTCTTTGAATCCAAAAGGAAAATCAAATTCAATATCAGCCGCTGCATTAGCATAATGCGCTAATTTTTCGTGATCGTGAAAACGGTATCTTTCTTTTCCTAATCCTAAAGATAAATGCCATCTTAAACGAGTGTTTTTCCAATGTTCGTACCATTGTATTTCTTCGCCTGGACGAACAAAAAATTGCATTTCCATTTGTTCAAATTCACGCATACGGAAAATAAATTGTCTTGCTACAATTTCATTTCTAAATGCTTTTCCGGTTTGTGCAATTCCAAAAGGAACTTTCATTCGTCCTGATTTTTGAACATTCAAGAAGTTGACAAAAATTCCTTGTGCGGTTTCTGGACGCAGGTATAAATCCATAGCATTTTCTGCTGATGCTCCGAGTTTTGTTCCAAACATTAGATTGAATTGCTTCACATCAGTCCAATTTTTAGACCCACTTTCTGGGCAAGCAATTTCTAATTCTTCAATTAATACCTTTACGTCAGCCAAATTTTCTGTCTCTAAAGAGCGTGCCATTCTCTCTAAAATAGCTGTTTTTTTAGACAAATACTCCACTACACGTGGATTAGTTGTTTTGTATTGTTCTTCGTCAAAAGAAGAACCAAAACGCTCTCTCGCTTTGTCTATTTCTTTTTGTGCTTTCTGATTTAATTTTTCGGCATAGTCCTCAATCAATACATCTGCACGATATCTTTTTTTCGAATCTTTGTTATCAATTAACGGATCGTTGAATGCATCAACGTGTCCCGATGCTTTCCAAGTAGTAGGGTGCATCAAAATGGCTGCGTCCAAACCAACAATATTCTCGTTCATTTGCACCATTGATTTCCACCAATATTCACGAATATTTTTCTTTAACTCAACTCCGTTTTGTGCGTAATCATATACTGCACTCAATCCATCGTATATTTCGCTTGACGGAAAAATAAATCCGTACTCTTTTGCATGCGAAACGACATTCTTAAATAAATCTTCTTGTTTTGCCATAGTACTGCAAAAATATAAAAAGTGTCCTTAAAAAAAAGAAAATAGTTAAAGTTTGAATCGCTGATTTTCTTATTTTTATGTTTCCTAACCCAAATCGTATGTTTCAAAATATTCTCAATCTATTTTTCCCTCCTGTTTGTTCCGGTTGTAAAGCGGTTTTATTATCTAACGAAAATACCATTTGCACCGTCTGTCGCCATGAGATTCCATTAACCAACCATCATTTGAATCCTGAAAACGAAGCTTTCAAGAAATTTTATGGCCGTGTTCCAATTGAATATGCAGCTGCTTTCGTTTATTTTCATAAAAAGGGAATTGTTCAAGAACTGATTCACAATTTAAAATACCGCGGACATGAAGCAATTGGCACTCTTTTAGGGAAATGGTATGCCGAAGAATTAAAAACCAATTCCATTCTTCAAACCGTTGACGCAATAATTCCCGTACCTTTACATCCCAAAAAGCTACGCGAAAGAGGTTATAACCAAGTTACTGAATTTGGGAAAGCCCTTGCCGAAGAATTAGAAATCCCTTTCAATACTCAAATTTTGTACCGCCAAGTCTATTCCAAAACCCAATCCCAAAAAAATCGTTTCGGAAGAACAGAAGGAATTGATACTGTTTTTGATGTTCATTTTACTTTAAGCGACCAAAACAAACACTTTCTCTTGATTGATGATGTTATTACCACTGGAGCTACTTTGGAGGCTTGTACCAAAGCTTTGTTAAAAATTCCTGGAACTAAAGTGAGTATTGTTTGCATGGCAATGGCGGATTCTTAAAAAATAAATTTATATTTGTTATCAATAAACCCAATTTAACCCCCAAATCCCAATGAAAACAAAAACACTTTTTGCCTCCCTATTTTTAGCTGGAACTTCAGCGCTTTTTGCACAACAAACACCAATGAAAGCAGGTTCTGACAGAGATGCACACGGTTGTATCGCATCAGCAGGATATTCGTATTCTGAACTAAAAAAAGAGTGCATTCGTACTTTTGAACAGAAAATTCAATTGAAAGAAATTGCCTCTAAAGGCAATTACAATGCTGCTGTAGTCTTTAACAATGACCAATCCAAAGCTGAAATCTTCTTGAAAGAAGAAAAAAGAAGCGTAATTCTCAAACGTGCTGCTAAAGGGATTTGGAAAAACGGGAACTACACTTTGACTCAAAACAAAGGTTTGACATTGTCTCAAAATAAAAAGCCAATATATAAATCGTGATTTTTAATCCAAATCCAATATCCTAAAAATCCTTTTAATAAAATTATAACACAATTACGTTTTCTATTTAAAGTTAAATACCTAATTTTGAATTCGCTTTTTAATTTTCACTTAAAACAATTATATCATGGCTTTTGAATTAGCACCATTACCTTATGCCTACGACGCGTTAGAACCGCATATTGATGCACGCACTATGGAAATTCACCATACAAAACACCACAATGCCTATACTACTAACTTGAATGCAGCTATCGCAGGAACCGATTTAGAAGGTAAGACTATTGAAAATATTTTGATTAATTTAGACAAAACCAATGCAGCTGTTCGTAATAATGGTGGCGGTTTCTACAATCACAATTTATTTTGGTCTGTAATGTCTCCAAATGGTGGTGGTTTACCTACTGGTGAATTATTAGAGGCTATTGAGGCTTCTTTTGGAACTTTTGAAGAATTCAGAGCTAAATTTGCTAAAGCTGGCGCTACGCAATTTGGTTCAGGATGGGCTTGGTTGTGTGTACACAAAGGAGGTAAATTAGACATTTGCGGAACACCAAATCAAGACAATCCATTAATGCCAGAAGTAGGTTGTGGTGGAACACCAATCCTTGGAATGGATGTTTGGGAACACGCTTACTATTTACACTATCAAAACAGAAGACCTGATTATATTGAAGCATTCTTCAACGTAATCAACTGGACAGAAGTAACAAGACGTTTCGCTTTAGAAAAATAATCTTTTTATAAAAATTAAAAATCCGCTGAGTTCATCAGCGGATTTTTTTGTATCTTTGTTTTTATACTCTTTTAAAATAAAAGAGGAGGAATTACTTCCTCCTCTTTTGCCCCAAATCTACCATAAACTCAACCTACTAATGTAAATGGTAGTGTAAATGTATACCTGAAATTCCCTTAAATTAACTTCTTTAGACCAACGACCTAAATACTCGATAAAAGGAACTTTTCTTGTCTTTTTAATACGCTCTAGCGTCTTTTCCTTCGTAGAAATTCATAAAAGCACGATTCACTACTCTATTTCCTCCTGGAGTTGGATAATCTCCTGTAAAGTACCAATCTCCTAAGTTTTTAGGACAAGCAATATGCAAATCTTCTACTGTTTGGAAAATAATTTTTACCTCCGCATTAATCTCTGGCGAACTCAACATCTCAGCAATTTTATCTGAGATTTCTTCTGGTGTAAAAGGCGCATAAATAGCCGTTACATAATTTACCACTTCTGCATCTACAAAATTTTCTTGTGCTTTACATTTAGCATATACCTCATCCACAATATGGTATAAATTGCGCTCTTTTAATAATTCTAAAGCAGCTCTAAAGGCAACCAAACCTTCTAGTTTTGCCATATCAATTCCGTAACAATCTGGATAACGAATCTGTGGTGCCGAAGAAACAATTACAATACGTTTTGGTTTCAAACGATCCATCATTTTGATGATGCTCATTTTTAAAGTAGTTCCTCTTACAATACTATCGTCAATAATAACCAAATTATCCGTAGGTTTTATAACGCCATAGGTCACATCATACACATGAGCTACTAAATCATCACGACTACTATCTTCGGTAATAAATGTTCTTAGTTTAGCATCTTTAATAGCTACTTTCTCTGTACGGATTTTAACTTTCAAAAGCTCTTGTAACGTTTGCTCCGTTAAGGTATTTCTATTCTTTAAGATGTAATCATTTTTTCTTTGGTTCAAAAAGTCCTGCGCCGCTTCAACCATTCCAAAGAAAGACGTTTCAGCAGTATTGGGTATATAGGAGAAGACCGTATTATCAGTATCTTGATCAATGGCTTTTAAAACCGAAGGCAAAATTAATTTTCCTAAATTTTTTCTTTCTTGGTAAATCTCAGCATCACTTCCTCTTGAGAAGTAGATACGTTCAAATGAACACGCTTTTTTTACAGTAGGTTCCAAAATTTGATTTAAGGAAATATTCCCATTTTTCTTAATAATCAAAGCATTTCCAGGTTCAATTTCTTGAACGCTTTCAAAAGGAACATTAAAAACTGTTTGTATCACTGGGCGCTCTGAAGCTACTACCACAACTTCATCATCTTGATAGAAATAGGCTGGACGAATTCCTGCTGGATCTCTAAATACAAAAGCGTCCCCATGACCTAAAAGTCCAGCCATAGCATATCCACCATCCAAATTTTTTGAAGCTCGTGTCAATATTCTGGCTACGTCTAACTTTTCTGCAATTACTGGTGATGCCTCTCTTTTGTTTAATCCAGCGTTTTTACATTCTTGATACAAATCAGTAACCGCATCATCTAAGAAATGACCTATTTTTTCCATTACTGTAACAGTATCAGCCATTTCTTTTGGATGCTGACCCAATTCAACCAAACTTTGGAATAATTCTTTAACATTTGTCATATTAAAGTTTCCTGCCAAAATTAAATTTCGGTGCATCCAGTTGTTCTGACGCAAAAAAGGGTGAACACTCTCTATGCTATTTTTACCAAAAGTTCCATAACGAACATGCCCTAGAAAAAGCTCTCCTAAATAGGGAATATTTGTTTTTTGAAGCGCTACATCATTCGCATATTCTGGATGTGAACTCATTTCTGAGTTAATTCTTTCATTAATTTGGGCAAAAACATCTTGTATGGGTTGTGCTGCATTAGAACGCACACGGCTGATGTATCTTTCACCTGGTTCTACGTCTAATTTAATACTCGCGAACCCTGCTCCATCTTGTCCACGATTGTGTTGCTTCTCCATCAACAGATACATTTTTTGTATCCCGTAAAAAGCCGTTCCATATTTTTCCTTGTAGTACTCAAGCGGTTTCAAAAGCCTCACTAAGGCTATTCCACATTCGTGTTGTAAAGCATCGCTCATTGTTGTATTGTAATTGGTTGTGTTGTTTTATTTTTTACAAAAATGCCCCGAAAATTTCGAGGCATGAGTTATTATAATTCGATATCAAATTGTGTCAATGATTTAAACTGTTGCAATCTAGACACTACTTCTTTTTTATCTAAGGCAAGCATTCTCTCTGTTCCAAATTTCTCCACGCAAAACGAAGCTAAATTAGATCCATAAATGACTGCATTTTTCATATTTTCAAACGATACGTTTTCACTTTGCGCAATAAATCCTGTAAATCCACCCGCAAAAGTATCTCCTGCTCCTGTTGGGTCAAAAACTTCTTCTAAAGGCAGTGCTGGCGCAAAAAACACATTCTCATTATGAAATAATAAGGCGCCGTGTTCTCCTTTTTTGATAACCACATATTTTGGCCCCATCGTATGAATTTTAGCGGCAGCTTTCACCAATGAATATTCACCCGAAAGTTGTCTCGCTTCTTCGTCATTGATAGTAATTACATCGATGCGTTTCATCACGTCCAATAATTCTGGTAAAGCACAATTCATCCAAAAATTCATAGTATCTAAAACTACTAATTTTGGTTTTACTTCCATTTGATCCAAAACACTACTTTGTACCAATGGATGTAAATTTCCTAACATTACTACCTCAGCATCTTTGAAGTTTTGAGGTACTTTAGGTTGGAAATCTGCCAAAACATTCAATTCCGTAGCCAAAGTATCTCTCGAGTTCAAATCGTTGTGATACAAACCACTCCAAAAGAACGTTTTTCCTCCCTTAACAATTTCAAGACCTGAAATATCGATATTTCGGGCAGTCAATACATCCAAATATTCTTGCGGAAAGTCGTCTCCCACTACAGAAACAATAGCCGATTGTAAATTGAAAAAAGAAGCCGAAAGACCAATATACGTTCCTGCTCCACCTAAAATTTTATCTGTTTTACCAAACGGAGTTTCAATAGCGTCGAAAGCCACCGTTCCAACAATCAATAATTTGTTCATTATTTTAGTTTCGAAATTAAGGGACAAAGATAGTTGATAAGTTTTAGAGTTGCAAAGGTTCAAAGAGGCAAAGTGAAGGGAATTTCATATATTGTAAATTGTACTATTACAACAACTTCTGCTCTTCTTTTTCGTAGAATTCGTCCACCGAAAGTTGTTTTTGTGTTGAAGCCATAACCGCTAATTCATCGCAACGCTCGTTTTGAGGATGGTTGTTGTGGCCTTTAATCCATTTAAAATCGACTTGATGCTTTTTGTAAATCGTTAAAAAACGTTTCCATAAATCCGGATTTTTTTTACCCACGAAACCTTTTTTCTCCCAACCAAAAACCCATTTTTTTTCTACTGAATCGACCACATATTTGGAATCGGAAACCACAAGAACTTTTGTATTGGGATTTTTTAATTTTTCGAGACCAACAATTACGGCTAATAGCTCCATTCTGTTATTCGTCGTGTGGCGAAAACCTTCGTAAAACTCTTTTTTATACGGTTGTCCCACCCATTCCATAACTACACCATAGCCTCCAGGGCCTGGATTACCCTTGGCAGCGCCATCGGTATAAATATGTACTTGATGTGACATGTAAAGGTTATGAGGTTATAAGTTAGTTAACAATTTTTCTATCACTGCTGGAAAGTGGTCTTGCTCTAATTGGTGAATTTTAGCAGCAACTACCTCTAGAGTATCGGTAACTAAAACTGCTACTTCTTTTTGAAAAATGACATTTCCTTCGTCGTAATTCTCATTCACATAATGAATCGTAATTCCTGTCTTAGGTTCTTTGTTCTCAACTACAGCTTGATGTACGTGCATCCCGTACATTCCTTTTCCTCCGTATTTTGGCAACAAAGCAGGATGGATATTGATTATTTTATCAGGATAAGCGATCACAATACTTTCAGGAAATTTTAATAAAAAACCAGCTAAAACTATCAAATCAGGTTGAATTGCATTTATTTTTTGTAATACTTTTCCTGTTTCTAAATCGTTTTTGGAAAAAACTTGAGTAGGAACATGATACTTTTCAGCTCTTTGAATCACCTGAGCCTCGGCTTTATTAGTAAATACCGCTACTACTGAGGCTATACCTGTTGATTTAAAGTGTCGAATAATATTTTCAGCATTGGTTCCTGAACCCGAAGCAAACACCACAATTTTTTTCATAATTTCAAACGATTTATGGTGCAAAAAAAGGTATAAAAAATGGAAAAAAATAGTATTCGTAAACCTTTGTTAAAATAAATTTTATATTTTCGTTCGCACATTTATTAACTAAATAGTTGTTTTAAAATAAAGTTTTTTATTTTTGCCAACAAATTAAATTCTAAAATTAAAAATTATGTCAGACATTGCATCAAGAGTAAAAGCGATTATCGTAGACAAATTAGGTGTTGACGAAAACGAAGTTGTAACAGAAGCAAGCTTCACTAACGATTTAGGAGCTGACTCCTTAGATACTGTAGAACTTATCATGGAGTTTGAAAAAGAATTTGATATCCAAATTCCAGACGATCAAGCAGAAAACATTGCTACTGTAGGTCAAGCAATCTCTTACATCGAGGAAGCTAAAAAATAATACTGACACACCCGATACATTTTTTGTACTCGGGTGTTATTATTTTTCTTAAATTTAGTACGTGATTGAATTTCAATCAAAAAAACATATATAATTCAGCACCCACAGCTCTTTTGTAATAATAATACAAAAAAGAAATCGTGGGTTTTGTTTGTTTAAAGATAAAAATACAGAAGCTATGGAATTACGTCGCGTAGTTGTTACAGGTTTAGGAGCCCTTACTCCTATTGGAAATAACATTCAAGAATATTGGGAGGGACTAATTAACGGCGTTAGTGGTGCTGCCCCAATCACTTATTTTGACGCTTCAAAATTTAAAACACAATTCGCTTGTGAACTTAAAAACTTTAACGTAGAAGATTTTATCGACAGGAAAGAGGCTCGCAAAATGGATCGCTATGCACAATACGCAATGGTATCTTCGGATGAAGCAATGAAAGATGCTAATTTTGATTTAGATACAATAGACAAAGATCGTGCTGGAGTTATTTGGGGATCTGGAATTGGTGGGCTAGAGACATTTCAAATTGAAGTGTTGAATTTTGCTGCTGGCGATGGAACTCCAAAATTCAATCCATTTTTTATTCCAAAAATGATTGGTGATATAGCTTGCGGACATATTTCTATAAAATACGGTTTTAGAGGTCCTAACTTTGGAACGGTTTCTGCTTGTGCCTCGTCAACCAATGCTATTATTGATGCATTCAACTATATCCGATTAGGCCATGCAGACGTAATGGTAACTGGTGGTTCTGAAGCTGCGGTAACTATTGCAGGAATGGGTGGTTTTAATGCTATGCATGCACTTTCAACAAGAAATGATGATCCAAAAACTGCTTCAAGACCAATGGACAAAGACCGTGACGGTTTTGTTCTTGGAGAAGGAGCTGGAGCGTTAATCTTAGAAGAATACGAACATGCAGTAGCTCGTGGCGCCAAAATCTATTGTGAAATTGGTGGAGGTGGAATGTCTGCCGATGCGCATCATATTACAGCACCACACCCAGAAGGATTGGGAGCTAAAAATGTAATGTTGAACTGTTTGAGAGATGCGGGTTTACAACCAACCGATGTTGATGGTGTAAATATGCATGGAACTTCAACTCCTCTAGGAGATTTAGCTGAATCTAAAGCCATTGAACAAGTTTTTGGAGACCACGCCTATACTATGAACTTGAATTCAACCAAGTCAATGACCGGTCACCTTTTAGGTGCTGCTGGAGCAATCGAAACTATTTCATCTATTCTATCGTTGAAATATGGAATCATTCCTCCAACAATCAACCATTTCACAGATGACGAAAGTATCAATCCAAAATTAAATTTCACTTTTAATGTAGCCCAAAAAAGAGACGTTAAAGTATTAATGAGTAACACGTTTGGTTTTGGTGGACACAATGCCTGTGTATTGGTTAAAAAATTAGACTTCTAAAATAGTACTATGCGTATTATTAGAAAAATATTTTCAAAATCCCGTTCTCTTGAAGACGGGATTTTTTTTGGTGCTATCGAGAAAATCCTCGGGTTTACACCTAAAAATATTGATTTTTACAAAAAAGCATTCACACACCGTTCCTCTAATATTTTAGACGAAGGGGGCAACCCAATGAATTATGAACGTTTAGAATTCCTTGGAGATGCCATGCTAAGTGCTGTAATTGCCGCTCATTTATTTAATGAAGCACCTACAGGAGACGAAGGTTACTTGACTAAAATGCGTTCCAAAATTGTCAGTCGTGAACATCTTAACGAACTGGGCAAAGACCTGAATTTAGTTCAATTGGTTGAAAGTAAAGTGCCTGTTCAACATTTTGGCGATAATATCCATGGTAATATTTTTGAAGCATTAATAGGCGCGATTTATCTAGACAAAGGATACGATTTTTGCGAAAAATTCATTCACAAAAAAGTAATCATCCCTTATGTTGACATCGCAAGATTAGAAGGAAAGGTGATTAGTTACAAAAGTTTGGTAATCGAATGGTGTCAAAAAGAAAAAAGACAATTTCATTATGACATTTTCGAAGATAATGGTATTGATGGCGAACGTCTTTTTGGCGTAAAATTAAGTATTGACGAAAAAGTAATTGCCAAAGCCAGAGCTACTTCCAAAAAGAAAGCAGAAGAAAAAGCATCCCAACGCGCCTATTTTGCATTTCAAGAAAAAATAGATAAAAAATAATACGATTTTCTTCAATCTATAACGTTTTCGTTGATAATTTAACAAAAACAACCCGAGTTTCAAGCTACTAGCTAAATTAGAAATAGTATATTTACACCTTATTTTGTGATGAGATGGCTATTCATAAATTAGATCTTGACGAATTCGACGAAATAGATTATTATCTAGTTGCCATTCATACCACATTGGAAGATTACCGATTGGCTTATTTTATCAATCAACACCTTCCAATTAATTTAAGTAAAAGCAAGGAAGAGATTCATATTAGTGTTAAAGAAGGTGAAACTCAATTTTCAAGATTTTGCTTTAATGACGAAGATAATTTTATTTCTTGGAATCTAATACAAAACAAGAATGAAGTTATTGGACAAAAAGAAATAATAAACCAAGATTTATTCTCTGACAGTACTCAGGAAGTTGCTACAAAAGTATTTTTACTTCCCGAACTTAAGAAGGTGGATTATTTTTTGAAAATAGAGAGTGATGAAGATGATGTAATAATTGCTGATATCTTAAAACAATTAAAAACAATTAAAAGTTTATCAACAGTATATGTTGTGGACCCAGAATCTATAAAATCTAAGAACAATTTAATTTTTTAATAGAAATGCTAAAAACAAACAAAAAAACAAAAATTGTAGCCACACTAGGACCTGCATGTAGTACTAAGGAGACCATTAAGGACATGATTGAGGCAGGAGTAAATGTGTTTAGAATAAATTTTTCGCATGCCGATTATAATGACGTAAAAGAACGAATCAGCATTATTCGTAGTATTAATGACGAATATGGATATACAACAGGAATATTAGCCGACTTACAAGGGCCTAAACTTCGTGTAGGAGTTATGGAAGACGGTGTAGTAGTTAATGATGGTGACATCATCACTTTTACTACAGCCGAAGACATTATTGGAACCAAAGAAAGAGTATTCATGAAATACCAAAACTTCCCAAATGATGTAAATCCAGGAGAAAGAATCTTATTAGACGATGGAAAATTAATTTTTGAAATTGTTTCAACAGATAAAAAAACAGAAGTTATTGCCAAAGTAATTCAAGGTGGGGAATTAAAATCTAAGAAAGGGGTAAATCTTCCAAACACTAAGATTTCGCTTCCTGCAATGACTGAAAAAGATGTTGCTGATGCTATTTTTGCTATTGAACAAGGGGTAGATTGGATTGCTCTTTCTTTCGTAAAAACACCTAGAGACCTACAAGATTTGCAAGAATTAATTGCAAAACACTCTGACGTTAAAATCCCAATCGTAGCCAAAATTGAGATGCCTGAAGCTCTTGAAAACATGGATAAAATTGTTGCGTACTGCGATGGTTTAATGGTGGCCCGTGGTGATTTAGGAGTTGAACTTCCTGCTCACGAAGTGCCATTGGTACAAAAAGAATTAATCGTTAGAGCGAAAACTGCTCGTATACCAGTTATTGTAGCAACACAAATGATGGAAACAATGATTAGCAGTTTAACACCAACGCGCGCTGAGGTAAATGATGTGGCTAACTCTGTTATGGATGGCGCTGATGCTGTTATGCTTTCTGGGGAAACTGCAACAGGTAATTATCCTGTTCAGGTAATTCAAAAAATGACTCAAATCATCGAAGCAGTAGAAGATTCTCCGCTAATCAAAGTGCCTCAAAACACCCCACAAGTTAGAACGAATCGTTTCATTACAAAAACTATTTGCCAACACGCAGCTCAAATGGCAAATGTGATTAGAGCAAAAGCAATTTGTACTTTAACTAATAGTGGGTACACTGCTTTCCAAATTTCTTCTTGGAGACCATCAGCTCATATTTTAGTATTCACATCCAACAAAAGAATCTTAACTCAATTAAATCTTTTATGGGGAGTAAAATCTTTTTACTATGCTAAATCCGTGAGTACTGATGATACGGTAACCGATGTAAATGAAATTGCAAGACAAAAAGGATATGTTGAAAAAGGAGATTTCTTAATCAACTTAGCAGCAATGCCTATTACTGACAAAGGAATGGTAAACACTTTAAGAGTTTCTGAAATTGAATAATAAAGTCATTTCACATTTTAAAAAAGCCCTCTTACGAGGGCTTTTTTGTTGTAAAAATTTATGAATAAATAAACATTTTTTTATGAAAATATAGCTTACTTTTGGGTAACTAAATCTAAATTTACTATGAGTTCAAATTCTAAAAATCCGTTTTTAAACAACAAAATATTTAATTCTACTAAAGAAGAAGTACACGAAGCGACGATAATTGGTCACGAACAAACCATGACCTTATCTGGAACAATCAATAAAAGTTTGATTTTATTCTTACTTTTAACTGCTGCCGCTATGATTACTTGGTGGATGGCAGACAATGGACAAAGTCCTGCAATTCCAATGATAGGAGGTGCCATAATGGGACTTGTTTTAGTTGTAACCGCTACATTCAAACCACAACTTTCAGGTTATTTAGCGCCCGGATATGCAATTTTTGAGGGATTATTCATTGGTGGAATCTCAGCTATTTTTGAAATCAAATATCCTGGAATTGTAACCCAAGCCGTTGGAGCCACATTTGTAACCTTTGCTATTTGTTTAGGGTTATACAAATATAAAATTGTGCAAGTAACGGAACGTTTTAAATCAATTGTTATAGCAGCAACTCTAGCTATTGCAACCTACTATCTAATTTCTTGGTTAGTTTCTTTGTTTACCAATTTCACACCTGTTCATCATGGAAACTCCATGGCGGGTATCGGTATCAGTGTATTTGTTATTGTAATAGCTGCAATGAATTTATTCCTTGATTTTGACCAAATTGAAGAAGGTACCAATAGAAAAATGCCAAAATATATGGAATGGTATGGTGCTATGGGATTGATGATTACCTTAGTTTGGTTGTATATGGAGTTCCTTCGATTACTTTCAAAATTAAACAGTAGAGACTAAGTCAAGCTATTAAAAATAAATAAAGCTCCATTATAAACCATAATGGAGTTTTTTATTAAAAAGACTTCTAGGCTTTTCTTTTTACCACATAGAAACATAGACTATTTTATCCCAAAAGAACGGATAGTAATAACATATTATTTTCACATAGTTACTTATGTGAAAAGCAAAGCGTCTATACCTTTCTTTGCTTATTTGCTTATTTACTTTTTTCTATGTTTCTATGTAGTTAAATTATTATTTACAATTAAAAGGCAAACTGTAATTGCACCACTACCGTTTTCTTCTGTTCTGTATTCAAATTACTCAATGATATTCCGAGTAATCGAACGGAATCTTTCATTCGCTCTTGATACAGTAATTCTTTTACATTTTCAAAAATCAATCCTTTATCAGCGATAAAATACGGTACCGTTTTACTCCTTGTTTGTTGTGTAAAATCACTATATTTGATTTTCAAAGTCACTGTTTTACCTGCAATGTTGTGCTTTTTCAAACGGCGCTCCAAGCTACCTGCTATTTTTTCCAGCTGTTTCAACATAAAAATTTCAGAAGACAAATTAGTATCAAAAGTATGTTCTGCCGCAACTGATTTTGTGATTCGGTTGGGTTTCACTTCGCTATTGTGAATTCCGCGCACCACATGATAATAAAAAGCTCCTGATTTACCAAAATTCTTTTCTAAAAACTCTAATGATTTATTCTTTAATTCTAATCCCGTGAAAATTCCTAATTGATACATTTTTTCCGTAGTCACTTTGCCAACACCATAGAATTTCCGAATAGGCAACACTTCTAAAAATGAAAGCACCTCATCTGGATTAACCGTTTTTTGTCCATTGGGTTTATTATAATCACTTGCAATTTTAGCCACAAACTTGTTAATCGAAATTCCTGCCGAAGCTGTTAAGCCTACTTCATTTAAAATACGTAATCGTATTTCTTGCGCCAATAAAGTAGCACTTGGATTGCCTTTTTTGTTATTTGTAACATCTAAATAAGCTTCATCAAGCGAAAGTGGCTCAACCAAATCTGTATACTCATGAAAAATTGCATGAATCTTGTTTGAAATTTCTTTGTAACGTTCAAACCGAGGTTTTACAAAAATGAGTTCTGGACAGTTTTTCTTTGCCAAAACTCCGCTAATAGCACTTCTAACTCCAAATTTTCTAGCTTCATAACTTGCCGCAGCCACAACCCCTCTGTTTTCAGCACCTCCAACAGCAATTGGTTTTCCTCTCAATTCAGGATTGTCCATTTGCTCCACAGACGCATAGAACGCATCCATGTCAATGTGAATAATTTTTCTATTGGAATTAATTTCAGGCATAGCACAAATTTATACAAAAAGGATTAGTTGAAAACCCTAACTTTGAAACAAGAAAATCAATTAGACCAATGGTAGAAATAGAACGTAAATTTTTAGTGACTTCAAACGCATTTAAAAGCGATGCTTTACGCAAAAACCATATCGCACAAGGGTATTTGAGTTCTGAACCAGAACGTACCGTACGCGTACGTATAAAAGGCGAAAAAGGTTTTTTAACTATTAAAGGAAAATCAAGTGAGACTGGAATTTCTCGATTTGAATGGGAAAAAGAAATTCCAATTAACGAAGCAAAGGAATTGTTACTGCTGTGTGAGAAAGGAGTGATTGAAAAAACTCGCTACGAAATTCAAGTAGGACAGCATCTTTTTGAAGTGGATGAATTCCATGGAAAAAACGAAGGTTTGATTATAGCAGAAGTTGAGTTACAATCAGAATCAGAAATTTTTGAAAAACCTCTTTGGTTAGGACAAGAAGTAACTCAAGACCCACGGTATTATAATTCGTATCTAAGCAAACATCCTTTTAAAACTTGGTAACTATTTTTCAATAATTTCAATAGACACCTTCATCATTCCGCTTCTTTTATTTTGAGCAATCTCCATAAAAGCCCGTTTGGTCAGATCAATTTCTTTAGAGCGAACAAATGGCCCTCTATCTGTAACTTCGACTATAACAGAATTGCCATTTGACTCATTTGTTACTCTAATTTTAGTTCCAAAAGGTAATTTTTTGTGAGCAGCCGTATAACCATTATTGTTAAATTTTTTCCCACTAGTAGTACGTTTTCCATTAAACTTATCCGCATAATAAGACGCAATGACTGATTTCTTATAGGTTTTAAACTTAAGGGGTTTGACCTCTGTAGAATCTACAATCGCCTGTTGACTCTCCAATATTGGTTTATTTTTCTTTATAGTGTCTTTTACTGGTACTGCTTTTTGTTTCAACAAAGTCGTAGTTTGACTCAATGCGAAACTTATCATAGCAACAAAAAATAATAACACGAATCTTTTTTTCATCTATACTTTGTTAGTTTAATCACAGTAATTATTCGATAAAAAAAGTCCTTAAAAAGGACCTTTTTTAGAACCATAAATCCCATGGAATCCTACTCAAAATCAATAGTAATCCTATCCCATAGAAGATAGCAATAGATTTAAATTTAGCTTCACTTGAAACCGCTTTCTTATGTTTTGACCAGCCCATAGTAATTAATACAATCGCAATAATATTGATTAGTGGATGTTCCAATGAAGTCAATCGCAAAGAAGCTTCTTTCATTTGTCCAAAAGCTGCGGACCCTAGAGGAGATAAAAAATATAAAATAAACCCTATTAGTAATTGAATGTGAGCTCCTATTAAAGCAAATAGGGCCACTTTTCTATCTTTAGCTGTAAACTCTTTTTTCGAACTTTTACCAAGAAAAGAATTAATAACAGCTATAATTAATACTAAAATGGCTAGGTATGCCCATCCTGAATGAAAATGTTGAATAAGATTATACATATTTTTTAATTTAGAATTTCAAATGTAATAAAAATTTAGCAAAAAAAACGGCATTCTCTTTAAAAGAGAATGCCGTTAAATTATTTAAAGATAACTTTATTAGAAGTTATATCTCATAGTAAAGTTCCATGTTCTACCAAAACCGAAGAACACTTGGTTAGCATCTGCAACTCCATTATACGTTCTTCCAGCAGAAGCATAAGTAGGCCCTGAAGTTCCGGAAATATAATCGCTAGCAAAAATATTTGTTCTTGACTCAGCAATATATACTTCATCCAAAAGGTTATTGATATTTAATCTAAAATTCAATGATTTTGATTTATCAGTACCTAATAATACTCTGTAAGAAACTCCTGCATCAACTAAACCATAAGAAGGTAATTCTAAAGTACCTTTATTTGTAGCCAAAGTTTGTTTAGTAGGATCTAAACTAGCATATAATTTATCTGACAATCTGTAATTAGCATCAACATTTAATCTTGGAGCGATTTCATAAGCAGCGCCTAAACTAGCTGTCATTTGAGCTACATCACCAACTCTTGTTCCATCTACATAATAAGTGGTTGTTACACCTCCAGAGATATTGTTGTTGTTAACATCAAATCTTCTTCCAGTAATATTTCCATCATACACCCATTTACCTAATGAGAACATTCCATTTAATTTCAATTTATTATCTACTTTAGCTGTCATATCTAACTCAACACCAGAGTGAACTTGAGTAATTCCAGCAAAGTCATAATATCCTCCAGGATTAGTTACATCTGCATCATTAGATCGTTGGTATCTATCTTTCCATGAAGTATGGTACAAGTTCAAATTAGCATTGAATACTGATGAACGGAAACCATATCCTGCCTCTAAACCTAATACTTTTTCATTAGTCAAATTTTCGTTAACTAAAGATTTGTTGTTTGGATATACGGCATTAAAGAATGGTTGTTTTGAATAATATCCAGCATTTACAAAAACATTGTGGTGCTCGTTGATGTTGTAATTCAAACCTCCTTTAACATTACCTCCCAAGATATTTTTATAATCAGTAGAAGATAAAGGATTCGCTTTTAAATACAAGAAATAATCATCTCTTCTGAACCCTTGGTTAGAAATAGCTCCTTGGAAGAATGCAGTTAATTTATCAGAAGAATACTCTAATTGTGTAAATGCCCCATACCAGTTCACTAAACCATCATTATTGTAATTAATTTTACCTGTTTGATAGTCTAAGCTAAAGAACGGGTTTAAACTTGGTCTTGCAGCATAAGTAGCTGTTAAAACTCTGTTTGGATTATTAACATCAAAATTATCAGCATAGTTAGTTGATCCTAATAAATCTGTGATGTTTTGATAGTGAATTCCTCTATAAGTTCTAGCATCTATTCCAAAATCCAAAGTGAATTTTTCAGATAATTTTGTATTCAAGTTAACAACACCACCATACCAGTTGTGTGAATTAATTGAAGCAATTTTTGTAATACCATTAGTAGTATTATTAGAAGTAGATGAACTATTTTGATATGCTCCAGAAATCAATGCTCTTGTAGAAGTACCTGTGGTACCAGGAATAACTACCGATTTTCCTGAGTTCCAAGCTTGAATTAAGTCAACATTGATTGTTCCATCAGCAAATCGTAAGTTATCTGAGAAAAATCTATTCCCTCTCATTGCTCCTGCTCCGTTAGATCCTCCTCCACGTCCCCAAGAACCGTAAACTACTGTTGACAACTTAGTTTTGTCACTAATTTTGTAATCCCAGTTAACAGAAGCAATCGGTTTGTGGTAGAAGTTAGTTCTAAAACTATATTCTTGACCTTTTAAAGTACCCCAATCATTGTTATATCTTCTGTTTGGTTCACCATTAGTCCCATATTTAATAAACTGAGCAATTGTTGGTGCCGTAGATCTTTGATTGTGCCATTGAGGAGCACCTGTTATTGTAAACTCTAAATCATGTTTAGCATTGATTTTATATCCAATACCAATGAAATAGTTTCCGCCTTCAAATTTAGTTCCATTGATGTAACCATCTCCTGTAGTTTGACTTAATAAAACAGAAGCTGACAAACCATTTTTCATTATTCCTGTAGAATATGATGCTGATTTTTTCAAGTAATTATTGTTAGCAAAACCAAGAGCTACGTTTCCTCCTTCTTTCATATCAGCAGAACGAGTAACAACATTGATTGTTCCTCCTACAGAAGAAATAGCTAATTTTGAAGATCCTAAACCTCTTTGTACTTGCATTGCTGAAGTTACATCAGACAAACCAGCCCAGTTACTCCAATATACAGAACTATTTTCCATATCGTTTACTGGTACACCATTAATCAATACTGCAACGTTTTTTTGATCAAAACCACGAATATTGATTCTTGAATCTCCAAAACCTCCTCCAGATTTAGTGGCATACACTGACGGTGTATTTGCTAAAATCTCAGGAAATTCTTGAGAACCTAATTTTTCTTGAATTTCAGCAGCTTTGATAGTTGAAACTGCCACAGGCGTTTTTCTATCTTTTGCAACGTCAACCACAGAACTCTTAACCACGATTTCCTCTAATTGATTGTCATCAGCAGTTAAAACAATTGTTCCTAAATTAGCAGCTCCGCTAAATTTAACTGTTTTAGCTTTGTAACCAATAAAAGATACCACTAACTCTCCTGAATTAGTAGTTGTGTTGATAGAAAATTTTCCATCAAAATCTGTTGAAACAGCAATCTTTGTTCCTTTAATAACAATATTTGCTCCAGGTAAAGAACCTTTACCATCTGTAACAGTTCCAGTAACTTTCCCTTGTGCAAAAGCTGTAGAAACTATTAAAAACATTAATCCTGTAAGTAACCAGTTTTTCATTGTTTTCATTGTTGTTTTGTTAATTTATTTTTGGCAAAATTATAACATTTTTATCTTAATACGTTAACATAACGTTAAAAAAATCACTTTTTATGTCTTTCCTTTGAATTAATAGCGATTTTTCAAGGGTTTTCAACCAAAAAAATGAAAATAAAATATTTAGGTAGTTTTAATATTAATCCTTTAAAATTTTAACTTTTAGGTTTCAAAATAAATTCTAAAAACATAAAAAAAGCGCTTTGATTATCTCAAAACGCTCGTACTATTCTAATTAAGTTCTCTTTTTATTTATTTTTTAAAAAATGATGTAACAAAAACGAAGTAGAACTATCGTGACTATTCACTGTTTTGGTATTGATTTCATCCAAAATAGAATTAGCCAGTTGTTTTCCTAATTCTACTCCCCATTGATCAAAACTAAAAATATTCCAAATTACCCCTTGAACAAATATTTTGTGTTCATACATCGCAATTAATGAACCCAATGATTTTGGAGTTAATTTTTGAATTAACAACGTATTGGTTGGCTTATTACCCGTAAATACTTTAAAAGGCAATAAAGCTGCCGCTTTTTCTGGAGACAAACCTTGTTTATCAAATTCAGCCTGTACTTGCGCTTCGGTCTTACCGTGCAACAAGGCTTCAGTTTGCGCAAAGAAATTAGACATTAATTTATCATGATGATTGTCATCTCCATATAATGGTTTTACAAAACCAATAAAATCAGCAGGAATGACTTTTGTTCCTTGATGTATTAATTGAAAAAACGCGTGTTGCGAATTCGTTCCTGGTTCACCCCAGATAATCGTTCCTGTTTGGTAATTAACTGGCTTCCCATCACGTCCTACGCTTTTCCCATTACTTTCCATAGTTCCTTGTTGTAAATAAGGCGCTAATTTTTGCAAATATTGTGTGTACGGAATCAAGGCTTCACTTTCAGCTCCAAAGAAATTATTGTACCAAACGCTTAATAACGCTAATATTACAGGAATGTTTTGATCAAAATCAGCAGTCTTAAAATGTTCGTCCATTTCATTAGCTCCACTTAATAAAGCATCATAATTTTCGAATCCAATGGCTAAACTAATAGAAAGACCTACCGCACTCCATAAAGAAAAACGACCTCCAACCCAGTCCCACATTGGAAAAACATTATCTGGATTAATCCCAAACTCAGTTACTTTATCTAAATTAGTAGAAACCGCAACGAAATGTTTGGCCACATCTTCTTGTTGTGCCGATTTCAAAAACCATTCTTTAATAGTTTCCGAATTAGTCAACGTCTCTTGTGTGGTGAATGTTTTAGAAACAATCACAAACAAAGTGGTTTCTGGATTGATTTTTTTGATAATTTCATTTACGTGGTCTCCGTCAACATTAGAAACAAAATAAACATTCAAATGATTTTTATAGAATTGTAAGGCTTCTACCGCCATAGCTGGTCCTAAATCTGAACCACCAATACCAATATTAACAATATCCGTAAATGTTTTACCTGTATATCCTGTTCGTTTTCCCGAAACAACTTCGTTAGTAAATGCTTTAATTTTATTTTTTACCGCATACACTTCTGGCATTACGTTTTGACCTTCGACATTAATTACCGCCGACTCTTTGGCACGCAAAGCCGTATGAAGTACCGCTCTGTTTTCTGTTTGATTAATTAATTCGCCTTCAAAATAAGATTCAATCGCTTCTTTCAAACCTACTTGATTTGCTAATTCTAACAATAAAGCTACTGTTTCTTGGTTGATTCTATTTTTGGAGTAATCCAAAAGAAAATCATTCCATTTTAAATTGAATTTTTCTACACGAGATGCATCTGCTTGAAATAATTCTTGCATAGTTGTAGCAGCAATTGCATTATAATGTTGTTGCAACTTTGACCAAGCCGCTGTTTGAGTAGGATTAACTGTTTGTAAAGCCATTTTTATAATTGGTTTGTTCTGTTATTTTTAAATTTCGGGCAAAAATACTGAAATTAGTTTGAATACCACTTGTACCCAAAACATATCCACAATTTTAAAGAAAAGAAACGTTTTTATAAGTTGGCCACACTATCCAACTCTCTTTTTAGAGGTTCTATTTGCTGCAAAAACCTTTTTCTAGGCGCCCCCGACATCGATTCTCCTGTAGGTAGTTTCAAACGTAATGCATCCACTTGAACGCCGTTTTTCCAAAAGCGATAGCACACATGAGGTCCTGTGGCTAATCCTGTACTTCCTACCAAACCGATAACCTGTCCTTGAGTGACATGTTGACCGCGACGCACTAAAATTTTAGACATATGAAGGTATTGTGTCGAATACGTTCCATTGTGCTTCACTTTTACAAAGTTACCGTTACCTGTGGTGAAACCCGTTTGTTCTACTATACCTGTCGCCGTAGTTGTTATTGGCGTCCCATAAGGCGCTGCATAATCTGTGCCTTTGTGAGCCTTCCAAATTCCTTGAACAGGGTGCAATCTATTGGAACTGTATCGCGACGTAATTCGACTGAATTTAATTGGAGTTTTCAAAAAGAAATTCTTTAATGTCTTTCCTTCTTCATCATAATATTCAGTCTTTCCCGAAGGATTTGAAGCATACGGAAAAGCATAAACGATCTTGCCTTTATACTCAAAAAATGCGGCTTCCAAACTATCTACTCCATCATAGATAGAGTCATTGATATATCTTTCGGTAAAAGTTAAAGCAAAACGATCGCCTTTTTTTAATTTGAAGAAATCAATTGACCACGCATATATTTTTGTGATTTTACTTGCCAAAGCTCCTTCTACTTTAGCACTTTCAAGGGTTTCAGAAAGCGAACTTTTCAAAACACCACCAATCGTTCTTCGTTTGATTGTAATTGGCTTCGTTTTTTTATAGGCCACCACCGCAGTATCACGCAAATCAATTACATAATAATTAAGCGCATCGGGTTGATAAATGAAAACCTGTAATTTGTTTTTTCTGTCTTTTGATCGAAGTAACACATAAGGCTTTTTGTATCGTATACTACGTACGTCAAAAGTATCTTTGACTTTTTCAATGATGTCATACACTTTCTTATCTCCAATATTTTGCCTTTCGATAATACTGCCAAAAGTATCTCCTTTTTTAATCGTATCATGAATTACATTGAAGTCAGCATATGTAAACCCAAACTCACTTTTCTTGGCAACTGATTGTATTTCTTCTTCCATAATCTCTTGATCTTTGGAACAAGAAAAATAGGAGAAACAGAAAAATAGAAATACGAAATAGGGCGCTATTTTTTTCAACATTATAATACTTTATTTAGTCTCTCCCCAGTTAGCTAATTCTTCAGCATTCCATAATTCAGGAAAAAATATTCTTCGTTGGTGTTTTGGATGCATGTATTTTTTCCAATCACTACCTCCTGTAGCTTCGCCATCGCCCACGCCACTCTCTTCAATGTATTTAATAGCAACATTGAGGTGCTGCATGACCCAAGTAATATTAACAGTATAATCTAGATGACGCATTGCTTGCACTAGTATTGGATTTTTTTGTTCCTCCTCAGACAATTGTTTGAACTTTTGCCATATATTAATGGTATTGTATTCCTCCATATGGTGTATAAAAACATTTTTATACTTTGCTTCAAATTCTTCCAACAAAAAAGATTTTTTGCCTGTCTTGTAATCTTTCCCTGCAGCCTGCCAATACAAATGCTCAAAGGCAAATTCATACGAAGTTTCTCTATCAATAGAATCTCTAAATCGGTAATCTATTAAATTAATCAAATCTGTAGCGCAAAATTCAATTAGTCGATATTGCGCACTCTGAAAGCCACTAGCTGGTGTTAATGTAGTTCTAAATTTCATATATTGTTCTACTTCCATTCCGTTTTCCATAATTTCAAACGAGGTAGTCAACATATCGAAATAACGACTTATCCGCATCAATCGTTCTGTAAAAAAATCGATTGTGATATTTTGATTGTATGAAATCTGACGCATTTCCCACAGGATCATTTTAAAAATCAACTCATTTACCTGATGGTACATAATAAATACCATCTCATCTGGCAGTGTCGTTCTTTGTGTTTGAAGACTCAACAAAGCATCCGTCTGAATATAATCCCAATATGTGATTGGCTTAGACCAAAGCAGTCCTTCTAAATGTGTTGCTGTCTTTTGGTGAAGTGCTTCGTATTTTAAATCAATTTCTTTTAAAATATCCTCTGAACTATTAGTACACGTCATTATAGTTTTAGTTTAAATGGATTTTTCAATCCTTTGAATGCATCTAAATCTGCTTTGATTGAGCCTACCGCAAGACTGGCCTGAATTCTCAAAGGAATTCTGTTTTCATCATCTGATATCCAAACGGTTACGCTTTCTTGTTCTTTAAAAACTCTGCCTGATTGGACTAATGGTTTAAAGATCATCGTTGCGACAGTGCCAAATTTAGTTTTAATATCGTCCCGACCAATGAACTTTAACTTAAACTTTGTAGTTTCATCATCAAAAAACATATCAATTGCAATGGATTCTCCTGGTTTTATTTTATCAATAACCGGAGAGTTTCGCAAATAGTAAAATGCTGATAAAATGTCTTGGGTGTTTTTAGGAATAGTAAAAGTCTTTTCTGTCTTATGTTTATAATCTTTTACTACTATTCTATTGGCGGCTACATTAACAAAACCTTCTTGATTCTTAGTATACCCGCCTTCGTCTATCTTTCTTACAAACTGATACGGTACAAATGTATCTCTATCTATATAACTTTCATAAAGATCTTCTACCTTGAAAAAAAATCGGGAGAGCCCTGTGGTATAGCCTCGCCCTATAAGATGGTACACCTTTTCATTATTGATGTTAGCATCTTTTACTTCTAAAGTAGCATAGCCTGCGTTGACAAAACCATAATGAATGCGAAACTTAAACCATTCGCCTGAACCAAAGGCTGGATCATTTTGACTGTCAAAGCTAAGGGTTGTTAGTACTAGCAAAAATAGAATTGCCTTCTTCATACTCTAAATTTAGGCTTTACAAAGTTAATACCTTTTCGTTCCAAAAGTATTAAAACAAAAAAACTCAGTCAAATATTGACTGAGTTTTTGTGCTATTAACTAACCAAAAAACTATAAATTATGAAATTTATATCAAAAACCGAAAGGAAACCACCCCTTTCATTTTTGTTTTACAAATTTATAGCATCTTTAAAAGATTTTTTTCATTAAAATAGACTTTAACAGAAGTTTTATTATTTATAAATCTGAAAACGCTTATTTTTTTACATAATAAAAAAATAAGCGACTTTTTTTTTTATTATATTAATTTGTTTTAGAGATATTCTGTTGAAATTCACAACAAAAGACTAAAAATTGAGTAGTTTTTTACGAAAAAACGTCAAGTTTGGAATAAAATTAAACTAAAACCAAAAACCAACACTAAACCAAGTATATCCCTTTGCATTTTCTGGAGACCACGAATACTTTAACTCTATCGGTCCTATAGCCGTCTCTAATCCATATCCAAGAGCATAGCCCGAATGTTTAGGAAAAGTAAGCCAATCAACAGACTGAAAAAGGTTGTTGCCTAAATTGGCGTAGTTAGCCGAAAAGTTGACGTGGTTCTTTCTATAAAACTCGTAATCAATAGTTCCTAATGTTTTTATATAACTGTTAGCCGCCACACTCAAAAAATCATACCCGTAAAATGGTCTAAAATTATTGATTGTAGTATAACCATATCCCCCTAATACAAAATTAAAGAAAGGTATTCCGTCGTTACCAATTGGTAAGCCCGCATCCGTTTGAAATTTAAAAGTAATTTTATCCCAAACCGTAATTGCTTTTGAAAAATTAGCTTTAAGAATAGAAAATGGTTTAAAATTATTATGATAGTCCGAGGAAAATAAATAGGATTGAAAATCTGCCGTGAAATACCATCCTTTTTTTGGAAAATATTTGTTATCAAAAGAATCAAATTTAAAATAACCAAAAGCGCTCCAATAACTACTTTTGTCAATAATAGGATTTACATTAGCAAGCGTTTTTGAAGATATTCTCAAGTATTTCAACTCCATACCTGCTCCTATTAAAAAACTCTGTGCTAATCCTTTTTGCAAGTAGGCTTGGGTAGACAAGTCAAGAAAATCAACATTGATTTCATTTATTCCTAAAGAACTTAAATTTAAATCGGTAATATTTTGAGATATATTCTTGTTGAACTGATTAAACTGAGATTTAAACCCAAAACTAAAATTGAATCCGTTATCAATATAATAATCTAAATTGTATCTAAAATTATCCCCCATTACAATATCTAAGGATGCCAAATCATTTTTAAAGAGTGTATTTTTATTAGTTAAATTGACTAAAACCCCACTTTTAAATAAATCATCATAATGTAGACCAAATTTCAAATATGTTTTTGTTGGATTTTCAACTAAATTTAACGCTAAAACATCTCCTTTTTGGCTCGATTCAAAAGAATAACTAATCGCATTAAAGTTCTCTGTAGCATTAATGGTATTTATCCCCGACTGCAATTGCTCATAGGTTATTTTTTGTCCTGGTTTGAATCGTAATTTTCCGAAAACATAATCCTTTGTAAAGTTATTTAAACGATTCGTTTTAATTTGAATCAAGTGCAAACTGTCTTTTACAATCTCAAGTTTTGGTTTATTATACTGGTGGTGCACATCGGCAAGTACATGTATTTTTTCATATACTGAAAAAGCAGCTTCTTCTCCTTTTCTGATGATTTCTTTTCCTTTATCAAAAGAAATAACACCATAATTTTTGATGTCAGGATTAATATAAATATCGGTATCCTTAATCTTAGTTTTCATTTTTTCAATAGATTGTAAATTAGTGATTTGAACTAAGATTTTTGTTGCGTTTCGCAACTGGGATTTTTCCAACAAGTCATCTTGAACATTTACACCTATTATAATATCAGCCCCTAAATTCCTTACCTCTTGAATAGGATAATTATTTGCCACACCGCCATCAACTAATAATTCTCCATCAATTTCAATAGGCGAAAATAAAGACGGAAAAGCCGCGCTTGCCAACATGGCTTGTGCCAAATTTCCTTTGTTGAGTAGCACTTGTTTCCCTGTTTCAATATTAGTTGCTATACATAAAAATGGTGTAGGTAATTGATTAAAATCTTTTACATGTCTCACATTTCTAGTCAACCTACTCAATAAATTAAAATTGTATATACCTTTAGATAAGGCTTCGGGAATCCCGATGCGAAATTTATTAAACGGAAGTACTAAAGCATACGACTCATCGTTCCTTTTTTCATAAAAACTTTTAGAAGACCTTGGTATATAATCGTTTAATAATTCGTCAAAATTAGTGGTCTGAAAAATAGAATCTATTTGAGTAGCATTATATCCTGAAGCATACAATCCGCCAACAACGGCTCCCATACTAGTACCGCCTATATAATCGATTTTAACTCCAGCCTCTTCGAGTACTTTTAACACCCCAATATGAGCAAACCCTTTGGCGCCACCACCGCTTAAGACCAAACCTATTTTGGGTCTTTTTTGTTCTTGTGCCAAAATGTTTTGAAAACTAAAAACGAATAGCCCAACAAATAACAAGCCCCAGATGGAAGTGGAAAGCCCCGAAAGAAAAAAGCCTATTTTTTCTGGAAAAAAAAGAGCGACAACAGAAGCTCCTTTGTTTTCCTTAGAAAAAAAGGATTTTGAAAGAGGGCTTGAAACGAAAAGCTGGGAAAGGCTCATAAAAATTTATTTGGTCTTGTAAAAGTCGGTAATTTTTTTGGCTTTTGATAGCCCAACTACCTCAGAAATTTCTTTTTCGGTGGCCAATTTCAATCTTTTTACACTTTTAAAGCGCTGAATTAAAGCCGTCATGGTCTTTTCGCCGATGCCGGGAATGGATTCTATAGACGAATTGAGTGCCGCTTTACTTCGCTTGTCACGATGATGGGTAATTCCAAAACGGTGCGCCTCGTTACGTAATTGCTGAATCACTTTGAGGGTTTCTGACTTTTTATCGAGGTAGAGCGGAATAGAATCGCCTGGATAAAAGAGTTCTTCCAAGCGTTTGGCAATTCCAATAACGGTAATCTTTCCGCGAAGATTTAAATCGTCAATACTTTTCAATGCCGAAGACAATTGGCCTTTTCCACCGTCAATAATGATTAATTGCGGCAAGGGTTGGTTTTCGTCCAAAAGACGTTTGTATCGTCGGTACACCACCTCTTCCATAGAAGCAAAATCATTCGGTCCTTCCACCGTTTTGATGTTGAAATGGCGGTAGTCTTTTTTACTCGGCTTACCGTCTTTGAAAACTACACAAGCCGAAACAGGATTGGTTCCTTGAATATTGGAATTATCAAAACATTCAATGTGACGCGGTTCTACAGGCAGGCGCAAATCTTTTTGCATCTGTGCCATAATTCGGTTCACGTGTCGGTCAGGATCTACAATTTGCAATTGTTTCAACTGTTCAAGGCGGTAGAATTTGGCGTTGCGAATGGACAAATCTAAAATTTGTTTTTTGTCGCCCAATTGTGGCACCGTGATTTTGATATTTTCGCCCAAATCCACTTCAAAAGGGACAATAATTTCTTTGGACAATAACTGAAAGCGTTCCCGAAGTTCAATAATGGCTAATTCCAATAATTCTTCATCGGTTTCTTCTAATTTCTTTTTGATTTCCATCGTGTGGGAACGAATAATCGAACCATGGGAAATTTGCAAAAAGTTGACATAAGCAGCACTTTCGTCAGAAATAATGGAGAACACGTCAATGTTGGTGATTTTCGGATTAATAATCGTAGAACGCGATTGGTAATTCTCTAAAACTTCTATTTTTTCTTTGATTTTTTGTGCTTCTTCAAAACGCATTTCTTGCGCTAACTCTACCATTTTACGCTTGAAATCCTTTAAACTTTCTTTGAAGTTTCCTTTTAAAATTTCGCGAATTGCATCGATTTGTTTTTGGTATTCAGCAACGGTTTCATGCCCTTCGCAAGGGCCTTTGCAATTGCCGATATGATATTCCAAACACACTTTGAACTTGCCGCTTTCAATATTATTGGCACTTAAATCATAGTTGCATGTACGCAACGGATACAATTCTTTGATCAAATCCAAAATAGTATGCACCGTCTTGAAACTGGTGTAAGGCCCAAAATATTCCGAACCGTCTTTGACCATTCTTCGGGTAGAAAAAATACGCGAAAAAGGTTCTTTCTTGATACACAACCAAGGGTAACTTTTGTCATCTCGCAACAACACATTGTAGCGCGGTTGCAAGGTTTTGATTAAATTATTTTCCAGCAAAAGCGCATCGGTTTCCGTAGGCACCACTATGTGTTTGATGGTCACAATTTTCTTGACTAAAACATTCGTCTTGGCTGTGTCGTGAATTTTATTAAAATAAGACGAAACCCTTTTTTTTAGATTTTTAGCTTTGCCCACATACAAAATCTTCCCGTCCTTATCGTAGTATTGATAAACACCCGGATTGTCCGGCAGAGTTTGTATTTGTAAAGCAATGCTTGGTGGCGTCATTTTGTATTGGCTCGAATTGTTTTCAAATTTACAAATAACATCTTTGCAAATCAAAATCAATGATTTTCTTTTACACCACGAAAATTAATGTTACTTTTATTTTTTACTATTTAACCACATAGAAACATAGCGTGTTTCTTGGTAAAAAAAGAAAAGGATAGAAATAATTTTATTTTTCTCATAGTTACTTTGTGAATCGTGAAACGTCTATCTTGTTCTTTCAATACAATTAATTCTATGTTTCTATGTGGTAAAAAAAATATAATGACAAAAAACGAATTGCGCATTCAATACAAAGCGCTCCGCAAAAATCTTTCAGAAGCTGAAATTGAAGAAATGAGTTTGGCTATTGCCAATGGCGTGCTTGCACTTGACATTTGGGATAAAACCTATTTTCATATTTTCTTACCCATTGAAGAGCAAAAAGAAGTCAATACCGAATTCTTACTGCACTTGCTTTCAGGTAAAGACAAAGAAATTGTGATTTCAAAATCGGATTTTACCACCCGAAAAATGACGCATTTTCTATTGACCGACAACACCAAAATCAAGAAAAACGAATACAAAATCCCAGAACCTGTGGACGGAATCGAAGTACCTTCTTCAAAAATTCAAGTGGTGTTTGTGCCGCTTTTGGCTTTCGATACACTTGGAAATCGAGTGGGCTATGGCAAAGGTTTTTACGATCAGTTTTTAGCAGAATGCCAACCAGACATTATCAAAATTGGGCTTTCTTTTTTTGAAGCCGAAAACGTCATTTCAGATGTTTTTGAAAAAGACGTGCGTTTGGATTTTTGTATCACTCCAAAAAAATGCTACCGCTTTTAATTTCAGCTGAAAAATTGGCTTTTTTTTACTTTCTTTACAACTTCAATAATTTGGCATTTTTATGAGATTCAACAAGAAGAAAATAGGGATTACCCTTGTGATTATTTTGGTTTTATTCGCTTCTACTTTGGCAACTTTTTATTATTTCAGAGACGAAATTTTAAAAGTGACTTTAGAAAAAGTAGCCACCAAAATGGATCGTGATTACGACAGTAAATTCACCATAAAAACAGCCTCTTTTGACGGAATATCGGCCGTAAACTTGACAGATGTCGTTTTGGCTCCCAAACATGCCGACACTTTATTCAAAATCCAAAAAATGAAAACTAGCATCAGCTTTTGGCATTTGCTTATTGGTGATGTGCAACTAGGCACTTTGGAAATTAAGAATGGCTTGGTACAATTAATAAAAAAAGGCAACGTTCGTAACTTTGATGCTTTTTTAAAAAAGAACAAAAATCAAGAAATTACAGACGAAAAAAGAGATTATGCTGCTTTGGCGAAACGCATTATTTTCCGCTTGTTGAATTTGGTACCCTCAGATATGGATATCAAAAATCTGGTTTTCAAATTAGACGACAACGGAAAAAAAGCCACGATTGACATTAAGAAATTAGCCTTAGACGGTGGCGATTTAGAAAGTATCATTCACGTTAAAACCAACACTTTTGCTCAGCGTTGGCGTATTGCCGGTGAAGCCGACCCAAGAGACCGAACTGCCGATATTCAGTTTTTTAATATGGATGGCGGACCAATAAAAGTACCGTATTTTGATGAACGTTTTCATTTGCTTTCTAGTTTTGATTCCATTCGTTTGAATATCGAAAATATTGAAAGTGATGGCGATGAATTTCACATTGACGGCTACTCATCTATTGCCAATTTGAAAGTCAATCATCCTAAAATTGCCAGCAAAGATGTGGTCATTCGAAACGCGCGTTTTGACTACCGTTTCTTGTTAGGCGAAGATTTTATTTCTTTAGACAGTACTTCAACCGTTCAATTGAACCAAATTAAATTCCATCCCTACTTGGCTTACGAAACCGAAGAAGATACTATTTATAAAATGAACATTCGCATTCCAAAAATGCAAGCGCAGGATTTTATCACTTCACTTCCTGATGGATTATTTACTAATTTTCAAGGCATGTTAGCCAGTGGTAGTTTTGACTATAAATTAGATTTTATGTTCAACAAAAATAAGCCTGAAACGATAATTTTTGATAGTAAATTGAACAAAGAAAATTTGCGCATTTATCGTTTTGGTCAAGCCAATTTAGCAAAATTAAATGGCGAATTTGAATACCGTGCAATTATTGATAACGTACGACAACGACCTGTATTTGTGGGTAGTTCGAATCCAAATTACACTCCGATGGCACAAATTTCGCCTTACTTGAAAAAATGTGTCTTGACTACTGAAGACCCTTCTTTCTTTAGACATCGCGGTTTTATTACTGAGGCATTCAAACAATCCATCATCAAAAACATAAAGACGCGCAAATTCTCTCGTGGAGGCAGTACTATCAGTATGCAATTGATTAAAAATGTCTTTTTAACTCGGGAAAAAACTTTATCACGAAAATTAGAGGAAATTCTTTTGGTGTACATTTTGGAGAACAACCGAATTGTAAGCAAAGAACGCATGCTCGAGGTGTATTTCAACATTATCGAATGGGGGCCTAATATATATGGAATTGGTGAAGCGAGCCGTTTTTACTTCCAAAAAAGTCCTGCTGAGTTAACTTTCAACGAATGTTTGTACTTGGCTACTATTATTCCGAGCCCAAAGAAATTCATGTATCAGTTTGACGATCAAGGAAATCTGAAAGGGTTTGCTCTAAAAAACCAACGTTATTTGAGCAATCTAATGTTGCGTCGCGGTATTTTAACCAGTAGTGATAGCATTAATCCGTATGGCGTATCGCTTTCAGGAAATGCGCGTTCATTCTTAACAATTCGCAAAGCGCAAGATACCACAGGTATTGCTGTAGATTCTATTCCACCAAAAGAAGACTTTGATTTTGAGTTCTTAAAAACGGATGAGGAATAAGTAAATAGACGATATACAAATTTTCAATATAACAATTGATTGATTTAAAAATGTATCATTTTAAATCATTTGAAAAAAATAAACCGCAGATTCGCAGATTTTGTATTGAAAAATCTGCGAATCTGCGGTAAATAATTTAATTACGTCGACCCTCGAAACTAAGGTGCGGGATCTGGAATTATAGCTTGAACTCCGTCAATTGCTTTCAATACCTCATCTGAAAGTGTTACCTGAATGGTAGCAATATTTTCTTTCAACTGTTCCATTGTAGTAGCCCCAATAATGGTACTGGTTACAAAAGGTTGTTGCTCAATAAAAGCCAAAGCCAATTGTGTTAAAGTCAACCCGTGTTGTTGTGCAATTTCGTTATACAAACGAGTCGCTTCTGCGGACTGTGGACTGCTATAACGTGCCATTTGAGGAAATAAAGCCAAACGAGATTTTGGATGGTGTTGACCATTTAAGAACTTTCCGGACAAAAGTCCAAAAGCCATTGGAGAATAGGCTAACAAACCTACATTTTCTCTCAAACATACCTCAGCATTACCCACTTCAAAAGAACGATTTAATAGAGAATACGGATTTTGAACCGTCTTGATTTTTGGTAAATGGTGGTATTTGTGCTCTTCTAAAAATCGCATTAGCCCCCAAGGCGTTTCATTAGACAGTCCAATATGTTTGATTTTTCCTTGTTTCACAAAACCTTCCAAGCTAGTCAACACCTCGTGAATGTTATCTTCCCAAGCATCGTCTTGCACTTTAAATCCGCGTTGCCCAAAGAAATTGGCTTTGCGTTCTGGCCAATGCAATTGATAAATATCGACATAATCCGTTTGTAAACGTTGTAAACTATGATCCAAGGCATACTGAATACTAGCTGGCGAAAAATCAACTTTTTCACGCATATAAGTAAATGCAGGATTGGGTCCCGCAATTTTTGTAGCCAAAACTACTTGGTCTCGGTTACCTGTCTTTTTAAACCAAGTCCCAATAATGCGTTCGGTGCTTCCATAAGTTTCTTGACGTCCTGGTACCGAATACATCTCGGCAGTATCAAAAAAATTAACCCCTTGTTCTAAAGCGTAATCCATTTGGGCGTGACCCTCTGCTTCGGTGTTTTGTTCACCAAAAGTCATGGTGCCTAAACAAATTTTACTGACTTTACTATCGGTATTGGGTAGAGTAGTATATTTCATAGTTGTACGTTGCTTTTTTGAAGAACAAATATACAAAGGAATGGCAAAAGTCAATTTCAATTTTAAAATTCAATCATAAAGGATCGCTTAATCTGGAGGAAAAAAATTATATTTGTTATTACCTAAACTAGATCCCAAATAAAATGAAAAACCTACTTTTCTCAATCACCGTCTTTTTTAAGTTGACATTGCAGCAATTCCTGCACTCAAAACATTTAGGAAAACACCTATTTTATATTTAAAGGTTTCTAAATAATTTGAGAAAGAAGAAAAATAATTAAAAAAATAGTAACTTTTAAGTTACCTTTGCAATGAAAATACGTCAAGTTATAGCATACGAAAATCACTTTGAAGAATTTCTTCTTGATCAAAACAAAAAAGTTCAAGACAAAATTTTCAAGATAATTGAAGCCATTGAAACTTTAGAGAGAGTTCCAGTAAATTATTTAAAAGCTATGGATGGCGCCAATGGACTTTATGAAGCTCGAATTCGACTTGGAACAAATATTTGGAGAGTGTTTTGTTTTTTTGACGAAGGAAAATTGGTGATACTTTTAAATGGCTTTCAGAAGAAAACTCAAAAAACACCAAAAACCGAAATAGCAAAAGCATTGCAGTTAATGACTAAATATTATTCAGAAAAACAAAATAAATTATGAATACAAAAAGTTGGACAACCCTAAAAGACGACGTTTACGGTCCTAATGGAACCGAAAGACGCGATGAGTTAGAACGAGAGTTCCAAGGATTTAAAATTGGTTTATTGTTAAAAAAAGCCCGAGAAGAAAAACAACTTACGCAAACCGAATTGGGTGATTTAGTATCTAAAAAAAGAGAATATATTTCAAGAATTGAAAATAATGGTAGTAACCTAACCCTAAAAACGTTGTATGATATTGTCGAGAAAGGACTTGGCGGTAAAGTAACGATACAAATTGAAATATAGTTTTGTCTAAAAAGGACACGGATTACACTGATGCTACTCAACACATATTGAAACAGATTAAAACAACAAAAAGCGCAACTAATGTTGCGCTTTTTGTTGTTTTAGATTGCATCGTCGTTCCTCCTTATAATGACTTTGAGCCTTTGCTACTCTGAAACTCTAATTAATCTCATTCAACATCTCAGCAATAGCATCTAATCGTGGTGTTAAGATAATTTCAATACGACGGTTTTTTGCTTTTCCTTCAGGTGTAGCATTGCTTGCTAATGGCGAAAATTCTCCTCTACCGGCAGCCGTTAAATTTTGTTTATTGATTTTTTTGTTTTCGCTCAAAATACCAACAATTGAGGTCGCTCTTTTAGTAGACAAATCCCAGTTATCAGCAATAGGTCCCGAAGCTGTAAATGCGTCATCGTCAGTATGTCCTTCAATTAAAACGGCAATATCTGGATTATCACCTAGGACTTTCCCTAATTCCACGACTGCTTTTTTACCTTCAGCACTTACTGCCCAACTTCCTGAACTAAACAACAATTTGTTTTCCATTGAAACGTACACTTTTCCGTTTTTTTGTTCTACGGTCAAGCCTTTTCCTTCAAAACTGTTAAGGGCTTTAGATAACGTTTCTTTTAGTTTTTTCATGCTTGCTTCTTTCGCCGCAATCATGTCTTCTAGTTCTTTCAAACGTTGTGCATTTTTACCTAATTGCTCTTGTTCTAAGGCTAAAGCTTTCGCTTTTTCGTCCAATTCGTCAAGCAACTCGCGATTCTTTTTCATGTTTTTCTCTAAAGACTCATTGCTGTTTTTTTCTAAAGCGGCATACGAATCTTGTAACGCTTTGTATTTATCTAAATTAGTTTCGTGTTCTGCTTTCAGCTTGGTGTAATCCACTTTTAATTTATCCAAATCTGTTTTCAGAGCTGCGCCGTCTAATTCCTGTTGGTTTTTGGCTTTCGCCAAAGCGGCATTCTCGTCAGCCAGCGTTCTGTTTTCTTTCTTTAAATCAGTGTATTTACTTTCTAAATCGGTATAGATTTTTTTAGACACACAAGAAGTGCTTAGCGCCAACACTAACAATCCGATGGAAACTTTTTTTATCATGATGAGTGGGGTTTGTATTTTATTTGTTACTAAAACTATATTTTTTCTTTTTTATTGTGACCCTAGCCCTGATGGAAGCGATATCCTTTTTATAATGAAGGCTGAGGCACTCGAAGCCGAAATTTATAAAAAGATAAAGCGTACAGCAGTGAATAGCTCCTCACAAAACTACTCAATTTCCACCAAAATAGGGCAATGGTCTGAATGTTTCGCTTCGGGCAAAATTAAGGCACGTTTGATTCGGTTTTTCAAAGGCTCACTTACCAAGCAATAATCGATGCGCCAGCCTTTATTATTCAGCCGCGCCGTTGGGAAACGCATGGTCCACCAAGTATAATTATCGGGTTCTTTGTTCAAAAAACGAAAACTATCTATGAAGCCGCTTTTCAAGAAATTGTCTAACCAAGTACGCTCGGCAGGCAAAAATCCGGATACATTTTTATTGCGAATTGGGTCATGAATATCTATCGCCTCATGGCAAATATTGTAATCGCCACAGATCACTAAATTGGGAACCTCCTTTTTTAACTCGTTAATATAGTTTTGGAAATCATCCATGTACATAAACTTGTGATCCAAACGCTCTGAGTTAGTTCCAGAAGGCAGGTACAAACTCATTACCGATACATCATCAAAATCCACACGAAGGTTACGCCCTTCAAAATCCATGTGTTCGATTCCTGTTCCAAAAACAATGTTGTTGGGTTTTATTTTGGACAAAATAGCCACGCCACTATACCCTTTTTTAGTAGCTGGAAACCAATAATGATAGGGATAACCTGCTAGTTCAATATCCAAAGTAGGCACTTGATCTGCTTGGGCTTTAATCTCTTGAAAGCAAATAACATCTGGGTTAGCTTGTTGTAACCATTCGAGCAATCCTTTTGAAATGGCTGAACGAATTCCGTTGACATTATAGGAAATAATTTTCATTGAAAAGTAGTGTTTTATCGATGCCAATTATGGCGTAATACTGTCTTCAAATGTAATAAAAAAGTAGAAGTTTAATTGAGAAAAAGTCGAAAAATAGAGTTTTTTGTTATCTTTGTGACTTGCTTTAAAACCAAAATTTATATGGGTCTAGTCACTGCCAAGGAAGTTGCAAAAGCAATAAACACGGACAAATACGGGATATTAGGAACTTTTTCAGGCTGGATACTGATGAAGGTTTTACGTATTTCTGAATTGAACAAAGTGTATGACAACAACAAACACCTTTCAGAAGTAGCTTTCTTAAATGGCGTACTAGACGATTTAAAAATTAAATTTGAAATTCCTGAGGAGGATTTAAAGCGACTTCCTAAAGAAGGGCCTTACATTACTATTTCTAATCATCCATTAGGTGGTATCGATGGAGTTTTATTGCTGAAATTAATGTTGGAAAGAGAGCCTAATTTCAAGATTATTGCCAACTTTCTTTTGCACCGAATTGAACCGCTAAAAAAATACATCATGCCGGTGAATCCTTTCGAAAATCATAAGGATGCCAAATCAAGTGTAGTGGGAATCAAAGAAACTTTGCGTCACTTAAGCGACGGAAAACCGTTAGGAATGTTCCCCGCCGGAGAAGTTTCTACCTACAAAGATGGTAAATTAATGGTTGATAAGCCTTGGGAAGAAGGAGCAATCAAAGTCATTCGTAAAGCACAAGTGCCTGTAGTTCCCATTTATTTCCACGCCAAAAATAGTGGGCTGTTTTATTTTCTTTCGAAAATTAGTGGCACTTTACGTACTGCCAAATTACCTTCGGAAGTATTCAGCCAAAAACGTCGTATTATTAAGGTTCGTATTGGAAAACCTATTTCGGTCTCAGAACAGAATGAATATGAGTCATTAGATGATTATTCTGAATTCTTACGAAAGAAAACCTATATGTTAGCCAATCCTTTTGAAAAGGAAACTAAATTAATACCTACTCCAAGTTTAAAATCAACAAAAAGTCCGAAAGAGATTGTTACTCCTGCAAACCAGGACAAAATCATTGCTGAAATTGAAGTATTGCGTAATTCTGATTGTCGTTTGCTACAAAGTAAAAATTACGAAGTCTTTTTCACCAAAGCCTCTACAATTCCTACTATACTGCATGAA
Organism: Bacteroidota bacterium; assembly: GCA_041191945.1. Lineage (GTDB taxonomy): Bacteria > Bacteroidota > Bacteroidia > Flavobacteriales > Flavobacteriaceae > Flavobacterium. Next base: position 106,596 of record JBEENX010000002.1, read on the forward strand.
TTAGGGCGTCTTCGCGAAATCACTTTTAGAGAAGTAGGTGAAGGAACTAATGAGTCTATTGATTTAGACCAATTTGACCAATACTATCACCATATGTTTTTATGGGACGATGATGCTAAAAAAGTCGCCGGAGCTTACCGCATGGGATTGGGATCTGAAATTTATCCTAAATATGGCATAGATGGGTTTTATCTAAACGATTTATTCCGTTTTGAGCCTGAATTGTATGATATGATGAGTAAATCCATAGAAATGGGTCGTGCCTTCATCATCAAAGAATACCAACAAAAACCAATGCCATTGTTCCTACTTTGGAAAGGAATTATACATACCACCTTACGCTATCCAGAACATAAATTCTTATTAGGAGGTGTAAGTATCAGCAATCAATTCTCTGATTTCTCAAAATCATTGATGATTGAATTCATGAAATCGAACTATTACGATCCCTATATTGCGCAATACATTCATCCTAAGAAAGCATTCAAAGTCAAATTAAAAGATGCCGACAAAGATTTTATCTTCAATGAAACGGAAGCTGATTTGAATAAATTTGATAAAATTATTGACGAATTGGAACCCGGTAGTTTACGTTTGCCTGTTTTGATTAAAAAATACATCAAGCAAAATGCACGCGTGGTCGCTTTTAATGTAGATCCATTGTTCAATAACGCCATTGACGGATTAATGTACATTCGTGTAGAAGACATACCAGATAGCACCATGAAACCGGTAATGGAAGAGTTTCAAGCCGAGCTAGAGCGAAAGTTAAGCGAGAAAGAGGAGTAAACTAATTAAGATCACACTTGTCAACCTGAACTTGTTTGCTTCGCCTGTTCACTATCGCTCGGGTCAGGTACTAAATGAAAAGATATAAACTAAGTAAGATTCCGAAATATTCCGAAGCTCGGGACGGAATGTCAAAACTACTTAGTTTTGACAACCTAATTTATTTTATTAAAACCAATGCTTTTGACTTACTTGATAGGTTTGATAAAACTCCTCGTCTGATTTTGTCAAGTAGATGATTCCTTCTATTAACCCAAATATAGAAGTAAGTACGCCACAACTACAAATACTTAAAACTAGCCAAAGTATTCCAGTTCCTGTGTATCCTAAGTAGAATTTGTGCACTCCAAGTGGACCTAATAAAATGGCAAAAATGCCACAAGCTACTTTTTTATTATTTTGAAATTGAGGAGATGGAGTATTCCAAGCTTCCTGTTTTACTGTTTCCATATCAATAGTTTTAATTATGAATAAAGTGCTTTTATTTTATCGACAATCACTTGCGCCAAACGCTCATGACTTTCAAAAGTCCAACCTGCAATATGAGGTGTCAAAATAACGTTTTTGGCGTTGAGCAAATACTGAAATGCTTCGGGTGTAGTTGCCTCTTGAAACAAGGTTTCAAACGATAATTTTTCATATTCTAACACATCCAATCCAGCTCCTAAAACCTTTCCTGATTGTAAGGCCGCAACCAAATCAGCGGTGACAATATTTTTCCCCCGAGAGGTATTAATCATCCAAAATGGTTTTGAAAAACCATTGATAAATGCCGAATCAACCATTTTATCGGTTTCTGGAGTCCATGGAATATGCAAACTCAAGACATCAACCTTTTCTTGAAATTCGGCAAAACTGACTAACTTTGCATTGGCATCACCTACATTTTTCTGAATATCATAACACAAAACATTCACCTCAAAACCACGCAGTTTTTTGGCGAAAGCCTTACCCATATTCCCGTAACCAATAATTCCTACTGTTTTTCCGTCTAATTCGTGACCCCGATTGCTTTCACGATTCCAATGCCCCGACCTAATTTCGGCATCTGCTTGATTTAGATTATTAAATAAAGACAAAATCATACCCAAACTGTGTTCTGCTACCGCATTCCGATTGCCTTCGGGAGCGGCGATAAGTGCAATATTTTTAGATTGGGCATAGTCGCAATCAATACTTTCTAGTCCAGCCCCCACTCGAGCTATAAACTGCAAATTTGTCGCTTTATCTAAAAACGTTCGGTCAATTTTGAATCGGCTACGAATAACAATTCCTTGGTAATTTTGGATTGTAGCTTCGATATCCGCTTTGGAAGACGTAAAATCTTCGTGATTCACAAAACCCGCTTGTTCCAATTGGTTCCAAAGCAAAGGATGATTACTATCAATATGAAGAATATGTACCGCCATAATAAGGATTCTTGTTTTGCAAACCCAAATTAACAAAAAAAATAGGTGTGAAATGTGTAAATTGCAGCCAATATCATTAAAATGCAACAACTATGAAGACCAGCCGATTGTTTCGAGAATTTTTTGAAAGCGAAAAAGCAGGTGGATTAGTATTACTTTTAGCTACTTTACTTTCTTTGGCTTTAGCCAATTCTCCAATACAAACGACTTATATTGGAGTTTGGGAAACCGAAATAGGACATCATTCCATTACCCATTGGATTAACGATGGACTCATGACCATTTTTTTCTTACTCATCGGATTGGAATTGGAACGCGAAATGTATGGGGGTGAGTTGTCTGATATAAAAAATGCAACTTTACCTATTTTTGGAGCACTCGGCGGAATGATTCTCCCTGCAGGACTATTTTTAGCATTCAATTGGGGTACGCTAACACAAAACGGTGCCGGAATTCCTATGGCTACCGATATTGCATTTGCCATTGGGATTTTATCCCTTTTAGGCAATCGAGTACCAACGTCTTTAAAAATATTCTTGACTGCTTTGGCTGTCATTGATGACTTGGGTGCGATTCTCGTCATTGCGGTATTTTATACAGAAACGATTTCTTTTCTGTATTTAGGTTTGGCTTTTAGTATTATGGGGTTGCTATTTATTTTAAATAGAAAAAAAGTACACAACCTACTTCCTTATTTAATTGGTGGCGGATTGATGTGGTATTGCATGCTGAATTCAGGGGTTCACGCCACGATAACTGGTGTGCTTTTAGCCTTTGTTATTCCGTATGGCGATGGTGGAAAAACCACTTCTTCTTACCGATTGCAACACGTTTTGCACTGCCCAGTAGCTTTTTTCATTCTGCCCCTGTTTGCTATCGCCAACACATGTATTGCTATTGATAGTAATGGGTACAACGGTTTAGCTCACGCCAATTCTATCGGAATTATGGCGGGATTGATTTTAGGAAAACCCATTGGAATAACCCTTTTTGCCTTTTTATGCACGAAACTAAGTATTGGATCTTTGCCCAAAGAGTTGCAATGGAAACACATTCTCGGTGTCGGAATGCTTGGCGGTATTGGCTTTACCATGTCCATTTTTATCACGCTTTTGGCCTTCAAAAACGATGGCGAAACTGTAATTACCTATTCTAAAATAGCCATCTTGGTAGCTTCGTTTGTCTCAGGAACTTTGGGATTTTTGTGGTTGAAAATGAGTTTGAAGAAATAATCTTTTTAGGACACAGATACAACGGATTCGCTTTGCGAAAACACGGATTGAGCGGATTTTCAAATAACCAAATCAACAAATAACCAAATATTTTATATATTTGAAAAGCCCCTGTAACTGCAATAGACCCCAAGTCAAATTCCTTTTACAGATTTTTATTTTTTAAAGTTCCCAAAATGGGAAATAATTTATACCTTTGTAAAAATAGTGAGAGTAATAGCAAAAAAAATATTGAGAGACTTTTGGGAAGTTCATGCAGATTGTGAACAACAACTAAAATCTTGGTTTAGGGAAACTAGCAAAGCAGAATGGACAAATCCTAACCAGATAAAAACCGAATATCCCAGTGCTAGTATTTTAAATGACAATCGCGTGGTCTTTAATATAAAAGGAAACAAATACAGATTAATTGTCAAGATAAACTTTGAATACAAAATGGTTTGGATTCGATTTATTGGAACACACAAAGAATACGATGCGATTAATGCTACCACCATTTAAATAAGAAGTATGGAAATCAAACTTATTAAAACAGAAAACGATTATAACCAAGCATTAGAGCGATTGGAAGTAGTATTTGACGCCAAAAAAGGAACTCCTGAAGGCGACGAATTGGAGCTTTTGGGCATTCTAATTGAACAATATGAAAACACTCATTTTCCAATTGATTTGCCAGACCCTATTGAGGCTATAAAATTCAGAATGGAACAATTGGGCTACAATCAAAATGACTTAGCTAAAATTATTGGTCTTAAAAGCCGCGCTAGTGAAATTTTAAGTAAAAAAAGAAAGTTGTCTTTAGAGATGATTCGACAATTACACACCAACTTGCACATTCCTACCGACGTGCTGATTCAAAACTACTAAAACCCCCATTTCCCAATTTTCAAATTAGTACATTTTCACATTAAATTAGCTACATTTGAAAAGCGTATCAAAAAAATTGAACTAAAAACTGGCTAAACTTTCGTCAATACTGCCCATTTGGAATAAAAGTAGTTTGAAAGTTTCGCATATAATCGAGTTAGCGGTAATATTTCCTCAACTATCCGGAAAATAAAATCTTAAATGAAATATAGAATCCTAATTACTTTAGTCATAATTACTCTTTTTTCGTGCAATGAAAAAGAGAAAGATTTTGATTCTTTCGAATATTCCTTTTATGGAACTTTTTCAACTTTCTTTTCAGTAAATTTTACTCAAAATGACACAATATTCTTAAGAGAACATTGGAATAGCGGTGGCAATGACGAAATTAAGTTTCCTAAATCTGAAAGGAATTATTATGCATTACTAACTGAAAAACAAAAGCAAGAGTTAAGCAGTTTGTTGAATAAAATAAACTTCAAAAAAATTGATTCAGAATATTTTGAAAATTACTGTGACGGAAGTGCTTTTCAAATAATTATCAAGAAAGGAAATTTTAAAAAGAAAGTCTTAGTTCATAGTCATCATATTCCAGAAGAATTAGATTCTCTTGCTGAATGGATTAATGAAACAAAGTTGAAATTGAAACTAACCGAAACATCTAAGAAATTAGAATTTGAAAGTGCAAAAGAATTGTTTCCGCCGCCACCGCCACCAGTTATAAAATAAAATACTACCGCTAACAGCGGTTATCAGCTATAGCTGGTTTTTCTTGAGTTGTACCATTTTTTCACGCAAAACTATTATCTTAGCAGACAGTAAGCAGTTCGCTGGAATCGCCACAGTCGGCTAGCAGCGAAACGTTAGCGGCAACTTTAGCGAACGACACAACAGACAATGAAAAAATTTCTATTTTATTTTGCAGTTACGGGATGGACATTAGGACTAATTGTTCATTTACTTTCACTTGCTGACTTCGACATTACAGACAAAGTGCCTTTTGTTTGGGTATTACATATAGGCATTTTTGTTGTCTGGCTTCCAACAGTTCTTGACTTGAGGAAAAATGAAGAACTAAAAGCATATCAACAATCAGGAATGCTGAACAGAATGAACCCTTTTGGATTTTTTAAAATTATCTTCAGACAACCCCCGACTTGGTTGACAATAATTGCAATTGGAGGGTTCTTTTATGCTATCATAAATTTTATGTTGTTTATGACTTCTCAACTTGGTGTTCCTGACATTAAGGACGGACAATACATTTTGCATAATCACGGACAACTAATCAAGACATTAACAGAACAAGAATATCATCACTATAAAGCAAATGAAGTGAGAGGGTTTTCAGGACATTGGTTAGCATTTTACGGACTTGCAGCAGCAGTTTTATTTCCATCCAACAGACACAACAGATGAATAATGTATTCGACACTGAAATAAAAGCAGCCCCCCGCCACCGCGCGAATCCTTTCGCGTGGCATTAAAAAAACAAAAAACTACCCCTTAATCTGTTTCAACGAGGTTTTAATTCCTTTGATTAAAGACGAACTAAACCCGTGCAATTCCATTTCGTTCAAACCAGCAATGGTACAACCTTGAGGTGTGGTTACTCGGTCAATCAATTGCTCTGGGTGGGTTTTTTCTTCCAGTAGCATTTCGGCAGCACCTTTTACCGTTTGGGCTGAAATAGCCAAGGCCGTTTGCCAATCAAATCCAATTTCGATTCCCGCTTGCATTGAGGCACGAATGTAACGCAAGGCAAAAGCCGTTCCGCTTGCCGCCAAAACAGTAGCAGCATCCATTAATTTTTCGTCAATAATCGGTGCTGTTCCTAAACCTTCAAATAAGCGCACTATGTTTTGAGCCGCCTCTTTGTTGTTTTCTTGAAACGCAATACAAGTTGCTGATGCGCCAAATTGTGCTGCAATATTCGGCATAATACGCACTGCTTGGTGGGTGGTGCCAATTTTATTTTGCAAGTTTTCAATTGACAACCCACTCACTGCCGAAGCAATGGTTTTATTGGTAATTACAGGCAATATTTCGGCCAAAACAGTATCAACTTGGTACGGTTTAATGGTCAAAATAATAATATCCGCGTCTTGAATATGGTGTTTGTTGTCGGTAGAAACGGTAACGCCTAGTTGTTCTAAATGTAGAATATTAGCTGTGTTTCTTCGGGTTACAGTTACTTGATTGCCTTCGGTGAATTTAGCAATTCCAATGGCGATAGAGGCTCCTAAGTTTCCCCCGCCAATAATGTGTACGTTCATGTTGTGTAGTTATAGTGGTTGTGTTGTGTGTTCTTTTATACTCCTAAAATCAATTTTGCAATGGTAAAATACAAGATAATTCCAAATACATCATTGGTCGTAGTAATAAAGGGTCCGGTAGCAATAGCCGGATCAATTTTCTTTTTATGTAAAAACAAGGGCACCAAAGTTCCTAAAGTAGCCGCAAATAAAATCACAACAACAATCGAAATGGAAATGGCTAATCCTACTTGGAATTGCCCATACATAATGGTATGATACCCCAAAACTAATAATGAAATTATGGTTCCGGAAATCATTGCAACCGTAATTTCTTTGCTAAAATAATCCTTACTAAATCCTTTTAAAGTACCGTTAGCCAAACCTTGAACAATAATTGCCGAAGCTTGCACTCCAATATTTCCAGCAGTTGCGGAAAGTAGTGGCATAAAAATAATCAAGGTATAAAATTCTTGCGAAGTCGCTTCATTGCCCTTCAATACATAAGAAGCTACAAGTTCAATGAGCATTCCCATAATTAGCCAAGGCAAACGCGCTTTGGTATGTTCATAAACGCTATCGTCAGCTTCTACATCTTGGGTAATCCCCGCCGCCATTTGGTAATCCTTGTCGGCTTCTTCCTTGATTACGTCTACGATATCGTCAATGGTAATTCGACCTACTAAACGACCCAATTCATCCACCACCGGAATGGCTTCTAAGTCGTATTTTTGCATGATACGCGCCACCTCAACGTCTTCGGTGTCTACATTTACCGAGTTCAATTTTCGGATATAAACATCGTTAATGGGTGTTCTGGAAGAAGTAGTCAATAAATCTTTAAGCGACAAACGTCCTTTCAAACGGTCTTCGTCATCCACCACATAAATCGAATGCACTCTTGAAATATTTTCGGCTTGAATGCGCATTTCTTTCACGCAAGTAAGCACATTCCAGTTTTCGTTTACTTTTACCAACTCTTTGTGCATGATTCCCCCCGCAGTATCTTCTGGATAACGAAGCAAATCTACAATGTCTTTGGCGTGTTCAACGTCTTGCAATTCCGAGATTACTTCTGCCTTAATTTCTTGCGATAACTCGGCAATAATATCCGCGGCATCATTCGTTTCTAACTCGTCAAGCTCTTCTGCAATTTCTTTTGGCGAAAGCCCTTTTAAGATTTTTTCACGTAAATCGTCCTCTAATTCTAGTAGAATTTCGGCCGTTTTATCACTATCTAAAACTTTAAAAATATAGATTGCCTCCTCAAAATCAAGTTCGTCAAGAACTTCGGCAATATCAGCATGGTGCATGTCATTCAACAAAACTTCCAATTGCTGGTCGTTCTTCGATTGAATGAGTTGCTCTAATTCTTGAATTAGTTCTTTGCTGATTTTAAATTCCATCGGCTTCGATTTTTTGGGTGAGTGCTATAAAGTCTTCAACGCTAAGTTGTTCTGGACGAAGATCAAAAACTTTATCTTCTCTTAAATTATCTGACAAATTTAAGGTTTTTAAACTGTTACGCAAGGTTTTTCTACGTTGTTGAAAGGCTGTTTTCACTACTGTGAAGAATAATTTTTCGCCACACGGCAAACTGTAGTCTTCTTTTCGTCGCAAACGCATCACACCCGATTTTACTTTTGGCGGCGGATTGAACACGTGCTCATCTACCGTAAACAAGTATTCGGCATCATAAAACGCTTGTGCTAAAACGGATAAAATGCCATAGGTTTTGCTTCCTTTTTTCTCGCAAATACGTTCCGCCACTTCTTTTTGGAACATGCCAGAAAACTCCGGAATTTGATGGCGAAATTCCAAAGTTCTAAACACAATTTGAGTCGAAATATTGTACGGAAAGTTACCAATAATTGCAAATTGCTTGCCCTCAAAAATTTCGTTGATATCGTATTTCAAGAAATCTTTTGAAATGATTTTGTCTTTCAACTTGGGATAATTAGCATCCAAATACGCCACCGACTCTGTATCGATTTCAATCACATAAGTATTGGTAGGTTTGTCCAATAAATATTTAGTCAAAACACCCATTCCTGGCCCTATTTCCAATACATCATGATAGCCTTCTAAACTTAAAGTGTCCGCAATGGCTTTGGCAATGCTTTCGTCTTTTAAAAAATGTTGTCCGAGATGTTTTTTAGCTTTTACTTTTTCCATTCGTTTGTTTGCCACAAAGGCACTAAGACCCTAAGCTTGTTTTTAATTGTGTTCAGAAATTAATTCTAATTCGGTTCTGAAAGCCAGCATTTTTTCACCAAATAACTGGTAACTTTCTTGACGGAATTGCGGTGCATCTTCTTCATAATATTTTTCCAAAGTGGCCTTGCTATCGGTAGTAAATTGAACTGAATAAGTGGTTCCTCCCATTTCTTCTTCAATCAACACCTTCACAATTTTGGCCGAAGAAAATTTCCCTGTTGCTAAAATCGCCGGAATTCGAGTTTGTTGCATCCATTGTAACCATTGGTCTTGAATGCTTTCGTGTATGTTAACTGTTACGTTGTAAAGTATCATATTAGCCCCCTAACCCCCAAAGGGGGGAAATCCTACTAGGGGTAAGTAGGTTTAAATAAATTGTTTTGAACTTTCTTCTACTTTAAATCTATTGCTCCAAATTCCCCCTTTGGGGGTTAGGGGGCTTCTTATAAATTAGTATCTCCTCGTAATTCTCTAAATTTTCGCCTTGCCTCCACAAAATAAATACTGTCTTGGTGGTTGAAAATTATCTTTTCATACAATGGCTTTGCTTTTTCGGGCAATTGCAATTGATTTTTATACAATTCTGCCGAAAAATAAAGCGCTTCATCTACATAAATTCCGTCCGAATGTTGCTCTATTATACTTTGGTATTGGGATAAAGCCAACGAAAAATCGCCTATTTTTTCGTATAATTTCCCCAATCGCAACAAAGTAACCGCCTCAATCTCCTGCCCTTTGTATTGTTTCAAAATCGCTTGAAAAGCCTGAATCGCTTCCTGATTTCGGTTTTGGTACCCAAGGTAATCCGCTTTGGCGAAAGCCTTCAATGCTACCTGCGTCGAATCGGCAACCGTATTGTCATTAATCAGCAAAAAATACTCCAACGCATCATTGGCAATTAACTGGGTACTCGCCGATTTCAACTCTTTGAATTGTTTCAGCGCCCAATCCAAATCGGTTTTGAAATAACTGGTTTTAGCCGCTTTCAAACTCGCTTCGTGCGCCACCGCATCGTTCTTCAAATCGTTTTCAATTTGCGAATAATACAACAACGCCTGATTGAATTTGGCTTCGTACAGCAGAATATCTGCCAACTTCATTTTGGCCTGCGCCGTTTCGTATTCGTTCAACGGCAACTCCAATGCAGCGCGAACAATCGCCTTTCCTGCTTCGGACTTTTTTAAATTAAACGTCAAAAAATGCGCCTGCATCAACTGCAAAGATAAGGTAAAAGGACGGATTCCGTACCGAGTCACCAAAGCCGATAATTCGGTTTCGAGACTAGCCCACTCTTTTTCGGTAGTAGTGTCGATTTTGAGTTGCATCAAATAGGTATTGGCTTGTACTAATAATTCGACATCCGTCGTGTTTTCTATAACAAAATCTAAAATCATTTTAGCAGTTGCATCGTCTTTTTCATCAATAGTCAACTGAGCCAAATTGAGTAGCGCTGCCAGCGATTCAGGATTGCGTTTGTAAATGGCTTTTTCTTGGATAAAGGCTTTGCCAAATTCCTTTTGCTGAATGTACAACCAACTCAAAAATTGGTTCCAATACACCTCTTGGTTTTTTTGAGTTCGTGCAATTAATGCTTTGCGCAAATTAGCCGAAAATCCCGCATCGCCTTCATCGGTCATGAACCGAGAAAATTGATTTTGAATCAAAATGGTACTTTCTGGATGGGTAAAAGCCTCGTCTAAGAACGTATCAATCATCTTATCTGTATTGCCTAATTGCCCGTACAACAAGCCCATTTGGTAATTGAAATTAAAATTAGGCTGCAATTGCACTGCAGTTTGATAGGCTTTAAGCGCATAATCCAACACCACTTTTTTCTCAAAGGAATTGGCTATTCCATAGACTTCGTTAGGATTGAATTTGATTTTAGCCAAGGCTTGTTCAAAATACTTTTGGGCTTTCTCGTCCTGATGTTGTATTTTGAAATTATACCCTAGTTCTACCAAAAGCGAACTCTGTTTGTATTTGTCGAATCGGGTTTGAATGGCTTTTTCAGCGATGTCAAACTGTTTTAATTGTTGGTAACAATCAATGGTTCTAATGAAGTATTGGTAATTTTGAGGCACCGATTGCAGGAGTTCCTCGTAACTGATTTTGGCTTTTTCAAAATCGCCTTTATCGTAATAATATTGGGCTAATTGCTCGTTTTGGGAGAACCCAATCAATGAAAAAAACAGGTTGATATGAAGGAGTAGTTTTTTCATTGATTTAATTTACACTATGTTTTTTTTGTTTTTTTGAACAATAAAAATAAACTAAAAAATATTCTAATTACAGGAATAAAATTGAAAATAATAAGCATTCTATTTTTTGCTAAATCATTTAATCTTCTTGTAGTTACTGCAAAATGAGGCACGAATATAATATTCCAAATTATTAAATAATAAAATAGATTGATAACGGTTTTATTTCCCCAATCTGTATTTTTAACTAGATATAATACAAAAAGATTAGCAATAGTATTGACTAACAAATAAATCCCAAATTCAAGTCGTCCAGATTTGCCGTTTAAATCAGAATAATAATATCTAAAAAGGTTAAAGTATTTCATTTTAATCTATAACATCAAACCTGCAATACAGAATTGTTTTTTATGAACCATATAAGGCATATAAGGTAGTATAAGTTGTTATTAATTTCGTTACTCTAATTGTTTGATTTCTCTTTCTTCGAAGGACAAACCTTAAATGAACTTATATGCCTTAAATGGTAAATTTTTTAGTTTATAATATCAAACCCGCAGTACGGACGCAATACTTCTGGAATTAGAATCCCTTCTGGTGTTTGGTAGTTTTCTATAATGCCTGCTAAAACCCTTGGCAATGCCAATGAACTTCCGTTCAAGGTGTGTGCCAATTGGTTTTTTCCGTCTTTGTCTTTGAAACGCAATTTCAAACGATTGGCTTGGAACGTCTCAAAATTAGATACCGAAGAAATTTCTAACCAACGGTCTTGTGCCGTAGAAAACACTTCAAAATCATAGGTCAATGCCGAAGTGAATCCCATGTCGCCACCACACAAACGTAAAATTCTGTACGGTAATTGAAGTTCTTGCAAAATATTTTTCACGTGTTCTACCATACCGTCTAACGCCTCATACGATTTGTCTGGATGCTCTACGCGAACAATTTCTACTTTGTCAAATTGGTGCAAACGGTTCAATCCGCGCACGTGCGCTCCATACGAACCTGCCTCACGACGGAAACATGGCGTGTAGGCCGTACACAAAATAGGCAATTCGCTTTCGTTCAAAATCACATCACGAAACAAATTAGTCACCGGAACCTCAGCCGTTGGAATCAAATACAAATCATCAATAGTTGAGTGGTACATTTGTCCTTCTTTGTCTGGCAATTGTCCCGTTCCGTAACCTGATGCTTCGTTTACCAAATGCGGCACTTGCATTTCTTTGTACCCCGCTGCGGTATTTTTATCTAAGAAATAATTGATTAAAGCACGTTGCAAACGCGCTCCTTTTCCTTTGTACACTGGGAAACCAGCTCCCGTAATTTTTACCCCCAACTCAAAGTCGATGATGTCGTATTTTTTTACCAATTCCCAGTGTGGTAATGCGCCTTCGTGCAAAACAGGAATCGTGCCTTCTTCAAAAACGTTTAGGTTTTCTTCTGGGGTTTTACCTTCGGGAACAATATCCGCAGGTAAATTAGGTAAGGTGTATAGTTTTTGCGTTAATTCTTCGGCTAAAGCCTCGGCTTTCTCACCCAAATCTTTGCTTTTTTCTTTTAACGAAACCGTCTTTTCTTTTAAAATGGCAGCTTTTGCTTTCTCGCCACTTTTCATCAATTCGCCAATGTCTTTGGACAATTTATTAGATTCGGATAAAGTGTTGTCTAACTCCACTTGCATAGCACGACGTTGCTCGTCTAATTGAACTACTTCGCTCACAATTCCTTTGGCATCGATGTTTCTTTTTGCCAAAGCGTTGATTACTTTTTCCTGATTCTCTCTAATAAATGCAATTTGTAACATAGCTTGATTTTTATAACTCTCTGTAATTTTTTGCGCCTTGCGCACGCAAATTTAAGGAAATGTTTGCTAAGAACGAGACAAAGTTTAGAGTTTTCCGAAGAGCGCATTTGCTTCAAAATAGTTTTACCGCAGATTCACAGATTTTAAAAGAACTCAATAGAATACATTTTGCTTGGTTCGAGGTAAATAAAAATTAATATTTTATTCAACGAAATACTATTGTAAATCTGCGAATCTGTGGTAGATTTTTTAAAAGCAAATCCCTTGTTTATCAATAAGCCTTAGTTGTCCCTATGATAAAAAAAGTTATTTTTGCAGTCATTCTGAATTCATTTCAGCATTTTTAAACTGTTATTATGTTAGAAAATCCAACAAGATATACCATTACGGCAGCCTTGCCTTACACTAACGGCCCTATTCACATTGGCCATTTGGCAGGGGTTTATGTGCCTTCAGATATTTATTCGCGCTATTTACGATTGCAAGGAAGAGACGTGTTGTTTGTTTGCGGAAGCGACGAACACGGTGTCGCTATTTCGATGAAAGCCAAAAAAGAAGGGATTACGCCTCAAGAAGTGATTGATAAATACGACGGCATTATCCGTAAATCGTTTGCTGATTTTGGAATTTCTTTTGACAATTACTCTAGAACCTCAGCAAAAATTCATCACGAAACGGCTTCGGAATTCTTTAAAACCTTGTATGACAAAGGCGATTTTATTGAAGAGGTAACCGAGCAGTTGTATGACGCTAAAGCAGATCAATTTTTGGCAGACCGATTTGTAACTGGGACTTGCCCAAAATGCAGCAACGAAGAGGCTTACGGTGACCAATGCGAAAAATGCGGTTCTACCTTAAACGCTACGGACTTAATCAATCCGAAATCGACCATTACAGGAGAAACACCTGTTTTGAAATCGACTAAACACTGGTTTTTGCCTTTGGATCGTTACGATGCGTTTTTGAAAGAATGGATTTTGGAAGGACATAAAAACGACTGGAAACCGAACGTGTACGGGCAAGTAAAATCGTGGATTGATGGCGGCTTAGAACCTCGTGCCGTAACCCGTGATTTGGATTGGGGAATTGACGTACCCGTTGCAGATGCCGAAGGAAAAAAATTATACGTTTGGTTTGATGCGCCGATTGGCTACATTTCTGCTACAAAAGAATGGGCTTCCCACGAAGGAAAAAATTGGGAACCGTATTGGAAAGATCAAAATACGAAACTAGTTCACTTCATTGGAAAAGACAATATTGTATTTCACTGTATCATTTTTCCTGCGATGTTGAAGGCAGAGGGAAGTTATATTCTGCCAGATAATGTGCCTGCGAATGAGTTCTTGAACTTGGAAGGCAACAAATTATCGACTTCTAAAAACTGGGCGGTTTGGTTGCACGAATATTTGGAAGAATTTCCAAATCAGCAAGATGTGTTGCGTTATGCGTTGACTTCGAACGCACCAGAAACCAAAGACAACGACTTTACTTGGAAGGATTTCCAAGCTAGAAATAACAACGAATTGGTAGCTATTTTTGGTAACTTCATCAATCGTGTGGTGGTGTTGACTAATAAATACTATAACGGAATTGTACCTGCTCCAAATGAATTTTCGGAAGTGGACGAACAAACTTTAGCCGAGCTAAAAGCGTATCCAGCGGTGATTTCTAGTTCAATTGAACGTTACCGTTTTAGAGAAGCTTTGGGCGAAATGATGAATGCGGCTCGTTTAGGAAACAAATATTTAGCCGATGAAGAGCCTTGGAAAGTAATCAAAGACAATCCAGAACGCGTACAAACTCAAATGTATGTGGCCTTGCAAATTGCCGCTGCATTAAGTACGCTTTGCGAACCGTTCTTGCCTTTTACCGCTAAAAAATTAAATCGTATTCTTAAAATAGAACAGCCTCTAAACTGGAATACAATTGCAGAACATAGCGACTTACTTGTTGCTGGACACCAAATTGGCGAAGCAGAATTACTTTTTGCCAAAATAGAAGACGAAGCTATTCAAAAACAAATAGACAAATTGGAAGCCACTAAAACTGCAAATAAGGCCGAGATTGCTGCGTCCCTCGCAATTACCGAACCACAAAAAGAATTAATTCAATTTGACGATTTTGCCAAAATGGATTTGCGTGTGGGAACCATTTTAGAAGCGGAGAAAATGCCAAAAGCCAACAAACTTTTAATCTTAAAAGTGGATACAGGAATTGACGTTCGCACCATTGTTTCAGGTATTGCAGAGAGTTTCTCGCCTGAGGATATTCTTGGTAAAAAAGTAACCGTTCTAGTGAATTTGGCACCAAGAAACCTTCGCGGAGTAGAGAGTCAAGGAATGATTTTGATGACTACCAATGCTGAAGGAAAATTAGTTTTTGTGAACCCAGATGCTGAGGGTGTTGGGAACGGAGAGACAATTAATTAAATACTACAAGACGAATTTCACGAATTTACACAAATGGTTTCTGTGAAAATTCATGAAGTATCTCTTTAAAATAAAAATTATGAAACCGAAAATAATAGCTTTTGACGCAGACGATACGCTTTGGCACAACGAACCTTATTTTGATGAGGCACAAGATAAATTTTGTGAATTATTCGGTGGGTATGCGTCCAAACAAGAGTTATTACGACTGCTTTTAAATCATCAAATTGCTAACTTACCTCTATACGGTTTCGGAATCAAGGCATTTACGTTGTCTATGATTGAATCAGCTTTAGAGTTGACCAATCATACTATTTCAGGACAAAACATAGAGAAGGTGCTTCAAATTGGAAAAGAATTGTTGCAAAAACCGGTAGAATTGTTGCCTGATGTACTCACCGTTTTGGAAGAGTTAAAAGGCAGTCACAAACTAATCGTTGCCACTAAAGGTGATTTGAAAGACCAACACCGTAAATTACACGAATCGGGAATTGGTGCTTATTTCCATCATATCGAAGTGATGAGTGATAAAACCGAATTGGATTATGAGAAAATGTTGGGTCGTTTGGATTGCCAAGCTGCCGATTTCTTAATGATTGGAAATTCTTTGAAATCAGATGTGTTGCCTGTTTTGAATATTGGCGGACACGCTATTCATATTCCGTACCACACTACTTGGGAATACGAACAAATCGATTTTGAGATTGAACACGACAATTTTCGTGCTTTTGAAAAAATAACGGACGTATTAGAAGCATTATAAAAACACCAATTTCACCAATTTCACGAACGGGAAAATCCATAGAAATAATGAAACAAAAACTCGACCTCAACACTTGGAACCGAAAAGAACATTTTTTGTTTTTCAAAGAAATGGACGAGCCTTTTTATGGCATAACCACCACAATAGATTGTACTAAGGCTTATACCAAAGCCAAAGCACTGGGTGTTTCCTTTTTTACCTATTACCTTCACAAAACCTTGGGTGCAGTCAATGCGGTAGAGAACTTTCGTTACCGAATTATTGATGGCGAAGCCTATGTTTTTGATGTAATCGATGCCTCGGCAACCGTGATGCGAGAAGACACCACTTTTGGATTTTCGTATATGCCGTATGCTGAAAACCTAGCTGATTTTGCTCCAATTGTACAAACTGAAATCGACCGAATTCAAACCACCACAGGACTCTTTACTAGAGAGTATCCTGAAAATATCATTCATTTCTCGGCTTTGCCTTGGATTAATTTTACGTCTTTATCGCATGCGCGAAGTTTTACTTGGCCAGACAGTTGTCCAAAAATTTCTTTTGGCAAACTACTAGACGATAACGAAACTAAATCAATGGCTATCTCGGTTCATGTTCATCATGGACTAGTTGATGGCTACCATGTAGGATTGTTTCTTGAACAATTACAGGGATTGATGAATGAATAAAAAGGGAGTCTAAAATCTAATTTTTGTCATTCCGAATTTATTTCGGAATGACAAAATTCGTGCTTTTTAGCCCCCCTTACTTCTTGGAATATCTATTTCCCTAACAACAACACTTCATTAGCAACGATATCAGTTACATAGCGTTTTTCTCCGTTTTTATCTTCATAACTGCGGTGCGTTAATTTGCCTTCAATGGCAATTTCCTTTCCTTTGGTTACGTATTTCTCTATAATTTCAGCCGTTTTGCCCCAAGCCGTAACGCGATGCCACTCCGTTTGTTCTACCTTGTCTCCGTTGTCTTTGTAATAGACATCATTGGTAGCGATAGTAATAGTGGCTACTTTTTTTCCTCCTTCTAAGTTTTTCACTTCAGGATCTTGACCTACTCTTCCGATTAATTGTACTCTGTTTTTCATGGCGTATAAATTTAAATGGTTAATTAATGTGTTAACTGATTCGTTTCAATCAACAGTGCAAAGATGGAGTGGGCACCAAAAATTATTCGGTAACTAACTGTTTACTTTCGGTTGTAACTATTTGTAAGCATTTGTAAATGGAAAATATTTTATATATTTGATTGATTTTGAATGTATTTATTACGCATTATATACTATTTAAAGTTAAAAAATCCCAATCTTATGAATAAAAGCTGTTTAGAATGTGGCGATAAAATTATTGGCCGCGAAGACAAAAAGTTTTGCAGTGATGGCTGTCGCAATGCTTATAACAATAAAATAAACAAAGACAGCAACAATTTTATGCGCAACATTAATAATAAGTTGCGTAAAAATTACCGCATTTTGTGCGAACTGAATACCGAAGGGAAATCAAAAACAACCCGAACCAAATTGGTAAACAAAGGATTTGATTTTGGTTTTTTTACCAATATTTTGCAAACCAAAACAGGAAATACCTACTATTTCTTGTACGACCAAGGCTATATGGCTTTAGAAAACGACTATTTTATGCTTGTGAAAAAAGATATTTAATACCATACCCAAATCTACCACCTCAAATGAAAAAAAACAACTATGCCCTTTACAGTTCTCTTTTCCTACTAGCCATTTTGGCATTGGCCTTTTTTACTATGATGCCACAATGGACATCAGACGAAGAAGGTCCGCTTACTGAATTTTCTACACAAAGAGCCTTCAAACAAGTACGAGCTATTGCGCGTCAACCGCATTTTGTGGGTTCTAAAAACCACGAAGAAGTCGCAAATTATCTGCTGAAAGAATTACAAAAACTAGGTTTAGAAACTTCTGTACAAGAAGGCTATACTTTAAGCGATTGGGGGAATTTAGTGAAATCCAAAAATCTTTTGGCTCGAATCAAAGGAAGCGATAGTTCCAAAGGATTATTGCTTTTATCACACTACGACAGCGCACCGCATTCGTATTCTTTAGGCGCGAGCGATGCAGGTTCGGGAGTGGCGACCATTTTAGAAAGTGTTCGTGCTTTTTTATATAACAAAACACCCCATAAAAACGATATTATCATCCTCTTCACCGATGCCGAAGAATTGGGTTTGAATGGTGCAGCACTCTTTGTTACCCAGCACCAATGGGCAAAGGAAGTGGGCGTGGTTTTGAACTTTGAAGCACGTGGTTCTTCAGGCCCTAGTTATATGCTAATGGAAACCAATGGTGGCAATGCAGGATTAGTAGACGCTTTTTCGGCGGCAAAAGTGCCTCTTCCAGCTTCTAATTCTTTGATGTACAGCATTTACAAAATGTTACCTAACGACACCGACTTGACCGTTTTTAGAGAACAAAAAAACATTCAAGGCTATAATTTTGCTTTCATCGACGGGCATTATAATTACCACACAGCACAAGACGACAGCAAACATTTAGACAAAAAAACGCTAACACACCAAGGTACCTATTTGATGCCTCTGTTGAATTATTTTGCAAATACGGATTTTTCAGCTACTCATTCAAACAATGACGAAGTCTATTTCACCCTTCCCTTTAGCTTTATTAGCTATTCATTTAGTTGGATTGTACCAATGGTTTTGATTGCTTTAGGGCTTTTTGCACTCTTGGTTTTTATAGGAATCGGAAAACGTATTTTATCGTTCAAAGAAATTGGAAAAGGAGGAATTGTTTTCTTAGGGGCTATTATCACTAGCGGATTGATAGCTTATTTTGGTTGGAAATTCTTGCTAACCTATTACCCACAATACAATGATTTGCTTAATGGATTCACCTACAACGGTCATTCGTATATAGCTGGATTTGTGACATTAACCTTGGCAATTTGTTTTGCACTCTACCATTTTTTCTCTGAAAAGAAAACCACAATGAATCATTTTGTGGCACCCCTTTTTCTTTGGCTATTGATTAATTGCGGATTAGCATGGAGTCTAAAAGGAGCCGGTTTTTTAATTATTCCTGTATTTTTTGGTCTGATTGCCTTTGGCTTTTTTGTTCTTACTCAAAAGTCAAATGCCGTACTCAATTTGATTTGCAGCATTCCTGCACTTTTAATTATTGCTCCTTTTATCCAAATGTTTCCTATTGGCCTGGGGCTTAAAGTGCTTTTTGGAAGTGCTATTCTAACCGCCTTAACTTTCGGATTGCTATTGCCGGTTTTTGGGGCTTATGCCAAAAAAGGAATGTGGTCGTTGTTGTTTTTAGCCATTTCCGCTGTCTTTTTTGCGAAAGCGCACGTAGATTCGGGCTATGAATTAGGCAAAGCGAAATCCAACAGCTTGTTATACATCTATAATGCCGATACACAAAAAGCGAATTGGGTTACTTATGATACCAACCTCGATTCCTGGACTAAAAACTATTTGGGCAAGCAACCGCAAACTGCTGATTTTATGAAAGACACTCCGCTGTTTAGTAAATACAATTCAGGTTTTACATATGCAGCAGAGGCGCCTAAAAAAGAACTCGCTCCACCTACAATCGAGTTTTTAAAAGACGAAACAGCAGGCAACCAACGCGTAGTAAAAATCAAGATTACACCCAATCGAAACGTGAATCGTTACGATGTTTTTGCTAATGAAAATATGATTCTTTATAATTTCAAGGCAAATGGAGTTCAAGCCATTGGACAAAAAAGTGCTAAGTATGACCGCACAAGAGGCAAAAAAATCTTGAGTTATTATGTGGTGGGTAACGAACCGTTAGAAATGGAATTCAGCATGGACAAAGCAACCCCTTTTGACATGGAATTATTAGAAAGCTCTTTCGATTTAATGCACAATGCCTTATTTCCAATGATTCAAAGACAAAATTGGATGATGCCAACCCCTTTTGTATTGAACGATGCAGTAGTGATTCAGAAAAAAATAATTCCGAAACCGGTTATAAAACCTGTGGTAAAAAAAGTGGTTGTCATTCCCATCGCCCAAGATAGTCTGGCAGAACCCAAACCCGCAGTTGAAACCGAAATTTCTAAAGTTCCCTGAGCTACACTATGACACAAATAAGTATTTTAGGTTGTGGTTGGCTGGGTTTGCCTTTGGCGAAAGCCTTAGTAAAAAAGGGATTTTTGGTAAAGGGTTCTACCACTTCTGAGGAAAAATTATCGGTTTTAGAAGCCGCGGGAATTGAACCTTACATTGTTCAATTGAGCGAGCAAAAAACAAGTGAAAGTAGTACTGATTTTTTGGCGCAAAGCGAAATTTTGATTGTCAACATTCCACCAAAATTAAGAGGTAATTCCACCGAGAATTTTGTTTCTAAAATTGGAAATTTAATCCCTATTATTGAAAAATCAACCGTTAAAAAAGTGCTTTTTGTGAGTTCGACTTCGGTTTATGGCGAGGACAATGAATTAGTTACTGAAGACACTCCTTTAAACCCTGACACAGAAGGCGGACGTCAACTGGCCGTTGTAGAAAGTCTTTTGCAAAAAAACACCCATTTTGAAACTACCCTCTTGCGCTTTGGCGGTTTAATTGGCGAAGATCGAAATCCGGTTCGGTTTTTATCTGGTAGAGAAAATATTGAAAATCCAGACGCACCCATTAACTTGATTCACCAAGACGATTGTATTGGTAGTATTGAAAAAATTATAGCATTGGATTCTTGGAACGAAACTTTTAACGCTGTAGCGCCTTTTCACCCAAGTAGAAAAGAATATTATACTCAAAAAGCAACCGAATTGAATTTGGCTTTGCCTAAATTTGCCTCCGCAAATAACAACATCGGAAAAACTATTTGTAGTGACAAACTCATTCAAGAATTAAACTACTGTTTTTTAAAACCCAATTTATAATTGAAAACACGAATAAAAAATGCTTTTTTAGCCAAGGTAAACACCATTGGATTACCCATTTTAGCGTTATGTTGGGTTAGTTTTTTTTGGGGAACCACTTGGATTGCTTCCAAAGAAGGAGTAAAACACATGCCTGCTTTGCAACTGGCAGCGATTCGACAATTTATAGGTGGATTTCTTTATATTGCTTTCTTTTTGTGGAAGAAAACCCCTTGGCCAAAAGGCAAACAATGGAAATTCATTTTGATTTTAAGTGTGCTTAATTTTGTTTTGAGTAATGGCCTTAGTACTTGGGGAGTGAAATATATTAGTAGTGGATTAGGAGCTATTATAGGAGCTTTAGTGCCATTATGGGTAGTTATTATTAGTTTTTTTAGAGGCGAACGCTTGTCTAAATTGTCGATAATTGGTCTAATCGTAGGCTTTTCTGGAATTTGTGTGGTTTTTTACGATCATTTGAGTGATTTTCTGCTTCCTGATTTTCGATTTGGAATAGGAATTTCCATAATAGCTACTTTAACATGGGCGTTTGGTACTTTATATACCAAGAAAAAAGCAACTAGTTTTAATCCCTATTTTGGATTGGGATTACAAATGTTTATCTCTAGTATCTTGTTGTTTGCTTTTACAGGAGCAACGGGAACTTCGGTCAGTTTATTAGCAATTCCAACGGCTTCGTGGTGGGCAATTGGGTATTTAGTTTTTTTTGGTTCTGTACTCACATTTATTGCTTTTATTTATGCTTTACAGCGTCTTCCTTCAGAAATAAGTAGTATTTATGCCTATGTAAATCCTATTGTAGCAGTTCTATTGGGAACAATTATATTTAATGAATCACTTAACGCAGCAATTGTCATTGGCGGAAGCATTACTTTAATTGGTTTGTATATGGTCAACCAATCTTTGCGAAAAAATAAAGAATAAAAAGAATCTAAAAGAATCTATTAGTTTTCTAATTCCAAAAGTAATGAGTGAAGAATACATCAAGCGGGTGAATACAATATTGACTTATATTGACAACAATTTAAGTGACGACTTATCTTTAGAAACTATTGCTAAACTAAGCTTTTATTCTCCTTTTCACTTTCACCGGCTTTTTAAGTCAATAACTAATGAAACTTTGAATGGATATGTAACTCGCAAAAGAATTGAAAAAGCAGCTTCATTACTGATGCATAAGAAAGACATAAGCATTGCAGAGCTTGTTTTACAATTTGGATTTAGTAGTAATGCTACATTTACAAGAGCCTTCAAGAAATATTACAAACAAAGTCCAAGCGATTTTAGAAAGTCTCATTTCAATTCATTTAGCAAGATTAGCAAAACAAATAGCAAGAAAGGAAAAGAAAATAGCGCTTTAGAAGAATACATTTGTACCCTTACTAACCTAAAAAAATGGATACAAATGAATGCTACAATTGAAATTAAAGAACTCCCTAAAATGGATTGGGCTTTTATCACTCATATTGGAGTGGAAGGATTGGATGTTGCTTATGGAAAATTACTCCAATGGGCTACTCCCAAAGGTCTTGTGGGGAATGATTTAAAAATGGGGCGTATTTATCATGATAGTTTTAAAATAACCGACCCTGATAAAGTGCGAATGAGTGCTTGTCTTTTACTACAATCGCCAATTGAAGTGACTGGCGAAATTGGTTTAACCTCAACTCAAAAAGGAAAATATATCGTAGGTCATTTTGAGATAGCACCTCATGATTTCGGGAAATCTTGGCAATCCCTATTTATTTGGATGAATGAAAATGGATATAAAAAAGCCGACCAAAATCCCTTCGAAATTATGCATAACAATTACCATGAACATCCCGAAAAGAAATGCATTGTAGATTTATGTATTCCTATTGAATAAAAAAAACCGATTAGTACTAATCGGTTTTTTTATTTTCTATAATCTAAGATTACCAAATTTTCACTCGCTTTTCAGGAGCAACATACATTCCGTCAGTAGGCTGAATGTTGAAAGCTTCATAAAAGGTATCCACATTTTGTAAAGGTACATAAGCGCGGTACATTCCTGGAGAATGTGGATCTGTTTTAACTTGGCTTTTCAAAGCTTCGTCTCTCATTTTTGAACGCCAAATTGTAGCCCAAGAAATAAAAAAACGTTGTTCTGGAGTATAGCCATCAATTAATCCTGGATTTCCATTCGCTTTTAGGTACAATTGCAAGCCATCGTAAGCCGCATTTACTCCTCCTAAATCTCCAATGTTTTCTCCTAAAGTAAACTTACCATCTACAAAAGTTCCAGGTAACGGTTGTAACGCACTGTATTGTGCTGCCAAAGCTCCAGTTAGAGCTGTAAATTGTTTCAAATCATCAGCTGTCCACCAATCTACCAAGTTCCCGTCTGCATTGTATCTAGCCCCCGAATCATCAAATCCGTGAGAAATCTCGTGACCAATTACAGCTCCAATTCCTCCGTAATTAACCGCTTCATCTGCTTGGTAATTATAAAATGGCGGTTGCAAAATCGCCGCTGGGAAAACAATTTCATTATAAGATGGGTTGTAATACGCATTCACTGTTTGTGGCGACATACCCCATTTTTCTTTATCCACTGGTTTTTTTAATTCGGCTATATTTTCATCAAATGACCATTTAGAAAGATTTTTTACGTTTTCAAAATACGTTCCTCCTTCTGCCGGAGCTTTAATTACCAATGCAGAATAATCCTCCCATTTGTCTGGATAACCAATTTTAATTCTTGATTTTTGCAATTTAGCAATCGCACTTTTCTTAGTCTCTTGAGACATCCAGGCTAAGTTGTTAATTCTATTTTCAAAAGCTAAAAATACATTTTTAATCATTTTCTCTGCTTTAGCCTTTGCTTCTGCTGGGAATTTTTTCTCTACATACAATTTACCCAAGGCTTCTCCAATAGCACCATTAATAACCTGAAGTGCACGCTCTTCAAGAGGTCTTTGTTTTACAGCTCCTGTTAAGGTTTTTCCATAAAACTCCCAATTAGCTCTCTCTAGCTTGGTTGACAATTGACTTGCTGATTTATTTAAAAGTGTCCAACGCATATAGGCTTTCCAATCTTCTACTTTATTTTCTTTTAGAATACCTTCTAATGCTGTTAAGTATTTTGGCTGAGATACAATTAATGAATCTGTTTTAGGCAACCCTATTTGAGTTAAATACCCATCCCAATTAATCGACGGAGTCAATTTTTGCAAATCTTTAACCGTCATTGGATTGTATGATTTTCTTCTATCTCTTCGTTCCACTCTATCAAATCGCGGTTTTGACATTGCGGTTTCAAAAGCTAGTATCTTTTCTGCCTGAGATTGTGCTTCGGCTGGTTTTTCACCAATCATTTGCAACATCTTAGCCACATGAAGTACATATTTTGCACGTTTTTCTTTCGAATCAGCATCTTCAGAAACATAGTAATCTCTGTCAGGCAATCCTAAACTACCTGGACCCACATTAATTACATTTCTATTACTATTTTTGGCATCTACACCAACACCAACACCAAAAAAACCAAGCCCTCCAACAGGTGCCATTTGTGTTAATAGAGCTTGCAAATCAGCCGTATTTTTTACAGCATTGATTTTGGCTAGATACGGTTTTAATGGAGCATATCCATTCTTATTCCTACTAACAGTATCCATTATAGATTTGTACAGATTAATCGCTTTACCTTGATCTGTATTCGATTTATAAACAGGATTTTTAGAAGCCTCCTTTAATATAGCTAATGCATCTTCATCTGTTTTTTGACGTAATTCATCAAAACTACCCCAACGTGTTTTGTCATTAGGGATTTGTGTATTGTCTAACCAAGTTCCGTTAACAAAACGGAAAAAATCAGTGCTTGGTTTCACTTTTTGATCCATGAAATTTACATTAATTCCCGGTTGTTTTGTAGTTTGAGCTTGAACTCCAACTACAGAAAACATGGCAGGAATTACAAATAAAACGGTACTCCTAACTATTTTTTTCATTTGTATTAATTTTTAAGTGATATAACAAATCTATTGAATAAAATGTTACAACAATTGATTTTTTATACTATTTTTTAACAATGTATCACTATCAAGTACAACTTCGAATTTTGTACTTTTGCCTCAAATCATCAAAATGAAAACCTTTTTCTACCGTTATAGAATTTTCTTTGGAGTACTCATTGTATTTTCAGTGGTAACTATTTCCTTATTTTATTCGGCTTTGAAACCGACTAAGACTTTACCCATCTACAATCCGGCCGATGTTAATCCAGAATTAGTGGACAGCACCATTCAATATAAAAGTAAATACCACACCATTGCTGATTTTTCTTTTGTAAACCAAAATGGAAAAACCATTACCCAAAAAGATTATGAAGGAAAAATTTATGTTGCCGATTTCTTTTTTACCACCTGTGGTTCTATTTGTCCTAAAATGACGACTAATTTAGAAGAAGTTCAAAAAGCCATCATCAACAACCCGAAAGTAATGTTGCTTTCTCATACTGTTTTTCCTGAAACCGATAGTGTTCCTGTTTTAAAAGAATATGCACTAAAACACCATGTCAATGATAAAAAATGGAACCTAGTTACTGGTGATAAAAAAGCCATTTATACTATGGCTAGAAAATCTTATTTAGCTGTAAAACTGGGCAAACCCGAAGAACTATATGATATGGTTCACACAGAAAATTTTATTTTAGTGGATCAAAAAAGACGTGTTCGCGGATTTTACGACGGAACAAATAAAGAAGACATACAACGTCTTATTGAAGATATTGCCTTTTTATCGGAACAATAAATCCAATTTCTCTTGGATTTTTTTCTATAAAAATGATATTTATCATTTGGTTTACTATTAAAATCTGTACTTTTGCAATCTTAATTCAATCTAAATAAGATTTGCAAACCACATTAAATACTCTCAAAAAAGGCGAAAAAGCAACCATCAAAGAATTTGATGTAGATGCTGTTCCTTTGAAATTATTAGAAATGGGCTGTTTGCCAGGAAATGTGGTTGAATTGCTTCAAATAGCACCCTTTGGCGACCCGTTGTATTTGAATATCAACGGTTCGCATGTAGCCATTCGAGTGGAAACAGCCAAAGAAATCGAAGTAGATGTAATTGAAAACAACTAATGCTAAGCAGTCACAACATCAATGTAGCACTAATTGGAAATCCTAACGTTGGGAAAACTTCGGTTTTTAACCAACTTACAGGATTGAACCAACAAGTAGGGAATTATCCTGGCATTACGGTGGAGAAGAAAATTGGTTTTTGCAAATTACCTAATAATTACAAAGCCAACATTCTGGATTTACCAGGAACTTACAGCTTAAATGCAAGCTCCATCGATGAAAATGTAGTAATTGAATTGTTGTTAAACAAAAACGACAAACTCTATCCTGATGTAGCTTTAGTGGTAACTGACGTGGAGAATTTAAAACGAAATCTACTCCTTTTCACCCAAATAAAAGACCTAGAAATCCCTACTATTTTAGTCATCAATATGGCTGACCGAATGAAACACAAGGGGATTTCTCTTGATATTCCTTTTCTAGAAGAAAAACTAAAAACAAAAATAGCTTTAATTAGTTCGAGAAAAGGTACCGGAATTGAGGAACTCAAACAATTGATAGTCAATTACAAATCCATTCCGAAAGAGCCTTGTTTGAACGCCTCTGTAATTGATGAGGAATACTTTGAAACCTTACGCAAAACATTCCCGAATCAATTATTGTATAAACTATGGTTGGTAATTACTCAGGACGTTAACTTCTTGAATCTGGATCGAAATGAAATTCGTAATTCGTATACCAAATCCCATTCTGACTTAAAACGATTACAACAAAAAGAAACGATAAAACGCTATCAGTTCATCAATGATGTGCTGAAAGAAGGATTAAAAATTGACACCAGTATTGCCAAAGATTTTCGTTCTGTTTTGGACCGAGTGCTAACACACAAAGTGTGGGGATATGCAATTTTCTTTTTTATTCTTTTCGGAATTTTTCAATCCATTTTTGAATGGTCTAAAATTCCGATGGATTTTATTGACTCTTCATTTGCCTCTTTGAGCGCTTTGGCTAGCGAAAAATTACCTGCCGGCGTATTGACTAATTTAATTGCGCAAGGTATCATTCCAGGCATTGGAGGCATCCTGATTTTTATTCCGCAAATTGCCTTTCTTTTTATGTTCATTTCTATTTTAGAAGAAAGTGGCTATATGAGCCGCGTGGTATTTTTGATGGATAAAATCATGCGAAAATTTGGCTTATCTGGCAAAAGTATTGTTCCTCTAATTTCGGGTACAGCTTGTGCCATTCCCGCAATTATGGCGACCCGAAATATCGAAAACTGGAAAGAACGATTGATTACTATTTTAGTAACTCCATTCACTACTTGTTCAGCTAGACTGCCTGTTTACGCTATTATTATTGCTTTGGTCATACCAGAAAAACGCGTTTTTGGAATCGTTAATATGCAGGGTTTGACTTTAATGCTATTGTATCTTTTAGGATTTGGAATGGCTATATTTTCAGCCTATGTTTTAAATAAAATCTTGAAGATAAAAGGCAAAACTTATTTCGTTGTTGAAATGCCCAATTATAAATTGCCAATGTTCAAAAACGTGGCTATTAATGTAATTGAGAAAACAAAAGCATTCATTTTTGGTGCTGGAAAAATTATTCTAGCAATTTCCATTGTATTGTGGTTTTTAGCCTCGTATGGGCCTGGCGAAAAATTCAACAATGCTGAACAAATTGTAATCGAAAGGCACCAAACAAAACCGTTAAATGATTCCGACTTACAAAATGCTATCGCTTCGCAAAAATTAGAAAACTCCTATATTGGACTAATGGGAAAAACGATTGAACCCGTTATCTCACCTTTAGGCTACGATTGGAAAATTGGCGTAGCTATTATAAGTTCTTTTGCTGCCAGAGAAGTATTTGTAGGAACGCTCGCTACTATTTATAGTGTAGGCGATAGCGACAACGATACTACTATCAGAAATAAAATGCAAGCCGAGGTTCACCCTGAAACAGGTGATAAAATATTCAATTTTGCCTCAGGAATTTCGTTACTATTGTTCTACGCTTTTGCAATGCAATGTGCAAGTACTATTGCCATCACCAAAAAAGAAACCAATTCTTGGAAATGGCCTTTAGGACAATTACTGTTCATGAGTAGCTTAGCCTATTTAGTTGCTTTAATAGCTTTTCAAATTCTAAAATAACACGATATGATTCAAGAAATTTTAGCCTTTGGAGTACTCTTCTTTGCCCTTGCTTTTTTAATTAAGAAGTATTTTTGGAAGAAAAAATCAGACAAGAATTGTAGTAATGGAGATTGCGGTTGTAATTAACCTAAGGCAACATCCAACATCATCATTACAATAAAACCGCCAATAAAACCAAGCGTGGCAATATCTGTATTTTTATCTTGCTGTGTTTCCGGAATAACCTCTTCTACTACCACAAAAATCATAGCTCCCGCAGCAAATGCCAAAGCATAAGGCAACAACGGTGTAAAAAAAGTAACCGCAATAGCTCCTAAAACTCCCGCAACAGGCTCTACTAATGCTGATGCCTGACCATACATAAAACTTTTTCTTCTACTCATTCCCATTC
Source organism: Bacteroidota bacterium (assembly GCA_041191945.1). GTDB lineage: Bacteria > Bacteroidota > Bacteroidia > Flavobacteriales > Flavobacteriaceae > Flavobacterium. The sequence continues at coordinate 135,079 of JBEENX010000002.1, forward strand.
GACGTAACGGCATTGAAACAGCAATTCCTTCTGGAAAATTTTGTATCCCAATACCAATAGCTAAAGTCAATGCTCCTGCAATTGATGCCTCTGGAATTCCAGCTGCTACCCCTCCAAATAAAACTCCTACAGCTAAGCCTTCGGGTATATTATGCAAGGTAATAGCTAAAACTAATAATGTTGTTCTTTGCCAAGGTGATTTAACTCCTTCTGTTTCCTGAAAATTAATATGTAAATGAGGTAAAATTTTATCTAACCCAAAAATAAATAATGCCCCTAAGAAAAAGCCTAATGAAGCAGGTACTACTTTAACAAATCCTTCTCCTCCACTCATTTCAATAGCTGGCGCTAATAAGCTCCAAAAACTAGCTGCTACCATAACTCCTCCCGTAAAACCAAGCATACCGTCTAAAACGATTCTATTCATAGTTTTAAAAAAGAAAACGAACGAGGCTCCTAAAGCAGTTAGAAACCAAGTAAAAAGCGTAGCATACAAAGCTGCCAAAACAGGATCAATACTCTCAAAGTAATTTATAACCGTTTGAATCATAATTATTTTTTTTGCAAAACTACTACATTTATCATTTTTTCAATTATAATACTCCTATTTTTGAAGTTTGTAATTCTTTATCATATAGTAATTTGTAATGAAGCAATACGACTACATTTTTACCGGCGCTGGCTTATCCACTTTAATGACGGTGTATAAAATGATCTTGTCAGGAAAATTCCAAAACAAACGTATTTTGCTTTTAGACGAAAATGCAAAACAAACCAACGATCGAACTTGGTGTTTTTGGACAAAAGAAGCAACACTTTGGGATTCGGCTGTTTCTAAAAAATGGGATTCGGCTGTATTTGCCAATGCAAATTTTCAAAGGAACTTAGAATTACATCCCTACCTATACAATAAAATTCAAGGGTTGAATTTTTACCATCAAGTACAGGAACTGTTTTCAAAACAGGAAAATATTGATTTTATTCAGGAAAAAGTTTTCGAAATTGAAGAATCCGAAAGCATTGTTTTGGTGAAAACCGAAACGCAAAGTTTTTCGTGTAGCCAACTTTTTAATTCCATTTACAATCCCTCTCTTGTAGCCCATCAAACAAAATACCCGTTATTGCAACAGCATTTTGTAGGTTGGTTTATCCAAACCGAAACCCCTGCTTTTAATCCGGAACAAGCTACTTTTATGGATTTTTCGGTGGCGCAAAAAGGCAACACCCGCTTTATGTACGTTTTGCCTACCTCAAAAACGGAAGCCTTATTGGAATATACGTTGTTTTCAAAAGAATTGCTTTCGAAAGAAGAATATGAAATCGAAATTGAGAATTACATTCAAAAATTAGGCATTCGTAACTATCAAATTCTCGAAAAAGAAGCTGGAACCATTCCCATGACCTGTTATCCTTTTTGGAAACACAACACTCAAAATGTAATCAATATTGGTACCGCAGGAGGATGGACCAAAGCAAGCACGGGTTACACTTTTAGAAATGCCGACAAAAAATCAACTGAATTAGTTTCATTTTTGGAAGCTCAAACCGATTTTAGAAAGTTTCATAAAACGACTAAATTCTGGTGGTACGATTTGCTGCTCTTAGACATTTTGGATCAAAAAAATGAAACGGGATCTTCTATTTTTTCTGCTCTTTTCAAAAATGGGAATCCCCAACTTATCTTCCAGTTTTTGGATGAAGAAACTTCGCTTTGGGAAGATCTACAAGTCATTTGGAAATGCCCAAAAGGACTTTTTATCAATGCTTTATTGAGACGACTATTCCGATTTTAATTAAGCTATTCAACGATAACAAATCTTTATGATTTGATTACTTCTTTAGACCAGATTTCTATTTATCTTTGCCTAAGATTTTTTTAAATCTAATATCGTATATCATAAATCTAATATAAAAAATTATGTATCCAGAAGAAATGGTAAGACCAATGAAAGCGGAATTAGTTGACGCTGGTTTTCAAGATTTACATACTGCTGAGGCTGTTGAAAACGCCATAAAAGCAGCAGGAACAACTTTAGTAGTGGTGAATTCTGTTTGTGGTTGTGCTGCTAGAAACGCACGTCCAGGAGCTAAAATGAGTTTAGAAGGCGCCAAAAAACCAGATCATTTAGTAACAGTTTTTGCAGGAGTTGATAAAGAAGCCGTTGATGCTGCACGTCAACACATGTTTCCTTTTCCTCCGTCTTCGCCAAGTATGGCGTTATTCAAAGACGGTGAATTGGTTCACATGTTAGAGCGTCACCATATTGAAGGTCGTCCAGCCGAATTAATTGCAGAAAACTTACAAGACGCTTACGCAGAGTTTTGTTAAACCTGCCGCTAAGGCGCTAAGTCACAAAAAAAATTATTTACCGCAGATTCACAGATTTTAATACCAATCTGTGAATCTGCGGTTTGTTTTTATATAATAAATGGCAATTAAAGAAAAATTCTTGTGGACTTTGCTGTTAAATAGTACTTTTGCACCCGAGTTCTTCCATTTAGAACCGAATATATTTTCTCACTTAAACGTTTATAGCATGCAACTGTACAACACCTTAAGCGCAGAAGAAAGAGCCGAGCTAATAGATCAAGCGGGCAAACAAAGACTTACTTTGTCTTTCTATGCGTATGCCAAAATTGAAGACCCTAAAAAATTTAGAGACGATTTATTCGTTGCTTGGAATGCCCTTGATGCCCTTGGTCGCACCTATGTAGCCAAAGAAGGAATCAATGCTCAAATGAGCGTTCCTGCCGAAAACTTTGAAGCTTTTCGCGAAACCTTAGAAGCCTATGATTTTATGCGCGGCATTCGTTTGAATGTGGCAGTAGAACACGACGATCATTCGTTTTTGAAATTAACGGTGAAAGTTCGTGATAAAATCGTAGCCGATGGATTAAACGACGAAACTTTTGATGTGACCAACATTGGCGTACACTTGAAAGCTAAGGAATTCAACCAAATAATAGAAGACCCCAACACGATTGTAGTCGATTTTAGAAATCATTACGAAAGTGAAATTGGTCATTTTAAAGGTGCGATCACACCTGACGTGGAGACTTTTAGAGAAAGTTTACCCATTATCAACGAGCAGTTAAAAGATTTTAAAGAAGATAAAAACTTGGTCATGTACTGTACAGGCGGTATTCGTTGCGAAAAAGCATCGGCATACTTCAAACACCAAGGGTTTAAAAATGTGTACCAATTAGAAGGCGGGATTATTAACTACGCCAAACAAATCAAGGAAGAAGGGTTAGCAAGTAAATTCATTGGAAAGAATTTTGTGTTTGACCACCGCTTAGGCGAAAGAATTACAGACGATATTGTTTCGCAATGCCATCAATGTGGAAAACCTTGCGATAATCACACCAATTGCGCTAATGACGGTTGCCATTTATTATTCATACAATGTGACGAATGCAAAGCCGCAATGGAAAATTGTTGTTCATCTGAATGTCAAGAAATCACCCATTTGCCTTTAGTCGAACAAGTAAAATTGCGTCGCGGAAAACAAGTTGGAAATAAAGTATTCCGAAAAGGAAAATCAGAGAATTTAAAATTCAAACATTCGGGTGAACTTTCGGATAAACCATTAGCTGTAGCCGAAAAAACGAAAGACATTCGTCAGAAGATAAAAGTAAAAAAAGTGCTTATTGGTAAAGCCGAACACTATTATGTAAAAGCTCAAGTTGGACTTTTCATTATTGATAATAACGAATTAAACCTTGGCGGTAAAATTCTAATATCTGGTCCAACCACAGGAAATCAAGAATTAGTTTTAGAAAAAATGATGGTCAATGGATCTGAAAATAGTGTTGCAAAAATTGGCGATAAAGTAACTTTTGAAGTACCTTTTCGAGTTCGAAAATCAGACAAATTATTTAAAATAATCAGCTAATGACGGCTTCAGGAAAAATAGAATTAATGGCTCCAGCAGGGAATTTCGAATCTCTACAAGCGGCTTTAGATAATGGTTGTGATTCGATCTATTTTGGGGTAGAGCAATTGAACATGCGCGCACGCGCCACGGTGAATTTTGTATTAGACGATTTGCCAGAAATTGCACGTCGATGCCAAGAAAAAAACGTTAGAACCTATTTAACTTTAAATACGATTATTTACGACCACGATTTGTCGATTGTAAAAACACTTTTATCTAAAGCAAAAGAAGCGAGTATTACAGCAGTGATTGCATCAGATCAAGCAGTAATAATGGCAGCAAGAACCATTGGGATAGAAGTTCATATTTCGACTCAATTGAATGTGACCAATATTGAAACGGTAAAATTCTATGCCCTATTTGCCGATACCATTGTGTTGTCACGCGAATTAAGTTTGCGTCAGGTAAAAAAAATCACAGACGAAATCGAAAAAGAACAAATCAAAGGGCCGAGTGGGAATTTAGTAGAAATAGAAATTTTTGGTCACGGTGCCTTATGTATGGCGGTTTCGGGCAAATGTTATTTGAGTTTACATTCGCACAATTCATCAGCCAATCGTGGAGCTTGTAAACAAAATTGCCGCAAAAAATATACCGTTATCGACCAAGAATCAGGTTTTGAAATAGAAGTCGATAACGAATATTTAATGTCTCCAAAAGATTTATGTACGTTGGATTTCCTAGACCAAGTCATCGATTCAGGCATCAAAGTTTTGAAAATAGAAGGTCGAGGTCGTGCGGCTGATTATGTCGCTACTGTTATCAAAACCTATCGTGAAGCTATTGATTCATATTACGAAGGTACGTTTACCAAAGAAAAAATCAACATATGGATGGCAAGTTTGGCAACGGTTTACAACCGTGGGTTTTGGAGTGGCTATTACTTAGGACAAAAACTTGGAGAATGGTCAGATAATCCCGGATCAAGTGCTACACAAAAGAAAGTGTACATTGGAAAAGGAATGCATTATTTTCCAAAATCTAATATTGCCGAATTCAAAATTGAAGCCTATGACATCAAAAAAGGCGATAAAATTTTAATTACGGGTCCTTCAACAGGGGCACAAGAATTAATTTTAGAAGATTTCTTTGTTAACGATGCAACTGCTGAAAAAGCTACCAAAGGAGATAGTTGTACAATGAAACTACCGTTCCGCATTCGTCTTTCGGACAAACTATATAAAATAGTAGAAAACTAATGGTCATTGTTACGCTTCAAAGAGACAAATGCATTGGTTGCAACTACTGTGTAGAAATGGCGCCAGCACAATTTCAAATGTCCAAAAAAGACGGCAAATCGGTTTTGATCAAATCCGTTAACGCCAAGGGTTTTTATACTTTAAAATCCCCTGATCATGCTATTGTGGAAACTTGTGAATTAGCCGAAAAAGCCTGTCCGGTAAAAATAATATCTATTAAAGAAGTATAAAGCCTAGTTCTTCAATGAAAAAATCGTATTTCCTAACCGAAATGGGATTTTTTCTTTAACAAAAAGGTTATAAAACTTACAACTAAAAAATACTATCTTTACACCTTATTCGTTTTAAGAACTTAAGTTGTATTAATTACAACACTACATATAAAATTATGGCATGTACAAGTTGTTCAACGGCTGATGGTGGAGCACCAAAGGGTTGTAAAAATAATGGGACTTGTGGCACTGATAGCTGCAATAAGTTAACCGTTTTTGACTGGCTTTCAAATATGAGTGCGCCTAATGGCGAAACTCCTTTTGATTGTGTTGAAGTCCGTTTTAAAAATGGAAGAAAAGAATTTTATCGCAATACCGAAAAATTAAGTTTAAGTATTGGTGACATTGTTGCTACAGTAGCTTCTCCTGGTCACGATATTGGAATTGTTACGTTAACAGGCGAATTAGTTCGCGTCCAAATGAAGAAAAAAGGGGTAAATCCTGAAAGCACTGAAATTCCAAAAGTATATAGAAAAGCCTCTCAAAAAGATATTGATATTTGGTCAGCAGCAAGAGACCGTGAAGAACCTATGAAAGTGCGCGCGCGCGAATTAGCCATCTATCAAAAATTAGAAATGAAAATTTCTGATATCGAATTCCAAGGAGACGGATCAAAGGCTACTTTTTATTATACGGCTAACGACAGGGTTGATTTTCGTCAATTAATTAAAGATTTTGCGAAAGAGTTCAATACCCGAATTGAGATGAAACAAGTAGGTTTCCGTCAGGAAGCTTCTCGTTTAGGGGGTATAGGTTCTTGTGGAAGAGAGTTGTGTTGTTCTACTTGGTTAACTGATTTTAGAAGTGTCAACACTTCGGCAGCACGTTACCAACAATTGTCATTGAATCCACAAAAATTAGCAGGACAATGTGGTAAATTAAAATGCTGCTTGAACTATGAGTTAGACACCTATATGGATGCCTTAAAGGATTTTCCCGATTTTGACATCAAATTACACACTGAAAAAGGAGATGCAATCTGTCAAAAACAAGATATTTTTAAAGGACTAATGTGGTTTGCTTATACAGACAGTTTTGCAAACTGGCATGTCTTAAAAATCGAACAAGTCAAAGAAATTATTGCCGAAAACAAACTAAAGAAAAAAGTGGCTTCTCTAGAAGATTTTGCCATTGAAACAGTTGAAGAACAAGAAAAAAACTTTAACAATGCTGTAGGACAGGAAAGTTTAACACGTTTTGACCAACCTAAGAAAAAGAAAAAAACAAATAAAAAACCAAAACAAACTGCAGAAACAAACTCTGGAAATAACAGGTCTTCGGGAAATAACAACAATAACAGATCGAACAATAATAGACGTCCGAATCCCAATAACAAAAATGGCGAACCAAGGAAACCGATAATTATTACAAAAAATGAGGATAAAAAATAGTCTTGTTTTTCTTTTAATAGGTATTCTCTTTTTTTCATGTGATAAAAAAAGAGTGTTTGATGAGTACTATTCAGTAGGAAGTGCTTGGCACAAAGATAGTGTCGTTAGTTTCCAATTACCTGACTTGGATTCGACTAAACGATACAATTTATTTGTAAATTTGAGAAGTAATGACAATTATCCGTTTAACAATTTGTTCTTAATTGTGGCGCTAGAGTTGCCAAATGGTTTTACCAAAGTGGACACTTTAGAGTACCAAATGGCTAATCCAGACGGAACATTGCTTGGCGAAGGATTTACGGATATCAAAGAGAGTAAATTATTTTACAAAGAAAATGTAAAGTTTAGAGGGAAATACAAAGTGTATATCAAACAAGCAGTTCGTGAAACGGGAAAAGTACCAGGGGTAGAACAGCTAGAAGGAATTACAGACGTAGGTTTTAGAATAGAAAATAAAGAATAGAATTATAGTATTATGGCTATCATTAATCGAAAAAACAATCCAATACCAGAGTCAGAAAAAGACATTCAATATTATTCCAAATTGTTTTGGAAATACTTCTTTTACGGTTTAGGAGGCATCGCCTTATTTTTTCTATTTGCTTCTTGGGGGCTTTTGGGTTCTATGCCTTCATTCGAAGATTTGGAAAATCCTGATTCTAATTTAGCCACTGAAATTATTTCTGCTGACGGAGTGGTCATTGGAAAATATTTCGAAAAAAACCGTTCCCAATTAAAATATTCGGACTTGCCTAAAAATTTAGTACAAGCCCTAGTAGCTACCGAAGATGCTCGTTTTTACGAACATTCAGGAATTGATGGAAGAGGAACATTAAGAGCTATATTGAGCTTTGGAACCAGCGGTGGAGCCAGTACACTAACCCAACAATTGGCTAAGCAATTATTCCACGGAGAAGGATCAAAATTCTTGCCTTTTCGTATTATCCAAAAAGCTAAAGAATGGATTATTGCCATTCGATTAGAAAGACAATACACTAAAAATGAAATCATTGCCATGTACTGCAATGTATATGATTTTGGAAACAACTCTGTTGGGGTGAACTCGGCAGCCAAAACCTATTTTTCTAAAGCGCCTAAAGATTTAACCACCGAAGAATCTGCTGTTTTAGTAGGGATGTTCAAAAATTCTGGTTTATACAATCCTGTAAAAAATCCAGAAGGGGTACGAAATCGACGCAATGTTGTATTGAAACAAATGGAAAAAGCGGAGATTATCACCGAAACCCAAAAATTGAAATTACAAAGTTTGCCTATCAAATTGAACTTCAAATTAGAAAGTCATAAAGACGGAACAGCTACTTATTTTAGAGAGTACTTGAGAGAATATATGAAAAAATGGGTGGAAGACAATAAAAAACCAGACGGCTCTGATTATAATATTTACAAAGACGGATTGCGTATTTATACTACTATCGATTCGCGTATGCAATTGTATGCAGAAGAAGCGGTAGAAGCGCACATGGCTAACTTACAAGAAGAATTTTTCAACCAAGCTAAGGAGAATAAAAACGCTCCTTTTGTTAATATTTCTCAAGCCGAAACCGATCGCATCATGAAAAAAGCCATGAAAGCATCGTCTCGTTGGAACATTATGGAATCTATGGAGAAAAGCGAAGAAGAAATCATCGCTTCGTTCAAACAAAAAACCAAAATGAAAGTCTTTACTTGGAAAGGTGAAAGAGATACGATTATGACGCCTTTGGATTCCATTCGTTACTACAAACATTTCTTACAGTCTGGTTTGATGGCCATGGAACCACAAACAGGCAATATCAAAGCGTGGGTGGGTGGAATTAACTATAAATATTTCCAATACGACCACGTAGGACAAGGAGCAAGACAAGTAGGATCTACTTTCAAACCGTTTGTGTATGCAACTGCTATAGAACAATTAGGCATGTCGCCTTGTGACTCTATTCTGGATGGCCCATTTATGATTCGCAAAGGAAAACACAATGTAACCGAAGACTGGGAACCTCGAAATTCCGATCAAAAATACCGCGGAATGGTTACTTTAAAAAGAGCTTTGGCCAATTCTATCAATACGGTATCGGCCAAATTGATAGACAAAACTGGCCCAGAAGCCGTTGTCGAATTAACACACAAATTAGGGGTTACTTCCGAAATCCCAGCACAACCTTCTATTGCTCTTGGAGCTGTCGAAATCACGGTACAAGATATGGTAGCGGCTTATAGTACGTTTGCCAATCAAGGAGTATATGTGAAACCACAATTCATTAGAAAAATAGAAGATAAAAGTGGTGTGGTTCTTTACGAACCTGTTCCTGAATCGCACGATGTTTTGAACAAAGACATCGCCTTTGCTGTAATCAAATTGTTAGAAGGAGTAACCGAAGGAGGATCTGGAGAACGTTTACGCACTGAAGGTGGCGGAAACGGAGACAATCGTTGGACAGGCTATCCTTATATGTTTAAAAACCCTATCGCAGGTAAAACGGGAACAACTCAAAATCAATCCGATGGATGGTTTGTTGGAATGGTACCTAATTTAGTTACTGGAGTTTGGGTAGGATGCGAAGACCGTTCGGCACGTTTTAGAAGTCTTACCTACGGTCAGGGAGCAACAGCAGCACTACCCGTTTGGGGTTACTTCATGAAAAAATGCTATGAAGATGAAACACTCAACGTTTCAAAAGAGGAATTTGACAGGCCTGCTAATCTTTCTATAAAAGTAGATTGTTATTCAAAACCTGCCGCAGTAGTCAAGGACAGCACCGATACGGAACAAAACACCGAAGAGTTCCAATTGTAATTCAATTACTTGGAGCTATTTCCTGCCATTCACTGTATCTTTAAGGGGACTTCGAGAGCCTCAGCTCCCTTAAAGGATGCCGTTGCTGTCAGGGCTAGGAATTTTGTTTTAAGTTGGCGTAATCACAATTAAAATACTGTTTTTCATTTCATGACTTAATACCAAAAACCCATGATTAACAAAAAAGTAGCCTCCGTACAAGAAGCGCTTCAAGGTATTGAAGACAATATGACTCTCATGGTGGGTGGCTTTGGATTGTGTGGCATTCCCGAAAATGCTATTGCCGAATTAGTTCGCAAAAATGTAACCAACTTAATCTGTATTTCAAATAATGCCGGCGTAGATGATTTCGGATTGGGCTTATTATTACAACACCAACAAATCAAAAAAATGATTTCTTCCTATGTGGGAGAGAATGCCGAATTTGAGCGCCAAATGTTATCCGGCGAACTCGAAGTCGAACTTATCCCGCAAGGAACTTTGGCCGAACGTTGCCGTGCTGCCCAAACTGGAATCCCAGCTTTTTTCACTCCTGCGGGTTACGGCACTGAAGTAGCTCAAGGGAAGGAAACTAGAGAATTCAACGGAAAAATGCACGTTTTAGAACACGCTTTTCAAGCTGATTTTGCGATTATAAAAGCTTGGAAAGGGGATACCGCAGGCAATTTAATTTTTAAAGGAACCGCACGTAATTTTAATCCGTGTATGGCAGGTGCCGCTAAAATCACCATTGCCGAAGTCGAGGAATTAGTTGAAGCCGGCACTTTAGACCCTAATCAAATTCACATTCCCGGCATATTCGTACAACGCATTTTTCAAGGAGAATTTTTTGAGAAAAGAATTGAACAAAGAACGGTAAGAAAAAAAATGTAGCAATGAATTAATTTAAAAATATACCAATTATGCCCCCTGAAAATATAATTTTAAATAAATCAATTGATTTCTCTTTAGACATTATTAGCTATTGCGAAATCCTAGAAGAGAAAAGAAAATATGTAATTGCAAACCAATTATTAAAGTCTGGAACAAGTATCGGTGCTAATATTCATGAAGCTCAAAATGCAGAAAGTAAAGCTGACTTCATACACAAGATGAAAATTGCAGCTAAAGAAATTGAAGAAACAAAATATTGGTTGCTCCTTTGCGAAAAAGCCAAGTCATACCCATTTAATGGAAACTTGAAACAAAAAATTAAAGAGATTTCATTAATTACATACAAAATAATTGCTACTAGTAAAACGAAATAACCAATACTCATTGCTACATTAATTAATTGATAAATTGCTACATTAGTATTATGTTAGATAAAAATCAAATCGCAAAAAGAATTGCCCAAGAAGTCCAAGACGGCTATTATGTCAACTTAGGAATTGGAATTCCAACCTTGGTAGCCAACTATGTACGTAACGATATTTCGGTTGAATTTCAGTCGGAAAATGGAGTGTTAGGAATGGGACCTTTCCCTTTTGAAGGTGAAGAAGATGCCGACTTAATCAACGCGGGCAAGCAAACCATTACAACCCTTCCGGGAGCGAGTTTCTTTGATTCGGCATTGAGCTTTGGAATGATTCGGGGTCAACATGTTGATTTAACTATTTTAGGCGCTATGGAAGTGGCTGAAAATGGTGATATTGCCAACTGGAAAATCCCAGGAAAAATGGTCAAAGGAATGGGCGGAGCAATGGACTTAGTAGCTTCTGCTGATAATATTATAGTGGCTATGATGCACGTCAACAAGGCGGGCGAAAGTAAAATTCTTAAAAAATGTACCCTCCCACTTACCGGTGTTGGTTGTGTCAAAAAAGTCGTAACCGAATTAGCCGTTTTAGAGATTACTCCAAAAGGATTCCAACTTTTGGAACGCGCGCCAGGTGTAAGTGTAGAACATATTATTGCTTCAACCGAAGCTACTTTAATCATCGAAGGCGATATCCCTGAGATGAAAATTGACTAATACATTCCGTTTATCACTTCTTGTTAATGTCTTTAATCCCGTAGGGATGGTATAGTGGCAACACTAGATATACTAAGGAGATAAAGTCCCGTAGGGACGATATATTCCTCTGCACAGAACTACTAAATGGTGAAATCAAAAGAAAATCTGCTGTAAAATCCATAAATAAACTTTATATTGCGACATATTGACACAATGAAACTAACTCAACCAAAAATGAAAAAAAACCTTTTAATCCTTGCGCTACTTCTTTTGAGCATTGGAACACAAGCACAAGAAAACGTCAACTTTTCTACCAAAAAAGAAATTGTTTCTCCCGAAATTAATGCTGACAATACCGTTACTTTTCGACTGGATGCCAAAAACGCCAAAGAAGTGAAAGTACAAGGTGACTGCATTCCCGAAGGCGGTCTATTAAACAAAGGCGAAGACGGCATCTGGAGTTTAACCACTAAAAAACTCCATCCAGAATTGTACAGTTATTCGTTTTTTGTAGATGGTGTAAAAGCTTTCGACCCTAACAATGCGTTTTTAATTCGTGATGTTTCCACCGTAGTAAACGTATTTTTAGTGGGTGGTGGAAAAGCTGATTTGTATAAAGTAACTGATGTGCCTCACGGAACGGTGGCCAAACGTTGGTATGCTTCACCAAAGCTTGAAAGCACGCGCCGATTGACCGTTTACACCCCAGCAGGTTATGAGAACAACAACCAAAAATACCCTGTTTTGTACCTAATGCATGGTGCAGGTGGCGATGAAAATGCTTGGATGGAACTAGGTCGTACCGCTCAAATTATGGACAATTTAATCGCTCAAGGCAAAGCAAAACCGATGATTGTAGTGATGACCAATGGAAATGCAGATCAAACTGCCACACCAGGCGAATCTAGTGAAGGCTTTGTAAAACCTGTTTTTATGCGTCCCGCTACTTTTTCTGGAAGAACCGAAGCGGCTTTTGGAGACATCATCCAATTTATTGAGAGTAATTACCGCGTAAAGAAAGAAAAAGCATCTCGTGCCATTGCAGGACTTTCTATGGGTGGCATGCACAGTTTGGTGATTTCGGCTAATTATCCTAATACCTTTGATTATGTAGGGGTGTTTTCTTCGGCGATGTTACAACCTAAAGATTCGCAAGCAGCGGTGTATAGCGATTTTACTAACAAACTCAAAGCACAGAGAGACAATGGATTCAAATTATACTGGATAGGCATTGGCAACAGCGACTTCCTTTTTGAAAGATCCAACGAGTACCGAAAACTATTGGACAGCCTTCAGTTCCAATACCAATACCACGAAACTACAGGAGGACATACTTGGTCCAACTGGCGTGATTATTTGTCTGAATTTGCTCCGTTGTTGTTTCAAAAGTAAAAAATAAGCTTTCTATAAAAAACGAAACCCAATAGTTTGAATTGCTTCAGGGACTAATGGGAATAAGATTCAACAAGGATAACGCAGAATTTTTAAATTTTCACATTAAAAATTCTTACATTTGAAATACCCCTGTAACTGCATTTGACCCCAAATCAAATTTCCTTTACAGATTAAAAATGAGTGCCTTTCAAAATAGTTGGTTGTATCCTATTGGGATAGAATCAACGATGCTGTTGTGCCGTAATTGTAAACAAAATAACGAATACTATTTTATGAAAACATTACTAAAAATTATTGTAACTATTACAACTCCAATCCTCGCATTAGCACAACAAAATACAGCTCCTTACTTAGATGCTTTCCCAAAAGCTGAACAAGGTTACCAAAAGGTGTACATACAGGTGCCAGAAACCAAAAATGACGAAAATCATCATATTGAGGTGTTTGTTGGCAAAAATGAAATGGTTGATTGTAATTACCATTCTATGATGGGAGAAATCACAGAAATCCCTTTAGAAGGGTGGGGCTTTACCTACTATAAAATAAAAAGTAATGGAGATAGTGCTTCTACATTAATGGGATGCCCTGATACTATAAAACAACTCAAATTTATCCATCTCCCACCTAAAATAATGAGCTACAATAGCAAACTCCCTTTAGTTTTTTATGTGCCTAATGGATTCATAGTAAAATATAAAATTTACTCCTCTGGAGCATTTATTGACGCTACCGTTGAAAAACAACCCCAATTAGGAAGTATTGATTACCAGCTTCTGACTCAGTATTTTGTAAAAAACAACGCTAAATTACCTGTAAAAAACAACCGAATAGACACTCAAAAAAAATTTGATGCCCTCTTTGGTGCTGCAAGCGTGATGGGAAAAGAAGGTCAACCTTCACATGTTGATTTCAAAACTCAATTTGTAGTACCCATTATTTTACAAGAAACCAATAGACCCACTACAATTGAGATTACAGGTGTGGCTATGGGTGCTATGGGCACTATTGTAGTATATTATAAAGTGACAAAAGAAAATCCCGTTTCCTACCAACTCAGACCTTTTGCCGCTATCGTATTGAATAAAAAATACCTAAACAAAATTATCTTACAACAAAAACCCTAGTATGACTCCATATACAGCATACAGCCCAGCCAACCACCAAAAAATAAAAAACCTGCAAGACAATTATGCTTTGCAGGTTTTGTATTTTAAACCTACTAGGTTTTGTAAACCTTGCAGGTTAGGTCTTTACATTACAAATTCTCAAAGAAATCATTCCCTTTGTCATCAGTAATAATGAAGGCTGGGAAATCTTTCACAGTAATTTTACGCACCGCTTCCATTCCTAGTTCTTCAAAATCGACTACTTCAACTTTCAAGATGTTGTCCTGTGCCAAAATAGCCGCTGGACCTCCAATAGAACCTAAATAGAATCCGCCATAGGTTTTACAAGCCTCCATAACTTGTTTGGTACGGTTTCCTTTTGCCAACATAATCATACTTCCGCCTGCTTTTTGGAACTCTTCTACATACACGTCCATTCGGCCCGCAGTAGTAGGCCCAAAACTTCCTGAAGGCATGCCGTCTGGAGTTTTTGCTGGTCCCGCATAATAGACAGGGTGGTTTTTAAAGTAGTCTGGCATTGGTTTTCCAGCGTCTAATAACTCTTTGATTTTTGCATGCGCAATATCACGAGCTACTATCAATATTCCGTTTAATTTCAAACGCGTTTTGATTGGGTATTTAGATAATTCAGCTAGAATATCCGCCATTGGTCGATTCAAATCTACCTCAACTGGTGCTTCCAAATGCGGTGGTGTAGCCGGTAAAAATTGTTTCGGATTGGTTTCCAATTGTTCCAAGAAAATACCATCTTTGGTAATTTTTCCTTTAATATTTCTATCTGCCGAACACGACACTCCTAAACCAACTGGACAAGAAGCAGCGTGACGTGGCAAACGAATCACACGTACATCATGAGCAAAATATTTTCCGCCAAATTGCGCTCCAATGTGACTTTCTTGGCAAAATTCCAATACTTTTTTCTCCCATTCTAAATCACGAAACGCTTGACCAGCCATATTCCCTGAAGTGGGTAAATTATCAAAATAACCTGCTGAGGCTTTTTTCACAGCCGCTAAATTCGCTTCGGCTGAAGTGCCACCAATGACCAAGGCTAAATGGTAGGGCGGACAAGCCGAAGTTCCTAAATCTTTAATTTTTTGACGAATGAAAGTTTCCATTGACTTCTCATTCAAAAGTGATTTGGTTTGTTGGTACAAAAAGGTTTTGTTAGCCGAACCGCCTCCTTTTGCTAAAAACAAAAATTCGTACGAAGCGCCTTTTTTGGCATAAATGTCAATTTGTGCTGGCAAATTCGACCCCGAGTTTTTCTCTTCAAACATCGAAATCGGAATAATCTGCGAGTAACGCAAATTCTTATTTTGGTAGGTATTGAAAATTCCTTTCGACAACCATTCGGCATCATCGGCTCCTGTGTATACGTTTTCGCCTTTTTTAGCCATTACAATCGCTGTTCCTGTATCTTGACAAGACGGCAACTGCCCTTCTACGGCTACGACCGCATTTTGCAACAAATTGTAAGCCACAAAGCGATCATTATCTGTGGCTTCTGGGTCATCCAAAATATTTTTTAGTTTTTGCAAATGCGCTGTACGCAACATAAACGACACATCGTTCATGGCTTCTTGTGCCAATAATTCCAATCCTTTTGGGTCAACGGTTAGAATTTCTCTATTGCCCAATTGCTCTGTTTTTACAAAGTCAGCACTAATTTTTTTGTATTGTGTATCGTCTTTCAAAATCGGATACGGGTCTTGATATATAAAGTCCATGATTGAATTTTTAGAAACGTAAAGTTACAAATAACCTGCAAGGTTTCCAAAACCTTGTAGGTTTGTTTATTATAGTCTTAAATTTATACCTACAGGGTTAAAAAGACCTTGCAGAATATTAATCTTCTACTCAAGAGTAAATTGTGCTGATATTATTTCACGTTTAAAATCGTGACAATAAATGAAATTTTCAACTCCTTCGAAATAAACAAGAACTTCTTCTCTAATTAATTTAGTTGGCTGATCTGAAATTATAGATTGATACGAGGAAAAAGGAAACGTTTTATAGTTGATACCCAAATGATGTGTTGGATTAAGATGTACATACTGAATTAAATTAGTTAAGTACGTTTGACTTTCAATTTGTATCCTTTTAAAATGTTTTTCAAATAAACTTCCTGTTCTACTAGATTGTTTGTTGAATGCTTTTGCATAAGCATTAAATAAATTAGACAAGGCCTGTGTAATTTCTTCTTCTTTAAGAACCCGTATTACAAAATGAAAATGATTATCCATTAAACAATAAGCAAAAGTATCCACTTTGTTTTCTAGATATTTTGAATAGAGTTTTAAAAAGTAATGTTTGTTTTCATTAGAAGTAAAAATAGCTTCTCCATTTATACCGCGATTATAAATGTGATAGATTTTATCTTTTTCTAAAACTTCTAATTTCATGGGATGCTTTTTTGATACCCACAAGATACTTTTGCCTTGTAAATACTACTTTATTTATACCTACAAGGTTTTAGAAACCTTGCAGGAAATACAATTTAAAAAAACCAACTCGCCACAAAAATCGCTGTAATTACACAAATTAAATCCACCAAAAGCATCGTGCTTAGTGCATAACGAGTGTTCTTAATATTGACAGAACCAAAGTAGACTGCAATCACATAAAAAGTACTTTCGGCGCTACATTGAAAAATACTACTCAATCGACCAGTTAAGGAATCTGCTCCAAAAGTATTCATAGAATCAATTAAAAATCCGCGCGATCCAGCAGAACTAAATGGGCGTAACATAGCTACTGGAAGTGCATCCGTAATTTCTTTGCTTACGCCAATGTTGGAAAACACAAAGGAAATTCCGTTACTGATGATTTCAAATAAGCCACTGTTTCTGAATAGCGAAATAGCTACCAACATGGCTAAAACATATGGGAAAATAACAACTCCTGTTTTAATTCCGTTATTAGCTCCCACCACAAAAGATTCGAAAACCGTTGTTTTGGCTTCGGTGAATTTTTTCTCTTTAATAAAAGAAAACACCAAAGTGAAAGCAATAATTGCAATCAATATTAAGGCAGAAAGGTTGCTTGTGAAATAATTTTTACCAATTAAATCCAATTGGTTCACATAAAACAATAAGCCGATAATCGCTGCAATTAATACCATTAATGACACGACTAATGAAGCGCTTTTAAAATTGATTTTTTGTTTAATTCCTACAATTAAAAAGGCGGCAATTGTTCCAATAAACGAAGTGATAATACATGGCAACATCACGTCGGCAGGATTGCTTGCATTAGCCGCTGCACGATATCCAATAATAGAGGTGGCGATTAAGGTTAGTCCTGAGGCATGTAAACACATAAACATGATTTGGGCATCACTAGCTTTGTCTTTTTCAGGATTGAGTTCTTGTAAGCTTTCCATTGCTTTTAAACCAAATGGAGTGGCTGCCGAATCCAATCCAAGGAAATTAGCAGCAAAGTTTAAGGTCATGTACGAAATAGAAGGGTGATTTTCTGGAACAGAAGGGAAAACTTTTACAAATACTGGACTCAAAATTTGAGCTAATTTACCCGATGCGCCCGATATAATTAATAACTCCATCAAACCACAAAAGAACGCTAAATAAGCAATAAGTGGCAAGATCAAATCGACCAAAGTGCTTTTACAAGTTGCCAATAAACCATCTGATTTTTGGACGCCACTATAGATTTTAACGGTTTTGTTCAAGTAAACATAAGTAGTATCTGCATTGATTACCATTGTTTGGTCAGGCGCTTTCGTAATACTGTCTTTGACAAAAGCAGGAACTTGATCCAAATACTTTTCGGACACTAAAATAGGATCGTCTTTCTTCCCATTTAACAAATGATCAATCGTATAATTATCTCCCGAAAACAAACTAAAAACAACAAATACGATGGAAGAAATAAAAATAACCAACCAAAATCTACTTAATACCATAATTTATATTTTTTGTAAAAATATAGATTTAAACCTAATGGATTTAAAAAATATAACACGGATTACAC
The DNA here is from genome assembly GCA_041191945.1 of Bacteroidota bacterium. Taxonomy (GTDB): domain Bacteria; phylum Bacteroidota; class Bacteroidia; order Flavobacteriales; family Flavobacteriaceae; genus Flavobacterium. The sequence continues at coordinate 153,124 of JBEENX010000002.1, forward strand.
AAATTATCCCCAATTCAATTGGTGCAATCTGTGGAATTGGTGTTCCAATTACACATGAATAATCTCGTCTTCAATCAATAAATCTTCGCGTCGCAAGCGAAGGAAAATTTGAGCTACGGCAATCGTATCTTTTTCACAATAAGTTACAATTCGGTCAATGTCTTTTTCTACATAGAAAACATGTCCCACCTGACTGCCATCAATATCCCCTTTTGAGGAGGGAATTCCCAACACCTTACACATCAATTTTAACGAAGTGAAATGCTTGTAATCGCCAAATTTCCATAATTCCAAGGTATCCAAATGCGGAATTTCCCAAGGTTTTTTACCAAATAAATTCAGTTTATTCGGAATAGGAATTTGGTTGATAATCATGCGTCGTGCCAAAAACGGAATGTCAAATTCCTTGGCGTTATGTCCGCACAAAATATGTTGGGCTTGATTGAAATGATTGTTCAATAGATTATTAAAATCACGCAAGATTTTCTTTTCGTCACCAAAAAAAGAGGTCACTCTAAAATTGCGAACGTCCCCTTTGACAACAAAATACCCTACCGAAACACACACAATTTTTCCGAATTCAGCCCAAATGCCTGCGCGGTCATAAAAGTCCTCGGGGCTAAAATCGTCTTTGCGCTGGTATTGGGTCTTGTTTTCCCAAAGTGCTTTCATTTCATCGTCAAGCGAATGGAAATGTTCTTCTTCGGGAACGGTTTCAATATCTAAAAAGAGAATGTGATTGAGGTTGATTTTTTCGATCATTGGGAAGATGGGATTAGATTGTTAGACTAATTAGATTTTTAGATGGTTAGATTTATGGATAACTAGATTATCAGAAAATAAATATACTAAACTGCCTGTATTTTTAAGATTAAAATCTATCTAAATTTCTAAAAATCTAGAAATCTAAGAAGTCTTATTCAAAAAGATTTTGTTGTTTACTTGGGTTTTCGTGTTCGAGTAACCACTTTTTGCGCCACAGCCCTCCGGCATAACCTGTGAGTGAACCATCTGTCCCAATTACTCGGTGGCAAGGCACCACAATCCACAATGGGTTTTTACCATTGGCCGAAGCTACGGCTCGAATCGCTTTCACATCGCCGAGTTGTTTGGCTAATTCCAAATAACTCATCGTTTTACCAAAAGGAATTTCGCACAAACCCTTCCATACTTTTTGCTGAAATTCGGTTCCCACGGGATTCAATTGGAAATCAAAATGCGTTCGTTTTCCTTCAAAATACTCTTGGAGTTGCGTTACCGCATTTTGTAAAACGGGCGGAATTACTTTCGAAATTTCTCCTTCATCAGCAATAGCGATTACTGCAATGCCATTCTCATCCCCTTTAATGGTAGCAATTCCTAAAGGTGTTTTGATACTAACTGTTTCCATTGGATAAAGATAATCGATTTTGGTTCAAAATAAAAAACCACTCGAGTAGTCGAATGGTTTATAAATTAGCCCTGATAGCAGCGGCATCCTTTGCTGCCGGGGTTCGGCAGAAAAGATAGAGCGAATAGCAGGATAAGCTTCTTATTTTTTTAATAGGATTGCTGCTTCTTTCGCAAAATAAGTCGAAATTAAACTAGCGCCCGCGCGTTTGATGCACATTAATTGTTCCATCATAATTTTATCGTGGTCCAGCCAACCTCTTTCGGCTGCAGCCTTAATCATCGCATATTCGCCTGAAACATGGAAAACCGTTACCGGAACATCTACCGCATTTTTTACTTCGCGAACGATGTCCAAATAAGCAATTCCAGGTTTTACCATCACCATATCAGCGCCTTCTTCAACGTCCCATAAGGCTTCTTTAACCGCTTCGATGCGATTGGCATAATCCATTTGGTAGGTTTTTTTGTCTTTTGGCACTACTACATCTGCCTCTTTTGGTGCACTGTCTAAAGCATCTCTAAACGGGCCATAGAATGCCGAAGCATATTTCGCCGAATAACTCATAATACCTACATTTTCAAAGCCCGCTGCGTCCAAGCCTTGACGCAAACGCAACACTCTACCGTCCATCATGTCGCTTGGTGCAACAAAATCGGCACCGGCTTGTGCGTGAGAAACCGCCATTTTTACTAAGGCATCATTCGTTGCATCGTTAGCTACATCACCATTTTCAATAATTCCGTCGTGACCATAAATGGAATACGGGTCCAATGCCACATCAGGCATCACAATCATTTCCGGACAAGCCGCTTTAATAGCACGAATAGCTTGTTGCATCAATCCGTTGGGGTTCCACGCTTCTTTGCCGGTGTTGTCTTTCAAGTCTTCGCTTACTTTCACATAAATATTCACGGCACGAATCCCTAAATCGAATAATTCTTGAACTTCTTTTACCGTTAAATCTATCGAACGACGAAAAATTCCGGGCATCGATGGAATTTCGACTTGTACATTTTCTCCTTCTGCAATAAACATCGGAAACATAAAATCGGACGGACTTAATGTGGTTTCACGAACTAATGAACGAATACTTTCGTTAACGCGTAATCTTCTACCTCTGTGTAATGGGAACATAATCGGCCCCCTAACCCCCAAAGGGGGAATTCCTATTAGGGGTCAATAGGTTTTAAGTTAATTTATAATTTTATTTATAGACAAAGCATCAGTTTATTTGGTGTTCCCCCTTCGGGGGTTAGGGGGCTACCCACTCAACTGGTTTTTCTAATACTTGAATTAATTTTTCTTCTTCACTTCCTACTACTGGATGATGATCATAATGCCATTGTACGTGAGGCGGTAAGCTCATCAAAATACTCTCTATTCGCCCATTGGTTTTTAAGCCAAATAAAGTGCCTTTGTCGTGAACCAAATTAAATTCCACATAACGACCACGGCGAATTTCTTGCCAAGTGCGTTGCGCATCAGTAAATGGCACGTCTTTTCTTTTCTTTACTATTGGCAAATACGCATCAAGAAAGGAGTTGCCTACTTCGGTAACAAAATTGTACCAATCTTCCATTTTCATCTCTTCGGTTGCTTTTAAATAATCGAAGAATAAACCGCCAATGCCACGCGCTTCGTTTCTATGTGCGTTCCAAAAATAATCGTCACATTGTTTTTTGTATTTTGGATAAAAATCTTTGTTGTGTTTGTCACAAGCCGTTTTACAAGTTTGGTGAAAATGAATCGCATCTTCTTCAAACAAATAATACGGAGTTAAATCTTGGCCTCCGCCAAACCACGAATTGATTACATTACCCTTATCATCATACATTTCAAAATAACGCCAATTGGCATGCACCGTTGGCACCATAGGACTTTTAGGATGAATCACCAAACTCAATCCGCAGGCAAAAAAATCGGCTTCGCCTACATTGAATAATTTTTGCATCGAATCGGGTAACTTTCCCTGTACTGCTGAAATATTAACGCCTCCTTTTTCAAAAACTTGCCCATTTTCAATTACGCGTGTTCTTCCACCACCACCTTCGGGTCTGTCCCATAAATCCTCACGGAATTTAGCAACGCCATCGATATCCTCTAATCCTTTACAGATTTGATCTTGAAGGTTTTGTATGTATTGGTAAAATTTATTTTTCATTTTTTTGTATTATTCAATAAGCTCATTTAATATTCTTTTCTTTGAATCTCAAATATCTACCTTCTCCATCTTTATTGCTTATGATTAAAGTATCATTTTTAAAAGAAACTTTACCTTCATAAATGTAATCTGTGTAGTAAATTTTAATTATATCTCCATTTAAAGAATATTTATAAAATTCAAAATCATCGACATAATAAAACCTTTCATTATCAATTTTAAAATCTGCATTTATCGAACCTTTTTGCGTCCAAATTCCAATAATTTTTTTTCTTAAAGGAATCCTTGGAATTGATTTGTGTTTTGTTTTAGAAACAATATTTTGACTATTACAATTAAATGATATAAAGATTCCAATTAATATCAATAAATTTTTTATCATTATTTAATTATTATTTTATTACAGATTTGATCTTGAAGGTTTTGTATGTAAGTATAGAATTTTTTTCATTTTTCTCTTTTCCTGCAAGGTTTTGGAAACCTTGCAGGTAGTTGCTATTTAGTGACCGTACTCTTTCACCGCCTCCACAAAAGCTTTGGCATGATCCACAGGAATATTAGGTAAAATACCGTGACCTAAATTAACGATGTAATTGGCTGCCCCAAATTCGTCTATCATTTCATGCACCATTTTTTTGATGGTTGGAATTGGCGATAACAAACGACTCGGGTCGAAATTCCCTTGTAAGGTGATATTGCCCCCTGTTAAATAACGAGCGTTTCTTGGCGAACACGTCCAGTCTACTCCCAAAGCCGACGCTTTTGATTTAGCCATTTCGCCTAAAGCAAACCAACACCCTTTTCCGAAAACAATAACTTTGGTGTCTTCAGCTAAGGCTTCAACTATTTGATTAATGTATTGCCACGAGAATTCGTTGTAATCTGTTGGAGACAACATGCCTCCCCAAGAATCAAAAATCTGAATGGCATTACAACCCGCTTTTACTTTTTCTTTCAAATATAGAATCGTAGTGTCGGTAATTTTTTGTAATAAAGTGTGCGCCGCTACTGGATTGGAGAAACAAAATCCTTTAGCCGTATCAAAACTTTTAGAGCCTTTTCCTTCTACAGCATAACAAAAAATTGTCCAAGGCGAACCAGCAAAACCAATCAATGGCACCTCATTGTTTAACATTTCTTTGGTCAATTTCACCGCATCCATTACATAACCCAAAGTTTCTTGAATATTAGGCACAAACACTTGGTTTACCTGTTCCATGGTGCGAATTGGGTTCGGAATTATCGGCCCTAAATTGTCTTTCAATTCTACGTGAATACCCATCGCTCTTGGCACGACCAAAATATCCGAAAATAAAATGGCTGCATCAGGTTTCACAATGCGAATCGGTTGTACGGTAATTTCAGCTGCTAATTCTGGCGTTTCGCAACGCGTGAAAAAATCATATTTATCTCGTAACGCTCTAAATTCTGGCAAGTATCTTCCTGCTTGACGCATCATCCAAACGGGTGGGCGTTCTACTTTTTCATTGTTTAAAGCTCTTAAAAAAAGGTCGTTTTGAAGCCCCCTACCCCCCGAAGGGGGAACTTGAATATCGTTATTGTTCATTTTATTAATTTTTTAAAACTTTAAATTTAGTGTTTTTTTTAAGCTTTCTAAATTCCCCCTTTGGGGGTTAGGGGGCTTTATAATATTCTCTAACTTCTGTAATTACATTTTCAACCGAAGGGTATTCAGCAATTACGATGTTTTTTATGTGTTTCTCTTCCAATGCTTCGGCGGTAGTTTCGCCAATGCAAAAGCACAATTCTTTTTTAATTGTATTCTCTTTCAAATAACTTGCAACTCCTGATGGACTAAAAAACAAAATCGCATCTACCGTAGTCGTTATCTTGTGAGGGTTCAATTTCGTTTCGTACACTTCAATTTCGTTGAACTCAATTCCAGCTTCTTGCAGTGCCAAAGGCAGCGTTTCTTTTCTCAAATTACCACTAAAAAAAGTATAGCTCCCGTTAGCATAAATCAAACTAATAATCGCTGCTAAATCCGACGCATAATCTGTGTAGGCTACTACTTCAAAACCCGCATCGGACAAAATAGTTTTACTTTTTACGCCTACGCAAAAAACTTTTTTCTGCTGAAGTGTTGGTTTTAATTCCTCCAATTGAGGGTGATTTAAAAAACTTTGCACCGCATTTTGACTTGTAAAAATCAAATTGTCTTTTATCCCTGTTAACTCAAATTTTTTGAATTCTACTTGAATAAAATTGGACTCCAACACTTCCAAACCAATATCCGTCAAGACTTGTTTTTGATAACTCAAAAGTACTTTTGTCGATAAAATTCGGTTTGGATTTGCCATTATTTAATATAAAATACAGTATCAATAAAATACAAAATACCATCTTGAGTTAACACATTTTCATCGTGTAAATCTTCAAGAATTATTTTTAATATTGGATGATAATAATCGTGATTTCTTGTGTTTTCAAATCCGTTGGCCTCCATAAATTCTTTTACTTGATCTAAATTAGTCGGCTGATTTGCTTTTACAAATGCTTGTTCAACTAAAGCATAAAGAGTTTTGTCTATGCTACAAAACCCAACAAGTGTATAGGAAGTTTCAGGAAAAAAATAATTATTTAACAATAAGTTTATAAAGTACTCGTGCCAAGTTGAGTAGTAAATAGAATCATTTAACTTATAAACCGTTTTGTCATTTTTAATGTAAACCTTTTGTTCTGCACCTTCAGATACAAATAAGTTAAAGTTAACTTTGTCATTTGCCCAAAGATTGTTTTTATCAATATAATTGATTAAAATCTTTGTTTCTTCTTGTTTGTAGTGCTTATTGTTTTCAGCCATTGTGCTTGTTCTTTGGCTTGTTCCAAGGTAACAGGCAATTGCTTGGATAAGAGTTTTTTGGCTATTTCGGCTCTTTCCTTGAATGATATCTTGTAGTTCATCTTGAATGATTTTTATATCCATACAAATATATTGCTTTTTGTCTAATCCTTGACTGACTGTGAGCGCATCTTATTTTTTTAAAGTTGCTTTGATATGTGCCATCAATTGGGCACCACCACTATTCAAAATTTCTTGTGCGGCATGAAAACCTAATTTTTTCCACTCCGATATATCCACTGATTTTTCGATTGCTATTTTTTGTTTTCCGTCAACCGAGAACAACACACCTTTAAATTCAATCGTGTCTTTTTCTTCGTCGTATTGAGCCAAAGCGCCAATTGGTGCAGTACAACCACCCTCCAAAGTTTTTAAAAATTGTCGTTCAATATAAGTACAAATTTCTGTTTCAATATCGTTCAACTGACTCACAGCATCTTTGGTAAATTCATCATTCGCCATGGCAACCACGAGCATAGCACCTTGTGCTGGAGCGGGAATCATCCAATCGAGGTTGATATAATTTTCAGGTTTTAAATTGATTCGTTCCAAACCTGCTGCTGCAAAAACAGCTCCGTTCCAATCGCTTTCGGCTAATTTTTGCATGCGGGTATTTACATTGCCGCGTAAATCCACTACTTGATGATTGGGATATTTGTGCCACCATTGCGCTTGACGGCGTAAACTTCCGGTGGCAATAGTTCCTGTTGTAGTAAGAAAATCCAGGTTGCCTTTGTGTACCAAAATATCCAACGTGTTAGCGCGTTCTAAAACGGCTGCTTGAACAATGCCTTGTGGCAAAGCCGTTGGCACATCTTTCATGGAATGCACCGCAATATCTACCTGACCATTGATCATGGCAATATCCAATGTTTTAGTAAAAATGCCCGTGATTCCTAACTCGTATAAAGGTTTGTCTAGAATAATATCTCCCTGCGATTTTACGGCTACAATTTCAGTAGTATAGCCTAAATCATTCAGTTTTTTCTGAACGGTATGCGCTTGCCAAAGGGCTAATTCGCTATCGCGGGTTCCTATACGTATCGTTTTACTCATTCTTTTGTGTGGTACCAATATTAAACACTTTCTCAATCCACTCAATACTTTCGTCTACCATAGTTTCTTCGTCTTTGAGATGATTCGCAAAATGATTGGTGATTTTTTGAATGATTCTATTGCTGATTATTTCGGCTTGTTCTTCGTTAAAATCGGCTAGTTTTTTACGTTGAAAACTCAGCTCTCCGTCTTTTATCGAATGTAATTTTTCTTTTAAAGCGTGAATGGTTGGGGCAAATTTTCTGCCTTTGGACCAAGTCAAAAACTCCTCTTTGATTTCTTCAATAATGGCCTCAGCTGCCGGAATATGTTTCTTTCTGTTTTCTAAAGTTTCGTCTGTGATTTGCGACAAATAATCCATGTGAATTAAAGTAACCCCCTCAATATCTTCTACATTTTCATTCACGTTTTTTGGAATGGATAAATCCAAAATCAACAACGGCTTTTTCAAATTCAAAATCGTTTTGTCGACAGTAGGGTTTTGAGCACCCGTAGCCACTACCAACACATCCGCTTTCTGAATTTCCAATTGCAAATCAGCATAATCTTTAACTACCACATCTAATTTTTGTGCCAATTTCTCAGCCTTGTCCTTGGTACGATTGATTAACGTAATTTGTTCGTGTTTCGAATGTTTTACTAAATTTTCGCAAGTATTTCTTCCAATTTTCCCGGTGCCAAAAAGCAAAATATTTTTGTCGCCAATATCATCCACATTATTTAAAATGTACTGCACCGAAGCAAACGAAACCGAAGTGGCCCCTGAAGAAATCTCAGTATCTGTTTTGATTTTCTTACTGGCTTGAATTACCGCATTCACTAAACGCTCTTGAAATGCATTCACTAAACCCACGGATTTGGCTTGAAAAAAGCTCGTTTTAATTTGGGAAATAATCTCAAAGTCGCCCAAAATTTGACTGTCTAAACCAGTTCCCACTCTGAAAAGATGACCTACCGCTTCTTTATTTTTGTAAACAAAACCATATTTTTGAAAGGACTCAACTGACCCCTGACTGTTTTCACAAATCAATTTAATCAATTGGAAAGGGTGTTCAGCAAAACCGTAAATTTCAGTTCTGTTGCAAGTGGAAGTCACAATCAAACTTTCAATTCCTTCCGTTTTTGCTTGCTCCAACAGGCGCATTTTTGCAACCGCATCCAAACTAAATTTTCCTCTTATTTCGGCATCTGCTTTTTTATAGCTTACACCAACGGCATAAAAAGAATGAGGTTTTGATGTATGATGGTTCTCCATAAAGTATACTTTTCTAAAAAGTGGAACAAAAATATCATTAAGGGTTTGATAAAAATAACGCTACAAGGGCTAATTGTATCGCTGAATGATTTTTTGAAATGAAATAGCACTTTTATAGTAAAAAAATCTATTTTTGTACTAAAATCAACTAGGTTTAAATTTGATTTTAAATCCTACTCTTGGTTTTTACTCCTTTTTAGTTGTTAAAAAAATATCGCTATGGGTTCACAAGAAGTTATAACCATCGAAGACGACTTTACGCTCATCCGCTTTCAAAATGATAGCGACACTCTTTTTCATGCGCAACGCGAAGTGGATAGTGGATTGATTCAATTTCATTTTGGAATAAAAGGAAACGCTAAGTTCATTTTCAATCAAGGAAACTACGCTTTGGAATTAAAGGAAGAAAAATCACTGCTGCTGTACAATCCTCAAAAAGAATTGCCGTTGAATTTAGAATTGGCTCCAAATTCTTGGGTGATTTCTGTAATTATTTCCATCAAAAAATTTCACGCGTTATTCTCTACCGAAGCCAATTACATTACCTTTTTAAGTCCCGATAATAAAGACAAAAAATACTATAACGAAGGCAATATCAGTCCGTCGATGGCAATTGTTTTGAGTCAGTTGTTCCATTACAGCCTGCATCCTTCTATTAAAAATTTATATTACAAAGGCAAAGGCTACGAATTGTTGAGTTTGTATTTCAACAAAACCGAAGACCCGAATGCCGAACAGTGTCCGTTTTTAATTGACGAAGACAATGTGTTCAAAATCAAAAAGGCCAAGGAAATTATCATTGCTAATATGGCGGAACCACCCGGATTGCAAGAATTAGCCGACCAAGTAGGCCTCAATTTGAAAAAATTAAAAATGGGATTCAAGCAAATTTATGGAGATACCGTGTATGGCTTCCTTTTTGATTACAAAATGGACTACGCTCGAAAATTACTAGACAGCGGCTCGTATAATGTGAATGAAGTAGGGTTAAAAATTGGCTATAGTACTGGAAGTCATTTTATTGCGGCTTTCAAAAAGAAATTTGCCACTACCCCAAAGAAATATTTGATGTCAATTAACACAAATACATAAAATCGATTATTCAGTATATCACACAATTATCCAACATTGAAACCAAAAACATCTAACATATCGGAAAAAATTTCAAAAATACTCTTGGTTAGTTTATTAATCGGATTAGTTTATATTTTTATCAAGAGATCAGATTATAAAAAGGAAATTGAAGAACATCCAGGGCATACAATTTGTAAATACACATTTCGTGAGAAATATGGAAAATCAAAAAGCGCATATGTAAAATATTATGTTGATAATAAATTATATAGAAACAGTGTAGGAAATTCCCCGGACGATTATAATTCAACAATAAATAAATATTATGAGCTAAAATATTCCACTGTTAACCCAAATAAAATTCTTGTTGATTTTTCAAAAGAAGTAAAAGATTCAGCATTAATCAAAGAATTAGAAATGAAACTTGAATTTAAATATTGGCTAGTCCATTAACAAACAATATAAGACAGATTTAGCAAAAACAAATTTTTAATAAAAAAACCACAAGGTTTCCATACCTTGAAAGAAATACACAAAATTTATGAAAGGCGTATTATTAGTCAATTTAGGCTCACCAGACAGTCCAGAACCTAAAGATGTAAAAAAATATTTAGGCGAGTTCCTTATGGACGAACGCGTTATCGATATTCCGTACTTGTTACGAACGTTGTTAGTTAAAGGAATTATCTTGAACACCCGCCCAAAAAAATCAGCAAAAGCCTATAAAAAAATCTGGTGGGACGAAGGTTCGCCTTTAGTGGTTTTGTCCAAAAGATTGTTGGCCAAAGTGCAAAAACTAACCCCAACACCTATTGCATTAGCCATGCGTTACGGGAATCCGTCTATTGAAAGCGGCTTGAAAGAATTACACGAAAAAGGCGTTGACGAAGTACTACTCATTCCGTTGTACCCGCAATTTGCGATGGCTACTACAGAAACGATTTTGGTATTGGCAGAAGAAATTCGCAAAGCCCAATTTCCAAACATGAAATTCCGTTCTATCCCAGCATTTTATAATGACGAAGATTATGTAAAAAGCTTGTCCAATTCCATACAACGCGACCTCAACAAAGGCAATTATGAGTATTTATTGTTCTCGTATCACGGGGTTCCAGAGCGCCACATCAAAAAATCGGATGTAACAAAATCGCATTGCAAAATTGACGGTTCGTGTTGCAACACGCCTTCAGCAGCGCATGAATTTTGTTACCGTCACCAATGTTATGAAACTACCAAAAACGTGGCTAAAACATTAGGGTTGGAAGAAGGAAAATACGGCACTTCCTTTCAATCGCGTTTAGGAAGAGACCCTTGGCTACAGCCTTATACTGATGCGACTATCGATGGTTTGGCACAAAAAGGAATCAAAAACTTGGCGGTGGTTACCCCTGCTTTCGTTTCCGATTGTTTAGAAACTTTGGAAGAAATTGGCATGGAAGCCGCTCATAGCTTTAAAGAAAATGGAGGAGAAAATTTCCATACCATTCCGTGTTTGAATGATGATGACCAATGGTGCGAAGTAATTGCAAAATGGATTAACAACTAGGCTTTCGCCAAAAACCATAACTATGGAATACTACAACTACCTAAAATCGTTGCACTTAATCTTTGTCATCACTTGGTTTGCAGGATTATTCTATATTGTGCGCCTCTTTGTGTACCAAATTGAAGCTTCGGAAAAACCCTCTCCCGAAAAAGAAATTTTGCAGGAGCAGTTCAAAATCATGAGCTACCGTTTGTGGTATATTATCACTTGGCCTTCGGCAATATTAGCAAGTTTTTTTGCTTTTTGGATGTTGTTGTTTACCGAAATGGGCAATGCGTGGCTCCAAATGCCGTGGATGCATGTCAAATTAGGATTTGTATTTTTGTTGTATTTGTACCATTTGAAATGCCACCAAATTTTCAAACAATTGCAAAACAATGAAGTAAAGCACACCGGAAATTTTATGCGAATTTGGAACGAAGGCGCTACCCTAATTTTGTTTGCAGTGGTGTTTTTGGTCGTTTTAAAAAATGCGGTCAATTGGATTTTTGGCGTAATTGGGATTTTCTTATTTTCCATTATTATAATGCTCGGATTCAAATTTTACAAACGAATTAGAGAAAAAAACCAATCCTAAATAATGGCTCAAGGCTTCAAAATAACAATGCTTTCTCTTCGAACTAGAATCTTCCTATCGATGATTGTATTGATTATTATGGCTTCTATTATTTTGGCTTCCATTTCGATTATTCAGTTTAAAAACGAAGCGAGAGAATACCACCAAGAGCGTTTAGAACGGAAAGAAAACGAAGTCAAAGAACATATCAATTATGTGCTTTCGACCACAACTTATCCGTTGACAACGCGCAATTTGCCTTTGATTTTCAAAGATAAAATTCACGAATTGGCACAAATTCATGCTATCGAAATTAATATTTACAGCCTCGACGGGAAACTATTAAAATCCTCCAAAGAATCTTTTTCCGTAGACAAAGTAGCGCCACCCATTCCAAAATACATTTTGAAATTAGTGCGCTCCTCCATCGAAAAACGATTTGTAGATATAAAAACGATTGATGGAGTAAAAAATCGGTCTTCGTATAGCCAAATCAAAGACGATAAATTCAAACCGTTGGGCATCTTAAATCTACCCTATGTTGAAGACGATGGGTTTTATGAAAAAGAGCTGAACGGATTCCTAATTCGACTCGGTCAGGTGTATTCGTTTATGTTGTTAGTCGCCTTTGCGCTGGCTTATTTTCTTTCAACTTACATTACCAAGTCGTTAAAAACAATCTCTGATAAATTGAGTGAAACCAGTTTGAATCAGAAAAACGAAAAAATTGGCGTGGAAGCCACAAGCAAAGAGATTAACTTATTGATTAAGTCCTACAATGCGATGGTGGACGAATTAGAAGTCAGCGCCGTAAAACTCGCCCAAAGTGAACGTGAAGAAGCGTGGCGTGAAATGGCAAAACAAGTCGCCCACGAGATTAAAAATCCGCTAACGCCAATGCGATTAACTGTGCAAAGTTTCCAACGCAAATTTGACCCCAATGATCCCGAAATCAAACAAAAGATGAAGGATTATTCCGAAACCTTAATTCAGCAAATTGACACCATGAGCGCTGTGGCTTCGGCCTTTTCCAACTTTGCTTCGATGCCAGCCCAACAAAACGAAACACTGAATGTCGTGGAAGCAGTGGAATTGGCCTTGGATATTTTCAACGAAGACTATTTGGTTTTCGAAAAAGAATCAGAGGAAATTATTGCTGAAATAGATCGAACACAACTGATTCGCATCATTACCAATTTGGTTAAAAATGCAATTCAAGCGATTCCAGACCAACAAGAAATCAAGTCAATTATCGTACGCGTTGAGAAAAAACAAAAAACTGTTTTAATCACGGTAAAAGACAACGGAATTGGCATCAAAGAAGAAGATAAAATCCGAATTTTTGAACCTAAATTTACCACTAAAAATAGCGGAATGGGACTGGGTTTAAGTATCATCAAAAATATTATCGAAAATTACAAAGGAAGCATTACATTTGAAACACAATACGGTCACGGCACCACTTTTACGGTGAGTTTGCCTATTTTAAATTCTTAAAATAACCTATATGAGCTACGAAAATCTTTTGATTACCATAGAAAATAAAATGGCGTTGGTGACGTTGAATCGCCCTGCAAAATTGAATGCACTAAACAAGGATACTCTTGCCGAATTGCACGCCGCTTTTACTGATTTAGAAAACAACGAAGCTGTCCAAGTGATTATTGTAACTGGAAGTGGTGAAAAAGCTTTTGTGGCTGGTGCCGATATTGCTGAGTTTGCCAATTTTTCTCCTCAAGAAGGAACACAACTCGCCGCCGACGGGCACAAAAAAGTGTTTGATTGTATTGAAAATTTAAAAAAACCGGTCATTGCTGCCGTTAACGGATTTGCCTTAGGTGGCGGATTAGAATTGGCTATGGCGTGTCATTTTAGAGTAGCGTCTGATAACGCTAAAATGGGCTTACCAGAAGTAACTTTGGGATTGATTCCGGGCTATGGCGGTACCCAACGTTTGCCTCAGTTAGTAGGAAAAGGTCGTGCCATGGAAATGATTTTAACTGCGACTATGATAACCGCTACCGAGGCCAAGGAATACGGTTTAGTCAACCACGTAGTACCTCAAGCAGAACTCATTGAGTTTTGCCAAGGCTTAGCGCAAAAAATTAGCAAGAATGCTCCTGTTGCTCTTACTGAAGCCATCAATGCCATCAACGCGAGTTTTGACTCAAACAAAAACGGTTTTGAAACAGAAATCAATGCCTTTGGAAAATTATTTGGTACCGCAGATTTCAAAGAGGGAACAACTGCTTTTTTAGAAAAAAGAAAAGCAAATTTCAGCGGAAAATAAGTCAACTTTTAAACAAAACAAATGTCTTTTCAAACCGAATTTGCCCTTTTTTGGGAGAGCGTAAAAGAAAGTATCGCGCAGTATACTTTTGCTAAATTAACCTTGGCAAAAACCATTGGCGATACTGATTTAAAAAACATTTATATGCGTCCCGTTTTGGTGGAAGACCAAGTGCGTATTTCACTTATTGCGCGGTACAAAACCGAAGAAATAGAAAGTTTTCACTCTTTAGACGAAGCTTTCTTTGTATTGTCTAGTTATATGAACAATCCCTTTTTGACGGCTTTACTGTTTACTACTGAAAATGACTTGACTTTCAAATTAAATAAAAAAAGAGCTGGTAGTATTGTGGAACAAGCGCCCACTTTCAAAAGTGCTTCGGATGTGATTTTAGAAATGCAGGAGAAAAAACTTTCAATAGACTAATTCTATTTTCTCCCCTCCCATTCAGCATAAAATTGTTCCAAAAAACCTTCCATATAACGGTGGCGGTCTTGGGCAATTTGTTTACCTGTTTCAGTATTCATTTTATCTTTCAACAACAATAATTTTTCGTAAAAATGATTGATGGTGGGCGCCTGATTGTTCTTGTATTCTTCCTTCGTCATGGATAAATTTGGAGCAATTTCAGGATGATACAAGGCTCTATTTTTAAACCCTCCATAATTGAATGTTCTGGCAATGCCAATAGCGCCAATAGCATCCAAACGATCGGCATCTTGGACAATATCCAACTCAACAGAAGAAAACTTTCTTTCTACTTTTCCCCCTTTGAACGAAATATTTTCAATAATCGCAATCACATGGTCAATGATTGTTCGGTCAACATTTTCAGACTCTAAAAAAAGGCGCGCTGTTTTAGGGCCAATGGTTTCATCTCCTCCGTGAAATTTACTGTCTGCTATATCGTGAAGTAAGGCGCCTAATTGTACTATTTCCAAATCACATTTTTCAGATGCTGCAATCAACAACGCATTTTTATATACTCGCTCAATATGAAACCAATCGTGACCGCCTTCGGCTTGGGCTAACGTTTCTTTTACAAAAAATATCGTTCTTTCAATCAAATTAGTGGTTTTCATTTTAAAAATGGTTTTATAAAAAAAGCTGAATTGCGATAATTCAGCTTTTAAATTTATTTAAAAATACTACTTTTTTACAATGTAGCTGGCTCCACCCATTTAAAGATATACGACTCTTGTGGAATCACTAATCTTTCTGAAATTTTAGCCATTCTTGCAGGTAATTTCATCAGATAATCACGTGCTTTCTCTGCTTCGTCGGTTAAACCTGCGATTTTATCAATTTGCCATTTGTCGATTAATTTTTGCATGATTTCTACATAATCATTGGCTGTATATACTCCAATACGTTGTGCTGAATCAGAGAAATTTTCGAATGCAGAGCTTATTTTTTGCCCTGACTCTCTCAAAAAATGAGCTGGCATAGTGATTTTTTGTTTCATCATATATTGAAACGCTAACATCATTTCGCTTGGATCTACTTGGAAAATTCGGTTCACAAATTCGCTATACGCATGATGGTGACGCATCTC
>JBEENX010000003.1:0-122709 GCA_041191945.1 Bacteroidota bacterium
GATTGGTAATAACAACACTTGGTAAGGCGTTGATAGTAACCACAACTGGTTTGATAACATAACATCCCGTAGTGGTATTGGTACCTTTGATGTAATACGTTCCTGATGTACTAATTGCACTTGGATTAGCCAAAACAGTTGTAGCAGCAGCGTTGGTGAAATAGGTATATGTCAATCCAGAGTCTGAACCTGTAGTTACTCCTATTGAAGTGATGCTCACCGTAGCTGGTGAACAAACTGCTGCTGGATTGGTAATAACAACATTTGGTGCTGGGTTAAAACTAACCACAACTGGTTTAATAGTAAAACAACCTGTAGTAGTATTTGTTGCTTTGATGTAATATGTTCCTGCTACACTAACTGCATCTGGACTTACCAATTGAACACTAGCTGAAGCATCTCTATAATAACTTAATGAGTAGGTAGAATTGGAACTAACCGCAGGAGCTGTTAAGTCAACAGTACTTGACGCACAAACTGTAGATGGGTTAACTACTGTTAAAACAGGTTCTAGATTCACTGTAACACTTACAGGCTGAATCGTTGAACAACCATTAGCATTGGTTCCCTTGATATAATACGTGCCTGTAGCACTCACCGCTGTGTAATTCGATAACGAAGTACTCGCTGAGGCATCGCGCCAATACGTGTAGGTCAAACCTGAAGAAGAACTAACCGTAACAGCAGCGGCACTCAAATCAACGGTGGCTGGTGCACATACTGCAGCGGGATTGGTAATAACAACACTTGGTAAGGCGTTGATAGTAACCACAACTGGTTTGATAACATAACATCCCGTAGTGGTATTGGTACCTTTGATGTAATACGTTCCTGATGTACTAATTGCACTTGGATTGGCCAAAACAGTTGTAGCAGCAGCGTTGGTGAAATAGGTATACGTCAATCCAGAGTCTGAACCTGTAGTTACTCCTATTGAAGTGATGCTCACCGTAGCTGGTGAACAAACTGCCGCTGGATTGGTAATAACAACATTAGGCAAAGGATTTACAGTGACAGTTACTGGCGCAATTGTAAAACAACCATTCGTGTTGGTTCCCTTAATATAAAAACTTCCAGATGAAGTAATAGCATTAAAATTAGATAGCGGACTAGAAGCTGCAGAATCTGTCCAATAAGTGTATGTTAAATTAGAAGAAGAACCTGATGTAACTGAAGAAGCATTTAAATCAATCGTAGCAGGAGCACATACGGCTGACGGATCAGTGATTGTAACATTAGGCAAAGAATTAACTACAATTACAGCATTTGACGACACTGTAGTCCCATTTAAATCTGTTACTTCACAAGTGTAAGTCCCCGCATCAACACTTTGCGCATTTATAATTGACACATTAGCCGTTCTACTTCCAGTAATATATCCTGTATTATCAAAAAGTAAATTTCCGTCTTTTTTCCAAACATAACTCAAAGTACCACTTCCTGTTGCAACAACAGATAATGAAATTGTACTACCCACACAAACTGATTGCCCCAAAGGTTGTGTACCAATAGTTGGTCCAACTACACTAGGATATATTCCTAAAGCAGTAGACAAACTTGTTGCTCCTGAGTCATTTGATTTTATAATGTTGCCTATTAATTTATCCTTAGAAAATGAAGAAACACTAACTAATAGACATAATGCAATTAGAACAGACTGAAATTTGTGGGGTTTTTTCATACTATTTTTTATAATTTATTTCCATATAGAACTTATCTGCTATAACGCAAAAATAAATGCTTGAAATACAAAGTTTATTCTGCATTTTAACTTCTAAACACTATAATTGGATAAAATTACTTTTAATCGATGGCTCCTAACTATTTTTTACCAATGATTAAAAAAATAATACGCATGAATTAAAGTTTTTAACAATTTTTTGTTAATAACTCCAAACAAAAAAAGCGCCTTATTGTATCCCAACAAGACGCTTTATATTTGAAAAAATCAGACTACAAAATATAGTCCGTATTGATAAAATTAGACTCCTTGCTATTCAATAATTCTTGCAAGATTTCGTTGTTATAGTCGTTGTCTTTAGAAGCTACAAAAGTTCGAATCGAAAACGAACGCAACGCATCGTGAATACTCAAAGTTCCTACCGCAGAGTCTTTACGACCCGTGAATGGAAATACGTCTGGCCCTCTTTGACACGAGCTATTCAAGTTAACTCGACACACCAAATTCACTAAAGTATCAATTAGTGGTGCAATAGTTTTAATGTCTTTTCCAAACAAACTCACTTGTTGTCCGTAATTTGATTCGGCCATATCGTTCAATGGCTCTTGAATGTCTTTAAACGAAATCACAGGCACCACTGGACCAAATTGCTCCTCATGGTACACGCGCATAGTTTTGTTCACAGGGTATAAAACGGCTGGAAATATAAAATTGTCGCTATGCGTTCCTCCTTTTGCATTCAAAATTTGAGCGCCGTTCGCTTTCGCATCATCAATCAATTCTTGAATATAGGCTGGTTTTTCTTTTTCAGGAAGTGGTGTTAGCATCACTCCTTTTTCCCACGGATTACCAAAAGCCAAAGCATCTACCTTAGCCGCAAAACGGGTATTGAATTCCTGCGCAATCGATTCGTGAACATACAACACTTTCAAAGCTGTACAACGTTGCCCGTTGAAAGACAACGAACCCGTAATACATTCTTGGATAGCCAAATCTAAATCGGCGTCTGGTAAAATAATCGCTGGATTTTTGGCTTCCAAACCTAAAATCAAACGCAATCTATTTTTATTAGGATGTTGGTCTTGCAAAGCAATGGCCGAGGTACTGTTTCCGATCAAAGCCAAAACACCTACTTTTCCTGATTTCATAATAGGCGAAGCCACTTCTCTACCTCTACCGTAAATAATATTAATAGCCCCTTTAGGGAAACTGCTTCTGAACGCTTCTAATAATGGCGACAACAATAACACACCGTGTTTGGCCGGTTTAAACACCACCGGATTCCCCATAATCAAAGCGGGAATCAACAAAGAGAAGGTTTCATTCAAAGGATAATTGTACGGTCCAAGACACAATACTACTCCCAGAGGTCCTCTACGCACCATGGCGTGAATGCCTTGCACTTTACTAAAATGAGCACTTCGACTGTTCAATTCTTTCAAACTATCAATCGTGTCATAAATGTACTCTACCGTTCTGTCAAATTCTTTTTCAGAATCGCCAAGGGTTTTTCCAATTTCCCACATTAATAATTTAACTACTTCGGCACGGGTGTCTTTCATTTTGGTAACAAAATCTTCCATGCACTTAATGCGATCCACCACCTTCATAGTAGGCCACAAACCTTGACCGTTGTTGAACGCTAAATCAGCCGATTCAACGGCTTCCAAAGCTTCTTTTTCTCCCATAGCTGGAATCGTTCCTAACAAGGTAGGTGCATACGTTGCGGTTGAAGAAATAGTCGAATAAACCGGTGTAGTGACTCCAGTCCATTTCTTTAATTCGCCATTAACCAAATACGTATCTTGAGTTAAAGTCGAGCTAATTTGAAATTCTTGAGGAATTGTACTCATAATATCTTGTTGTGTTGTTGTTTAGTAATTTATGGTTCAACAATATCGCCGTCCCATTCAATAATTCCACCTAATAAATTATAGGTGTTTTCAAAACCCAATTGGTTCATAATCGCACACGCATTAGCACTTCTAGCTCCTGAACGACAGTACACGTAGTAATTTTTGGATTTATCCAATGTTTCTAAATCAGCCACAAAAGCGGCACCTTGATGAAAATCATAATTAATTGCTCCCGCAATATAACCTTCTTCAAATTCCATGGCTGTTCTCACATCGAGTATCACACCATTTTCGTCCGACTCAAATTGAGCAATCCAATCTTCTTGTGTTAAATTCATAGCAAATTATTTTTGGGTAAAAATACGAGGTTTTTATCAAACAATACATCAAAGGTTTGTGAATTAAATAGTATTTTCAAGAAAACGTTTGCGAATAATCATTCTTTGGGTCAAATTCTGATTTTATCGAAAAATACCAAGAAAAATACCCGATTTAAAGTAGAATTAAAAATGAACTATCATCTAAAAGTATCATCCCTACGGGACTTTTATCTGAAAGTCATTTGAAATTACCAATATGTAACTCCTAACGGAGCAAGTTTTGTTTATAACTTATCTCGTCGCAATTTATATTGATAACCGGTAAAAGGAATACACACAAGTAATAACAAAATATCGATAACAAAACCTGAGGACATCGTGCAACTTTGGACTATAAGAACACTATTTTGATACCCAATAAAACAATACACTCCGTCCCGTAGGGACAAGATATCGGTAACAAAACAACTCCTCTATTCAGTTAGTCCCTTAGGGACGAAATATTGGTTAAACACCCCATCCAATTACTTTAATCAAAAAAATGCTGTATTTTTACAGATGCAATAAAAACAATCAATCCAAAAAATGGACGATTTAATTAAAAAGACATTTCCTAGTTTCTCCAACGACTTAATTGCTGATATTGAGGCCAATGATTCGGTTCAAAGTTTCAAAACCGGAACCGTCATTATGCGAACAGGTCAGTACATCAAGAACACCGTTTTAGTAACCAAAGGCAAAATCAAAGTCTATCGAGAAGGCGAAGAAGGTGGGGAATTTTTTATGTACTACCTCCAACCCGGTCAAGCTTGTGCCATCTCCATGGTATGTGCTACCAAATCAGAAAAAAGCCAAATCATGGCCAAAGTGGTCGAAGATGCCGAGTTGATTTTGGTACCGCTTTCCCTTATGGATCAATGGATGATGAAGCACCGTTCTTGGTACGAATTTGTCATTGCTACCTACCGCAGTCGTTTTGAAGAAGTCCTCGAAGTCATTGACAGCATCGCTTTTAGAGCCATGGACGAGCGTTTGGAATTTTACTTAAAACGCCACGCCGATGCTTGCGGTTGCCAGGACCTAAAACTATCACATCAAGAAATTGCTACAGAACTCAATACCTCTAGAGAAGTGGTATCGCGATTACTTAAAAAAATGGAACAACGCCAGTTATTAAAATTGCATCGCAACCATATCGAATTATTGAAAAAATAGTACCACTGTGACAAATGTTACAATACAATTGAATTTAAGTACCCATTTTTGTTAACTAAAAAAACAAATTAATGGAATATCTAGGTTATTTTGCTTCAATTATTATTGGACTCTCCTTAGGATTAATAGGCGGCGGCGGTTCTATTTTAACCATCCCTATTTTAGTCTACTTATTTAAAATTGATCCTGAACTAGCCACTAGCTATTCATTATTTATCGTGGGAATTACCTCTTTAATGGGCTGTATAAGCCATTATCGTATGGGAAATTTACAAATTAAATCAGCTCTATATTTTGCGGTTCCTTCCGTGTTTTCAATACTAATTATTCGTGAAGTAATTTTTCCTCAAATCGCCGAAACATTATTTTCTATTGCTTCGTATAAAGTGTCCAAAAGTTTTCTAATTATGATTATTTTTTCTATACTGATGTTGGCTGCTTCAATATCCATGATTAGAAAAAACAACCAAAGCATAAGTAGTGGCACTATCAACTATGTTCAACTAGGAATAATCGGTTTTTTTGTTGGAATTGTAACTGGTTTTCTTGGAGCAGGAGGAGGATTTTTAATAATTCCAGCCTTATTGTTCTTTGCAAATTTACCCATGAAACAAGCGGTTGGAACGTCATTATTAATCATTTTTATCAATTCCAGCATCGGTTTTGCAGGCGATTTATACATTGGAACCCCTATTAATTATAGCTTCCTGTTAATTATTTCTACTATTGCTTTTATCGGAATGCTCATTGGAACTCAATTATCTAAACGAATTGATGGCGCCAAATTGAAACCCGTTTTTGGATGGTTTGTTTTAATTATGGGATTGTACATTATCACGAAAGAATTATTTTTCTAAATCATAACAAGCTAATACCTAACCCTTAACCAAAATAATTATGAATCATTATCAAATACTTGTCATTGGAGGAGGAAATGCTGGACTTTCCGTAGCCTCTCAGTTATTGTTGAAAAACAAAAACCTACAAATTGGGATCGTTGAACCTTCTGAGAAACATTATTACCAACCCGCTTGGACTTTAGTAGGTGCAGGAGCATTTGACATTACCAAAACAGAAAAAAAAGAAGCTGATTATATTCCGCAAAACACTACTTGGATAAAAGAAGCTGTTGCAACTTTTTCTCCTGAAAAAAATACGGTAATTTGTATTAATGGAACCGAAATTACGTATGATTATTTAGTAGTTTGTCCGGGAATTCAATTGGACTGGAACAAAATAGAAGGACTTACAGACACTTTAGGAAAAAATGAAGTATCAAGCAACTACAGTTTTAATACTGCGCCTTATACTTGGGAATTAATTAAAAATTTCAAAGGTGGTACTGCTGTTTTTACGAATCCTTCTACTCCTATTAAATGTGGGGGAGCTCCTCATAAAATTATGTATTTAGCTTGTGATTATTGGCGTAAAAAAGGAATCTTAGATCAATGTGATGTTCATTATGTATCGGGTGCTGGAGTTATTTTTGGAGTGCCAGAATATGCTGAAACATTAAAGAAAAAGGTGGCGCAATACAATATCAAAGTGCATTTTGGTGCCAATGTTACCGCTATTGACGGAAAATCAAAAACCATCTTCTTTGAATCAAAAGAACAACCTAAAGACTTGGAAACTAAATTTTCTACATTACAAGCCTCTTGTTATGGAATCACTGAAAATCAAGCAGAAGCCAGTATTTCAAAAGTAAGTTTGAATTTTGATATCTGCCACACCGTTCCGCCACAATCAGCCCCTGATTTCATTAAAAATAGTCCACTTGCTGATGCTAACAATCCTTTAGGCTATGTAGAAATTGACAAACATACCATGCAACATAGCCGTTTCAAAAACATTTTTGCACTTGGTGACTGTACCAACGCTCCTTGCAGTAAAACTGGAGCAGCCATTAGAAAACAAGCACCTGTTGTAGTCGAAAATTTACTACAGCTAATAGCTAATCAACCAACCACAGCTTCCTATGACGGATATAGTGCCTGTCCAATTCCTACTCAATACGGCAAACTAATGTTGGCCGAATTTGATTATTCGAACAAACCTAAAATGACATTCCCATTCGACCAAGCAAAACCTCGCTGGACCATGTGGATTTTGAAAACTAAAATCTTACCCTGGCTCTATTGGAACAAAATTCTAAAAGGAACCGCATAAATAAAATACAAACTGTAACATTAGTCACTTACAAATTGAATTTCAGAACGTAATTTTGAATATCATTTTTTTAAATTATCATATCATGCAAATAGAACAAATTTACACCGGATGTTTAGCACAAGGTGCGTATTATATCACTTCTAACGGAGAAGCCGCTATCATTGACCCATTGCGCGAAGTGCAACCGTATTTGGATCGTTTAGAACGCGACAACGTGCAATTAAAATACATTTTTGAAACGCATTTTCATGCCGATTTTGTTTCGGGTCACGTGGATTTGAGTCAAGCAACGGGTGCGGCCATTGTGTATGGCCCAACAGCTAAACCCGAATTTGAAGCTATTGTTGCCGCTGATGAACAACTATTTGAAGTTGGTAAAATCAAAATAAAAGTACTGCACACTCCGGGACACACTATGGAAAGTGCTACGTTCTTGTTAATTGACGAAAACGGAAACGACCACGCTATTTTCTCGGGAGACACCTTGTTCATTGGCGATGTAGGCCGCCCTGATTTGGCGCAAAAAGCCGCTTCGATGACCCAAGAAGAATTGGCTGCCACTTTGTACCATTCGCTTCGCAATAAAATCATGACTTTGGGAGACGAAGTAATTGTTTACCCTGCTCACGGTGCCGGAAGTGCTTGCGGAAAAAACATGAGCAAAGAAACCGTTTCGACTATTGGTAACCAAAAAGCAACCAACTATGCATTGAGAGCCAATATGACCGAAGCCGAATTTATCCAAGAAGTTACCGATGGTTTGTTGCCTCCTCCAGCCTACTTTGGAATGAATGTAGCGATGAACAAAAAAGGATATCAAAATTTTGAAACCGTTTTAAACAACGGAATGCGCGCTATTCCTGTTTCTCAATTAGAGTTAATGGTAGAGGAAACCAAAGCACTCATTCTAGACACTCGCAACAATGGGGAATTCGCACAAGGATTTATCCCGCAGTCCATCAACATTGGAATCGATGGCGATTTTGCTCCATGGGTAGGTGCTCTAATTATAGATGTTAACCAACCTATTGTTTTGGTAACGCCAAAAGGAAGAGAAGAAGAAACCATCACTCGATTAAGTCGCGTAGGATTTGACAATGTTATTGGGCATTTAGAAGGCGGATTCGAAGCTTGGAAAAAGGCAGGAAAAGAAATCGATACTGTTACACGAATTACTGCTGAAGAGTTTGAACAACAAGTGATCATTGGCGAAAGCAAAATCATTGATGTTCGTAAAGAAAGTGAATACGAGGCCGAACACGTTGAAGACGCTTACAGCAAGCCACTAGCTTATATCAATGATTGGGTAAAAGACATCAACCCAGACGAACATTTCTTTTTGCACTGCGCAGGCGGTTACCGTTCGATGATTGCGGCTTCTATTTTGGAAGCACGCGGTTTCAGAAACTTTAGCGAAGTAGCAGGCGGTTTTAATGCGATTGCAAAAACCACTGTTCCCAAAACCGATTTCGTTTGCCAAAGTAAAGTATTGAAATAATAAAACTATCATGGAAGACTTACATTGTTGTGTCACTTCTTGCGAAAAACCATTAGACCAAGCCTATTGGGATGCCCAATACAAGGCTAAAGCTACAGGTTGGGATTTAGGAACGGTTTCCCTTCCTATTCAGGATTTTATAGCGACTATTGAAGATAAAAATAGTGCGATATTGATTCCGGGTGGTGGGAACTCCTATGAGGCTGAATACCTTTTACACCAAGGATTTACCAATATCACCGTAATCGATATTGCTCCTACTTTGATTGCTGTTTTACAACAAAAATTTGTCAATCATCCCAACCTCAAAATCATTTTGGGTGACTTTTTTGAGCACCAAGGACAGTACGACTGGATCATTGAACAAACTTTTTTCTGTGCACTTCCACCCACGATGCGCCCAAAATACGTTTGGAAAATGCACCAATTGTTAGCTCCCAAAGGAAAAATGGTAGGCTTGCTGTTCAACCGTGAATTTGAACAAGGCCCTCCTTTTGGCGGTAACAAAGTAGAATACATCAATCTGTTTTCAGGAGCTTTTACTATTGAAAAAATGGAAGTATGTACGAATTCGGTAGCACCAAGAGCGAATGCCGAATTGTGGATTGAATTCAAAAAAAATACCGAAGCTACAGTGCATTTGTATGAATTTGAAGGCATTACTTGCAGCGGATGCAAAGCTACCGTTTCAGAAAAACTAGGGTCTTTAGACACTGTTCTAAATGTTAGTATGAATACTAATTTTAGCGAAGTGGTGATTGCTAGTACCCAAGAAGTGCCCCTTAAAAAATTACAAGACACCGTTTCTTATGACGAGAAATACAAAATCATTAAAGCCAATTACTAAGCTATGAAAAACTTACTTTTAACCAATTGGCACCTCATGCGCTGGGTGCGTTTGGCCTTTGCTATTTTTCTTTTCAGTCAAGCCTATGTTTTGAGAGAATGGACTTTTGTGTTTTTTGGCGCTTTCTTCTTACTTCAAGTGGTTTTTAATATGGGTTGCGGTGCCAATGGTTGTGCTGTACCCAATTCAAAAAAATAAATCATGGGAAATTTTAATCAAATTATACAATCAGACCAACCCGTTTTGGTTGATTTTTTTGCCACTTGGTGTGGCCCTTGCCAAATGTTAGCCCCTATTTTGAAAGAGGTAAAAGCTAATTTAGGCGAACGCATCTCTATCATTAAAATTGATGTGGATAAAAACCAAGCCGTTGCTGCTCAATATCAAGTTCGTGGAGTACCTACGATGATTTTGTTCCAAAATGGCAAACAATTATGGAGACAATCAGGAGTGCTTTCTAAAGAAGATCTCATCAAAGTAATCCTTGAAAAAAGCAACTAATGACTAAGAATGCCTTGCTCTTAACCGGTATTGGAATTGCCATTGGCGCCCTAGCGGGTTATGCCTATTATTACTATGTAGGCTGCGCCTCAGGCACTTGTGCCGTTACTTCAAAACCATTGAACTCTACACTTTACGGAGCACTTATGGGAGGTTTACTTTTCAATATGTTCGTGAAGGATACTAAAAAGTAATTCTTTTAAAATCAAAGCTCTTTTTGATTTTTTGTACAACATTTTTTATATTTTTGATAAACTAATTAAACTGACGTTTGTCAGCCCTATACACCCAAAATTGGGTAGATAAGTCTGATTTTGTCAGACATATTTACAAGTTAGTGGCAAGCTTCACAAAAATCTGCTTTAAGACAACAATATGGAAAACTTAACAGTTCAAATTGGAATACATGACGGAAGATTGATTCATGAAAATTCAATAGAAATTGACGAAGATATTATTATAAAACTTCAAAAATTTGCTCAAGAAAACTCGTTAAATTTTGCAAGTCAAATTGACAACTTGGAAGATACAATGTTTGATTACTCCGAATGTCAAAAGTTAGAGAAAGAACTGAATTACATAATTTCAAACACAAAGGAAAATTCAGTAAGAGTTGCATCAGAAAGAATTTTAGCGCTAACTAAAGATTGTATTCAGAAAAGAAACCGGAGAATTAAACTCTATGTTTCTGGAAATTAAAAAGCCAGCCACTAACAGCGGTTAGTGGCAATTGCTGGTTTTTCCTGAATTGTTCTTATTTCCTCACGAAAATATTTTATCTTAGCTGACAGTACGCAGTTCGCTGGCTTCACAAAAGCCACTAGCCGCGAAACGTTAGTATGCTTATTAAAATTGTAAAAATATAGCTACACCCTCCCCTTCAACTCCAGCGCGTCAATATCGCTATGCGAAGCATCATAGATGGATTGTCCTTCTTTTATCAAAAGCAATTGCGGTGATTGGTGGTACACCTCAAAACGAGTCGCAATCTCATTCGAAATATCGCGATGATTGAGCAAGTCTAAAAAATAAGGCGTTACACTGTCTTCCAAATCAAATTCATTCTCAAATTGTTTCAACGCCATACGGCTAATACTGCAACGGGTGCTGTGTTTAAAAATCACTACCGGCTGTTGGTAAGACAGTTCCATAATCTCGTTCAATTGCCCCAAATCAGTCAATGGAATCCAATTGATTTTGGAAGCATTGGTGTTTTTATTTTCTGAATCCCCAAAAATAGCGTTGAATAAAGTCATTTTGTCGTTTTTTAAGTCATTTTGTCGGTCGTAAACCCTTGATATAAGCCAAATTGTCGTAAATTTAGGAGTGGAATAACAATTGACGAATTTTTTACAAAGATATTTATTTAACCCCAAATTCAACTTTAAAAAAAGACAAAATGAACATTAATAAATTTACTACCAAATCGCAGGAGGCCATCCAACTTTCGCAACAACTAGCGCAAGGATTGGGTCACCAACAAATCGAAAATGAACATATTTTCAAAGCCCTTTTAGAAGTCGATGAAAATGTAACGCCTTTTCTATTAAAAAAATTAAATGTGAATGTGTCGCTTTTCAAACAAATCTTGGAAAGCACCCTTCAAAGTTTCCCTAAAGTGTCGGGTGGCGATATTATGTTGTCCAGAACAGCCAATAGTACGTTAAACGAAGCCGAAATTTTAGCCGGAAAAATGAACGACGAATTCGTTTCGGTGGAACATTTGGTTCTCGCTATTTTTGGTTCCAAAAGTAAAGTAGGCCAAATCTTAAAAGACCAAGGCGTAACCGAAAAAGGACTAAAAGCAGCCATTGAAGAAATGAGAAAAGGCGAAAGAGTCACTTCTGCCTCTGCCGAAGAAACCTACAACGCTTTAAACAAATACGCTAAAAACCTGAACGATTTAGCTCAAAGCGGCAAATTAGATCCTGTTATTGGTCGTGACGAGGAAATTCGTCGTGTATTGCAAATTTTAACGCGACGAACCAAAAACAATCCAATGTTGGTGGGTGAACCTGGTGTGGGTAAAACCGCTATTGCCGAAGGTTTGGCACATCGAATTGTAGATGGAGACGTACCAGAAAACTTAAAAGACAAAATCATCTTCTCACTCGATATGGGTGCTTTGATTGCGGGTGCCAAATACAAAGGAGAATTTGAAGAGCGTCTAAAATCGGTAGTGAAAGAAGTCACTGCTGCTGAAGGTGATATTGTGCTTTTTATTGACGAAATCCACACCCTCGTAGGAGCTGGAGGTGGCGAAGGTGCTATGGATGCGGCTAATATTTTGAAACCCGCTTTGGCGCGTGGCGAATTACGTGCTATTGGTGCCACTACTTTAGACGAATACCAAAAATATTTTGAAAAAGACAAAGCACTCGAAAGACGTTTCCAAAAAGTAATGGTAGAAGAACCGGATACAGAAAGTGCCGTTTCTATCTTGCGTGGCATCAAAGAAAAATACGAAACACACCACAAAGTGCAAATCAAAGACGAGGCGATTATTGCTGCAGTAGAATTGTCGCAACGCTATATTACCAACCGTTTTTTACCCGACAAAGCCATTGATTTAATGGATGAAGCGGCTTCTAAATTGCGCATGGAAATCAATTCAAAACCCGAAGAATTGGACGTTTTGGATCGAAAAATCATGCAATTGGAAATCGAAATTGAAGCCATCAAACGCGAAAAAGACGAAAGTAAATTGAAAGTCTTGGGCATGGACTTGGCTAACTTAAAAGAAGACCGAAACGAGATATACGCCAAATGGAAATCGGAAAAAGATGTGGTGGACAACATCCAAGCGGTAAAAACAGAAATTGAAGATTTCAAATACGAAGCGGAACGTGCCGAGCGTGATGGCGACTACGGAAAAGTAGCCGAAATTCGTTACGGAAAGATCAAAGAAGCCCAAGAGCGATTGGACGCTTTGGTAAAACAATTGCAAGAAAATCAATCGGGAACGTCCTTGATAAAAGAAGTCGTGACCCGAGA
The DNA here is from genome assembly GCA_041191945.1 of Bacteroidota bacterium. GTDB lineage: Bacteria > Bacteroidota > Bacteroidia > Flavobacteriales > Flavobacteriaceae > Flavobacterium. Next base: position 13,085 of record JBEENX010000003.1, read on the forward strand.
AGATATCGCCGAAGTCGTTGCCAAATGGACGGGAATTCCTGTTGTCAAAATGTTGCAAGGCGAAAGAGAAAAACTCTTGAAACTAGAAGACGAATTGCACAAACGCGTGATAGGTCAAGAAGAAGCAATTGAAGCTATTAGCGATGCCGTTCGAAGAAGTCGTGCCGGCTTGCAAGACATGAAAAAACCAGTGGGTACTTTCCTTTTTCTAGGAACAACCGGTGTGGGTAAAACGGAATTGGCGAAAGCCTTAGCCGAATACTTATTTGACGATGAAAACGCCATGACCCGAATTGACATGAGCGAATACCAAGAACGTCATTCGGTGAGCCGTTTAGTGGGAGCGCCTCCAGGCTATGTGGGCTATGACGAAGGAGGACAATTGACTGAAGCCGTGCGAAGAAAACCCTACTCTGTGATCTTGTTGGACGAAATTGAAAAAGCGCATCCGGATACGTTTAATATCCTGTTACAAGTTTTGGACGAGGGACGTTTGACAGATAACAAAGGACGTTTGGCCGACTTCAAAAACACGATTATCATCATGACGTCGAATATGGGTAGCCAAATCATCCAAGAGAAATTCGAAAACTTGAAAGGTGGCATCGAAGCAGCAACCGAATCGGCCAAAGTGGAAGTGTTAGGCTTATTGAAACAAACTGTACGTCCGGAATTCATCAACCGTATTGACGAAATTGTAATGTTTACACCGTTGACCAATGATAATATAGCACAAATCGTAGGCTTACAACTGAAATCGGTAACAAAAATGCTAGCACAACAAGGCATCACGATGGATGCTACACCTGAGGCTATCGAGTATTTGTCTCAAAAAGGGTACGACCCACAATTTGGAGCTAGACCTGTAAAAAGGGTAATTCAAAGGGAAGTATTGAATCAATTGTCTAAAGAAATACTAGCGGGGAAAATTCAAACCGAGAGTATTATCCTTTTGGATGCCTTTGACGGACAATTGGTCTTTAGAAATCAAGGCGAATTGGTTTCATAATTGAAAATACATTCCATTTAGGTTGAAATTCAAATTAAAAAAATGGACCACATAGATACATAGATTTATGATTTATAGTTAAAGAATGGATAGAAATAATTCTATTCTTCACATAGATTAACTTTGTGAAAAGTAAAATGCCTATCCGAATCTTTTAAATACAAAGCAATTCTATGTGTCTATGTGGTTAAAATTTAATTTGACCCAACAAGTCTGCATCCAAGCTTAATTTAACAAAAAAGCGAGAAAAATATATTTTTTTTCGCTTTTTTATATTGGGATAATGGAATAACCTTTATATATTTGTCAGCACATAAAATGAATATGATAACGAATACAAACAATACTTGGTGGTGGAACAATTTACGTCAGTCGTCGTGAACAGAGCTCCTGTAGTATTACTATAAATATAAAAGGCTTGTCATGACGACAAGCCTTTTTTCATATCTCAAACGATGCTTTTGATAACATTTTAAAAATGAATATTTTGAAATCTTTTATTTTAAATACAAAATACAAACAAATCCTAGCGGATACAATTACGCCGGTAAGTGTGTACTTGAAAATACGCGATAAATTTCCAAATAGTTTGCTTTTAGAAAGTAGCGACTACCACGGAAACGACAATAGTTTTTCGTACATCTGCTGCAATCCTATCGCATCTATTAAAATTGAAAACGAAACGATTATCAAAAACTTCCCTGATGGAAGTGCTGAAAAAATAGCTATTGAGGCTACAACCGATATTCCTGCCGTAATTCAAGAATTTTCAGGACAGTTTGAATCGGAGAAAAACGATTTCAAATTCATCAATAATGGCTTATTTGGTTACATTTCGTATGATGCCGTGCGTTACTTTGAAAAAATAAATATTGCCAAAAAAGAAAACAGCAATACCATTCCGGATATGTATTATGCAGTGTATCAAAATATCATTGCTATCAATCATTTCAAAAATGAGGCCTATATTTTCTGCCATAGTGTAGATGGAAAAAATAACATTGGAGAAATCGAACAATTGTTGCAGTCTCGCAATATTGCTTCCTATTCATTTTCAAAAGATGGTCAAGGGTTTTCCAATTTAACTGACGAAGAATTCAAACACAACGTGGCTTTGGCTAAAAAACATTGTTACCGTGGCGATGTGTTCCAATTGGTTTTATCAAGACGCTTTACCCAAGGATTCAAAGGTGACGAATTCAACGTGTACCGTGCCTTGCGAAGCATCAACCCATCACCTTACCTCTTTTTCTTTGATTATGGCGATTTCAAAATATTTGGTTCTTCACCCGAAGCCCAAATCATTGTCAAAAACCGTAAAGCAGAAATTCACCCCATTGCTGGAACCTTCAAAAGAACGGGCGATGATGAAAAAGATGCAGTCTTAGCCAAACAGTTATCCGAAGATAAAAAAGAAAATAGCGAACACGTGATGTTGGTTGATTTGGCCCGAAACGATTTAAGCCGAAACGGACATGAGGTACAAGTAGAAAAATACCGAGAGGTACAGTTCTTTTCGCACGTGATTCATTTGGTTTCCAAAGTAACCGGACATTTACACGATACCGCTTCAACAATGCAGGTCGTAGCCGATACTTTCCCAGCAGGAACTTTGAGCGGTGCGCCAAAACACCGTGCGATGCAATTGATTGAAGAGTATGAAAAAACGAATCGTAATTTTTATGGAGGCGCTATAGGATTTATGGATTTCAAAGGGAATTTTAATCATGCGATTATGATTCGTACTTTTTTAAGTAAAAACCACCAATTGCATTGTCAAGCCGGTGCAGGAATTGTAGCCGATTCTGATGAAGAAAGCGAAATGCAAGAAGTGTACAACAAACTAAGAGCCTTGAACACGGCTTTGGATTTGGCAGAAACAATATAAGCCCCCTAACCCCCAAAGGGGGAATTGGTAACAAATTTTGAATAAAAAAATTAAAAAAATAAAACCACTATGAACAATACTAATACTATTCCCACAGTTCCCCCTTCGGGGGCTAGGGGGCCGATTTTAGTCATAGACAATTACGATAGCTTCACGTACAATTTAGTCCACTATTTAGAGGATTTAGATTGCGAAGTAACCGTGTATAGAAACGATGAATTTGAAATGGAGGAGATCGCTCGTTTTGACAAAATTGTATTATCGCCTGGTCCTGGAATTCCAGAGGAAGCCGGTCTATTAAAACAAGTCATTCAGCAGTACGGGCCTACCAAAAGTATTTTTGGCGTATGCCTAGGACAACAAGCTATTGGTGAGGTCTATGGTGGCACATTATCTAACCTAGACAAAGTATATCATGGGGTAGCGACCACCGTTACAAAAGCGGTGAACGACGAATTGTTATTTGAAGGATTGGACAATGAATTTGAAGTAGGACGTTACCATTCTTGGGTAGTAGACGCTAATTTACCCGACTGTTTAGAAGCAACTTCTTTTGACGAAAACGGACAAGTTATGTCGCTTCGCCACAAAACCTATGATGTTAGAGGAGTTCAATTTCACCCAGAAAGTGTATTGACGCCTAACGGGAAAAAAATGTTAGAAAATTGGGTAAAAAGTTAAATTCGATTGTTAGATAATTAGAGCGTTAGATAATCAGATTGTTAGGTTGTAGTGTAAACAAATTGCTCAAATTTAGCCTACGATTTCAATAATTAGGATTAGAATTGAATAGAATAAAGAAAAATCTTTGCGACTTAGTGTCTTAGCGGCAAAAAAAAAAATGAAAAACATACTCAACAGACTTATCAATCACGAAATGCTTTCCAAAGACGAGGCAAAAAACGTATTGGTTAATATATCAAACGGTGATTATAATACCAGTCAGATTGCTTCTTTCTTGACGGTGTACATGATGCGTAGCATTAGCATCGAAGAATTAGCCGGTTTCCGCGAAGCCTTATTGGATTTGTGTATCCGTGTTGATTTATCAAGCTACAATACCATCGATTTGTGCGGAACGGGTGGAGACGGAAAAGACACCTTTAATATTTCAACCTTGGCGTCTTTTGTAGCGGCGGGAGCTGGAATCAAAGTAGCCAAGCACGGAAATTACGGCGTTTCGTCTATTTCAGGATCGAGTAATGTGATGGAGAAAATGGGAATTAAATTCAGTAATGATGGAGGTTTCCTTGAAAAATGTATGGAAAAAGCAGGCATCTGTATTTTGCACGCGCCACTCTTCCACCCTGCTATGAAAAATGTAGGACCTATCCGAAAAGAATTGGGTGTAAAAACCTTTTTCAATATGTTGGGACCTATGGTAAATCCTGCCTTTCCACAGAATCAGTTGGTGGGCGTTTTTAACTTGGAGTTGGCTCGAATGTATGCCTATTTATATCAAAACACCAATAGAAATTTCACCATTTTGCATTCGCTTGACGGGTATGACGAAGTATCCTTAACCTGTCCAACGAAATGCATCACCAACACCAAAGAACTGATGCTGAATCCAGATGATTTTGGCGTTCGACTTTTGTCACAAACCGAAATTGAAGGCGGAAAAACCATCGAAGCATCCGCACAATTATTTACCGATATTATTTCAGGAAAAGGAACCGAAGCCCAAAACAATGTAGTCTGTGCCAATGCGGCTATGGCTATTGCTACGGTAACCCAATGCAGTCCATTAGAAGGTTTTGAATTAGCCAAAGAGAGTTTATTCTCTGGAAAAGGATTACAATCGTTACAAATTTTACAAGAGTTAAGTAAATAGAAATACGAATTACACGAATTGCTCGAATTAGCACAAATGAATTTTTAACCTTTGCGCCCTAGCGCCTTAGCGGCAGAAAAAAAATGAACATATTAGACAAAATAATAGTAGACAAACGAAGAGAAGTAGTACTCAAAAAATCGATTATTCCGGTTTCACAATTGGAAGCCTCCGTATTTTTTGGAAAACAAACTATTTCTTTGAGTCATAATTTACGAAATAGCAATTCGGGAATTATCGCCGAACACAAACGACGTTCCCCTTCCAAAGCCGAAATTAATTATGGTTTTACCGTAGAAGAAGTAGTGAAAGGATATGAAACAGCAGATGCCTGTGGGATTTCTGTTTTAACGGATGGAAAATATTTTGGCGGTTCTTTGGACGATTTATTATTGGCTAGAGCTAGCGTCAATATTCCGCTTTTGCGAAAAGAATTCATTGTAGATGAATACCAAATCTTGGAAGCCAAAGCCCACGGAGCTGATTTAATTCTGCTAATTGCAGCTGTTTTGAGTCGGGAAGAAATCAAAAGTTTATCTGAATTTGCGCATGGTTTAGGATTAGAAGTCCTTTTGGAAGTCCACAATCAAGAAGAATTAGAAAAATCGATTATGCCAAGTTTGGATATGATTGGAGTCAATAACCGAAATTTAAAAACCTTTGAAGTGAGTTTGGATTTCAGTAAGACATTGGCTGACCAAATTCCGAATGAATTTGTAAAAGTATCCGAAAGCGGGATTTCGTCGATTGAAGCTATAACCGAATTAAAACCGTACGGATATCAAGGATTTTTAATTGGTGAAAACTTCATGAAAACAGATAATGCGGGCCAAGCGGCTAAGGAATTTATTGAGCAATTAGTATAAACACGAATTACACGAATTAACACAAATTAAAAAAACTTTGGCCTTAGCGTCTTAGCGGCAAATAAAAAACTATGAAACTCAAAATCTGCGGCATGAAATACCCCGACAATATTCTCGAAGTAGGATCACTCCTACCCGATTATATGGGTTTTATATTTTGGGATAAGTCGGCACGCTATTTTGACGGTCAATTGCCTAATTTGCCTCAAAGCATCAAAAAAACAGGCGTTTTTGTCAATGCAAGTCAAGAAGAAATTGCAGCAAAAGTAACTCAATACAATTTACAAGCCGTGCAATTACACGGACAGGAATCAGTGGAATTTTGCCAAGAATTGAAAAATAAATTAGTCAAAAGCATTGAAATCATTAAAGTGTTTTCGGTGGACGAAGCTTTTGATTTTGACCAATTACAACCATTTGAAACGGTTTGTGATTATTTTCTTTTTGATACCAAAGGGAAACTGCCTGGTGGCAACGGAACCACTTTTGATTGGAAAGTACTTGAAAACTATCCTTCAAAAAAGCCCTTCTTTTTGAGTGGCGGCATTGGATTAAACGAAATTGATTTGGTCAACGAAATAGTAAAAACCAATTTACCCATTTATGCTATTGATGTAAATAGTAAATTTGAGATCGAAGCAGGATTGAAAAACAGCGAATTATTAAATCGCTTTAAACAAAAAATAAACTTTTAAAAAGTACATACCATGAGTTACAACGTCGACGAAAAAGGCTATTATGGAGAATTTGGAGGGGCTTACATTCCGGAAATGTTATATCCCAATGTAGAAGAATTACGCCAAAATTATTTAAAAATTACAGCCGAACCTGAGTTTCAAGCTGAGTTTGACGCTTTGTTACGAGATTATGTAGGCCGCCCTACTCCGCTTTACTTTGCAGCGCGTTTGTCTGAAAAATACAATACCAAAATCTATCTCAAAAGAGAAGATTTATGCCATACGGGAGCACATAAAGTAAACAATACGATTGGACAAATTTTATTAGCCAAACGATTGGGAAAAAAGCGAATCATTGCCGAAACTGGTGCGGGTCAACACGGAGTAGCTACAGCAACCGTCTGTGCTTTGATGGGCTTAGAATGTATTGTGTATATGGGCGAAATTGACATTAAACGTCAAGCGCCGAATGTAGCGCGTATGAAAATGTTGGGTGCCGAAGTACGTCCTGCACTTTCGGGTTCTCGCACCTTAAAAGACGCTACTAACGAAGCCATTCGCGATTGGATTAACAACCCTGTAGATACCTATTACATCATTGGTTCTGTGGTGGGACCCCATCCGTATCCTGATATGGTGGCGCGTTTCCAATCGGTTATTTCTAAAGAAATCAAAAGCCAGTTATTGGAAAAGGAAGGCAAAGAAAATCCTGATTATGTGATTGCTTGTGTGGGTGGAGGAAGTAATGCTGCGGGAGCCTATTACCACTTTTTGGACGAAAAAGACGTGAATATTATCGCTGTCGAAGCAGCAGGTTTAGGAGTAGATTCAGGCGAAAGTGCAGCTACATCCGCTTTGGGTAAAGTAGGAATCATTCACGGAAGTAAAACCCTTTTGATGCAAACACCGGACGGACAAATTACAGAACCCTACTCTATTTCGGCAGGATTGGATTATCCAGGTGTTGGCCCTATGCACGCCCACTTGTTTGCTTCAGGAAGAGCACAATTCATATCCATTACTGATGCACAAGCTATGAATTGGGGATTAGAATTGTCTAAATTAGAAGGAATTATTCCGGCTATTGAAAGTGCACACGCTTTTGCTGTTTTGGACGAAATGAAATTCAAACCTAATGATGTGGTTGTGATTAATCTTTCGGGACGAGGTGACAAAGATTTGAATACGTATATTGATTATTTTAAATTGTAGGGCGTTACCACAAGGGTCGGGCTTTCCGTTGCAATCTTTTTAAGTTGCCTTCAGACGGTCAACTTAAAAAGGATTTACACTACAATCCCTAACGCAAATAAAATCAACTAATAACCTGCAAGGTTTTCATAACCTTGTAGGTCTAAAAATAAAAACATGAATCGAATCAATCAAAAATTACAAGAAACTAAAAAAGTACTGTCTATTTATTTTTCAGCGGGCTATCCTAGCTTAAATGATACGGTACAAATCATTCAAGATTTGGAAAAAAGTGGTGTTGATATGATTGAAATTGGATTGCCTTTTAGTGATCCTTTAGCCGATGGACCAACCATTCAAGCGAGTTCTACTCAAGCATTGCACAACGGAATGACAACTCAAGTGTTGTTTGACCAGTTAAAAGACATTCGTAAGACAGTATCTATTCCATTAGTAATCATGGGGTATTTCAACCCAATGTTACAATACGGAGTAGAGAATTTCTGTAAAAAATGCGCTGAAATTGGTATCGACGGTTTAATCATTCCTGATTTACCGGTGGATGTGTATGCAGAGCAATACAAAGCCACTTTTGAAAAATACGGACTTATCAACGTGTTTTTAATTACACCACAAACGTCTGACGAACGCATCCGCTTTATTGATAGTGTCTCTGACGGATTTATTTATATGGTAAGTTCTGCTAGTGTAACGGGTTCGCAGTCGGGTTTTGGAAGTGTCCAAGAAAACTATTTCCAGCGAATTGCTACTATGAATTTAAAGAATCCACAAATCATCGGTTTTGGAATCAACAATGCCGAAACCTTCAATCAAGCGATTGAATTTGCCAAAGGTGCCATTATTGGAAGTGCTTTTATTACGCATTTGACTCAAAATGGAACCGGAAAAATTGAAGCGTTTGTGAGAGCAATTCGATAGAAAAATCTTTTATTTAAAAATGAAATTATGCTAACTATAATAGCCTTTTTAATGCTTTTTATACCAACTGTTTTTCAATATAAAATAGGTGCAAAATGCTTGAATAAAAAAATAAATATTAAATTCTATTTGGTTTGCATAATCAGTTTTGTTTTACAATTTTTAATGACTATTTTAAGCTCTGCATTAATCGTCTATTCAATAACTAGCAGTGGAGGCAAATGTGCAACTGGCGCAGTCGGAATATTATTTTTTAGTTTTTTAATAGCCATAATTTTGTTATTCGTAATTCTATTACAGATTACAAATAGAAAAAAAATTGATTCTTAAGATAAAACTCCATCAATGACATTCCAAAGAACAACATCTAACGACGAAGACTTTTTAAATTTAGTTGAGCTATTAGACGAAGATTTAGCTATTTGCGATGGTGAAGATCATGCGTTTTATGCTCAATTTGATACCGTAGAACACATTAAAAATGTTGTCGTTTGCTACCAAGGCGAACTTGCTGTTGGTTGTGGTGCGTTCAAACCCTACACTGATTCTACTGCCGAAATAAAACGAATGTTTGTTCGTCCCGATTTCCGTGGGCAAGGTATCGCTAGAAAAATACTAATCGCATTAGAAAATTGGGCAACCGAATATGGTTTTACCAATTGTATTTTAGAAACAGGTACTAACAATCCGCCAGCCATTCAATTGTACGCCAAAGCAGGTTATACAGTTATCCCTAATTATGACCAATACGAAAATGTGGTGACGAGTGTTTGTTTTGGTAAAACAATCGTACTAATTCAATAAAAACATTTCGTCCCTATGGGACTTTTATCTTCTACTATAGTCAACCTTACCTATATAGTGTCCCTACGGGACAAATCAATTGAAAACAATAAAAACGTATCATTAGTCCCGTTAGGGACTAAATTTGGGTAATCCATAAAGTAAACACCGCAACTCAAAGTCCCGTAGGGACTCTATTTGTTAAACGCTGATACAAACTTCTCTCTTTCTCGGAAAGCTTCCAGCCTTCAAAAGGCTGGAAGCTTTGGAAACAAATCATTTTTAGATTTGTTAAAAAGATGTTAAACTAAAAATTAAACGATTGTTTAATTAAACAGTTGTTTAATTTTGTTGTTCCAAAAAAACAACGCTTTGAAAAGCAATTTCAACGACAAACAAATTCAGATTTTAGAAGTAGCCGAAACCTTATTTGCAGAAAAAGGTTTTGACGGGACTTCTATTCGGGATATTTCGAAAATAGCAAAGATTAATATTGCTATGATTTCGTATTATTTTGGATCGAAAGAACGGTTATTGGAATCCTTGCTTTTTTATAGAACCTCGGATTTAAAAAATCAATTGGATCATTTAATTCAAGAAGAATTAGAACCTATTGATAAAATCAATAAGTTGATCGAATTGTACATCAACCGAATCAACAAAAACAAAGGTATTTACCGCATTTTACATTTCGAATTCAATTCGGAAAAAAGAGCCAAAAGTTTAGAGGCATTTTCTGAATTAAAAAAAGGAAATCTAAAAACACTCGAAGCCATCATTGCCGAAGGGCAACAAAAAGAGGTGTTTAGAAAAGACGTTATTGTTCCGCTGCTCACTCCTACTATTTTGGGTACTTTTTTTCATTTTCAAATGAACAAACCTTTTTTTGAGGAAGTGTTAGAATTACATACCAAAGAGTCTTTTGAAGATTATATTACCAACGAATTAACACAACACTTACAACAAACCATAAAAGCACTATTAACCCATGAAGAAAATTAATCAAGTTTTACTCTTAGGGCTTTCTATAGTTGGAATAACTGCTGTAGAGGCACAAGAAAAAAGAAATCTTACACTAGACGAAGCGGTTCATCTGGCTTGGGATAAAAGTAACGAAGTAGGATTAGCAAATGCGAAACTAACTTCTAAAAAATACGAGTTACAATCGGCAAAAAACAATCAATATCCTGATTTTAGGATGTCTGGACAATACCAACGATTAGCCAATGCCTCCATTAATTTAAAGTCAAGTCAAAATAGCAATTCCGGTTCATTACCGGTAGTTGACCAACTAATGATTGGGCAAATTAATGCTTCAATACCTGTGTTTTCAGGTTTTAAAATACAACACAACATACAATTACACGAAAATTTATATGAAGCCGAAACAGCCACTGCTTCCCATACTAAAGAGGCTGTAGCCATGAAAGTAATTAATTATTACGCTAGTCTATTCAAAGCACAAAAAACTGTTGCTCTCCTAAAGGAAAATCTTAAAAGAGCCGAGCAAAGAGCATATGATTTTGGCGAATTAGAAAAAAATGAAATCATTGCTCGAAACGATTTATTGAAAGCACAATTACAGGTTTCAAAAATCAAATTATCTATTGATGAAGCCATCAATCATGTTAGTATTGTTAATTTTAATTTGGTAAACCTTTTAAAACTTCCAAAAGAAACTCAAATAGAAATTAAGGAAAGTGATTTTGCTAATTTTAAAATGGATAACATTCCTAACGACGAACAACCTGCCCTACAAAATAGAAAAGATTTACAAGCGATTCAATGGCAAGAAAAAGCAAGCAAATCCAACATCAAATTAGCTAAAGGAGGATATTATCCATCCATTAACCTAATTGGCGGATATGTTGCTTTAGATTTAAAGAATGTAGTAACTGTTCAAAATGCTATGAATTTTGGACTAGGACTGTCGTATGACTTAAGCACAATTTTTAAAAATGGAACTGCTGTAAAATTAGCCGAAAGCAAAGCTATGGAACTTCAAAATTCTGAAGCAATGCTTTCTGATTATATCAAAATTGAGGTTCAGGAAGCCTTAGAGAACTACAATTTAGCTATTCAACAAAATACTGTGTATGAGCAAGCTCTGGCGCAATCTTCAGAAAACTACCGCATCATCAAAGACAAATACGATAACGGATTAGCCGACACTAATGACTTATTAGAAGCCGATGTAGAACAACTCAGTGCCAACATTAATAAGACCTTGGCCAAAGCCAATATTATTCAAAAATACTACGCCTTACTTAACGCAACAGGGCAATTAACTACCACTTTCACTATTTCAAAACTATAATCAAGACCAGACATGGAAAAGAAAAACACCAATAAAAAATTTATCACTCTATTTTTAGCATTAGTTATTGTAGGTGGTTCTTATGGAACATATAAATATTTTCATTCTTTGGCGCATGAATTGACCGATGATGCACAAATAGAAAAAAGAATGAATCCTATTATTCCAAGAGTTTCGGGATATGTGGACAAAGTGTATGTAAAAGACAACGATTATGTAAAAAAGGGAGATACTTTATTTACTATTGACCAAAGAGACTTCAAAATCAAAATAGAAGAAGCAAATGCTGCTTTAGTAGCTGCCGAAGGTAGTTTTGAAGTATCCAAAGCTGATATTAGTGGTGCGGTAGCTAGCGTGGCTGTATCGGACGCCAATGTTCAATCGGCTAGTGGTTCTATTGAAGCTGCTACAATTCGTTTAGGACGATTGACTAGTGATTACAACAGATACAATAATTTGTACAAAAATCATTCGATTACCAAACAACAATACGAACAAGCTTTGGCTGCGAAACAAGAAGCCGAAACTCAGGTGCGTATCTTGCAACAACAGCAAAAAGCATCTAGCTACCAAAAATCAGTTATTGAAGCTAAATCAAAAGTGTCGAACAAACAAACTGAAGTGGCTGCTGCCAATATTAAAAGAGCACAAGCGCAATTAGAAGCCGCTAAATTAAACTTAACCTATACTGTGGTTACTGCAGCCATTGACGGACAAGTGTCTAAAGTAGATATTCAACCCGGACAATTAGTTCAGGCAGGACAATCGTTATTCCAAATCATCAACAATACTGCGGCTTGGGTTATTGCTAATTTCAAAGAAACTCAATTGAATAAAATGGTCGAAGGACAAAAAGTAACCATCAAAGTAGATGCCTATCCTGATTATGATTTTCAAGGTACCATTACTTCTTTTTCTCCAGCAACAGGGGCGCGTTTTTCATTGTTACCGCCTGATAATGCTACGGGTAACTTTGTAAAAACAATCCAACGTTTACCGGTAAAAATCAGTTTAGACGCGACCAACGATCCTGAAAAAATTAAATTATTACGTCCAGGAATGAATGTAGATGTTGACGTACATTTAAAATAAAATGGTACAAGCAGACGATTTAGTAGAATACGGCTTTAGACGAGTAATTATCACCATTACAGCGGTACTTTGTGCCTTGCTTGAAATTGTAGATACCACTATTGTCAATGTGGCTCTTACCAATATGCGCGGAAGTTTAGGTGCAACCCTAAATGATGTAGCTTGGGTAATTACGGCTTATGCGATTGCGAATGTGATTGTAATTCCCATGACGAGTTGGCTTTCGCAACAATTTGGAAGACGTAATTATTTTGTGGTGTCGATCATCATTTTTACAACAGCTTCATTTTTATGTGGGAATGCCAGTACTATTTGGGAGTTAATCATTTTTCGATTCATCCAAGGGTTGGGTGGTGGAGCATTATTAGTAACGGCTCAAACCATTATTACCGAAAGTTATCCTGCCGAAAAACGCGGAATGGCGCAAGCTATTTATGGAATGGGAGTTATTGTAGGCCCTACTTTGGGCCCACCATTAGGGGGGTATATTGTAGATAATTTTTCTTGGCCTTACATTTTTTACATCAACATTCCTATCGGAATTATTGCAGCTGTTTTAGCTTTTTCTTTTGTACGAAGTCCAAAATACGGTGAAAAACTAAAAGCGCATCAAGTCGATTGGTGGGGAATCTTTTTATTAAGTGCTTTTATTGGTTCTTTACAATATGTCTTAGAACACGGTCAACAAGACGATTGGTTTAACGATACTACAATCTTGATTTTAAGTATTGTATCGGTTTTTGGTTTGTTGTTTTTTATTTGGCGCGAACTCACTTACGACCACCCCATTGTTAACCTGAGTGTTTTTAAAGACGGAAATCTCCGAATTGGCGTGGTAATGTGCTTTATCCTTGGATTTGGTCTGTATGGTTCTACCCTTATCATTCCTATTTACACCCAAGCTATTTTGGGTTGGACAGCTACCGATGCCGGTTTATTGCTTATTCCAGGTTCCATAACCACAGCTTTTATGATGCCTATCATTGGTAAAATGATCCAAAAAGGGATTCCGCAAGGTTATATGGTCGGTATTGGATTCTTGATTTTCTTTTTCTTTACTTTCTTGATGTACAGCCGCATGACACCTGATACAGGAGTGGAACATTTGTTTTGGCCTTTAATTTTAAGAGGAATCGGATTGGGATTGCTTTTTGTACCCATCACTACCCTATCACTTTCTACTTTAAAAGGAAGAAGCATTGGCGAAGGAGCCGCTTTTACCGGAATGATGCGTCAACTAGGAGGCTCTTTTGGAATTGCCATTATTACCACTTATATTTCAAGATTCAGTCAAGAACACCGAGTTGCTTTATTAGCACACTTGGACCCTACAAAAACCAATGTCCAACAGCGTATTGCGATGCTCCAAAGAGGATTTATGTCCAAAGGATATAGCAGCAACGAGGCGTTGAATAAAGCCTATCAAATACTCGATTATTCCGTAATGAAGCAATCTACCGTTATGGCATACATGGACGTTTTTATGTACCTCGGCATCTTATTTCTTTGCTGTATTCCGATTATTTTATTAATCAAAAAAGGGAAAAACAAAGTCGATCCTGCCGAAGCAATGCATTAAGATATTGGATTTCAGACTAACGATTTTTAATTGTAGAAGTGAAACAAAAATCGTTAGTCTGTTGTATTACTAATGAAAACTTATCTCGTGAAAACCAAATTATTTCCTTTAGATAAGTTGGCATCAAATTGATATCCTTCGTAATTGAAGCCTTTTAAATCATCAATGGTTTGCGCATTGGTATCAATGATATACCGCACCATCATGCCTCTCGCCTTTTTAGCAAAAAAACTAATCATCTTTAATTTGCCGTCTTTGTAGTCTTTGAAATCAGGAGTAATTACAGGCACTTTTAGTGTTTTGGTATCAATTACTGAAAAATATTCATTGCTCGCCAAGTTGACAAACAACTCGCCTTTTTTGAGTTCTCTGTTCAAACTAGTCGTTACGGTTGTTTTCCAAAAATCATAAAGATTTTTGCTTTCGCCAATAGGTAACTTAGTCCCCATTTCCAATCGGTAAGCTTGCATCAAATCCAAAGGTTTCAGTACGCCATACAAACCCGATAAAATGCGTAACCGCTCTTGCAACAAATCCAATTTATCTAACGGAATAGAATAGGCATCTAAACCCGCATACACATCACCATCAAAAGCATATACCGCAGGGCGTGCATTAGTCGCATTAAAAGGAGTTTTCCATACTTTGTTGCGTTGCCAATTCAAGTCGGCTAATTTATCTGAAATAGCCATCAACTCCGATAATTCGGCAGGTGTTTTTTGTTTCAAGACCGCATGCACTTTTTTGGATTCTTTTAATAAACTCGGTTGTGTAAATTGCGCTGTAGGCAACTCTTTTTCGAAGTTTAACGACTTAGCTGGGGAAATCACTATTTTCATTGTCAATAAGGTTTACTGTGCTGATTGAATTGGATTCAAAAGTACAAATTGAATTTCCTAAAATCAAACAAAATAATCTTGAACATTTTACCACATAGAGACATAGAAAATATAGTTTTAAATTAGACCAAGATAGACGCTTCACTCCTCGCATAGCTATGTGAAAAACAACAGTGTTTCTATCTCTTCTTTTGTACAAAATTGAGACTATGTTTCTATGTGGTTTAAATTAATTTATGCAAAAAAGGAAAAACTTTTAGTATTTTTGAATATAAATATTGACTACCATGGCTAAAACAAAACCCAACGACACCGAAGGTGTAAACAAATACATTGCAAACTTACCAGTGGAACAACAAATTGCTTTAGAGCGTGTACGCCAAATCATAAAAAACACCGTTCCCGAAGCACAAGAATACTTAAGCTATAAAATGCCAGCCTACCATTTCCATGGAATGATTGGCGGATTTGCTGCTTTTAAAAACCACTGCAGTTTCTTCCCTTGGGATTCAAAAACCATCGACGTTTTCAAAGACGAATTAAAAGAGTTTAAAACCTCTGCAGGAACTATTCAATTCACTTCAGAACACCAACTTTCAGAAGAATTACTTCAAAAAATACTACGCTATCGTGTAGCGAGTAATTTAGAAAAGGAGAAGAAATAGTTTTTTTTGCCACAGATTCAACGGATTTAATCGGTGAGAATCAGTAACATCTGTTTAAAATCCGTGTGGAATTTTATATTTAATAAAGTTGCACTAAAAGACAACTTTTATTTATTTTTGTGCTAAACAAAAATCACAAATTAAAGCCGAATATGAAAAAGAATAAACTTCAAACACTTTCAGAATTTAAAGATGAGTTTTACGGAAACATAGGAACCGAAAAACGTTCTGCTTTAGAAGAAGGATACCAAGAATTCAAATTAGGTACTTTAATTCATGAAGCCCGAATTGAAAAAGGATTAACCCAAGAACAATTGGCTGAGAAATGCGGTACAACCAAATCCTACATCTCTAAAATTGAAAATAACATCAAAGAGGTTCGTTTCTCTACACTACAAAAAATTGTAGAATCAGGTTTGGGCGGAAAATTAGAATTGAATATTAAGTTGTGATTTTTCTTCACGAAAACTATATCTTTAACAGAAAATAATAATCCAACGTCTACTCTACTTCACAAAGTTACTAAACCTTGACCATTATGAAGAAAACGATTCTAATTATAGCCATTCTTTTTTTTAGTTGTGTAAAAAAAGATAACTCAAAGCTTAATTCTCAAAATGTAATTATTGAGAACAAAGAATTAAATTCTAATTTCAGAAAAATTATTCTTAATTACCAAAAAACATACCCTGTAAAGAATCCTAGAAATGGGAATATTTATATTTATAGTTTATATTTTTATATAAATAAAAATGATACAATTTTTCAGTTAACACGGACAAGTGCTGGAATCGCTGATTTTTTAGTAAAAAACAACTATCTATTTGGCACTTACTCAGATAGTGATTTAAGCCCCCTTATTATTCTTGATAGTTTCAAATTGAGTTCTAAATTTATATTAAAGTATAAAAGATTATTTCCAGATAATTTAATTTGGAAGAGAAAATCATTTCCAGAAAGTATAACTCCACTATCAACTTATAAATTAAAAAAAGGGATTCCAGTACATTTAAAAACTGATACTATTTGGAATCAATGGGATTGATAAACAATATAATATACTATTAAGTAAGCCCCGCGTGCGCGATTTTTTTTCGCGTGATATAAAAACAAAAAAGCCCCTATCGGGGCTTTTTTTATTCTTCTTCTGCAGTATGCGATTTCGAGTAATTTCTCCAGCGTTCCAAGCAATCCTTGAAGTCGTCTGGCAATTCAGTATCAAAACGGATCATTTCGCCCGTATTCGGGTGAATAAAGCCCAAGGTCTTGGCGTGTAAGGCTTGTCTTGGTAACGCCTTAAAACAGTTGTCTATAAATTGTTTGTATTTGGTAAACGTAGTCCCTTTCAAAATCAAATGCCCACCGTAGCGTTCGTCATTAAACAAAGGATGGCCAATATGTTTCATGTGCGCACGAATCTGATGCGTACGTCCTGTTTCCAGTTGGCACGAAATCAAGGTCACATACCCAAAACGCTCCAATACTTTGTAGTGCGTAATAGCCGGTTTACCTATTTCGGGGTCGTCAAAAACCGCCATTTGCATACGGTCTTTCAGGTGTCGGGCAAGATTGCCTTCAATCGTTCCGCTATCATTGGCAACATTCCCCCAAACTAACGCTCTATATTCTCTTTCGGTCGTTTTGGCTTCAAATTGTTTGGCTAAATGCGTCATCGCCGCTTCGGTTTTGGCAATCACTAACAAGCCCGAAGTATCTTTATCAATGCGGTGTACCAAGCCCGGACGCTCACTACTATTCATTGGCAAATTATCAAAATGAAATGCCAAAGCATTCACTAAAGTTCCCGTATAATTGCCGTGACCAGGATGTACCACCAAACCAGGCGGTTTATTAATCAACAATACCGCATCGTCTTCGTAAACAATGTCTAACGGAATATTCTCTGGCAATACATGATTCTCAAATGGAGGATGCGACAACATTATTGTAATCACATCAAACGGTTTAACTTTGTAGTTGGATTTTACAATTTCGTCATTGACAAAAATGTTACCGCTACTCGCTGCATTTTGAATTTTATTTCGGGTCGCATTAGGAATCAGCCCCATCAAATATTTGTCAATACGCAAAAACGCTTGCCCTTTAGGAACTTCAAACTTATAATGCTCAAATAATTCGTCTTCTAAGTCGAAGGATTCGGTATTATTGCTCATCTACTGGGGTATCTTCTTCAGGTGTTGCTGTACTGTCAATTTGTACTTCCTCTTCATAACTCATTTTTCCATCCCCTAAAACCAAGTCAATTTTAGACGATTTCATCACACGCTCTCCAGGTTTTAAATTACGCCCTTTGTAACGCATAGCTAAGACCATATCTTTTCCTAAACTAGGCTCGTACGTAATCGTTCCCTCTTCTAAACCAATGGCTTTTAATGTAGGTACTGCCTCACGGTACGTTTTATCAATCAAATCAGGTAACTTCACTGAAGAGTACCCCGAAGCGTTAATTTTAATATATACTTTTCTGCCCACTTTCACTTTCGTGCCTGGCAATGGGTCTTGTTCTACCACTGTAAAAGCAGGATAATCACCTCTAAAATCAACACTATCCAAGAGCACGTAATCCAAATCCAACTCGTCCAACTTGTCCTCTACTTGCTCCTCGGTTAGTTTACTCAAATTGGGCACAGCAATTTCATGTCCGTGATCCGTTGTAAAAGTCAACCAATGCATAAACAAATAACCCAAAACCGCAATAATAGCAATAGCAGCCAAAACTTGGCCAAAAAACACACGACTTGTTAGATACTTACGTAAACTCATAAATTTATTTTTAGTAGGTACAAAGATAAACCTATTTCGTTTCAAAAAAAATGATAATTTTGTTTACTAGTTGGTTGGAGCTATTTCCTGCTATCCGCTTTATCTTTTTAGGGTGTGGAACTGATGTTGACCGAGGTTCTCGAAGTCAATACCACACCCTAAAAAGGATATCGCTCCTATCAGGGCTAGGGAAAAACTTTCAACAGCTATTGAAAACAAAAAAAGACTTAAACCATTCTAAATGAAAAACATTGCCATCATCATGGGCGGCTATTCTAGCGAATACAAAATTTCACTAATTAGCGGCAACGTCGTATACCAATTTTTAGACAAAACTAAATTCAACGGATTTAGAATCCATATTTTCAAAGAAAAATGGGTCTATGTAGATGCCAATGATACCGAATTTCCAATCGACAGAAATGACTTTTCAGTAACCGTTGACGGAAAAAAAATCACTTTTGACTGTGTTTTCAACGCCATTCACGGTACACCGGGCGAAGACGGATTGATGCAGGCTTATTTCGAATTGCTTGGCATTCCGCAAACGGCTTGCGATTATTACCAAGCGGCTTTGACCTTCAATAAACGTGATTTGCTTTCGGTTTTAAAACCTTACGGCATCAAAACCGCCACTTCGTATTATTTGAACAAAGGCGACCTAATCGACACGCAAGCGATTGTGGCTAAAGTAGGTTTACCTTGTTTTGTAAAACCTAACAAAGCAGGTTCTAGTTTCGGAATCTCTAAAGTAAAAACCGCTGCCGAATTACCTATTGCTATTGAAGTAGCTTACAAAGAAGATAACGAAATCATCATCGAGAGTTTCTTGGACGGTACCGAAGTTTCGGTAGGAGTTATCAATTACAAAGGCGAAATTACCGTGCTTCCAATAACTGAAATCGTTTCTGAAAATGATTTCTTTGATTACGAAGCCAAATATTTGGGTAAATCACAAGAAATTACGCCAGCACGTATTTCGGACGAAATGACACAAAAAGTGGGCGAAATTGCCAAACGCGCCTACAAAGCCTTAAAAATGAAAGGATTCTCTCGTTCTGAATTCATCATTGTAGATGGCGAACCACACATGCTGGAAATGAATACGATTCCCGGTTTAACCACCGAGAGCTTATTGCCACAACAAGCCAAAGAAGCAGGTATTTCTTTAGAAGACTTGTTCACTAACGCTATTGAATTGGCTTTAGCCTAAACCTTACACTATGAGAAAAGCCATATTTCCAGGTTCGTTTGACCCCATTACTTTAGGTCACCAAGACATCATTAACAGAGCCTTGCCTTTGTTTGACGAAATCGTGATTGCTATTGGGATCAACGCCGATAAAAAATACATGTTTTCCTTGGAAGACAGAAAACGTTTCATTGAAGAAACGTTCCAAAACGAACCTAAAATTTCGGTTATCACTTACGAAGGATTAACAATTGATTTGTGCCAAAAAATCAATGCTAATTTTATTTTACGCGGTTTGCGCAACCCTGCCGACTTCGAATTTGAAAAAGCGATTGCACATACTAACAGACGTTTGTCTAAAATTGAAACGGTCTTTTTGTTAACAGCTGCCAAAACTTCCTACATCAGTTCTAGCATTGTACGCGATGTGATTCGAAATCACGGCGAATACGAACTTTTAGTTCCTGAAGCAGTCCGAGTACAATAGTATTTCCCTTAATATTTGTGAAAAGCGCTATTTAGCGTTACTTTCGCCAAAAAAATAAAAACCATGAGTTTAGATAGAGAATTAAACAAACGTAGCGGAGGACAATGCGAATTGTGTGCTGCTACTGAAAACTTAAAAGTATATACCGTTTTGCCTACTCAAAAAGGAGGGATTGACGAAAGTATTTTTGCTTGCGCTACTTGTATTGACCAAATTGAAAATCCAGATAAAGTTGATTTGAACCACTGGCGTTGTTTGAATGATAGCATGTGGAGCGAACACACCGCGGTTCAAGTGATAGCTTGGAGAATGTTAAGCCGTATGCGCGCTGCGGGTTGGCCTCAAGAATTATTAGACATGATGTACCTTGACGAAGATACTTTAGCTTGGGCGCAAGCCACTGGCGAAGGAGAAGACGACGAAAACAAAATCATTCACCGTGATAGCAATGGAGTTATCTTGGAACACGGAGATTCAGTGGTATTGATCAAAGACTTGAAGGTAAAAGGATCCAGTATGGTAGCAAAACAAGGAACTGCGGTGAGAAACATCCGTTTGGACCATGAAAATGCCGAATACATTGAAGGAAAAGTCGATGGGCAACAAATTGTAATCATTACACAATACGTGAAGAAAATATAACTTTCGGTTACACCTACAACTAAAAACGTCTTGATTACTCAAGACGTTTTTTTTATTCTTCTTCGTAAATCGTAAATCAAAAATCGAACATCGTATATGGAATTATTCTTCTTTCTTAATTACTTTTCGAGCGACTTCAATTTTAAAGCGCTTTCCTTTCATTTTTTCGTCTTTAATATTTTGCAGTAATCCTTTGACTTTATTGTATTTGACTGCGGCAAACGAAATAAAATCTTTGACCTCAATCAATCCTAAATCGCCTTTTTCTAATTTTCCTTTTTGAGAAAAGAACCCTACAATATCAATTTTATTCAGTTTGTTTTTCTTTCCACCACTAATGTAAATCGTTTGGAATTCAGGTGGTTTGGGTAAAGTTGTAGCCGAATCGACTTGCAACACGTCCATCTCATAATCCAAATACTCCATTTTTTTCTCTGATTCGTGTGCTATAATATAAGCCGTTCCCGAAGCCTGCATACGAGCCGTACGTCCATTTCGATGCGTGAATTCGTCTTCTTTCAAAGGCAAATGGTAATGAATCACATGTTTCATTTCGGGAATATCCAATCCACGTGCAGCTAAATCGGTAGTGACTAAATAGCTCATACTCCCATTTCTAAACTGAATCAAAGCACGTTCTCTTTCCTCCTGATCCATTCCGCCATGGTAATAGGTCGCATGAATTCCTTTCGTGTTTAACGTATCGCTAATGCGCTCTGCGGCATCCCGATGGTTACAAAAAATAATTGCCGCTTGCGATTTCAAAGAACAAATCAATTGAAACAAAGTATTGATTTTGTCTTTCTCTTTGGAAACCACTAATTTCATACTCAAATTGGTCTCCTCTTGTGTTTCGGGAATAAAATCCAAAACGGTAGGATTCACCACGCGAGTGTATTTCGGAATTTCAATATCAGAAGTTGCCGACACCAAAATGCGTTTATTCAGTTTCGTTAGTTTGCCAATGATAAACGACATTTGTTCGTGAAACCCTAACTGTAAGGATTTGTCAAACTCATCCAAAACTAAGGTTTGGATTTTATCCAATCGGAATGTTCCTCGATCGATATGATCGGCAATTCGGCCAGGGGTTCCAATTAAAACGGCAGGTGGATTGCTTAAATTCTTAATCTCAGTATCTATCGAATGTCCCCCATAACAGGTATTCACTTTGAAATCAGTACCCATTTTTTTCCAAACCTGTTCAATCTGCAAACCCAATTCGCGCGAAGGAACTAAAATTAAACATTGCACTGAAAGAATTTCGGGTTGTAATAATTCGAAAATTGGCAATAAAAAAGCGAGTGTTTTCCCTGAACCCGTTGGCGAAAGCAATAAAACATTGTTATCGTTTAGAATAGCGTCTTGGGCTACTTCTTGCATTTCGTTGAGACTCTCAATTCCTAAATTCAGGAGTAGGTTGTTGGAATGGTGTGGTATATTCATGGCGCAAAGATAGTGCTTTGCATTGCGAATAAGAAAACCGAAGTCTTTATTTGATTCTTTTTCATTGCTATTTTAAAAAAAGCTACATTTGATTTTTATAAAAACTATCCAAAAATGAGATTTTTAACGACTCTTTTATTAGTGTGTTCCGGGACTATTTTGGCACAAAACCATACCCAATACGACACCTATTTTGAAAAAGGAAACGGCAATCAATCGGCAACCTACCAAGAAACAATAGCTTATTTTCAATTATTGGCACACGATTTTGAAACCATCAAAATACAAACTATGGGATTGACTGATAGTGGCGAACCCTTGCACATGGTTACTTTTAATCCCGATGCTACCTTTGATTTTGAGACCATTCAAAAAAACAAAGCCGTGTTATTCATCAACAACGGAATTCACGCAGGAGAACCAGACGGGATTGATGCGTCGATGCAGTTTTTTAAAGATTTAGCTTTAGGCAAAATAAAAACGCCTAAAAACACCGTAATTGTATGTATTCCAGTCTATAATATTGGTGGCGCTTTAAACCGAAACAGCTCTACCAGAGCCAATCAAAACGGTCCCGAAGAGTACGGTTTTAGAGGCAATGCTCGTAACTATGATTTGAATCGGGATTTTATCAAATCGGATACGCGAAACACCAAAAGTTTTGTCGAAATTTTCCACAAAATAAATCCAGATGTTTTTATCGATAACCACGTGAGTAATGGGTCTGATTACCAATACAAACTCACCTACATCATGACAGAACCTAGTAAATTAGGAACGGTTTTGGGTTCGTATCTACGAAAAGAAATGATGCCCAACTTGGTTTCGGAATTGAAAAAGAAAAAAATAGACGCTACGCCTTATGTCAATACGTTTCATGAAACACCCGACCAAGGATTTGCACAGTTTTTTGATAGTCCGCGCTACACCACAGGCTACACTTCCCTATTCAATTCCATTGGATTTGTGGTCGAAACGCACATGCTAAAACAATATGCAGACCGTGTTAAAGTAACTTACGAATTCATGAAATCTACTTTAGAATACACGGATAAAAATTGGACTAAAATCAAACAAATACGAAAAGAAAACGAAGCGCAATTGCAACCCAACACTAAATATACCTTGCAATGGGAAGTGGACAATAGCGTAAAAGAACCTTTCTCTTTTCTAGGTTATGAAGCGGGCTACAAAAAAAGTGAAGCCACTACGGGACAACGTTTGTTTTATGACCGAAACCAACCATTCAAAAAAGAAGTACCTTTCTTTCCACAATACAAATCAGTAAAAGAAGTGACCATTCCAAAAGCCTATGTAATTCCGCGTGGATTTTGGCCAGTACTAGAACTTTTGAAAAGCAATGGAATTGTGTACCAACCTATTCAAAAAGATACCATTATCGAAGTAGAAAGTTACCGAATTGCAGATTATAAAACCAGCGCCACGGCCTATGAAGGGCATTATATTCACCGCAATACGGTGGTTCAGTCAAAGACCGAAAAACTGGCTTTTGCCAAAGGAGATTACATTGTTTTTACCCAACAAAAAGGCATCAAATACCTTTTAGAAACGCTCGAACCCGAAGCAATTGACTCTTTTTTCAATTGGAATTTCTTTGATACTATTTTGCAACAAAAAGAAGGCTATTCCGATTATGTTTTTGAAGATACCGCAGCGCAATTGCTCAAAGACAATCCTAAATTAAAAAGTGATTTGGAGGCAAAAAAACAAAAGGAACCCGAATTCTTGAACAATCCTAAAGCGCAATTGGATTGGATTTACAAACAATCCATCTATTATGAAAAAGCACATTTACAGTATCCTGTTTATCGAATTAACAACTAATAAATTAGGTTTACTACAGAGAGTAAAATAAAAAAAGAGCAACTTTGCTCTTTTTTTATTTATTTTTATTTGTCTTGTCCTGAAATAGGTTTACACAAAAGTGTAAAAAATGGAATTCAATTAAATATACCGCTATCACGATGTTTATATATTCCCCATTTAAATAAATTAAAACCAATGTATAAACCAAAAGTAAACCAAAAAAAATAATCAATAACTTTAGTTGGTATACAATTATCAAATAATAAATCGTTTGATATGTCAGATATAAGCCCTAATACAAATAGAAAAATTATAACGTTATTGCACAATTTAATTTTATTGAATTTCATTATTTAGTTTTTTTCTTGAGAATAAATTTCATTATTTCTGATAACAAATAAAAAATAATAGTCAAACATCCTAATACTAAAAATGGAATTATGTTTTTGATATAATCATCAAAAAATCTAAGTAAAATTAAAATCAGAATACCTAATATAGCTGATATATTAGACAAACGATTCCAAAACAATAAACTTCTCATAATAATTATTTTTTGAATAACCACTCTACACAAAGTCTCCTGACTTTACGCTAATCTAAAATCAAATATACTAAAATTTGTTCCAAGGAACTGCACCTTCATCAACCAATAAAAAAGCTCCTATTTCAGGAGCTTTTCTTCTTCAAATAATAATTTGATATTTTCATAAGAGTTTTTCAAGGCCTCTTTGATTTGCAAGGGACTCAGCCAAGCTACTTTTTCAATACCTTCTTCGGCCTGCCCCACCAAGGTTCCATTATAATCAGAAGTCATTTCAAACCAATGCGTAATTTTTAGTCGGTACTTGCCGTTACGTTTGAATATGTGGTAGGTCTTTTGGAGCTTTTTAGTCACTTTGAGTTGGCCAACGCCCGTTTCCTCTTCCACTTCGCGCATAGCGGTGTCTTCAATTTCTTCTCCTTTGTTGGTGCCGCCTTTGGGCAAATCCCATTTTCCATTTCTAAAAATAAAAAGTACCTCGCCTTTTTTATTGTACACCAAGCCCCCTCCTGCTTTGTTTACAGGAATTTTATCTTTCAAAGTCTTCAAGATTTCCTTTTCATCGGGATGATACAAATAGGCTTTTTGAATTTTATTTTGAAAAATTTTTACAATAAGCTGTTCGATGTCAATACTTTCTAACAAAAACAATTGAAAATCGGTCTCCTTAGAGATTTGATTTGTTAAAAAAAGTGGCTTGTCGTTCACAAAAACTTTATACATTTGCACTATGATTTTTAATAAAGATACAGCCGAAAAAACAGCCGAATTGCTTTTGCAAATAAATGCAATTAAATTGAATCCAAGAAATCCTTTTACATGGGCTTCTGGATGGAAATCACCAATCTATTGCGACAACCGACTAATCCTTTCATTTCCAGCCATCCGAAACTATGTTCGCGATGAGTTTGCTAAAAACATTGAAAAACAATTTGGAAAACCCGATGTGATTGCAGGCGTAGCCACAGGAGCCATTGGAATTGGTATTCTTGTTGCCGAATGCATGGGACTTCCTTTTGTGTACGTTCGACCAGAACCTAAAAAACACGGAAGACAAAACCAAGTAGAAGGTTTTTTACAAAAAGGACAAAATGTAGTGGTGGTGGAAGACTTAATTAGTACCGGAAACAGTAGTTTACTTGCTGTTGAGGCTTTGAAAGAAGCCGGCGCTAACATCAAAGGAATGGCTGCTATTTTTACTTATGGTTTTGATCTTGCCGAACAAAACTTCAAAAACGCCAACGTAGAATTATATACTTTAAGCAATTACAGTAATTTATTGAATTTGGCTGTTGCCAAAACCTACATTACCGAAGAAGAACAACAAACCTTAAGCGAATGGAACGTCAATCCATCGACTTGGAATGTGTAATTTGAAATAAAAACCAGATGAATTTAGAAAGTCCAAAAGTGAGCGTTCAAAAATCGGCTCAAGAATTATTTGACCTACTGTCTGATGTAAAAAACTTTGAACAATTAATGCCTGAAAACATTGCAAAGTTTGAAGTAATTGGTGCTGATGCTTTTATTTTTGGTCTAAAAGGAATGCCTGAAATCAAATTAGTGCTTAAAGAAAAAGTGGCTCCATCTCAATTAGTTTTGGGTGCTGCTAGCGATAAATTGCCTTTTACTTTAACCGCTTCAATTGACGCAGTTACAGAAAACAGTGCTGATGTTAAGCTAGATTTTGAAGGCGATTTCAACCCAATGATGGCGATGATGATTAAAGGACCTATCCAAAAATTCATCGAAACTTTAGTGGAGAATATGCACAAATTGTAAAATTCAAATACGACACAAAAAGGGCTGTAATTAAAATTACAGCTTTTTTTTTATTAATACAACATTTGAATTTCTTTGATATCAAATTCAGCAACTGAATCGTCTTCTAACAAGACTTGTAGCTTACCAATTGTGGATATACCTTGAATCATTCCCATGAATTTTTCATCCTTCGAATTGGCAAATGGCATTGGCACTCCTTTTTTATACAACAAGTCCACAAATTGCTGTCGTAATAACGCTGGGTTTTGTGTAATCTCGGCCACATTTTTTTCCAAGTTCGCAACGATTTCCAAAAGCAATGCTTCTTTGTTGAATTCTTTTCCTGTTACCACTGCCAAAGAAGAGGCTTTCGGTAAGTCTTCAAAATTAGTTTGGTTAACATTCAAACCTAAACCGACAATAGAAAGAATCGTTCCATCACTTTTAATGCTATTTTCAATCAAAATGCCTCCTATCTTTTTATTGGCTGACAGAATGTCGTTTGGCCATTTGATACTCAAATCCGGAATAGCATTCTTTTTTAATGCCGCAATAACCGCCAAAGAAACGGCAATATTTAAGTTGAAAATCTCATTGATATCCGTCATGAAATCTTTAATCAAAACACTCATTATTAGATTTTTACCCACTTCTGAATTCCAAACAGCCCCCATTTGTCCTTTGCCTTTGGTTTGATTTTCGGCAGTAACCACAGTAAAGTTTTCGAGCGCTTCTTTATGGGATATCCCTTTTAGAAATTCGTTAGTCGAATCTATGGCATCGAGTTTGATTAGTTTCATACACTATTTTTTGCAAGACAGAACTTAATATTCTGTTAATGGTTCAAAAATAATCACAAAAAATGGTAACTTTACCAACTTATATTAAAAATAATTCATGGCGAAAAAGACTATAAATAATGATGTACTCATTGCAAACATCATCAAAGGAATAGAAGAAGTAAAAGGAAATGATATTGATATCTTAGATTTAAGAGAAATAGATACCGCAGTTTGCGATTACTTTATCATCTGCAACGGAACCTCGAATACTCAAGTGAACGCCATTGTAAGCTCCGTTCAAAAAACCGTTTCTAAAGAATTAAAAGACAAGCCTTGGCATGTTGAAGGAACTGATAATGCCGAATGGGTATTGATGGACTATGTCAATGTAGTAGTTCACGTTTTCCAAAAACACATTCGTGAATATTACAACATTGAAAGCCTTTGGGGAGATGCAAAAATTACTTCAATCGAAAACAAATACTAAAGAAAAACACTAAAGATGTCAAACAATAACCCTAATCCAAATAAATTTAAAGTTAGCCCTTGGCTAGTGTATGCTGGAATTCTTCTTATTTTTCTTTTTATCAGTATTGCTACTGGCGGAAGTAATTTTGAAGAACCGGCACAATTAACCTCGTCTAAATTCAATACTTTTCTTGAAAAAGGACAGGTTGAAAAAGTTATTGTGTACAATAAAAGCGAAGCCGAAGTGTATTTAACTACTGCCGCTTTGAAAGACAAAACACATTCAAAAGTAGCTAAAGATGTTTTTGATCGTCCTAACGCTGGACCACATTATACTTTGGAAATTGGTAACGACCAAATCTTCCAAACCAAATTAGAAAAGGCAGTTAGTGAAGGAAAATTAAAAGATTTTAAATTTGATAAAACCAGTAATTGGACGGATCTGTTTGTGAGTTTGTTGCCAATTATAGTAATTATAGCTGTTTGGATATTCATCATGAGAAGAATGTCTGGTGGTGGTGCTGGTGGTGGCGGACAAATTTTCAATATTGGAAAATCAAAAGCCAAATTATTTGATGAAAAAAACGATATTAAAACCACTTTCAAAGATGTAGCTGGTTTAGAAGGCGCTAAAGAAGAAATTCAGGAGATTGTTGAATTCTTGAAAAACCCTGAAAAATACACCAACCTTGGGGGTAAAATCCCAAAAGGAGCCTTGCTTGTAGGGCCTCCTGGAACCGGAAAAACCTTGTTAGCCAAAGCCGTTGCTGGCGAAGCTCAGGTGCCTTTCTTCTCTTTATCAGGTTCTGATTTTGTGGAAATGTTTGTGGGAGTTGGAGCGTCTCGTGTAAGGGATTTATTCAAACAAGCCAAAGAAAAATCACCTTCTATCATCTTCATTGATGAGATTGATGCCGTGGGTAGAGCCAGAGGAAAAAGCAATATGTCAGGCGGTAATGACGAGCGTGAAAACACCTTGAATCAGTTGTTAACGGAGATGGATGGTTTTGGAACCAATTCAAATGTAATTGTTTTAGCTGCTACCAACCGTGCAGATGTTTTAGATAAAGCCTTGATGCGTGCTGGACGTTTTGACAGACAAATATTTGTTGACTTACCAGACATTCGCGAACGCGGAGAAATCTTTAAAGTACATTTAGCTCCTTTGAAAAAAGTAGAAGGATTAGATGTGGACTTTTTAGCCAAACAAACGCCTGGTTTCTCTGGAGCTGATATTGCTAATGTTTGTAACGAAGCGGCATTGATTGCTGCTCGAAACAACAAAACAGCCGTTGACAAACAAGACTTCTTAGACGCTGTAGATCGAATCATCGGTGGTCTTGAAAAGAAAAATAAAATTGTAACTCCAGAGGAGAAAAAAGCCATTGCTATTCACGAAGCAGGTCACGCCACAGTAAGCTGGATGTTAGAACACGCTGCACCACTAATCAAAGTGACTATTGTTCCAAGAGGACAAAGTTTAGGTGCTGCTTGGTATTTACCAGAAGAACGTTTAATTGTTCGCCCTGACCAAATGCTAGACGAAATGTGTGCTACTATGGGAGGAAGAGCTGCTGAAAAAGTAATTTTTGACCGAATTTCTACAGGAGCCTTGAGCGATTTAGAAAAAGTTACCCGTCAAGCTAGAGCGATGGTAACCGTTTATGGTTTGAATGAGAAAATTGGAAATGTTACTTACTACGATTCTTCAGGTCAGAGCGAATACAGTTTTTCTAAACCGTATTCTGACGAAACCGCCAAAGTTATTGATGAAGAAATCTCTACTCTAATCGAAGGTCAATACCAAAGAGCGATTCAAATATTAGAAGAAAATAAAGAAAAATTGAATCAATTAGCAGACATTCTAATCGAAAAAGAAGTTATATTTAAAGATGATTTAGAAGCTATTTTTGGAAAAAGAAGCTTTGACGAAAACTTAGAAGAAGTAGTATCTTAATTTTAAATTTTCAATTATTAATAAAATCTTAATTCAAAAGTGATTTTTGAATTAAGATTTTTTTATCTTTGAACGTTTTCAAACAATATTTTAAGTAGTTCAAATAGGATATGAGTCTTTTTAGAAAATTATTTAGTTCCAGTAATCCGGCTTCTGAAGAAGATAAAAGCAACGAACAAAGCCAATTTTTACCTGAAGTAACAATGGCTGTAGACGAAGCTTTTATTTACCATTTCAAAAAGAATGGAGGGAAATTCATATACTGTGAAAACAAAAAAGAAGTAAGTGAACAATTTGAAAACATCTTAGAGGAAAACGATTGGTTTGAAAAAGAAGTAATTTGTTTTGACACTACCCTCTTTAATTTATTAGACGAAAATAAATTACCGTACAACAAGCCCGATCAACCTATTTTTTTATTAACTAGTTGTGAAAATTTAATCGCTGAAGATGGCTCTATTTTATTTTCGTCAAACCAAATCAAACAATTTAAATTTAATGAATTGCCTGCCAGCATTGTTGTCATAGCTACTACAAGCCAAATCATACGAGCAAAAAGTGACGGGTTGAGTGCTATAAAAAAGAAATACGAAAAAAATTACCCTACTAATATTACCACAATTAAATATTTTGAAAAAGCAAGAGAAGAAGACTTTACTCAGTACGGAAGTGCTGCTAAAAACTTGTATTTATTGCTTTTAGAGGATCTTTAAGATGAATGAAACACTTAAAAGAGGGATTTCAGGAGTAATATACATCACGCTCTTACTGTCCTCTATTCTATATTCTACTGAAAGTTTTATTCTGT
Source organism: Bacteroidota bacterium (assembly GCA_041191945.1). Classification (GTDB taxonomy): domain Bacteria; phylum Bacteroidota; class Bacteroidia; order Flavobacteriales; family Flavobacteriaceae; genus Flavobacterium. The sequence goes on from JBEENX010000003.1 coordinate 43,465, forward strand.
TGTTTGGAATTTTTCTAATTATTGCTACCTATGAATTTTGCAGTTTAGTGAAACTTAACAAAATTCTTCCTCTTTCTTTTGTTAGTTTATCTTATTCTATCATTAGCTTAATCAGTTACTATCAAACAGAAACAAATGATTATCTGTCAAATTTAAGGGAAAAACCAACTGAACTTGGTATTGATATTGAACAATTGAATCTTGGGCTTTTGACCGTTACTTTGTTAATCTTTATTAAATGCCTGATTTTTTTATTTGACAATAAAGAACAAACTATTACAAAACCTTGGAAATATCTATACCTATTAGGGTATATATTATTGCCATTTATATTCATTGTTAAAATCTCCTTCGGAATAAAAGATTACAATCCTAAAATAATTATCGGATTATTTATTCTCATTTGGACCAATGATACTTTTGCTTATTTGGTTGGGAAATCATTAGGAAAGCACAAATTATACGAACGTATATCTCCCAAAAAAACAATAGAAGGTTTTCTTGGAGGGATTGTTTTTGCTGTTTTTGCTGGTTATTTAATTTCAAAATTATACATTAAACCAAATCCTGATTTTAGTGAAAGATCCATCTTAATATGGGTTTTTATTGCTCTAATTGCCGGTTTTTTTGGAACTATTGGGGACTTAATTGAATCTAAATTTAAACGAATAGCTGAAGTTAAAGATAGCGGCAAAATAATGCCTGGCCATGGAGGTATACTAGATCGTCTAGATAGTGTTATATTTGTAGCACCAATTGTATATTTATTTTATCAAATTTTATCGTATGTTTCATAAAGAAGGAACTCCGTCCATTTTATTAGGTAGTTGTATCACTGCTATTGTTTTATTGGCTAGTGACAATCTAATTGACACCAACTGGATTAAAATGACGATTCAGATCATCACAATTTTATTTTTAGTTATCATTCTTCAATTTTTTAGAAATCCAAAACGTACTTTTATCTTAAATGAAGATCAGATTCTTTCTCCTGTTGATGGGAAAGTCGTTGTTATTGAAGAAGTGTACGAAGGTGAATATTTTAAAGACAAACGCTTACAAGTTTCTATATTCATGTCGCCAATTAACGTGCATGTTACCCGTTATCCAATGGGCGGAATTATAAAATTTAGCAAATACCACCCAGGTAAATTTTTAGTAGCTTGGCACCCAAAAGCTAGCGAAGAAAATGAAAGAACGACTATCGTAGTTGAAAATAAATCGTTTGGAGAAGTATTGTACCGACAAATTGCTGGTGCATTAGCAAAGCGAATTGTAAACTATGCCGAAGAAGGGATGCAAGTAATTCAAGGAACTGATGCTGGTTTTATCAAATTTGGCTCAAGAGTAGATTTATTTTTACCTTTAGGAACTCCAATTAACGTAGTATTAAATCAAAAAGCCATTGGCGGAAAAACAGTTATTGCAACCAAAGCGTAATGATTGAGAACGATTTAGATAAACGATTTGACGAAGCTGTTAATGAGGCTTCAAAAATGACACAGGCCTCTTTGCCTCAAGATGTACAATTGCGCTTGTATGCTTTTTACAAGCAGGCTACTTTTGGCTCTGCCCAATACAACCAATCTGAAAATTTTGATTTGCGAAATGCTTTCAAAACCAATGCTTGGATGCAAATCAGCCATATATCCATTGAGGAAGCTAAAGAAAACTATATTGAAATCATCAATTCTTTATTGAAAAAATAAACAAGTCATGAAAAAACACTTTTTTAAAGTAATTTATGTAGCCTTCTTTTTTATTTTATTCTCTTGTAACAAGAAAAAACTAACCGAAGTTGTTGAAGTTCCTTTGCCAAGTGCCGAAGAAAAAATAACAATGGGCATGCCCGATGATGTTAAGGCTAACGATGGTTCGTTTCAATTAGAAAAACTTCCATTTGACTATGATGCTTTAGTTCCAAATCTGTCAGCAATCACTTTAGAGAACCATTACTCTAAACATTATTTGTCGTATACTAATAAATTAAACGAAGCCATTGCTGGAACTAATTTGGAAAACAGTACTATTGAAGAAGTACTGTCGCAATTAGACACTAGCAATGAAGAACAAAGAAATAACGCAGGGGGTTATTACAACCATTCGTTATACTTCAAATGTCTTAAGCCAAAATCTGGAGGGCAGCCTAAGGATTCTTTAGCTACAGCTATCGAAAAAGATTTCGAATCTTTTGATAATTTCACCACACAATTTAAAGGCGAAGCTAATAAAGTATTTGGTTCAGGATGGGTTTGGTTAATTGTGGATCGTTCAGGAAAGCTACAAATAACAAGCACTGCCAACCAAGACAATCCTTTGATGAGAAATGCTAAAGTGCAAGGAAAACCTATTTTAGCCTTGGACGTTTGGGAGCACGCGTATTATTTGGACTACCAATACAAAAGAAAAAATTACATCGATGCTTTTTTCAATGTGATCAATTGGAGTAAAGTCGAAGAAAATTACGAGGAAGCTATCGCAAAATAGCCTTTTACAATTACTGCAACTTATAAATAAACGATTCTAAAGGCTCAATAGCTATTCGTACTTTTCCTTGTCCATGAACTACTTCTAAAGTCAAAGTGCTCTTTTGATACAACTGATCAACTATAGTGTATTTTCCGTCTTTTAAATGCCATTTTTGAATTACATCTTCTGGGATTTTCAATTCAAAATGACTGGTATGTACCGATGAAAAATTAGAAACAACAATCAACTTTTCTGTATTTGACCAACGCACAAACGAATACACTTCTGGATAATATCCCGCCGTAGCATATCTATTCAATCCGTGAATCTCTTGGAAAGATCCCATCAAAGCGGAACTTTTTAAAGTAAAGTTCAATACTCTTTTATAAAAATCACGCAACTCCTTTTCTGAAGCGGATAATTGACCTCCATCAAATTTACCCCCATTCATCCAGCGTTGGTGATTTGGGACACCTACATAATCAAATATAGAGGTTCTAGAATGCGTTCCAAAACCGCCATTTTCATTACCTGCCTCACCTACTTCTTGCCCAAAATAAATCATCGTGGGCGAAGTACTAATTGTAGCCGAAACCACCATCAATGGTTTTCCTTTTTCTGCCGAACCTGCAAATTCAGGGCTTGCTAAACGTTGTTCATCATGATTATCCAAGAAATGCAACATATGATGCTCTATATCAGCCAATCCTTTTTGGATATCTGTAATTGGGTCGGTTTGACTTCGACCTTGCACAATGTCTTTTAACTTGTCATACAATTCCACTTTGTCATACAAATAATCCATTTTGCCCAAGCGAATATAATTTCGGTATTCTTTTGGATTGTACACTTCTGCTAATAAAAAGGCATCAGGTCTTTGTACTTTAATAGCTGAATTCATATAACTCCAGAACTCATACGGTACCATTTCGGCCATGTCATACCGAAAACCGTCAACTCCTTTTGCCAACCAATACTCAGCAATAGCGCGAAATTTTTTCCAAGAACTTGGCACTTCTTTATCTTTCCAAAAATCAAAATGCTCTTGACAACTTTTGGATTCAAAACCTGTAGGAAGTTCCGCAAAATCTTTCGTTCCGTCAGGACGAATACCGTAATTTACTTTTACCGTTTCATACCAATCGTTTTTATCTGGCTTAGCCAAACGAGAACCATTTCCTGTCCATTTAGCTGGAAATTCTTGAAATTTACCATCAATCAACGGATTGACTTCGCCATTCAAAGGCGTGATTCCGTCTGGCAATTCAAAACGGGTATTCGGGATGTAATAGAAATTATTGTCTTTATGGTATTCCACCGTAACATCATCATCTGCACCAAAATCTCTAACTCCTGCTGGATTATTTTTGCCTTCGTATTTTCGGGCCACATGATTAGGAACAATATCGATTATCAACTTCAATCCCGCTTTGTGTGTACGTGCTATTAAGTCTTCAAATTCTTGTAAACGATTGGCAGGATTGACTGCCAAATCAGGGTTCACATTATAATAATCCTTCACAGCATACGGTGATCCTGCCCTTCCTTTTACCACTTCAGGATCATCATTTGAAATACCATACTTTGTATAATCTCGAATAACAGCATGATGTGGAACCCCAGTATACCAAATATGACTAACTCCTAAATCTTTAATTTCTTGTAGGGCCTTGTCCGTAAAATCATTGAACTTCCCTACTCCATTTTCTTCAATCGTACCCCAAGGCTTGTTAGTGGTATTTGTATTTCCGAATAATCGAGTAAAAACTTGATATACTACTGCTTTGTGAGTGGGAATAGTTGTCATTTTTTGAGTATTATTTTTTTTATTATGGGATTGCGCTCCACTATACAGAGAAAAAACAAGAGCAACAATACAAACAATTTTTTTCATAGTTCAATAGCATTTAAGCATATTTACAAATATAAATCTTTTTGAAACATTCGCAAGTCTTCTATTTGGAGAAACTATCAGTTAATGATTGGTTTATAAATATTTCTTAAATCGACTTGTGCTTCATACATTTTGATTAATTTTATGCCCAAAATAATTGGACTTGAAAAAACTTAAATTCACACTCTTTTTGGCTCTATTTTTTATGTTTGTTTCAAACCTATTGGGGCAAACTCCTAAAAAAATCATGGTAGAACATTCTGATTTTGCTGACGTGAATCAAGTAGAAATTCCTGATGCTTTTTTATTAACTGGAAATGTACGTGTCAATCATGACGGAGTAGTTTTAACCTGCAACAAAGCCTATTATTTTCAAAAAGAAAACTACATTAAAGCTTTTGGCAACGTACAATTAGTTCAAGGCGACACCTTATTTTTAAATAGTAAATATGCTGAATACAGCGGCAATGTAAAAAAAGCATTTGCAACTGGCGATGCCGTAATGAGTTCTACTGAAGCCACATTGGTAACAGACACTATTAATTTTGACCGAAACACCCAAGAAGTATTTTACAACACTAAAGGTACTATTACCAATTTACAAAATACCTTAGTAAGCAAATCAGGAAAATACTATGTGCCTGAAAAAAAGTTTCAATTTTTGACCGAAGTTACGATTACCAATCCTACGTATGTCATCAAATCAAACCATTTAGATTATTATAGTAATTCGGGACACTCCTATCTATTAGGACCTTCCACTATTACCAGCAAGGCCAATTATATTTATACCGAAAAAGGATTTTACGATACTAAGAAGAACAAAGCGCATTTTCTAAATAAATCTTACATCAAATACGACGACCGAATCATCCGCGGTGACAGTTTGTATTATGACCGGAACAAAGAATTTGCTTCAGCCTCTCGCAATGTAAAAATTACCGATTCCATCAATCGCGGCATTGTAAAGGGGCATTATGCCGAAATGTACAAGAAAAAAGATTCACTTTTTGTGACCAAAAGAGCCGTTGCTATTAATTTTGTCGAAAATGACTCCGTTTACATACACGGAAAAAAATTGATGGTAACTGGAAAAGAAGGAAACCGAATTATTCGCGCTTTCAACAACGTTCGTTTTTTCAAAAAAGACATGAGTGGCAAATGCGATTCGATACATTCAAGTTCTAAAATAGCATTGACTAAATTAATTGGACATCCTATTCTTTGGAATGGAGAAAGCCAAATAACAGGAGACATCATGCATCTCATTGGTAACAATGTTACTCAAAAATTAGATTCGCTCAAAGTATTAAACAATACATTCCTCGTTTCCAAAGACACTCTGGGTACAGGATATAACCAGATAAAGGGACAAAATCTTTTTGGCAAATTTGAAGAAGGTAAATTACACAATGTAGATATCATAAAAAACACCGAAGTAATTTATTATATGCGAAATGACGCTCACGAACTCATTGGCATCAACAAAAATAAAAGTAGTAAAATCAACATTTTGTTCAATAAAAATGAAGTGGATGAAATTACCTTTTTCCAACAAGTAGATGGCGATTTATTTCCTGAAAAAGACTTAGCCGAAAATGATCGAAAATTCAAAGGTTTCATTTGGCGCGGCGAAGAACGAATCAAATCCAAAGACGATATTTTTCCGCCTGAAGAGAATGAGGACAATGAAAAAATAGCCAAGCAAGCCAAGGCACAAAAAGACAAGAAAAATGTCCCGATGAAAGTACGAAAAGAAACCTTGGATTACGATAAAAAGAAGAAGAAATAGCCATTGAAATAGCAATAGAAAAAATCAAATTTCAATTTCAAGAGCAATTAAAAAATACATACAGTGAACAACGATTTTATACAATACCAAGCACAAACCTCTCCTTACCCACTAGGAATGGAGGTTTCTCATGCTATAGGATCGTATATTTACGATACCAACAATAACCGTTATTTGGATTTTGTAGCAGGTGTTTCTGCTTGTTCATTAGGTCACCAGCATCCAAGAGTCAACCAAGCCATTAAAGACCAATTGGATTTGTATTCGCACGTGATGGTATATGGCGAATATTCGCAAAGTCCGGCAGTGGAGTATTGTAAACTAATGGCTTCACTCCTACCTGAGCCATTAAACAAAACGTATTTAGTCAACTCGGGGACAGAGGCCATCGAAGGGGCGCTCAAACTAGCCCGTCGTGTTACTGGTCGGAGCCAGTTGATTTCGTGTCACAATGCGTACCATGGCAACACTATGGGTTCCATGAGTGTGATGGGATTTGAAGAACGCAAACAAATTTTTAGACCCTTAATCCCAGATGTCGAATTCATTACTTTCAATAACGAAGCTGATTTAGAGAAAATCACCACTAAAACAGCTGGAATTTTACTTGAAACTATTCAAGGAGGTGCTGGATTCATACAACCTGAAAATGATTTTTTGAAAAAAGTACGTCAACGCTGTAACAAAGTGGGCGCGATGATGATTTTAGATGAAATTCAACCTGGTTTTGGACGAACTGGAAAACTTTTTGGCTTCCAAAATTTTGATGTCGTTCCTGATATTGTTGTAATGGGAAAAGGTATGGGAGGCGGAATGCCGGTTGGTGCGTTTACCGCTTCGGCAACTATGATGGATTTATTAAGTCATGATCCAAAATTAGGACACATCACTACATTTGGAGGACACCCTGTCATAGCAGCAGCTTGTTTAGCTACCTTAAAAGAAATTACCGAGACTTCTCTTATGGCTGAAGCTTTGGAAAAAGAAAAGCTTTTCAGATCACTCTTGGTACACCCTTTGATAGAAGAAGTTAGAGGAAAAGGATTAATGTTGGCAGCCATGACAAAAAGCGCTGATATTACCAATGAAGTTATTTTAAAATGTCAAGATAGAGGATTGATTTTATTCTGGTTGCTTTTTGAAAGTTGCGCTATTCGAATTACACCACCTCTCACTATTTCTGAAGAAGAAATACGAGAAGGCTGTGCTATTTTACTCGAAGTGATGAATGAAGTCGCTAAAAAAATATAGTACATTTCAACTTCCTTTTTGTTAATTAAATTGTTCACAACAATTCTTTCTTTTTCTCAAGTAGCAATTCTATTTTCCTAATTTTATTTAGGCCAAAATCAAAAACAAAAAAGTATGCAATTAAGCAACGAAGAAGAAGACTACAACTTATCTCTTTCCAAATTTGAGTCGATGTTAAAGACTAACAAAGTCTTGTTTTTTGACTCGGAAGAATTTGAAGAAATCATCCTTCACTACATCGATACGGGAAAAACTTCTTTGGCCAAAAAAGCATTAAAATTAGCCTTAGAACAACATCCAAAATCCACTGGTTTAAAATTGGTTCAAGTTGAAATGTTAGTCTACGAAGACCAATTAGATGTTGCCGATAAAATGCTCAACGAGTTGTATGCCATTGAGCCTAATAACGAAGAAATTTACATTCAAAAAGCCAATATTTGTTCCAAAAGAGACCAGCATGAAAAAGCGGTTGAACTCTTAAAAATAGCTTTAAAATACACCGATGATTATGCCGATGTCTATAACTTAATTGGGATGGAATACCTTTTTATGGACAATTTAGAAATGGCCAAAGACAGTTTCATCAAATGTTTGGAAGAAGACATTGAAGATCAATCAGCTCTGTACAACGTGGTATATTGCTTTGAGTTTTTGGACCAAAACAAAGAAGCCATTCAATACTTAAATCAATACATTGAAAAAAATCCGTATAGTGAAATCGCGTGGCACCAAGTGGGGCGCTTGCATTACGGATTAAAAGAATACGAAGAAGCCATTCGCGCTTTTAACTATGCCACTTTGATTGATGACGAATTCATGGGCGCTTTCATGGAAAAAGCTAAAGCTTTGGAACGCTTAAAACATTACAAAGAAGCTATTGAAAGCTATGAAAGAACCATCGAATTAGACGATGCCACATCGTATGCCTTGCTTCGCATTGGAAAATGCCACGAACGATTAGGAAATACTGCATTGGCAATTAAATATTATAATGAAACAGTTCACGAAGACCCACTTTTAGATAAAGGTTGGATTGCGATCACCGATTTTTACGTTCGTGAAAAAAACTTTCAAAAAGCATTGTTTTATGTGAATAAAGCATTGGCTATTGACAATCAAAATCAAATGTACTGGAAGCGCTATGCTACCATCAATAAACAGTTAAATTTCTTTGAAGAAGCAGAATTTGGTTACCGCAAGGCAGTTGAATTTGGTGATTACCAATTAGACACTTGGTTGTTTTGGGTTGATATTCTTCAGTTTTTAGGCGAATTTGATAATGCTATTCATACTCTATTACAAGCGACTGAATATTTCCCTGAAGAAAATGAAATTGAATACCGTTTGGCTGGACTGTATTTCATGATTCAAGACACCACCAAAGCGAAATTTCATTTAAGTAATGGTTTGCGTTTGAACTTTGACAATTACATTCTTATCGAAGACTTATTTCCAATGGTTTGGGAAGAAAAAAAGGTTCAAAATTATATTGCAAAACACAAAAAATAAGCATGACACCATCTATTAAAAAACGTTTCGGTTTACTGGGACGCAATATCAATTATTCATTTTCTAGAGGTTATTTTACCGAAAAATTTGAAAAAGAAAATCTAGAAGGATACACTTACGAAAATTTTGATATTCCAACAATCGAATCTTTTTTGGACGTAATAAAAAATAACGACCATTTGAGCGGAATGAATGTAACTATTCCCTATAAAGAAGCGGTGTTACCATTTCTAGATAAATTGTCTAAAAAAGCACGTAAAATTGGAGCTGTAAACACCATCAAATTTACCAAAAAAGGAAAACTAAAAGGCTATAACACTGATTATTATGGTTTTCAAAAATCGTTAGAACCTTTGCTGGAATCCCATCATAAAAAAGCATTGATTTTAGGAACTGGTGGCGCTTCCAAAGGAGTGGCTTTTGCCCTAGACGAATTAGGAATTGAGTATACTTTCGTCTCAAGACAAGCGAGCGAAACTGTTTTGGGTTATAACCAAATTACGGATTTAGTTTTTGACGAATACCAAATCGTGATTAATTCAACTCCCGTAGGTACCAGTCCAAATACAGGGGCTTATCCCGAAATTCCGTATGAGTTTTTTACAAAAAAACACATCGCTTACGACTTAATTTACAATCCTGCCGAAACCCAATTTTTGAAAAAAGCCCAATTACAAGGTGCTAAAACTAAAAACGGATTGGATATGCTTATTTTTCAAGCAGAGAAAGCATGGGCGATTTGGAATAAGTAAGATTATTGCAAACAACAAATTACTTACATACGTTTTTGAATAAACGAAACCCTATACATTTAAAAGCTTCTAGCCTTCAACAAAAGCAGAAGCTAAAAAAAGCGTTCATATTCAACCTAAAACGATGATAAATAAGGGATTTATTTTGTAGTTCAAAAGCGGTTTAGTATCTTTCGACTGGAATAATTTAGTAACCTTATACATTGAAAAAATGTTAGAAGAAAAGAATGATAACCTGCTTGAAGCAGATGGAAACCTTACTGATTCTAAAGAATCAACACCTACAACAGTTGAAGCAACTGAAACTAATGTAGAACCAATTGCCACGGCACCCGAAGCCAATTTAAATCAATCTATTATTGAGGCAATTGCCGATACCAATGCTGAGGAAAGCGAAGATGAAAGTTTAAAAGAACGTCACGACATTCCGATGCAAGATTACGATGCCTTATCTATGGAAGCACTTGTAGAGGAAATAAACTCCTTAGTTTCTAACGAAAAAGTGGCGTCAATCAAGGAGCATGTCGAAGCAATCAAAAAAGCTTTTTTAGCCAAATACAACCACTTTATCGAGGAGAAAAAAGAGGAATTTCTTGCTGAGAATCAAGACCCAAATGAGGAATTTCAATACCATTTCCCTCTCAAATCGAAATTTGATAACATCTATTCTGTTTACAGAAATCATAAAAACGAACACTTCAAAAATTTACAAACGAGTTTAAAAAACAATTTAGAAAACCGTTTAGCAATTGTTGAGGAGTTAAAAGAATTGATTAATCCCCAAGCCAACATTAAAGACGTATTAAAACATTTTAATGATTTAAGAGACCGTTGGAAAAATGCGGGACCGATTCCTAAAGACAAATACAATCACGTTTGGAATAACTATCATTTTCACGTAGAAAATTTCTATGATTATTTGCACTTGGACCGAGAAGCACGCGATATTGATTTCAAACACAATTTGGAGCAAAAACAAAAAATTGTAGCTCGTGTAAAAGAATTGGTCAAAGAAGAAGACATTAACAAAGCGTTTCGTGAATTACAGGATTTACATCGCATTTGGAAAGAAGAAATTGGCCCTGTTTCTAGAGAATACCGTGAAGAAATTTGGAATGAATTTAGTGATTTAACCAAACAGATGCACGACAAACGTGAACTATTATTTGAAAAACTAAGAAGTGCCGAAGTTGATAATCTAGCTAAGAAAAAAGAAATTATTGCACAAATTGAAGCATTAGCTACTGAAAAAGTCAATGCTCACACGCAATGGCTGACACAAATAGAAAAAGTAGAAGCTCTTAGAGCCGCATTTTTTGCTGCAGGTAAAGTACCAGCAGAGGATAGCGAAGCTACTTGGACAGCCTTTAAAACAGCGGTACGTAATTTTAATTCGTTCAAAAATTCATTTTATAAAGAGATCAAAAAAGACCAGAACGATAATTTGAGTAAAAAACAAGCTTTGGTAGCCAAAGCAAAAGCGTTACAAGAAAATACAGATTTTGCTTCTACTACTCCAATTATGAAACAAATTCAGGAAGAATGGAAAACAATTGGCCATGTTCCTAGAAAATACTCGGATAGCATTTGGAAAGAATTTAGAGAAGCGTGCAACCATTATTTTGACAAATTAAAAGAACACAAAAACGAGGAAAACAGTGAAGAAGTTGCTGCTTTTGAAAACAAAAAAGCCTATTTAGAAACTTTGAGAGCTTTCCAACTAACTGGAGATCACAAAACGGATTTAGAAGGCATTAAATCGCACATTCAACACTGGAAAAGTTTAGGAAAAGTGCCTTTTGGTAGACGTCACATTGAAGGTAAGTTCAATAAAATATTAGACGCCCTTTTTGAAAAATTAAGTTTGAGTAAAAAAGATTCCGATATGATGCGTTTTACTAACCGAATGGATCAATTGTCTGAAAGTAATGATACTCGTAAATTAGAAAGTGAAAAAATATTTTTGATTCGGAAAATTGAAGAAATACAAAATGAAATTTTTCAATTGGAAAACAACATTCAATTCTTCACTAATACTAAAAACGCTAAAAAAGAAAATTCAATTGTGTTAGAGGTTCGCAAGAACATTGCTACTCACAAAGAAAGTTTAGAGGTTTGGAAAGAAAAACTGAAACAATTACGTAATTTGAAACAAGAATAAATTGTATATAATTTATAACCAAAACCTCAATCTTCACGATTGAGGTTTTTTTATGTCAAAATGTAACGAAATGATAATTATCATTTTAATTCATTGAAAGTGCGCTTATTTTTGAACTTTCAAATGATTTTGTTATGACTAATTCACTACTTCAAAAGTACAATGTCCCTGGACCAAGGTATACGAGTTACCCCACCGTTCCGTATTGGAATGAACGTGATTTTACGTATGAAATTTGGTTAAATACACTTAAAAAATCATTTATAGAAAGTAATTCAACAGAAGGAATTAGTTTGTATATTCATCTCCCTTTTTGCGAAAGCATGTGTACTTTTTGTGGTTGTAACAAACGTATTACCAAAAATCACGAAGTAGAAAATCCCTACATCAAAGCCGTTTTAAAAGAGTGGAACTTGTATTGTGATGTTCTTGATGAAAGACCCAACATTAAAGAAATTCATTTGGGTGGTGGAACACCTACTTTTTTCTCAACTGAACATTTGGAATTATTAATTAATGGAATTTTTGCAAAAGCAAATAAAGCCAGTAATTATGAATTTAGCTTTGAAGGTCATCCTAATAATACCACCCGAGAACACCTGCAAAAATTATACGATTTGGGTTTTAGAAGGGTAAGTTTTGGCGTTCAAGATTATTCTGAAAAAGTACAAAAAGCCATTCACCGTATCCAACCTTTTCTAAACGTTGCCAAAGTTACTTTATGGGCTAGAGAAATTGGATATACCTCAATAGGTCATGATATTATTTTTGGTTTACCCTTCCAAGAAAAAGAAGATGTGATTGATACTATTGAAAAAACCAAGTCGTTACAACCTGATCGTTTGGCTTTTTATAGCTATGCGCATGTGCCTTGGATTAAAGGAAACGGACAACGCGGATTCAATGATGAGGACATTCCTAAAGACGATAAAAAGCGTGAATTATACGAAATAGGTAAAGAATTACTCTACGAAAATGATTATCACGAAATAGGCATGGATCATTTTGCTTTAACAACCGATAGTTTATTTCACTCCTTTGAGGTAGGTAAACTGCACCGTAATTTTATGGGATACAGTTCTTCAAAAACGCAATTAATGATTGGTTTAGGCGTTTCGTCAATTAGTGATAGCTGGTACAGCTTTGCACAAAATGTAAAAACTATAGAAGAATATTACCAATTGTTAGACACCAATACTGTACCTGTATTTAGAGGCCATCTATTGACTGAAGAAGATTTAATCATCCGAAGACATATTTTGAATTTAATGTGCCAATTTGAAACCTCTTGGACCAATCCAAAAAACTACTTTAAGGAGATTCCTGAAATAGTAATTCAATTAAAAGAAATGGAAAAAGACGGACTCATTGATTTTATTCCAAATGGGATGCGAGTTACAGAAGCAGGGAAACCATTTGTTCGAAATATTTGTATGGCTTTTGATTTACTTTTAAAACGAAAAGCTCCTGATACAGCTTTGTTTTCGATGACAGTTTAAAAGAATAAAAAAGCACACTAGTTAGTGTGCTTTTTTATTCCTATATCAATAATCTAACCTTTAATAATTGATACTAATTCATCTTTCATAAACAATAAATTAGCTTTCAATTGATGTAAATGTTCATCAGTAGTTGTTTCTACTCCTGTATTGATTCTATGAATTTCATGCTCTAATTCGTGGTAGTCATCAAAAACTTTTCTAAAATGGGCATTGTCCATTTTCAACTGATGAATTCTATCTTGGTACTCTGGTAATTCGTGTAATAAATCGTGTCTTTCCATTTTTTATAGTAATTTAAATTCTAATTTTTTATTAATGACAATTAGGTGTTTCTTGAACAAATAAACTCATATTGGCTGGTGAAATGTATGGAATTCCCAATCCCAATCCGCGCAGTATAAATAAAACTCCAATAATAACTCCAACATAAGGAATTGCTTTTTGAACCTTATTGCGAAATGAAAGTGTTATAAAAGAATTGAGATAGATCACACTGCTCATCATCGGAATAGTGCCCAATCCAAAAAGCAACATATACGTCACACCCAAAGAGACATTTTGCATTGCAATTGCTCCAAATAAAGCCACATACACCATTCCGCATGGTAGAAATCCATTTAATACGCCAATGGTAAACAATGACTGGTAACTTTTATTTTTAAATTGTTTTCCTAAAGCCAGTTTAATCTTTGATATTAGTCGGTATATTGGTTTAGAAAAATTATATTTTGCCAAAACTCTTTCAGGAGTTAAAATAGTTATAATCATCGCTACACCAATAAATATGGATAACCTTTGTTGAATTCCTGCTAAAAAAAATCCTTCCCCTACCAACCCGAAAAGCAATCCAATTGTAGCATAAGCTACCAAACGCCCCAAATGATAGGTTATAATTTGAGTCGCTTTTTTAGTTGGATTAGTCCTGTCTACTGGAATCATCATGGCAATTGGGCCACACATTCCAATACAATGCAGGCTACTAATTAGACCAAAGATGAAAGCAGAATACAACATAAACGGCTAATTAATATAGATGGTTTCTTTAGTTAAATAGGATTTCCCTTCGTACTGCCATTCCATATTAATATCCCAACGGCCACCTACCAAACTTTTTTTAGGTACGAGCAAAGTTGGTTCAGAAATCGAAATTGGCACTTCAAAATCCATTTTCTTGTTAGATGGCCTGTAAAGGGATACTTTTCCTTTAATTTTAGTAGGAACAAAAGCCGCTGGAAATGTGATTTCAGCTCCTTGTGTAGTCAATTCCACTTTAGGTTTTTCTGGCAAATCCTGAGCATTTTGAATACGCTCCATTTCTTTTCCAAAATGTGCATCGTGCTTATAATACTCCTCTACCACTAAATCATTGTCATATTTTGAATTGGATTGTACCTCAACAACAAAATAGAGAATAAACGCCATGAATAAAGCAAATGCGATTACAATACCTGTTCCCCAATTAATTTTCATTTTTCTTGATATTAAGTTATCTAATCAAAACTTCTCGGACTTAAGAAATTCGTCGTTGCTGTTTCAATTTTTTTATTTCCGTTATACACCTCAATTTCTAACTTGGTTTTATCTGTTTCTAAAAGATATTGATTGATTTCAACAAATAAAGTTCCACTGTTCATACCTTGTTTTGGTACTTTAAAATCTTGTTTCCCTACTACCTTCAAAGCACCTTTAATTCCGACTAATTTAAAGTGAATATCCTTAAATTCTTCGTTGGTCTTATTAATGATTTTAAAGGTATAGATGTTACTAATATTATCCCCTTTATGTTGGTACAATTGCCCTGGTAAACGCAAGATTGTTGCCTCTACATCGGTTCGCAAAAACAATAGCCCCGTCAATATTCCAATCAAGATAATCAATACGGCTGTATAGCCTTTCATCCTTGCGGTAAATTTAAACTTGGCGTTTTTCTCTATTTCGTCTTCAGATGCATATCGAATTAACCCTTTTGGCAAACCAACACTTTCCATAATAGTATCGCATTCATCAATACAAGCAGTGCAGTTCACACATTCTAATTGAGTTCCGTTTCGAATATCTATTCCTGTAGGACAAACATGTACACATTGGTGACAATCAATACAATCCCCTTTTCCTGTGGTAGCGCGATCTTCATTTTTATTAAATTTAGCCCTTCCTATCTCTTTTTCACCACGAACAAAATCGTATGCCACATTAATCGATTTGTTATCCAAAAGTACCCCTTGCAATCTTCCATAAGGACACGCAATAATACAAACCTGTTCTCTAAACCAAACAAAAACAAAATAAAAAACCCCAGTAAAAATCAATAACGCAATTAGTGTGCTCCAATGACTCTGAGGCCCATCTTCAATCATTTTCAGCAATTCATCACTGCTAATTAAATAGGCTAAAAATACATTCGCAATGAAAAAAGAAATCACAAGAAACAAAAACCATTTTATTCCTTTTTTTCTAATCTTCTCAGCATTCCATTCTTGTTTACTCAATCGAATTTGTGCTCCTCTATCCCCTTCAATCCAATATTCTATTCGGCGAAAAACCATCTCTAGAAAGATTGTTTGTGGACAAATCCATCCACAAAATATTCTTCCAAAAATCACAGTAAAGAGAATAACGAAAACGACACCAACAATCATGAATAAAACAAACAGATAAAAATCTTGAGGCCAAAATGGGAAACCAAAAATATTGAATCGGCGTTCCAAGACGTTGAACATCATGAACTGGTTGCCATTTACTTTGATAAATGGATTAGCAATTAATATCGCTAACAAAAAATAACTGACTAATTTTCGGTACTCATACAACTTCCCCGAAGGTTTTTTAGGAAATACAAACCTCCTTTTTCCGGTCTCGTCAATAGTACCAATACTGTCTCTAAAAGACTCATCTTGTAAACTGGACATTATGCTGTAATTTTAAAAGACCAATTTCAAGTCTGAAATTGGTCTTTTAGTTCGTGTTTATTTATTTTGCAGGTGTTGCTGCGGCTTCTTCAACCCAGATCTCTCCATCTGGTGCTTTTGGATCTTTAGGATTACTTCCTTTTAGAGAAATAATATAACTCGCTACTTTTTGAATTTCTTTTGGTTTCAAAGTACCTTTCCAAGCAATCATTCCTTTTCCGTCACGACCTCCATTAGTTATAGTATGGAACAAATTTTTAATTCCTCCACCTAAAATCCAATGATCATCGGTTAGGTTAGGTCCAATTTGCCCTCCTGCATCCGCTCTATGACAAGCAGCACAATTGGTAGTAAAAATAGTTTTTCCTTCGACCAATGAAGGCGAATCAGTTAATAAGGTAACTGTTTTTTCGTCCATTAAATCAGGAGCGGTTTTCATATATTCAGCTACTTCAATTTTGGCTTGTGCCAATTCTTTTTTCAATTCTGTTTCTTGATCATCGGCACCAAGAATTTCAAAACGAACTAAATATACTACCGAAAACACGATACAAGCATAGAACAAGTACAACCACCATGGCGGTAAATTGTTATCTAATTCTTTGATTCCATCATAATCATGATCCAATAAAAGTTGACCTTCGTTTTCCATTGGTTCTGACTTGGTCAAGGCTTTCATGATTTTAGCATACCACTGACTCTCTTTAAAACTAACTTGAGTAGCTTCTTCTAATTTTGCTTTTTGTTCATCAGTCAATAATTGATAAGTAATCTTATCAATTGCACTAATTGTAATTTCTATTGCTATTAACAGAAATAGAAAAACAAATAAGAATACCGAAACCATAGGAAACTTCACAAAAGCAGGTCGGTCTCCAGAATCAATAAAAAATTCCATTGCACCGAATACGGCGAAGAAAATAAGAGGAACTCTTACATATACAGGGATTAATTTTTTCATTTTAAAAAGTTTAAAAAATTATAATGATGGATTGTCATTCAATGGAATTTGGCTCATCTCTTCGATTTTTTCTTTCTTATAGGAGAAAACCCAAAATCCTAATCCTACAAAGAATACAAAGAAAATCAACAATGACAGTATCGGATAAATCGCAACTCCCGCGATGGTTTCCATATTATGTTTTATTTGTTCAAACATGACGTACTATATTATTTTTTTACTTTAATATCAGTTCCTAATCGTTGCATGTAAGCAATTAAGGCCACGATTTCTCTTTCGTTCATTGGAACAAATTTTTCACCTTTAGCAGCTGCTTTTTTCTTGCTTTCTTCATAACTTTTCACAAAGTCAGGATCATTTTTCAAACTCTCTTCAATTGTAATAGCTTGAGCTCTTAAATCTTTTTGAGCATTAGCAACCTGAGCTGAAGTGTAAGGCACACCAAGAGTAACCATCGCTTCCATTTTCTTTTGAGTCATTGAAATATCCATTGGTTTATTATCAAATAACCATTTATAACCTGGCATAATTGAACCTGCAGAAATACTTTGTGGATTCCAAAAATGATTGAAATGCCAGTTATCATTATACTTCCCACCTACTCTTAACAAATCAGGTCCAGTACGTTTTGAACCCCAAAGGAATGGATGATCGTATACGAACTCTCCTGCTTTAGATTGTGGCCCATAACGTTCTACCTCACTACGGAACGGTCTAACCGATTGAGAGTGACATCCCACACATCCTTCACGAATGTATAAATCACGACCTTCTAATTCTAATGGTGTATAAGGTTTAACACTTGTAATTGTTGGAATATTTGATTTTACCATAATTGTAGGTACAATTTGAATAATACCTCCAATTAAAATAGCTACTGTAGCCAAAATTGTCAACTGAATTGGTTTTCTTTCCAACCAAGGGTGGAATTTCTCGCCTTTTAATCTTCCACTGCTTATTTGTTGTAATTCAGGAGCTTCTGCCAACTCATCTTCGATAGATTGACCGGCTTTCACAGTTTGAATAATGTTATACACTAACACTAACATTCCTACAAGATACATAGTTCCTCCCACGGCTCTCATTAAATACATCGGCATAATTTGAGTTACCGTTTCAAGGAAGTTACCATAAGTTAACGTTCCGTCTGGATTGAATTGTTTCCACATTGAGGCTTGTGTAAAACCTGCAACATACATTGGAAGTGCATATAATATGATTCCTAAAGTCCCAATCCAAAAGTGGAAATTAGCCAATTTAGTAGAATACAAAGGAGTTTTAGTCATTCTAGGTATCAACCAATAAATCATACCAAACGCCATAAATCCATTCCAAGCCAAAGCTCCAACGTGTACGTGTGCAATAATCCAGTCCGTGTAATGCGCAATAGCATTTACATTTTTAAGAGACAACATTGGTCCTTCAAAAGTAGCCATACCGTAACCTGTGATAGCCACCACAAAGAATTTCAATACTGGTTCTACTCGTACTTTGTCCCAAACCCCTCTTAAAGTTAACAACCCATTAATCATACCTCCCCAAGATGGAGCAATCAACATTACAGAGAAAACAACTCCTAAGTTTTGTGCCCAAGTTGGCAATGCTGAATACAATAAGTGGTGTGGTCCTGCCCAGATGTAGATAAAAATCAAAGACCAAAAGTGAACAATAGAAAGTCGATACGAATATACGGGACGATTGGCTGCTTTTGGAACAAAGTAATACATCAATCCTAAGAATGGTGTTGTTAAAAAGAATGCAACAGCATTATGCCCATACCACCATTGCACCAAAGCGTCTTGAACTCCAGCATATACTGAATAACTTTTCATTCCAGAAATAGGCAATTCTAAACTGTTGAAAATATGTAATACTGCTACAGTTACAAAAGTGGCTAAGTAAAACCAAATAGCCACATACAAGTGACGCTCTCTTCTTTTTAAAATGGTTCCAATCATATTGATACCAAAAACAACCCAAATTAATGCAATTGCGATATCTATTGGCCATTCTAACTCAGCATATTCTTTAGAAGTACTAAATCCTAATGGTAAAGAAACGGCTGCTGCAACAATAATTAACTGCCAACCCCAAAAGTTAAGATTACTTAAAAAATCACTAAACATTCTTGCTTTTAGGAGTCGTTGCATGGAGTAATATACCCCAGCAAACATAGCATTACCCACAAAGGCAAAAATAACCGCATTAGTATGTAAAGGTCTCAATCTACCAAAACTCAACCACGAAATTCCGTCGGTAATGTTTGGAAAAAGAAACATAAAAGCGAGAATCAGTCCCACTAACATTCCTACTACACCAAAAACAATGGTGGCGTAAAGGAATTTCTTTACAATTTTGTTGTCGTAATAAAATTGTTGCATTTCCATAATTAAATTTGTTTTTCTTCTATTGTTTGTACTGATTTATTTGGTTTTACTTTAAGTTCATCATCAAAAAGCATTCGGACTGAAGGCGTATAATCATCATCGTATTGCCCTGTTTTTACTGCTCTTATAAAAGCGATAAAAAAACCTATGGCTACTACGATACTAATCGAGATTAATAAATAAATGACGCTCATACCTTAAAATTATGTTAACAAAGTTAATCGTAGTGATTTTCAAAAAATATGACATTTATCATACTACACTTATTTCTAATAAAATTAATCAAAAAAAGAATACAAAATCGATTTATTTCCTTTCTACCCTGTTGGCATAATAATTACTGGACAAGGTCACAAAACTCACTATCGTAATGGTACTCAAGGGCATAATAATAGCTGCCACAAGAGGTAATAAATTACCCGTAACCGCAAATGACAAACCAACAACGTTATACAATAACGACAATGTAAAGCTCATTTTAATAGTTGTGATGGATTTTTTAGAAAGTTTCAAAAACGAATGTAATTTTTGAAACACAGTCGCATCTAAAATGGCATCACAGGCCGGAGAAAATACATTCACATTTTCAGATATTGCAATCCCCACATTACTTTGTGCCAAAGCGCCTGCGTCATTCAAACCATCTCCTACCATCATGACATTCTTTCCGTTCTCTTGTAAGTTTTTTATGAAGGCTAATTTTTGTTCTGGCTTTTGATTAAAAATTAATTCGGTTCCTGCTGGCAATAGTTTATCTAAGGCCTCTCGTTCTCCTTCATTATCTCCTGATAAAATCTTCACTTGATATTGCTCACTCAAATTGGCAAAAAGAGTAGCCAAACCTGCTCTATATTGATTGTTAAAAATGTATTTTCCTACATATTTTTCATTGATTTTGATATGTACAGCGGTTTGCTGAAGAGTATCATTTTCAACCAATCCTACAAATGAAGCCGAACCTAAATGAATCAAAATATTTCCAATAGTAGCTTGGATTCCTTTTCCGATAAGTTCTTCAAATGCATCCAATTTTATCCTTTTTGTTTCTGGTAAAAAGTCATACAACATTCGGCTCAATGGATGATTAGACGCACGAAGCACATTTTTAAATAAGGCTATTTCATTTTCTGAAAGCGCTTCTCCTTGGAATGAAATATTTGATTTTTTATTGGTCGTGATGGTTCCTGTTTTATCAAAAACAATGGTATCTACCTTGGCTAACTGCTCAATAACTAAAGCATTTTTGAGATAGAATTTTTTCTTACCTAAAATTCGCAAAACATTCCCAAAAGTAAACGGAGCTGTTAATGCCAAAGCACAAGGACAAGCCACTATCAATACCGCCGTAAACACATTAAAAGCGGTATTAGCGTCTTTGAAAATCCAATAACCAAAACCTCCAAAAGCAATTAAAAGCAAAAGTGGTGTGAAATAACGTGAAATTTGATCTGTAATAGTCTTGTGTTTTTGTACTACATTTTTTTGGAACACATCATTACTCCACAACTGTGTTAAATAACTTTGAGAAACTGAATGCAACACTTCCATTTCGATCATTGTACCTATTTGCTTTCCTCCTGCAAATACTTTGTCTCCGGATTTTTTAGTAATCGGAATGGCCTCTCCTGTTACAAAACTATAATCAATTTCGGCTGTTTCAGAGATTAAAATCCCATCCACAGGAATTAATTCTTGATTGCGAATTAGCAATCGGTCGCCTTTTTGAATATCATAAACAGGTATGCTTTCTTCTAAATTCCCTTGAATTCGTGTGATAGCAATGGGGAAATACGATTTGAAATCACGTTCAAAACTCAAGAAACTATAGGTTTTAATTTGGAACATTTTCCCTAAAAGCATGAAGAAAACTAAACCGCTCAAGCTATCAAAAAAACCAGAACCATAATCCATCACAATATCTACGGTACTGCGCACAAACATAACAATGATTCCTAGGGCTATCGGAATATCGATGTTGAGCATTTTGGATTTGATGCTTTTATATGCCGAGACATAATAACCACTCGCCGAATATAAAAAACTAGGCAATGACAAAGCAAAAATCAACCATCGGAAAAACCCACGGTATTGGTCCAACCAATATTCTTTTACCTCGAAATATTCCGGAAAGGAAAGTAACATAATGTTACCAAAACAAAAGAAAGCTACTCCTAATTTATAGGTCAAACTTCGGTCAACATTATTAGAACCTGCTTCATAATTTTCTAAACTAATATAGGGTTCATAGCCAATACCACTCAACAAATAGACAATTTCTTTAAGCGAAACTTCTTCTGGTTTGTAGGTAATTCGGACTTTTTTTTCTGGGAAATTAACTTGCGAAGTAGTTATTCCCTTTTGAAGACGTTGTAAATTTTCCAAAATCCAAATACACGAGCTACAATGTATATGAGGAATGTTAAGTGAAACAATAGCGGTTGCATTCTCTTCGAATTCCAACAGTTTTGAAACAATACTTTCATTATCTAAGAAGTCATATTTACCATTAATATCTTGCGGAGTTGCTCCAGGCGATTTTTCAAAATCATAATAACAAGTCATGTCATTGAGACTAAAAATTTCGTACACCGTCTTACATCCAGTACAACAAAATGATTTGTCATCAAAGACAATTTCTTCTTTTTCTACAATATCTAAACCGCAATGGAAACAGTTTTTTGTATCCATACTCTTTGCTCATTTTACCTGTGACAAAGGTCACCAATTGTTACTATTAAAAATATGACATTTGTCATAATAATCATTAAATTTGTAATCAATAAAGTCCCTACTTCGTATTATGAGCAAATGTGAACAATGTATCGTTAGAGAATTCAGCTCTTTGAAAGCGTTAAACAAAGAAGAGCTAGTAAAACTTTCAGAATGCAAAGAATCGTATACAATAAAAAAAGGCGATGTGATTTTTGAAGAAGGTGATACGATTAATGGAATTTACTGTATTAAAGATGGCGTTTGCAAAATGTCTAAATTAAGTGCCAATGGTAAAGACCATATTGTAAAACTCATCAAAAAAGGAGAATTATTAGGCCAACGCTCCATTATTAGTGACGAACCCGTAAACCTAAGTGCTGTGGCATTAGAAGATATGGAGGTGTGTTTTATTCCAAGAAGCGAGGTAATGGGATTTTTTGACAAAAACAATCAGTTTTCTATGAATGTAATGAAAACGATTTGTGGCGATCTTAAAGAAGCGGATGATCATGCCGTAAATATGGCACAAAAAACAGTAAAAGAACGCCTTGCAGAAACCTTACTTTATTTAGCGGATACTTTTGGCAAAAATGAAGATGAGAGCCTAAAAATACAACTTTCCAGAGATGAATTAGCCAGTATGATTGGCACTGCTACCGAAAGCTGCATTCGCTTACTCTCTGATTTTAATAAATTAGGATTAATCGAACTTACAGGTAAAAAAATTACCTTAAAAGATATTGGCAAATTAAAGAAAATGGCCGAGTAACCGCTACATTTTCTTAGCCTCATTCCAAAATACATCCATTTCGGCCAACGTCATATCCATCAATGGTTTGCCAAGTTCTGCCGCTTTACTTTCTAAGTATTGAAATCGGGAGATGAATTTTTTATTAGTTCGTTCCAAAGCATCTTCAGGATTGATTTTTAAAAATCGGGCATAATTAATCATTGAAAACAGCACATCTCCAAATTCCGCTTCCATTTTATCTTGGTCGCCAGCAGCTACTTCAACTTGAAGTTCTTGTAACTCTTCTTGTACTTTGTCCCAAACTTGATGCGGCTCGTCCCAATCAAAACCAACTCCTTTTACTTTGTCCTGAATTCGGCTCGCTTTGA
Organism: Bacteroidota bacterium; assembly: GCA_041191945.1. Lineage (GTDB taxonomy): Bacteria > Bacteroidota > Bacteroidia > Flavobacteriales > Flavobacteriaceae > Flavobacterium. The sequence goes on from JBEENX010000003.1 coordinate 66,883, forward strand.
CCAATGCAGGCAAACCTTTGGGCACTCCTTCCAAAACCGATTTTTTCCCTTCTTTCAATTTGAGTTTTTCCCAATTTTGTTTGACCTCTTCTTCATCTTTGACTTCCACATCGCTATAAATATGAGGATGACGGTGAATTAGTTTTTCACAAATTTCATTACACACATCTGCTATATCAAAATCTTGTGTTTCGCTTCCAATTTTAGCATAAAAAACAATATGCAGTAACAAGTCACCCAATTCTTTTTTGACTTCTGCCAAATTATTGTCCAAAATTGCATCGCCCAACTCATAGGTTTCCTCAATAGTAAGATGACGCAAACTTTGCAGAGTTTGCTTTTTATCCCAAGGACATTGCGCACGCAAATCGTCCATAATGGTTAACAATCTATCGAAAGCTTGAAGTTGTGATTCTCTTGATTTCATTATAAAAATTGGTTTTGGTAAAAATAAAAAAATCCTGCCAAGAAATCGATCTCAGCAGGATTTAAATACTTTCCTAGATTAACAATTACGCTTTTGTAGCTTTTGCTTTTTTAGGTTTTTCTTCTGTAACTGATTCTTCTTTGCTTGATGCTTTTGGAGCTTCATCAGTAACTAATCCTTTTGATTGCAACAAATTGTACCAATTCAATACTTTTTTGATATCCGAACCATATACTCTTTCTTGGTCATAATCAGGTACGATTTCTTTGAAATAAGCGGCTAAAGTAGCGGCATCTTCTTTATGAGAAATCGCTGGACCATTTTTCTCTTTTTTGGCAATAGCAATTAATATTTCAGCCAATGGTTTTTCAGCCTCATACGTATAAATCGAAATTTCAGATAACAAACTTACGTTTGCTTTTAAATTCACCGTGATTTTTTTTCCATCCAATAATGACTCGGCTACAAAACCAGTACGCGTTTGGATTTTCAATTCGTATAAACCTGGCTTACCAGAAATAGCTAATATTTTTTCGATATTCATTATATATGTTTTATTAAATTATCTTCCTTTTTTACCAAAGAACTTCATTCTGTATTCTTGAAATGTTTTTCCTTCGATTATGTTTTTTAATTTTTTCTGAATCAAACGTTTTTTCAAAGACGAAATTTTATCCGTAAATAAAATACCCTCAATATGATCGTATTCGTGCTGAATGACTCTTGCAATTAAACCATCAAAAACTTCAGTTTTCATTACAAAATCTTCTTCGCAATATTCAATAGTTACAATTGGATTTCGATACACATCTTCACGCACATCTGGAATACTTAAACAACCTTCGTTAAAGCTCCACTCCTCACCTTCTTCTTTAATGATTTTGGCATTGATAAAAGTACGTTTAAATCCTTTCATCTTTTTTTGATCGGCTTCAGACATCTCTTCATCATCACTAAAAGGAGTTGTGTCAATGACAAACAAGCGAATTGCTAAACCAACCTGTGGTGCCGCTAATCCCACTCCGTACGCATTGTACATTGTTTCATACATGTTGGCAATGGTTTCCTTTAAGTTAGGATAATCAGGTGTAATTTCCTCTCCAACCTTTCTTAAAACAGGATCTCCATAACCTATAATTGGTAAAATCATTCGTATTGTATTAAGTTGTCATTTACCTTTTAAAAGATAATTTTCTTTTTTCGAGTGCAAAAATAGTAAAAAGATATTTGAATTACGATTTACGATGTACGATTTACAATCCAATTCAATATCTTTTCTATAAAGTCGAAACTGGTTTAGTTTAACCCCAAGGTATTGGCAGTATTTTTTCTAACTTCAGCTAACAAATCCGGATTAGCATTCAATTCTTGACCATAAGACGGTATCATTACTTTTAATTTAGATTGCCATTCGGTAGTTTTCATTTGGTCTTTAAAACACTTTTGTACTACATCTAACATTACCGTCACAGCTGTAGAGGCTCCTGGAGATGCACCTAACAAAACCGATAACGTTCCGTCCTTAGTGGTAATAACCTCCGTTCCAAATTCCAAAATACCTCCCTCTTTTTCATCTTTCTTGATTACTTGAACACGTTGTCCTGCACGTTCCAATTTCCAATCTTTTGATCTTGCATTTGGCACATATTCCCTCAAAGCATTCATCCTATCTTTTGGTTTTTGACGTACTTGTTCAATCAAATATTTGGTCAATGGAATATTTTTAATTCCAGCAATGACCATAGGAATAATATTGTCTGGTTTAATCGATAATGGCAAATCAGAATACGAACCGTTTTTAAGGAAACGCGTAGAAAATCCTGCAAAAGGGCCAAAAAGCAATTGTTTTTCTCCGTTAATCATTCGGGAATCAATATGTGGCACCGACATAGGTGGTGCTCCAACACTAGCTTTACCATATACTTTAGCATCATGCTTTGCAATTACCTCTGGATTAGTACATCTAAGCCACTGTCCACTAACCGGAAAGCCACCATAACCTTTCCCCTCAGGAATATTGGCGTTTTCTAATAATGGTAACGATCCCCCACCAGCACCAATAAAAATAAATTTTGGATAGATTCTTCTTTTCTGTCCTGTAGTCAAATCACGTACTTTTATTCGCCACGAACCATCTTTTCGTTGTTTTAGCTTTCTAACTTCATTATTAAAATGCATCGTAACTCCTTCTAATGTTTGAAGATAGTTAAACATATTTCGAGTTAATTCCCCAAAATTAACATCAGTTCCAATATTCATTTTAGTAGCTGCCATTGGTTCAGTAGCTTCTCTACCTTCCATTACCAAAGGCATCCATTCTTTCAGCACCGAAAATTCAGTACTAAAATTCATATCCTTAAATAAAGGATTGGATTGCAAAACTTCGAATCTTTTTTTAAGATATTCAACATTTTTTTCTCCCCAAACAAAGCTTAAATGTGGCACACTTTTAATAAATTTATGAGGAGAAACTACTTTATTTTGTTGCACCAAATAAGCCCAAAATTGTCTTGAAACCTCAAAAGATTCTGCAATACTAATGGCTTTTTTAGGACTTATACTTCCATCAGCCGCTTCGGGCGTATAATTCAATTCACAGAAAGCAGAGTGACCTGTACCGGCATTGTTCCAAGCATCAGAACTTTCGCAAGCAGCATTATCTAATCTTTCGTAAATTTCAATAGTAATATTAGGTTGTAGTTCTTTTAAAATAACACCTAGAGTGGCGCTCATAATTCCAGCACCTATAAGAATTACGTCTGGATTGGTTCGAATTGCAGTATCGGACATGGTTCAAAATTTTTAAGGTGCAAATATACTCCTTAAAATTGCAAAAAACAGCATAAAATTGTAACAAAATCAGGTCGAAACGTAAGAAATCAAACGCTTTTTTATTTCAACTTAAAACATCTTTCTAGATAAATAGTCTTGTAGCATAATGGTTGCCGAAATTTCGTCAATCAAACCTTTATCTTGACGCTTTTTTTTGCCCAAACCACTGTCTATCATTGACTGAAAAGCAATTTTTGAAGTAAACCGTTCATCCACTCGAATTACTTTCATATCCGGAAAATGATTGCTAAAATGAGTCACAAATCCTTTGATAATTGAGGCACTTTGTGAAGGTTGTCCATTCATTTGCTTTGGTTCGCCAATGAGTACCGCTTCTACTTTCTCTTTTTGGAAATAATCTCTTAAAAAATCAATAGCAGTTGCCGAAGGAATTGTTGTTAACCCAGAGGCAATGATTTGCAACTCATCCGTAACTGCAATTCCGGTACGTTTTTGTCCGTAATCTATAGCGAGTATTCTTGGCATTAATTTATCTCTTAATATGAAGAGTGTAAATTTACTTAAAATTCACCATAAAGCGTTACTATATTAATGAATTAATTCAGTTAATTAACGACTATGTATCCTGAGTTTAGGCTTTTGACAATTGCACAAAAAAACTATCTTTGTCAAAAATTAATACAAACTACATAATGAATTCATTACAAACAACAATAGAACAAGCTTGGGAAAACAGAGCTTTATTACAAGAAACAGCTACAACCAATGCAATTAGAGAAGTTATCGAATTATTAGATGCTGGAAAATTGCGTGTTGCTGAACCAAAAGGCGATGGATGGCAAGTAAACGAATGGGTAAAGAAAGCCGTAGTAATGTACTTCCCTATCCAAAAAATGGAAACTTGGGAGGCAGGCATTTTTGAATACCACGACAAAATGGAATTAAAGAAAAACTATGCCGAAAAAGGGGTACGTGTGGTTCCTGGAGCTTCTGCTCGTTATGGTTCATTCATTTCTAGTGGAGTAATTATGATGCCAAGTTATGTTAATATTGGTGCGTATGTAGATGAAGGAACTATGGTTGACACTTGGGCAACAGTAGGAAGTTGTGCTCAAATAGGTAAAGACGTTCACTTAAGTGGTGGTGTTGGAATTGGTGGTGTTTTAGAACCACTACAAGCGGCTCCAGTAATTATTGAAGATGGTGCGTTCATTGGTTCTCGTTGTATTGTAGTAGAAGGTGTTCATGTTGGGAAAGAAGCTGTTCTAGGAGCCAATGTTTGCTTAACTGCTTCTACAAAAATTATTGATGTAACTGGAGACGAACCAAAAGAAATGAAAGGTTTTGTACCTGCTCGTTCTGTAGTAATTCCAGGAAGCTATACTAAAAAATTTGCCGCTGGAGAATACCAAGTACCTTGCGCTTTAATCATTGGTACTCGCAAACCATCCACTGATTTGAAAACGTCTTTGAACAATGCGTTAAGAGAATACGACGTAGCTGTATAATCCAAATCAAATGGTTGATATCTCAATAGTCATTGTAAATTATAAAAGCTGGAACGATTTAAAAACATGTCTCCAATCTATTGTTTCAATCAATAGCCATCGATTTACTGTGGAAACAATTGTTGTAGATAATCAATCAAACGATGGAAAGATTGAGGATTTTAAACACCTCTTTCCTTCCATTTCTTTTATAGAAAATTCTGGAAATAATGGTTTTGCTAATGGATGTAACGTAGGTGCTTATCGTGCAAAAGGAAACTATTTATTTTTTCTAAATCCAGACACTGTAATATCTGAAAATGCTATTTATGAACTATGGCACACTGCCTCTATAACTCCTAGTTTAGGAATTGTTTGCTGCACCCAAATCAATCAATCTTGTAAACACTACAACGAAATTCGATTTTTTCCAAGTTTAGGAACTTTATTCGGACCATTAAGGGCATTGTTCAAAGTAATCAATAAACAATTAATTAAGGAGAACTACAACCCTGAAAAGCAAATAGTCTTTCCAGATTGGACAACAGGAGCCGTAATCTTTATGAGTAAAACTTGGTTTGAAAAAGTAAGAGGTTGGACTGAAAACTATTGGTTGTATTTTGAAGATATCGATTTATGCAAAAAAGTAACAAAACAAGGAGGTAAAATTGGATTAATACGAAATACTTCGATACTCCACAAACACGGAGGCGCTTCGAGAATTAATATAAAGACTAAAGCATTAACCAAAACCGAAGTGTTAATTTCTCAACATGTTTATTTCAACTTACATACTAAAGGTTTAGAAAAATTTTGTATCCAATTGCTATTAATCAGTTCGAACCTCGTTGAGAAAATACTATTGGCAATAGTAGGTACGGTATTCTTTTTTATACCAAAACTAAAAGTAAATTTGTTCATCCTAAAACACTTAATTCTTTATTATTATAATTGTATAATTCACACTACTTGGACTAGTCCTCGCGCTATGAATTATCTTAAAAAGTAAATTCTACAAATTAAAAACTATGGTACTACCAAAATATGATTATTTAATAGTAGGTTCAGGGCTCTTTGGAGCTGTATTTGCACACGAGGCTTATAAAAAAGGTAAGAAATGTTTGGTTATTGACAAACGAAGCCACAAAGGAGGCAATGTATACTGTGAAAAAATTGAAGATATCAATATACATAAATACGGCGCTCATATATTTCATACTAACGATAAAGAAATTTGGGATTATGTTAACCAATTTGTTGAATTTAATAGATACACAAACTCCCCTGTAGCTTTCTATAAAAATGAAGTTTACAACTTACCTTTTAACATGAATACTTTTTACCAGCTCTGGGGAGTAAAAACACCTGAAGAGGCTAAGAATAAAATTGAAGAACAAGTTAAAGCATCTGGTATTACCAATCCTAAAAACCTTGAAGAACAAGCTATATCGCTTGTAGGCATAGATATTTATGAAAAATTAATTAAAGGATATACTGAAAAACAATGGGGTAGAAAAGCTACTGAACTACCTGCTTTTATCATTAAACGATTACCTGTTCGATTTACATATGACAACAATTATTTTAATGACAAATACCAAGGAATTCCGATTGGAGGTTATAATAAATTAATTGATGGATTATTAGAAGGAATTGAAATTAGACTAAATGTCGATTTTTTTACTCAACGTGAGGAGCTCACCCAATTGGCTGATAAAATTGTTTTTACAGGTAAAATTGATGAATATTACAATAATCAATTTGGTTGCTTAGAATATCGTAGCTTGAAATTTGAAACCAAAACTTTAGACCAATCCAATTTTCAAGGTAATGCTGTGGTAAATTATACTGAAAGTCAAGTTCCTTACACAAGAATCATTGAGCACAAACATTTTGAATTTGGGACACAAAAGAAAACCGTAATTACGTATGAATATCCTGACGAGTGGAGCCCCGGAAAAGAATCCTACTACCCTATCAATGATGATAAAAACAATGCTATTTACAATCAATACAAAAAATTGTCTGAAAAAGACGATTCCGTTATTTTTGGAGGACGATTAGCAGAATATAAATATTATGATATGCATCAAATAATCGCATCTGCCTTAAAAAAAAGTAATGATTTCTTATAATATCCATTTATGAGTACTACAATCCTGATTTGCACACACAAAGCATTCAATTATATACCCGATAATTTTTTCTTACCCATACATGTTGGAAAAGAAATAAGTCCCTTAGATTTACCTTATCAGGCTGATAATACCGGAAATAATATTAGTAAAAAAAATAAAAACTATTGCGAACTAACTGCATTATATTGGGCTTGGAAAAACTTAGAAGAAGTTGACACGATTGGGCTTTGCCACTACAGAAGGTTTTTTGATTTTTCAGAAACTCCATCCGCAAATACTATTATAGAAATTACAGAAGAGTATTTTTCAAATAATTTCCAAAATTATGTGTACAAAGAAACCCTTCTAGACGGGTATGATATTATTTTACCCAATCCATTAGTTAAAACACGATCACTATACAGTCATTACTCATTGTCGCATTTACCGCAAGACTTTGATATTCTAACTAAAACAGTAGCAAATTTATATCCAGAGTATATAAAATCTTTCCAAAAAGTAATGTTTAAGAACAATTCTTTTTCACCTTTCAATATGTTTGTAGCTAAAAAAGAACTCATCGATGATTATACAGCTTGGTTATTTTCAATCTTAGAAGATGTCGAAAAGCAAATAAAAATTTCTACAAACCCTTACCAAGAAAGAGTATTAGGTTTCATGTCTGAAAGGTTACTTAATGTTTACGTACACCACAATCAATTAAAAATAAAATACCAACCAGTCCATTTTATATCTAATAGAAACAAGTCAAAATCAACCTTTTTGAAGAAATTAGTAGCATATAATAACACTATGATTTTTTGGTTTCGTTCCAAACTAAGTTAATAATTATACTAAAGATTAATCCTAAAATTCCCCCTAAATGAAAAAAATACTATTCATCCCAATCCTCTTAATTGTTTTTCATACCAATGCCCAAACATATCTGAAAGGAAATGTATTTACTACATTACTTACTATTCCTAACATAGGTATTGAGACTAGTCTTGGAAAAAAAGCTACATTTCAATTTGATATTACCGCTTCATTTTGGAAATCAGTTAAAGGTAATCCCAGACAATTTTATCTTTTTATCCCTGAATACCGATATCATTTTAGTCAAAAAGACAATGGCTTTTATATTGGTGCTCATATTGGAGCAACTATATTTAATTTCCAAAAATGGAATTACCTTAACACTAATAAATACGAAGAAGGATTAGGATATGTAATGGGGATGACTATTGGCTATAAAGCGAAAATAAACGAGAAATTACACTTAGATTGTTTTTTAGGAGGCGGTTCTCATCAAGGTTTTTACAAAGGTTATTATATTGGCACTAATCAACGCTATGAACGAGCTGTAAACTACAACAAAAGTGGCGAATGGCTACCTTACAGAGGAGGCATAATGTTATCTTATAAATTAAACTAAAATGGATATCAATCAAGAAGTTTTTAATGCTTTTGAAATAATCAAAAACGGCGGAATTATTCTTTATTCAACGGATACCGTTTGGGGAATTGGTTGTGATGCTACTAATGAAGAGGCAGTACAAAAAATTTATGCTTTGAAACAACGGGAAGAATCAAAAAGTATGATTTGCCTCATGAATGGAGAAAAAATGATGTACAATGTGTTTAAAGATATCCCTGAGGTAGCTTGGCAAATTTTAGATTTATCCGAGAATCCAACTACTTTGATTCTTGACAATCCTAGAAATGTAGCTTCGAATTTAATTGCGCCAGATAAGACTTTAGGCATCCGAATTGTGAAAGAACCCTTCTGTTATAAATTAATGGAACGTATGAAAAAACCACTAGTTTCTACTTCTGCTAATCTATCGGGACAGCCTACTCCAAAATCATTTAAAGAAATTAGCCCCGAAATTATAAAAGGTGTGGACTATGTTGTAAATTTGGCACACGAAAAAATTGCCAATAAACCATCAACAATAATTAAGCTCACGAGCGATGCTCAGGTGAAAATTATTAGAAAGTAATTCGGTTTTACCGCAGATTCGCAGATTAAAATAAAATCAATGGAAGATTATTTACATAAAGATAAAACCTATCAAATTATTGGAATCCTATTTGAGGTTCATAAGAATCTAGGCAAAGGTTTTTCTGAAATTGTATATAAAGACGCCATAGAAAATGAACTAGCATTACTGGTGAATTTTAATTCAGTTTCATTAGAATATAAAAGAATAGTTAATTCAATTAAATATTAAATCTGCGAATCTGCGGTGGTAAAATACATGAACTACAAATCAGCCTTACAAAATCCAATTTTTGAAGTTATTACCAAAGCTTCAGAAGAACTTAACGTAGAAAGTTATGTTATTGGTGGTTTTGTTAGAGATTATCTTCTTGGAAGAGATTTCAAAAAAGATATCGATATTGTTGCCATAGGCAGCGGGATTGAGCTTGCTTTGAAAGTATCTGAATTACTTCCTAAAAAACCAAAAGTTCAGGTATTTAAAACCTATGGAACTGCAATGCTTCGTTTTGAAGATACTGAAATTGAATTTGTAGGTGCGCGAAAAGAATCTTACCATTTTGAAAGTAGGAATCCTGTTGTTGAAAACGGAACATTAGAAGACGATCAAAATCGTCGTGATTTTACAATCAATGCCTTGGCTTTGTCACTGAATTCGAAAACTTATGGCGATTTAGTTGATCCCTTTAATGGCGTATTGGACTTAGAAAACAAAACTATCAAAACACCTCTTGATCCAGATATTACATACTCTGATGATCCATTACGAATGATGCGAGCCATTCGTTTTGCAACCCAATTGGGTTTTGAAATCGAACATAATTCTTTGTCTTCTATCACCAAAAATGCAGAACGCATCACAATCATTTCTGGGGAACGAATCGTTGACGAACTGAATAAAATTCTCTCTACAGAAAAACCTTCTGTTGGATTTTTATTGCTTTATAAAACAGGACTTTTAGATATCATTTTACCGGAATTAACCGCTTTGAATCAAGTGGAAGAAATTGAAGGACATACACACAAAAACAACTTTTATCATACTTTAGAAGTAGTAGATAATATTTGTCCAAATTCCGATGATGTATGGTTGCGTTGGTCGGCTTTATTGCATGATATTGGCAAAGCACCCACCAAACGTTTCAACAAAAAACAAGGTTGGACATTTCATGGTCATGAGTTTTTAGGCGGAAAAATGGTCAAAAAAATCTTTGAACGCTTGCACATGCCTTTGAACCAAAAAATGAAATTTGTCCAAAAAATGGTTATGATGAGTTCTAGACCTATTGTTTTGGCAGAGGATATTGTAACCGATTCGGCAGTACGAAGATTAGTCTTTGATGCAGGTGAAGATGTCGATAATTTAATGACCCTTTGCGAAGCGGATATCACCACTAAAAACCCAGCTAAATTTAAAAAATACCACAATAATTTTGATATCGTTCGAAAGAAAATTATTGAAGTAGAAGCTCGAGATCACGTTCGGAATTTTCAACCTCCTATTTCTGGCGAGGAAATTATGGCGATTTTTGATTTGAAACCGTCTCGCGAAATTGGCGTCCTTAAAGAAGCAGTAAAAGAAGCTATTTTAGAAGGCGAAATTCCAAACGAATACCAAGCTGCTCATGATTTTGTATTGAAAAGAGCCGAAAAATTAGGATTGAAAAAAGTGAATTGAATATGAAAAAATATTTTCTCCCATCCGCTAAGACAGCTTTAGTTTTAGTTTATCTAGTAATCGTTGCTGGAGCATTAGTCCGAATGACTGGTTCAGGAATGGGATGTCCAGATTGGCCAAAATGCTTCGGATACTATATTCCTCCTACTGAGGAAAAGGAACTACTGTACACTATTGGCAAGGAATATTCAAAAGGACAAGTTATTATTAAAGACGAATCACTTTTGGTTGCCAAAGATGATTTTACAGCTACAACAAATTTTGAAAGTACCCATTGGGAAAAATACACCAAACACGATTATGCTATTTTTAACCCGTTTCATACATGGGTAGAATACCTTAACCGATTGGTCGGAGCTTTAGCAGGTATCGCTTGTATCATTGCGCTATTTCTATCATTCAGTTATTGGAAAGAAAACAAAAAACTAATATTCTATAGTTTATTCATCTGTTTTTTAATGGGCTTTCAAGCATGGTTAGGAAAAACTGTAGTGGACTCTGTTTTGAATCCCTACAAAATAACCACACACATGCTAGCTGCCTTACTTATTGTTGCGGTGCAATTGTACGTGATTTATACTACTCAAGAAAAAAAACAGACACAATTAATTGATAATGAATTCAAATGGGTATTGTTTGCCGCATTAGGATTGACCATTGTACAAATTCTTTTTGGAACTCAAGTACGAGAATCGGTTGATACAATTGTAGAGGCAGGTTTGCCAAAAGAAGTTTGGTTACAAAATCCTAAAGGAGGTTTTTATACTCATCGAAGTTTTTCCATTTTGATTGTATGTGCCAATGCTTTTTTGTTTTGGAGAAACAGAAAACTTAATCTTGGATTCGCTAAAATAAATTGGGTAATCGCTTTACTTTGCTTGGAAATTCTTTCGGGAATTGCGATGTATTATTGTAATTTCCCTTTTGGAACGCAAACCATTCATATCGTAATGGCTACTCTATTATTTGGTTTACAATTCTATTTAGTTTTAGAAAATTCAAAAAAAAACAGCTCAATAATTCTGTAACTATAGTATCACAATACCATCTAAACTATTATCAATGTCCAAACTAGCCGCACAAGATAAATTTTTAGATGTATCCGATTATGGGAGGCCTTTTGGAAAATTGCTTGCCAATAGCTTAAAAAACACGCGCTTTACTCCTATTCACGTCACCTTATTGTTTGGTATTACTGGACTAATTGCGATGTATTGTATTTTTATCGAAAGCTATTTATTAGCTGGTTTTTTTATTGTTTTAAAGTCTGGAATTGACGCTGCTGATGGTGAGTTGGCTCGTCTAAAAAACACTCCGTCTTATGTAGGCAGGTACCTTGATAGTGTGTTTGACATTATTTTAAATTTTCTATTTTTAATAACAATTTGTTATGTTTCTCAAACTTCATTTTGGCTCACTTTAATTGCTTTTTTCTGTATCCAATTGCAAGGCACATTATACAATTATTATTATGTAATTCTTCGAAATAAATCTATTGGAGGTGATACTACCAGCAAAATTTTTGAATACAAAACACCGAGGGCTTTACCTGGAGAAAGTCAACAATCAGTCAATATTCTATTCAACATCTATACTTTAGTTTATGGTGGATTTGATAAAATAATTCACACTTTAGATAGTGATGCATATCGAGTTAAAACATTCCCTAACTGGTTCATGACCTTAGTTTCTATGTACGGTTTAGGATTTCAATTACTAATTATCGCGGTGCTTTTGCCTTTGGGACAAATTGAGTGGATTGTCCCGTTTTTTATTGGGTATTCTATCTTGATATTTATTTTGATTGGGATTCGGAAAACCTATTTTAACTAATTAACCTAACCATTCCTTAAAATCAGAAACGCGTTCTCGAGCTACGATTACCTCATCGGCTTTATACGTTGGCAAACTGATTTTCAGCCTAGAATTAGCATGCACGTGTATCTCTCTTACAGACTGCATCGGGATAATAAATTTTCTATTGATGCGGAAAAAATCTTTCGGATTCAATTCAGTTTCCACAACTTCCAAACTACTATCAATCAAATAATCTCGATTATCTATGGTATGGATGTAAGTGCCTTTGTTTTCGCTATACAAACATTCAATTTCGGCTACATCAATAACCTTTAGCTGTTGTCCAATTTTAACTGAAAAACGTTTTCTATATTCTTTTGAAATAGGATTAACTAACATTCGTTTAATGGCTTCAAAATCTAAAGAACTAATAATGTGTTGCTGAAATTGATTCTTAAATTTTGCAATTGCAGTTGCTAATTCCTCTTCGTCGATAGGTTTTAGTAAATAATCAATACTATTTAATTTGAAAGCACGCAAGGCATATTCATCATAGGCTGTGGTAAAAATTACCGCACTTTTGATATTGATATGTTCAAAAATTTCGAACGACAATCCATCCGACAATTGGATGTCCAAAAAAATCAAATCAGGATGCGGATTATTTTGAAACCACACTAACGATTCCTCAACCGAATGTAGTAAGGTTGTAATAGAATAACCTAGTTTTTCAAGTTTACGTTGTAATAAACGAGCCGCTGGCTTTTCGTCTTCGATGATGATGATATTCATTGTAAATACATTTCAATATTCAACATTCGTTATTGAATGATCTATATTACTCCCACTTATTCGCTTTTTCTTTCTCCATCAACTCTTTTATTTTACGTTCTTCCCAATCTTTTCCAAGAATAAAATAAGGAACAAAAGTAGCCATAGCGTGAGCCAACAACCCTATTCCCCAGAAAAATGCAGTAAAGAAATTTTTAAATTGAAAATAACTTTCCCCTGGTCCAAGATTTTGAATATTTACAATAACAAACATGATATTGATAACCACATACACAATGGCATGGGTATAAAAACCTTTAAGCTTTTTAACTTTTTTTACCGCCTCTTCATAGCGAATTTGATCTGAATTAAAATTTTGCATGGTGTTGATTTTAAAATATTATTCCCAATTATGGGTCTTTTCTTTGTTTATTATTTCTTGTATTTTTCGTTCCTCCCACGATTTTCCATATCCAAAAACGCCAAAGGCATGAAAAGATAATCCCATTCCCCAACCCAACATAGGGAACCAAAACCATTGGAATCCCCAAAAGGTATAATAATTAATTATTGCCAATGTTGGAATTACAATACAATACGAAGTAAGATTACCATAAAATCCTTTTAGAGCTTCTACTTGCTTTTTAGCCCTCAAATAAGCATTATTTTCTTCTGTAAATTGAGTTGTTTTCATAATTGAAATTTGTTTAGTTAATATAGGCAAATACACTTTAAACGAACTTTTGTCTTGAATAATTGTAACTTGTCGTTCCGTTAATAAGGCATAACGATTCACAATGTTTTGCAATCCCACTCCTTTCCCATCAGAAAGAACTTCTTTCTTTTGCCAATTATTTTCAACAACCAATTGATTGTCTTCAATACTAATTTTAATATGAAGGGGTTTTGAACTACTCACTACATTGTGTTTGATACAGTTTTCTAACAATAGTTGCAATGACAAAGGAACTACTTTAGCGTCTTCATTGGTACTTTCAGACAATTCATAGGAAATACTATTCTCAAAACGCATTTCCAATAATTGCATATAGACTTTGGCGAAAGCCAATTCTTCCGAAACCGCTACTAATTCTTTGTCTTTTTGTTCTAATATATAGCGGTATATTTTGGATAAGGAAGTGGTGAACTTTTGTGCATTTTTAGGATTTTCTTCAATCAAAGAACTCAAGACATTCAAGCTATTAAACAAAAAATGAGGATCAATTTGATTTTTTAGACTTTCAAATTGTGCATTGGCAGTAGTTGCAATTATTTTTTGCTCTTTGACTTTATTTTCTTGAAAAGCTTTGTAAAAGTAAAACGCATGAAACGCTGAGGTCACAACAAATGTAATTATAATAGTCACCACATAATTTGCTAAGGTTTCGTTTTGAAAAAACATTTCAAAACTGAGACCTTCAATAATTACATCTTCAACAATTCGCAATAAAAAAATAGCTAAAACAGAAATTACAAACGAACCAAAAAAACCTAAAATTATTCTTCGTTTAGTAAAGCGCTCTACTTCAAAAATGCTATCTAAGTAAATAAATAAGGATGCATTGGCAAAGTACAGCGTTATACCATACAGCATAGTGTATCCAAAATTCACCAACAAATGTTCATTCAATTGAATGGTAATCCCTGTTATTAATTTAATTACCAATAAAATAAAAAAAATAGAAATCGATAAAAATATCGCCCTTGGGATTTCTTTAATGAGTTTATCAAACATATTCATTGGATTTAAAATAACAAGTGGTGCAAAAGAGCAATCAAACTTAAGGTTAATAAAATAACTATTCGAATCATACTATTTATTTTTGATGAAGCAAAGTTGCGCTAAAGAATTAAAGTATGAAAATAAGAAACCCCGAATTGTCAAAAAACGAAGATGAATTGTAGCTCGTTATTTTCATACTACACAAATTCCTATTTTAAAATCTTTTCAACAAAACGCAAAACACAATTCGTAATTCGCAATAAAAATTTACCTTTGGACTTTCTATAAAAATAACGATTATGGTTTATAAATTCAGAGTAATTCTCGATGCCGAAGAAGATATTTTCAGAGATATTGCCATCCTTGCCGAAGACACTTTAGAAGATTTACACAATGCGATTTTCAATTCTTTTGGATTTGACGGAATGGAAGTGGCTTCTTTTTATACTTGTGATGATACTTGGAACCAAGAAGATGAAATCCCAATGTTTGATACTGGAGATGTTCCAGGGCAGCAAACTATTATGAGCGATTACAAATTAGCTGATATTTTAGATAAAGAAAATACAAAAATTATCTACGTATATGACTTCATCAATATGTGGACTTTCTTGGTGGAATTAGCTGCTATCGAAGAGCCAAAAGCAGGAGCGATTTACCCTGAAACACTATTTTCTCACGGAGAAATGCCCGACGAAGCTATTGAAAAAAACTTTGAAGCGGATATGCACGACGATATCTATGGCGAATTTGAAGACGATTTAGACGAAGACGACCTAGACATGTTTGAAGGAGACGACAGTTTTGAAGATTTCGGATACGAAGATAATTGGAATTAGGCCTCTCCCCGGCCCTCTCCAAAGGAGAGGGAGTTTGTATCGAATTAAAACGATGATTAACAACTAATTAACTAAAATCTATACCTATTCTCAACACCTCCCCTTTGGGGAGGACGGGAGGGGCTAAAACTTATGATTAACTTATTCAACACCCATATTGATTCGCTTTCTATACACCGTGTAGGAAATAAAAGCCGTAACGAGGCTATTTTTTTATCAGAACAACCTTTTAATTTAACTGATGAAGTTGTTCCGTTGATAAAAGAATTTTTCTTTAAACCTTTTAGAGAGAAAGAAGAAAACTATTTTCAGTTTGCACACGAAGTAGATTTGGATTACAACGAAATGTACCAATTCGCTTCTCAAATATTCGAGAATCCATCGAATGTACACGAAGTTTCAAAGCAAATTACCAACCATTTATTTGAACAATCCAATCACCCCCACATCAAGAATGGAGAGGTGTATGTAACCTACTTAACCAACTTGAGTATTGACAACAATGTGGTGGACGCCATCGGGATTTTTAAAAGCGAAATCCAAGCTGATTTTTTACAATTTGAAGAAAAAGACACTCACTTAGAAATGATTTTACAACACGGAGTGAGTTTGAATAAATTAGACAAAGGCTGTTTGATTTTTAATTACAAAAAAGAAGAAGGATATAAAATCTTAACCGTAGATAGTAATCGTTATGATGCACGCTATTGGTTAGAACATTTCTTATCTGTAGATGCTTTTGAAGACGAAAATTACATCACAAAAAAATATTTGAAATTCTGCCAAGGCTTTGCTAAAGATGTGGTTTTCCCTGCTGAAGACAAAAAGGAAGAAGTGATGTTTATGAATCGTTCAGTGAATTATTTTGCTAAAAACGACCAGTTTGAGGAAACAAATTTCTTAAACGAAGTTTTAGACAATCCTGATTTGATTCCTGAATTTAAAAACTATAAAGTAGACAAAGGCGACAAATACAGTATTGAAGACATTACCACCTTCCCTATTGCAAATGCTGCCGTTTCTGATGCGAGAAAGTCAATCAAAAATGTAATTAATTTAGATACTCACATCCAAATTAAGATGGATTTCATCAACCCAGAAAGTGCCGAAAAATTTGTAGAAAAAGGCTGGGACGAAGAAAAACAAATGTATTATTACTTGGTTTACTTCAACAAAGAAGAGAAGAATTAAAAATAAAACCCCGATATAATCGGGGTTTTATTTTTATACTTACTACGCTTTAAATGGATTGACGTTTTTGAAATTTCGAGTGATGTACTGAAATGATGCGCTCATAATATTTCCCATCGATTTGGCTTTCTTAAAATTCAAATCATTAGTGTAGCGGTACAATTCTAATTTTAGCTGTTCCAAATGAGAAGGAGTCGACAAGGTATCTTCTCCCATAATTTTCAACAACCGTTTAATTCTGTTCTCGGCCGAGTGAATTCGTTTAGCCAAAACAGAACGTTCCTCATTTTTATATTGGTTGATAGAACTTTCTTGTAGCTTATCTTTTACCAATTTTACCATTGGATAATTCTCCTTGAAAAATTGAGGGCGATACACTTTAAAATTACCTTCATAACATTGTTGGTCAAAATCAA
Organism: Bacteroidota bacterium; assembly: GCA_041191945.1. Taxonomy (GTDB): domain Bacteria; phylum Bacteroidota; class Bacteroidia; order Flavobacteriales; family Flavobacteriaceae; genus Flavobacterium. The sequence goes on from JBEENX010000003.1 coordinate 84,124, forward strand.
TGGCGCGAATTCTATACACCACTTGATCAAAATCATGAATAGGAATCACCACATAATTGTAAGCACGCATATCACCTAGCAGCCGAATCATAGAACGCTCATTGAACTTTACAAACTCTTTCGCAATTTGTGATTTTTCTGTTTCAGAACAATTTTTTAGATGATTATTAATAAAAACATCTCCAGCAATCCCCATAATATGCTCCTCAATCAAAGTATCTTGATGCACTAAGAAATTGATTTTGTCAGGTGATAAAATATGTTCCAATTCCAACCCATACACCCTTGAGGCATCGGCTTTTTTAATATAAAAATGCGTGTAGTTATCGTTGAGAATATTTCGAACTTTAATTCGGAAAGGCTTTGAATTTCCAAAAGTACAATAATCAATCGAGTCGACATTCAGAAATTTAATAATCTCTAAATTACCATCAGAATGAAGTAACGAATAGATTTTTTTTAAGGTCAAATCGATTTCTTCACGTTCAAATTCGTTGTAATACACTCGAATCCACAACGTATCCTGATCTTCTTTGTCATACACATTAATCGAACCCGAGAACCGTAATAAATCGTCGTACGAAATTGGGAATTTAGAAATTCTATCAAATCGTTCAAGATAGTCCAACAAAGCCTCATTAATGGGATAAGACGGCTTTTTAAAAATCATCAAAGGTTCTTCGCTCATTGGGAATGTATTTATAACAAATTTACATTAAAATTTTTCGGTAAAATAATTTTTGGTTACCTTTTCCGTTAGTTAAACCAAAAAGAGATTTGTAGTATCTTTGTTACGCTATGAGGTGGACGAAAAATAGCTTATTAATCTTATTGCTATGCTGTTTCCCTTATTGGGTTTCAGCCCAAATCAGTATTGATGATACTCAAAATGCCAACCAATTAGTCCGAGTAGTAACCAACAACAACTCTTGTCTCACTGTTTATCCCGCAACTGCTTCAGGTTCACCTATCAAAAATAGTTTTGCTACATTTACTAAAAACGGAAGCAACTTTCCTTTTTCTTCTGGAATTGTATTGAGCACTTGGGAAAGTGAAAACTCAAAAGGTCCTTACAATCCTGCATTTAGTGGTAGTGTAGCTAGCTGGAATGGAGATACCAATATGGACGCTATTTTGGGAATCAACTCTCTAAACGCTACAACATTGGAATTTGATTTTGAATCGGCAACAAATTTTTTAAGTTTCAATTACATTTTTGCTTCCAATGAATACATCCGAGATTATCCTTGCTCTTATTCTGATGGATTAGCAATATTAATTAAAGACATTACCACCAATAGTAATTATACTAATATTGCCACTTTGCCTGATGGTACTCCTGTATCTTCAAAAAACATTCATCCAGCTATAAACAATTCCGACCCAACTTTAGCTAAATGTGATGCTAAAAACGAATCGTATTTTGGTCAATTCAATACCGATGTAGCCATTACTAGCCCTATCAACTATGCAGGGCAAACCAAAGTATTGAATGCACAAACTAAATTAGAAATTGGGCATCGATATAAAATCAAATTTGTAATTGCTGAAGATAGAAGTAGATCCCAATTCTCGGCCTTATTTGTGGAGGCGGGTAGTTTTACTTCAAAAATTGATTTAGGAAAAGACCGATTAATAGCTGATAATACTGCTATTTGTAACGGAGAAACATTCGAAATCAAAACCAATATGTCAACAACATATACCTACAAATGGTACAAAGATGGGGCTTTAACCCCTTTAGTTGGAGCAACTAATCCATCACTCACAGTAACTCAAGCGGGAACATACAAAGTAGAAGCAACAGATGCTAGCGGATGTGTTTTCACTGGTGAAATAAAAATAGAGTACTCCACAGGGATGAACCTAAAAGACGTCCAACTCTCTAAATGCGACGATAACGGATTAGGAGTTGCCGTATTTGATCTAACTTCAGTACAATCGATTATCACCAACAATGATCCAAGTACTACCATTGAAGGATATTACACCAACAATTCGCTAACAAACCCAATCGTTACACCTACTGCTTTTGAAAAAACAACTACGGGAGACCAAATTGTATATGCCAAAGGGATTAATTCTAAAATAAGTTGTTCTGAAACAGCCATGATTACTTTAAAAACACTGCCAAGTAGTCAAAATTTGAGTAGCCTACCCGCTCCAATTATCAAAGAATTTGCTGGTGGTAAAAATTCAATTGAATTAATTACTCCTTCTTCCAATGCTATCTACGAATTTTCAATTGACGGAATCAATTATCAAAACGCTCCACTTTTTACAACACTACCTAGAGGTAATTACACGGCATATATTAGAAATACCTCCAACTGTGAATATACCACGTATCCATTTACCATTTTAGATTATCCTACCTTTTTTACACCCAATGGGGATGGAATCAATGATGTATGGAAAATTGAAAATTTAGATGCCTATCCACAGGCTATAATATCTATTTTTGACCGATACGGAAAATTACTCAAACAAATGATTCCAAACTCTTTAGGTTGGGACGGTACTTTCAATAGTTATCCACTTCCTTCTACCGATTATTGGTTTCAATTAGTACTAAATGACAATCAAACCATTAACGGTCATTTTAGCTTAAAAAGGTAAAAGTTTTTTGCTATTTTTAGCAAATGAAAAAAATACCACTACTTTTCATTTTACTATTTGCACTGAATTGTTTTTCTCAATTTAGTAAAACACATTATATTCCACCATTAACGACAAGTAGTAGTTCGGGTGTAACTCCACAAGATCATTATATTTATATTTCTACTCCGAGCATTACAAATATAAATTTTAAAATAACCCCAATTGGAGGTGCTACAATTACAGGTACTGTAAATAAAAACACTCCTTATATTTATTCTATAGGTTCAGGGGAAAACACACAATTATTTGTACCCAGTTCAGCAACAGGAAATGTTACAAACAAAGGTTTTATTATTGAAAGCGAAGGATTAATTTACACTAGTATAAGAACTAATTCAGGCAATGGAGCACAAGCTGGTGGATTAGTTTGCAAGGGAAATAGCGCATTAGGGAAACGATTTCGAGCGGGAGCTATGCTAAACCAATCTAATATCGTTGGTTTATTGAATTTTTTTTCCATTTTGGCTACCGAAAATAATACTAGTATCACAATATCAAATTTAATTAATGGTACCTCATTAGCCAATGGTACTACCTACAGTGGACCTATTACAATTAATTTGAATAAAAATGAAAGTTACATTTTAGCTATAAATGGAGATTCAGGTAGTAACCTAATAGGGGCTTTAATAGAGTCAAATAAAGAAATTGTTGTAAATAGTGGTTCGTTTGGGGGTACAAACGATCCTGATAATTCAGGAGGTAGAGATGTAGGATTTGACCAAATTGTTAGTTCAGATAAAATTGGCAAAGAATATATTTTCATTAAGGGGCTTGGAACTAACTTGTTAGAACGAGTACTAATTATAGCTGATGAAGACAATACCGAAATTTACACCAATGGAAATACTACCCCAATCACAACACTTCAGGCTGGGAAATTTTATATTTTTAATGGAAATGATTTTTTAAACAATAATTTATACATCTCCTCTTCAAAAAAAGTTTTTGCATATCAGAGCATTGGAGGAACAACGTCCAATGCAAATCAAAATTTGTTTTTTGTACCTCCTCTCAACTGTTCTACTCCAAAAGTGGTAGATAATATTCCTCAAATAGATAAAATAGGTTCCAAAACTTATGATGGTACAGTAAATATTGTAACTGAAACTGGCGCAGGAGTTTTAGTAAATAATACCCCTGCCACAAACCCAATAACCATTAATGGAAACCCTAATTTTGTCTTTTATTCTATTAACGGAATTTCAGGAAATGTTAGTGTGAAATCAACTAAACAGGTATATGTTTCCTATTATGGAACAAATGTCTATGCAACTTATGGTGGTTATTATTCAGGTTTTGATTTAAAACCTGAATTAACAATAGAAAATGTAACTTCAATTTCTGGCAGTTGTATCCCTAATATCACTTTAAAGACTACTCCTGACCCTGATTATACATTCCAGTGGTTGAAAAATGACAATGACATAACAGGTGCTACTTTAGATACTTTTACACCAACAGAAGCAGGATATTATCAAGTGAAAAGAAGTATTCCTAGCTGTAACACTAACACATTGTCTGATAAAATTCCCATAAGCAATTGTCCAACAGATATAGATAATGATACCGTCCCTGACAATATTGATTTGGACAATGACAATGACGGAATTACAAATTGTACTGAATCCTACGGAGATATGGGTATAGATTCTACTACTGGTATCGTAACTAAAATGGGCTATAGTACTACTTTCTCAACAAGTATCAATACGTTGTCTTTAAATAATTCTGCTGTCATTACTCCTTTTACCGGTAAAACAAATGGTGATTTTATTAGCGAAGTCCCTGCCGGAAAAGGAAACTTATTAGAATACAGTATTAATTTTGTTAAACCTATTTCTTTAGCTTTAAACTATGTAAATACTGCTAACAGCGCCGATTTAATTACTTCTGATGGAGAATTCAGTATAAAGTCAGACAATGATAAGACGGTTACTGTTTTAAACCCTAACAATCAATTATTAATTGATACTAATTATGATGGGATTTTCGAAAGTGGCGTTACCCAATATTCTTCTTTTGAAATACGATTTAGGTTAAACAGTACTACCCCTCTCCCAGCGAGTACTGGCACCTTCAGTTTTCATACGTACCTAACTAATTCGTTAACATTTACTCATAAAAACTTATCCGATAGCGCCAATAACAAAGCTACTTTTTCAATAATAGCCACTTGTCTACCTAAAGATACCGATGGTGATTCTATTGTTGACCAACTCGATTTAGATAGTGATAATGATGGTATAACTGACACAACAGAATCACTTCCTAATGTTTTTACCTCTGTTTCCAATGTTGACAGTAATAAAGATGGACTCTTTGATGTTTTTGGATCAGGAACAGTACCATTAGACACAGACAATGATACTATTCCAGATTACTTGGATTTGGACACTGACAATGATGGCATCTATGATATAGACGAATCAGGAACGAATGCTGCCAACCCAGACATTGATGGTGACGGAATCAAGAATTACAGAGAATTAGATAGTGATAATGATAATTGCTTTGATGTAATAGAAGCTGGGTATTTGGGTAATACAAGTGCTACTCTTGGCATTACTATTCCGCCAACTGTAAATTCTAACGGTATGGTAACAAGTGGCAACGGATACATTAATCCTAATATAAACTATACCATAGCAGCCCCAATCAGCATTAGTACACAACCGCAACTAACTCCAACTTGTGAGTTCCAAAATACCTCAGTTACTTTAGTTGATAATGGTGGCAATACCTATCAATGGCAATTATCTACAGATGGTATTAGTTGGATTAACATCACAAATAACACTACTTATTCTGGAGCGACATCAAATACTCTTACTATAACGAGAGTAACCAATTCAATGAATGGTTTTCAATACCGAGTTCAATTAAATAAAACAGGAAATAGTTGCGGATTAATTTCTAATCCTGCTACTTTGACTGTTTATGCACTTCCTGTTTTAGCATCGCCTATTGATTTAAAACAATGTGATGACAATTCCGATGGCGTTTCTGATTTTAATTTAACAGAAAAAAACAGCTTTATATCTTCTAATTACACTTCAGAGACATTTACTTATTATACCTCATTAACTGGTGCTCAAACTAAAGATAATACCGCTCTAATCAATACTCCTCTAGCTTTCAATACTAATTCAAGAAAAATATGGGTTAGAGTTGAGAACACAAATGGATGTTATAGCGTCTCAGAAATGAATTTAATTGTTTCTTCTACCCAAATTCCAACGACTTTTAAACGAGAATTTCAAAACTGTGATGATGATATTACTACAATAAGTACAGATACAGATGGAATTTCAAAATTTGACTTTAGCAGCGTTACTTCGGATATTCAACGTTTTTTAATTCCACCATTAACCAATTATACCATCAAATACTATCCAAATGAGGCAGATGCTTTAGCCGAAACTAATGAAATTACAAACACTTCTAATTATAGAAATACAGGCTACCCCAATCAGCAAGATATCTGGGTAAGAGTAGAAAGTATTTTAGATAATTCTTGTTATGGTTTAGGACCTCACATTAAATTGATTGTAAATCCTAAGCCCAATATAAATACTAATAGCAATGGATTAGACAACCAATTAGTATGCTCTAATCTTCCCACGTTCTTTGTGGAACTCAATGCGGGAATTACTGATGGGTCACCAACAACCAATTATGACTATACTTGGACAAAAGATGGTAGTGTTTTACCCGCTGAGAGCAACCCAACTCTAAATGTAAATACAAAAGGAGCCTATTCTGTTAGAGTAACTACACAATCAGGCTGTTATAGAACACGAACTATTCAAGTCAACGCTTCTGATGTAGCTAGAATTAATAGCATTGATATTGTTGATTTAACAGAAGTGAATTCTGTTACTGTAAACGCTTCTGGAAAAGGAAACTATGAGTATAGCTTAGATGCTCCTACTGGGCCTTTTCAAATATCAAATTTATTTGAAAACGTAGCCGCTGGAATACATAATGTATATGTTATTGATAAAAATGGTTGTGGTACAATTAATCAAACCATAGCCGTTATTGGTGTACCAAAATTCTTCACTCCAAATGGCGATGGATACAACGATTATTGGAACATTAAAGGAGTAGATAGTAATTTCAGTTCAAAATCTATCATTTATATTTTTGATAGATATGGCAAATTAATGAAAGAAATACTGCCTTCTAGCCAAGGTTGGGACGGCACAATCAACGGAGCACCACTCCCTGCCGATGATTATTGGTTCACTCTAAAATTAGAAGATGGTAGAGAAGCCAAAGGCCATTTTAGTTTGAAACGATAATATAAATTTGTATTATTAATCGAGTCTATATAGATGAAAACAAAACTCCTTTTATTGGCTACAATTCTAGTTTACGGCTTTACTTTTGCTCAAAAAGAGGCCGCAAATTGGTATTTTGGTGATATGGCAGGAGTAAGCTTTAATTCTGGAAGTCCTGTTGCTTTATTAAATGGGCAGTTAATTACACGAGAAGGTTGCTCAAGTATATCTGATAAAAATGGAAATATACTTTTCTACACAGATGGATCAAAAGTCTATAATAAATTACATCAAGTGATGCCCAATGGTTCAGGTTTATTAGGTCATGTTTCAAGTACACAATCCGCTATAATAGTTCCAAAACCTAACAACCCTTATGTTTATTACATATTTACAGTCGATCAACCATTAGCCGATAATGTTGACGACAATCCTTTGAATGACGAAGACCCCCCAAATAATGGATTAAATTATTCTCAAGTTGATCTAAGGCTAAACAATGGATTAGGAGATATTCCTAGTAATGAAAAAAACATACATTTAATTACTTACAATCCTGAAGACACTGAAGAAGTAAAATTTAAATGTTCTGAAAAAATAACCGCTGTGCAACATGGAGATGGTATTTCTTTTTGGGTTGTCACCCACTTTTTAGATAATTTTTACGCCTTTAAAATCAGTTCTACCGGAGTCAATAAAACCCCAATAAAATCAACAACTCCTTTACTCGTTCCACTAGGTGGATATCATTCAAATGCTATTGGATATCTTAAAACTTCTCCTAATGGAACAAAACTAGCCATCGTGAATTCTTCTTTAAAATCTAGTAATGACTTAGGTCCAAAAGGCGAAGTACGAAGAAATACAGGAAATGTATGGCTTTTCAATTTTGATACTTCAACAGGAAGAGTTAATAATGGAATATCCATATTAAGCGGAGCAAATCCTTATGGAGTAGAGTTTTCTGCAAAGTCAAAAAAGCTATATGTAACAACTAATAATTTTAATTCAGAAGGAATTAGTCAAGGGAGTACTTTATTTCAATACGATTTAAAAAGTGCTGATATCATAAATTCCAAAACAGAAATTACAACTTCATACAATGTTGCCGGTGCATTACAATTAGCAATTGATGAAAAAATATACCGATCCGGCTATCCCGTTTCCCAAGAAGGAATTGATAAACTTTCTGTAATTAATAATCCTGAACTGGATGGAACCAGCTGTAATTATCTACATAATCAAATTGATTTAAAAAATAGAATCGTACACCTAGGACTTCCTCCTTTTATTACTTCTTTATTTCTATATAGCTTTAACTATGAACATAATTGCCTGGGGCAAGCTACCCATTTTTATATAAATTCTACAGAAACAGTTGATTCTGTGGTGTGGGATTTTGGAGACGGAACTACTTCTAGAGATAAAGATGCCTTTCATATTTTTCCCAATCCGGGGGAATATAAAGTGACATTAATAAAAACTGTAAATGGGGAGGAAAGAGAACCTATAGAAAAAACCATAACAATATTTAATAGTCCAAAAACAACCTCCACTCCATATAAATTAATTCAATGTGATACTCAAGACAGTAATTCAACCGATGGACTAGCTAATTTTAATCTTGATTTAGCAAATGATTTTTTGCGCACAGGACAAACTGATATTGAAATTTATTATTATAAATCTGTAACAGAAGCTAATGACGATAAAAATAATTTAAATGCATTAGATCCTATTTATCGCAATACATTTCCTAATGAAATAGTATACGCAAAATTAGTACTCCCTTCTGGCTCATGTTACAGCATACAAAGTATAATGCTTCATGCGAATCCAAATATCACACTATTACCTTCAGCCTTACATGCATGCACTAATGGTAATAATAAAGCTGAATTTGATTTAGAGAAAAAAACAATCCAAATACGCAATGATTTTAATTTTCCTCCCAATATAATTTTCACCTACTACTCAAGTAAAAATGATGCTGAATTAGGGAACAATGCATTAGTAAATAAATACACTTCTACTTCAAAAACTATTTTCATCAGAGCCGAAAATGAAGAAGGCTGTTTTGGGACTGGACAATTTGATATTATTGTAGATCCAAGCCCATCCATACTCTTATCTGAAACCAAAATACTATGCGAAGGTACGACTACAACTGTTGTATTAGACGCTGGAGTCATTTTGCCTGTAACTGAAAATGAATATAGTTATAAATGGAATACAAATGAAACTACTCCTAGGATTGTAATAAACAAAGAAGGCCAATACAATGTAACGGTTAAAAATAATCTAGGTTGTGAAGTAACTCGAAACATAACCGTTAATCTGTCGAAACTTGCAAAAATTAACTCGTTAGAAATAAAAGATCTGCAAAAAGAAAATCAAGTCATTATAATCCTCGACAATGCTTCTGAATATCGGTATAAAATTATTTTCGAAGACGGTACATCTACTCCATTTCAAAATAATACTATATTTGAAAAAATACCTGGTGGACTTCACCAATTGATTATTGAAAATATTGATGGTTGTGGACAAATAAACTCCGAACTTGTTATTCTTGAAGCACCTCAATTTTTCACCCCAAATAATGATGGATACAATGACTATTGGAACATCAAGGGTTCGAGCGGGTCACTCAACATACAAAACATTTACATTTACAATCGTTTTGGTCAATTTATTAAAGAAATAACTCCTCAAAGCCAAGGTTGGGACGGTACAATCAACGGAGCTCCACTCCCTGCCGATGATTATTGGTTCTCTTTAAAATTACAAGATGGTAGAGAAGCTAAGTCTCATTTTAGTTTGAAAAGATAAAAAAAACCACCAACTTTAGCTGGTGGTTTTTATATAAATTAAATACTTTCCCTTAGATTTTGTATCTTTTTCTATCTGTTTCAGATAAATAGATTTTACGCAAACGTAATGATTTTGGCGTAACCTCAACATACTCATCTTTTTGAATGTATTCCAAGGCTTCTTCTAAAGAGAATTTAATTGCAGGAATAATTCGTGCTTTATCATCAGCTCCAGAAGAACGTACATTAGATAATTTTTTAGTTTTGGTTACATTTACAGTCATATCATCGCTACGAGTATTTTCTCCAATAACTTGACCTTCGTAAATATCTTCATTAGGATCAACAAAGAATTTACCACGATCTTGTAATTTATCAATAGAATAAGGAATAGCTTTTCCGTTTTCCATAGAAATTAAAGATCCGTTATTTCTTCCTGGAATTTCACCTTTGTAAGGCTCGTATCCAATGAAACGGTGTGACATAATCGCCTCTCCAGCAGTTGCTGTCAATAATTGATTACGCAATCCTATAATTCCACGAGAAGGAATATTAAATTTCACAATCATACGATCTCCTTTACCTTCCATACTCAACATTTCTCCTTTACGTACCGAAACAAATTCTACTGCACGACCTGACAAATGTTCTGGTAAATCAATAGTTAACTCCTCAATCGGCTCACATTTAACACCATCAATTTCTTTAATAATTACTTGTGGCTGACCAATTTGCAACTCATATCCTTCTCTTCTCATTGTTTCAATAAGAACCGATAAGTGTAATACTCCACGACCAAAAACCATGAATTTATCAGCAGAATCAGTTTCACCCACTTTCATCGCTAAGTTTTTCTCTAATTCTTTAGTTAATCTCTCACGAATGTGTCGAGAAGTTACAAATTTTCCTTCTTTACCAAAGAAGGGCGAATCGTTAATAGTAAACAACATACTCATTGTTGGTTCATCAATTGCAATAGTTTGCAATGCTTCTGGATTTTCAAAATCAGCGATAGTATCTCCAATTTCAAATCCTTCTACTCCAACGATAGCACAAATATCTCCAGCAACTACTTCAGTTACTTTTTTACGACCTAAACCTTCAAAAGTGTGTAGTTCTTTAATTCTTGATTTAATTACTTTACCATCTCTTTTTACCAAAGAAATTGGCATTCCTTCTGTTAGCACCCCTCTTTCTAAACGACCAATTGCAATACGTCCTGTAAAAGAAGAAAAATCTAATGAAGTAATTAACATTTGAGGTGTTCCTTGAAACACTTTAGGAGCTGGTACATTTGCTATAACCATATCCAATAAAGGCTCAATATTTTCTGTTTGGTTTTTCCAATCGTCTGACATCCAGTTATTCTTAGCTGAACCATATACGGTTGGGAAATCTAATTGCTCTTCAGAAGCTCCCAATTCAAACATTAAGTCGAATACTTTTTCGTGAACTTCTTCTGGAGTACAGTTTTCTTTATCTACTTTATTAATAACCACACATGGTTTTAAACCTAAATCAATTGCTTTTTGTAAAACAAAACGAGTTTGTGGCATTGGTCCCTCAAAAGCATCTACCAATAAACAAACTCCATCAGCCATATTCAACACACGCTCTACTTCACCTCCAAAATCGGCGTGACCTGGAGTATCAATAATATTGATTTTTGTTCCTTTATAAACAACAGAAACGTTCTTTGAAGTAATTGTGATTCCTCTTTCACGCTCTAAGTCGTTGTTATCAAGGATTAAGTCACCTGTATTTTCGTTTTCACGAAATAATTGACAGTGATACATAATTTTATCAACCAAAGTCGTTTTACCGTGGTCAACGTGAGCAATAATTGCAATGTTTCTAATAGATTCCATCTGTGATTTTTAATGGGTGCAAAGGTACACTTTATTTTGAGATAAAAAATTGTTTCTGTTCATTACTTAAGATCAAGAAATTAATCCATAAAAAAAGCCTCCTAAAAGGAGGCTTTTACTATTTTTCAATTGTATTGAATTACAATTTAGCAACGTGTTTAGTTAACTTTGATTTCAAGTTAGATGCTTTGTTATCGTGAATGATATTTTTCTTAGCTAACTTATCAATCATAGAGATAACAGTTGATAATTTAGATGCAGCATCTGATTTATCAGTAGCCAAACGCAAAGCTTTGATCGCATTACGAGTAGTTTTGTGTTGGTATCTGTTTAATACTCTTTTCTTTTCGTTACTTCTGATTCTTTTTAAAGCTGACTTATGATTTGCCATTTGTTGTATATTTTAAAATGTAACTAACTAATTAATTATTAGAAATAAAATTAGAAAAACCTCCCACAATTAATTTTTCAACTAATCACTTCAGTTTTAACTAATAAAACAAGAAGAGAGACACCACCACTTGCTTCATAAAACCATTTCAAAACTAATTTGTAGTCCGTGGGGGAATCGAACCCCCCTTACCAGGATGAAAACCTGGCGTCCTAACCGATAGACGAACGGACCAATTTCCTTCTAAGTTCAGGATAACTATAGCATTAAACAAATTTTGTAGTCCGTGGGGGAATCGAACCCCCCTTACCAGGATGAAAACCTGGCGTCCTAACCGATAGACGAACGGACCTCATTTCTGTAATGCGGATGCAAAAATACAACTATTTTTTAGACGCACAAGAGTAGATACGAAAAAAAAAAAATTTTTTTAATAGGCTTTTGCAAATAACACTCTACCAGCAGATTCCAATCCTGTAAAAATACATTTTCCTTGTTCTTCTACTCGATCTAAAGGAATACAACGGATAGTTGCTTTGGTTAAATCTTTAATTTTTTCTTCTGTCTCAGGAGTTCCATCCCAATGTGCTGAAATAAATCCACCTTTATTTTCTAATACATCTTTAAATTCTTCGAATGAATTTACTTCTGTAATATGACTTTGTCTATAATCCAATGCTTTTTGGAATAAATCATTTTGAATAGTTTCCAATAAATCATTGATGTGATTTACAATTCCGTCTTTTGAAACTACTTCTTTACTCAATGTATCTCTTCTCGCCACTTCAAACGTACCATTTTCTAAATCTTTTGGTCCCACAGCAATACGAACAGGCACTCCTTTTAATTCCCATTCAGCAAATTTAAATCCTGGTTTTTGAGTAGTTCTATTATCAAATTTTACTGAAATTCTGAGTTTTTTAAATTGAGCTACCAAATCATTTACCACTGAAGTAATTTTCTCTAGCTCTTCCTCCGACTTATATATTGGAACGATTACCACTTGTATTGGCGCTAAGTTTGGAGGCAAGACTAAACCATTATCATCCGAGTGAGTCATCACCAAAGCCCCCATCAATCGTGTAGAAACCCCCCAAGAAGTTCCCCAAACATGTTCTTGTTTTCCTTCTGCGTTAGCAAATTTCACATCAAAAGCTTTTGCAAAATTTTGACCTAAAAAGTGAGAAGTACCCGCTTGCAATGCTTTACCATCTTGCATTAAAGCTTCAATACAATAGGTTTCGTCAGCACCTGCAAAACGTTCTGTTTCGGTTTTCAATCCTTTTACGACTGGAATTGCCATAAAATCTTGAACAAAATCAGCATACACATTCATCATTTTTTCTGACTCCTCAATTGCTTCTTGACGCGTAGCATGAGCGGTATGTCCTTCTTGCCATAAAAATTCGGCTGTTCTTAAAAACAAACGCGTTCTCATTTCCCAACGAACCACATTGGCCCATTGATTAATCAATAACGGTAAATCGCGATACGACTGCACCCATCCCTTATACGTTGACCAAATAATAGCTTCGCTTGTAGGACGAACAATTAATTCTTCTTCTAATTTAGCATTAGGATCTACCATTAATTTTCCTGGGCGATCTTCATCTGTTTTTAATCTATAATGAGTAACAATGGCACATTCTTTAGCAAATCCTTCCGCATTGGTTTCTTCAGCCTCAAACATACTTTTAGGAACAAACAAAGGGAAGTATGCATTTTGATGTCCTGTTTCTTTGAACATTCTATCCAACTCTGCTTGCATTTTTTCCCAAATTGCATAGCCGTAAGGTTTAACAACCATACAACCTCTAACTCCTGAATTTTCGGCTAAATCAGCTTTAACAACTAGCTCATTATACCATTTTGAATAATCTTCTGATCGCGTAGTAAGGTTCTTACTCATATTATATAGTTTGGCACAAATTTTGTTTTCTTCTTTATTCACTAAATAGTTTGGCAAAACTAACTATTTTTGTAATGTGCAACAATAAAAAACCTACAGATATGAAAACTATTTTTATTTCTCTCCCAAAGCCCTCTCTTAATTCCATAATTGGTTTTTTAAGCTTTTTTGCGATAACTTCTTGCGGTTCGTACCAAAATAGTTCGTATTACGATACTGATGGTATCTACGGCAATACTGAATCTAAAATCCAAAAAAGAACACTTCCTAATGAATCTGCAATAGCGTATCAAAATTATTTTAGTTCTTTACAAGATGTTAATGATAGTACCGCTATTTTTACAGATATAGACAATTATAGCAATTACAACAACCAAGCAAACCAACAAAACAATTCAAACTATGCTAGTTGGGGTAGTAATTCACAAGATGTTACTATTAATTATTATCCTAATAATTGGGGATTATCTTTTGGATACGGTTATCCATATTATGGTTACGGTTGGGGGCATCCCTATTATGGATACGGGTGGAATTTTCCTTATAACTACTGGAATACCTATTACGGATGGGGCTATCCTTACTATGGATATGGATACAGCTACATGAATTACCCTTATTACAATGGCGGATATTATTCTTATGGTCATTCCTACCTAGGAAGAAACTACTCCTACAATTCAAGCAGAAGAGGTTCTTATTACCCTAACAGTCTAAATCCTTCAAGCAATTACATTGGGAGAGCATCTGCTCAAAGCGTGAACGATTACCCAAGTAGAAGTAGCTACAATAGAATGAGTACGGCGCCAACTTTCAGCAGAAATACTACCTCTCCTGCTCAAAATCAAAATTTCTTATACAACAATTACGGCAGAACAAGAAACTACAATACAAATAATAGCGGTCAAAATTACAACCCTGCTAGAAGTTACAATCCAAATCGTAGCAACAACAGTTATGCTCCTGCTAGATCATACACTCCAAGCCGAAGCAATTCAGACTATTCTCCTTCTCAATCTTCAGATTCTAATTTTGGTCGTTCTAGTGGAGGTGGCTCTTACGGCGGCGGAGGTGGCGGAAGAAGAGGTGGCGGAAGATAATTTCACCTCTATTAGCTTATTATTAAACAAATAAAATCTCAAACCTTAATCATCATGAAAAAATTCGTATTCCTTATATTGATTGGATTTTCATTTAGCCAACTTCATGCTCAAGAAATCAGAGACGCATTACGCTATGCACAAGACAACATCAACGGAACAGCTCGTTTCAGAGCCATGAGTGGCGCTTTTGGAGCACTTGGTGGTGATTTATCTGCTATTAACGTAAACCCTGCAGGTTCTGCAATTTTCAGCAATAATCAAGTAGGTTTTACATTAAGCAATAATGCTATAAAAAACAATTCAGATTATTTTGGAGAAAAAACACAACAAACAAACAACTCCTTTGATTTGAATCAAGCGGGTGGCGTTTTTGTTTTTAAAAATCAATACAGTTCAAGCAATTGGAAAAAGTTCTCTATATCTATCAACTTTGAAAACACAAATAATCTAAACAATTCTATTTTCTCTGCAGGAACCAATCCAACACATTCTATTGATTCTTATTTCTTATCGTATGCTAATGGAATTCCCTTAAGCGTATTGGAAAATTCTCGTTATGAAGATTTAGGTAACGGTGCGCAACAAGCTTTTCTAGGGTATCAAGCTTATATAATTAACCCTAACACTAACTCTTCAACCAACACTGTTTACACTTCGAATGTACCCACTAGCGGAAACTATTATCATGAAAACACTATTAACAACAGAGGGTATGACGGTAAATTATCCTTTAATTTAGCATCGTCATTTAAAGATAAATTATATCTAGGATTTAATCTAAACACTCACTTTGTTGACTTTAGACAATTCTCAAGATTTTATGAAGACAATAATGCTCCTTTAACCTCTAATTATACCATTTCTAGATTACAATTTGACAATGAGTTATATACGTATGGTACCGGTTTTTCATTTCAACTGGGTGCCATTGCTAAAGTAACTAATGAATTACGACTCGGACTTGCTTATGAATCTCCAACTTGGTACAGACTAAACGATGAATTGACTCAAAAGCTAGTAGGTGTTAGTGCCAACACATCGGGTGAATTAGCACCAGATGTTGTTAATCCAAACATCACTAACTATTACGACCCATACAAATTGCAAACTCCAAGCAAATGGACAGGAAGTATGGCTTATGTTTTTGGTAAAAAAGGATTAATTAGTATTGATTATGCTTTGAAAGATTACAGTAGTACCAAATTCAAACCTGAAAACGATTCTTACTTTAGAGGATTAAACAGCAACATCAATTCTTTATTAAGTAGCACTACTGAATTACACATTGGAGCTGAATATAAAATTGAAGCTTGGAGTTTGAGAGGTGGCTACCGCTATGAGCAAAGTCCATATAACAATAAAACAACCATTGGAGATCTAACTGGTTATTCTACAGGAGTTGGTTATAATTTTGGTAGAACCAAATTAGATTTGTCTTATGCTACTTTCAAAAGAGATACCAAACAAGGTTTCTTTGAACAAGGACTTACTGATGGTGCTGCAATCAATACCAAAAACAGCACGGTTACTTTGACACTTTTGTTTGAGTTATAAAAAAATAGAAAGTTAAAATTAAGGAAACATCTTGTACTGAAAAACAAGATGTTTTTTTTAGCCCTGATGGAAGTGAAAATCCTCCTCTGATTTTTCTTCAGGAGATTGTAACAAACAGCAGGAGTAAACGCCATAAAATACCGAAAGATTGGTGCTCCTAAAAATAAAAAATGTAATTTTGCCCACCTTTCCAACTATTGAAAGCCTACTATTATGAGAACGAAGTCTTTAAAGAAAAATAAAATCAATGTAATTACCCTAGGATGTTCTAAAAACATCTACGATAGTGAAGTTTTAATGGGACAACTTCGTGCGAGTGGCAAAGAAGTGGAACATGAAGCACCTGAAGCCGAAGAAGGTAACGTTATTGTAATTAACACCTGTGGATTTATTGATAACGCCAAGGCCGAATCAGTTAATATGATTTTAGAATATGCCGATAAAAAAGAACGTGGATTAGTTGACAAAGTTTTTGTAACCGGATGTTTATCGGAACGTTACAAACCCGATTTAGAAAAAGAAATTCCAAATGTGGATCAGTTTTTTGGTACCACAGAATTACCGCAGCTTTTAAAAGCCTTAGGGGCAGATTATAAACACGAATTATTAGGTGAACGTTTAACTACCACACCAAAAAATTATGCTTATTTAAAAATTGCCGAAGGTTGTGATAGACCGTGTAGTTTTTGTGCTATTCCGTTAATGAGAGGAAAACATGTTTCGCAACCTATTGAAAAATTGGTTAAAGAAGCAGAAGGTTTGGCCAGAGATGGAGTAAAAGAATTGATTTTGATTGCCCAAGACTTAACGTATTACGGTCTAGATATTTACAAAAAAAGAAATCTAGCCGAGTTATTAGAAGCTTTGGTAAAAGTAGAAGGAATTGAATGGATTCGTTTGCATTACGCCTTCCCTACTGGTTTTCCAATGGATGTTTTAGAAGTAATGAAGCGTGAACCAAAGATTTGTAATTATATTGATATTCCGTTACAACATATTTCTGATTCCATATTGAAATCAATGAAACGTGGCACAACTCAAGCAAAAACAACTCAATTACTAAAAGATTTCAGAGCTGCAGTTCCCGGTATAGCTATCAGAACTACTTTGATTGTTGGCTATCCTGGAGAAACTCAAGAAGATTTTGAAATCTTAAAAGAATTTGTTCAGGAAATGAAATTTGACCGAATGGGATGTTTTGCGTATTCGCATGAAGAAAACACTACAGCCTATTTATTGGAAGATAATATTCCAGATACTGTAAAACAAGAACGCGCGAATGAAATTATGGAATTGCAATCGCAAATTTCTTGGGATTTGAACCAAAAGAAAGTAGGCCAGACATTCAAATGCATCATTGACCGAAAAGAAGGTGGACACTTTGTGGGTCGTACCGAATTTGACAGCCCTGATGTTGACAATGAAGTATTAATTGATGCTACTAAACATTTTTTAAAAACAGGAGAGTTTGCAACTATTAAAATCATAGAAGCTACCGAATTTGATTTGTATGGTGAACCCATTTAAAGTTTAAATTCTTTTGTTATATTTGATTCAAAATTAATTTTTTATGAGAAATAAACTCACCCTCATTCTATTAATAGTTTTATTTTTTAGCTGCACTTCAATTTTTGCTCAGTATGGTGGCTATGGAGGTTATGGAGGTTATGGAGGATACGGCGGCTATGGCGGCAGAATGGGTACCATGGGTGGAATGGGTGGAATGAATCAACATCCTGACAAACCAAAAGAAATTCCTGTTGAAGTTACCGTTAGTAAAATCATGGAACAATTAAAACCCGAACTACAATTAGATGCTCTACAAGAAATTGCTATTGCAAATATACTTACTGAAAGTATTAAGTCTCAAGGTGCTATAATGAAACAAGAAATCAGTCAAGATGATAAAATTAAAGAAATTCAAACACTATCAGAACTTACTGACTCTAAAATTAAACAACTGCTAACCCAAACTCAAAAAGAAAAGTATAAGGCTATGCAGGAGGATGCCAAAAACCCAAAAAAATCAAAGAAAAAAAAGAAAGACGAAACAACTGATTCCAATTAAGTTCAAAAAATAGCTATGAAAAAATATATGCTTTATTTTTTTGGAATTACAATTATTTCTTCATGCGGTACCCATCCGTTTCGATCAACTGAAAAATTATACAAAAATCAATTACGCCATTTTCAAAAGAAGCTTTCTTCAAAAAAAACGATACCGTTAGAAAACGGTGCTAATACTGAATGGATTAGTACTGTTAATTTCAATCTTCGCAAACCCAACTTTATTATCATTCATCATACAGCGCAGGATTCACTTCAACAAACCATTAGAACATTCACATTACCAAAAACACAGGTAAGTGCTCATTACGTAATTAGTGATGATGGAAAAGTGGTACAAATGCTAAATGATTATTTAAGAGCTTGGCATGGAGGTAACGCTAGCTGGGGTAGAAATACCGATATAAATTCAGCTTCTATTGGAATTGAGTTAGACAACAATGGTAGCGAACCTTTTTCTGAAGCACAAATCAACAGTCTAATAGCATTACTAACCCGATTAAAAAAAGAATATAATATCCCAACTCAAAATATAATTGCTCATTCAGATATTGCCCCTACAAGAAAATCAGACCCAAGTGTTTTATTCCCTTGGAAACTCTTAGCCGATTCAGGATTTGGAGTTTGGTCAGATGATGAATTAAAAGAAGCACCAAAAGATTTTAATATAGAACAAGGTTTGCGTATTATTGGTTACGATACCCGAAACCTTTCTTCTGCTATCAAAGCATTCAAACTTCACTATATACAAACAGAAGTGAACGACATATTAGATTCTAAAACAATAAACACGATTTACTGTATCTATAAAAAACAATAGTTTATTCTACTATGATTATTCTATATAAAAAAACTGCCCAAAAAACTATTACCATAGCTTTTGAGCAGTTCCCCTACTATTTAAAACACATTGTCTCTTAAAACAAGTTAGAAACAACACAACACAACTTAATAATTAAAAGCCATACACCATTGCCAATGCAAATTGAGAAGCTGATTTTGTTGAATTACCATTGGAAGCATAAAAACTATCTTCCGATGCTTTATCCAATCGTATTTCTGGGATGAATGTTAATCCTCCTGATTTTAAATTAGCTGACAAAGTAAAGGCTGAAACCGAAACTTCTGTAGCCTTAGATTTGAAAGATTCTGCTCGTAATCCTAATCCAAAAGAATCAGAGATAACAACAGATGGATAAATTGCTACACCAGTATAACCTGTCCCGCTTGTTGCGCCAGAAAAATCAGCTGCATTTAATCCTAATTTGAATTTAGGAGAAACTTGATAAGCTGTAGTTAAATCAACAATTGTTCCGCTTTCAGATCCTGTCAACAAATTAATATACGCTGTAAATCCTTCGGCTGGAGTAACTGCTAATTGAGCTCCAAAAGCATTTAAACCAAATTTAGGAGTAGCTTGATATGTGTTCCATTGATCATTAAATAATCCCGCCATCAAACTGACTTTACTAGATACAACATAATTAGCTTTTATCCCAGCATTTTGAAATGGACCATTAGTAAACAAATAAGACGTTGAATAATGAAAGTTTCCGAGAGGCGAAATTACTTCATATCCTATAAAGGTTCCCATATATCCCGCTGTTAAACTTAATTTATCCGATGCAGCATAAGTAGCATACAAATTTTGAATATGGAACGATTGACCATTTACATCAGGAATTGATTGTCCGGCTCCTCTAGGCCCAAAAGATACTTCACCAACAAAAGATGTTTTTCCTGTTTTTTTCTTTAAAGCAATATCAATCATACCTAAAGAAAGTGAGTTTTGATCTGTAGCAAAACTTGTTGGAATATTAGCAGTTTTTGCAAAATCATATTTCCAATACGCATCAGCAGATCCTGAAATTTCTAATGGAGTGTCTTGTGCAAATGCAAATGTACTTGATAGTACTAAGGCGAAGATGGCAATTACTTTTTTCATGTTGAATTAATTTAAATTTACTATTACTTTATTTTACGAAATTGAAGTAAGTCAGTGTATCGAAATCATATAATTTATCTTTCTCAAATAACAACCGAATTATTCCTTGTTTTCGAAGCAAAACTATCAACTTTTATCAACTAAAAAGACAAAAAGATAAATTTTATTCAACATTATAAGCATTTTTATCAAATTCAAAATAAAATTCGCAAAAAATATAAATTTGCAATTTAAAACACTATTTAATTAAGGTGTTAATAATTAAAAAAATCAATTACCCCCTATTTTTTTAATTAAATTTTATTTCAAACAATTAATTCAGGTATTTTTTTATTTTTTTATTATAAAAAAACAATACTACCCCTATTTTTACAGGGGTATAAATTTATTTTTGAAAAAAATATTTTTTTTTAGACTATAAAAAAACCACCTTAAATAAAGGTGGTTTTAAAATTTTTAATTTTTAATATTATAAAGGAATATTACCGTGTTTACGGTTTGGAGTTATACTCACTTTGTTTTCTAACATACTAAATGCTTTGATTAATTTTTTGCGAGTATCTTGTGGCAAAATCACCTCATCTACAAACCCACGTTGTGCAGCTGTATATGGATTAGCAAACAAATCGGCATATTCCGCTTCTTTTTCTAATAATTTGGCAGCGGGATCTGCAGCTTCACTAATTTCTTTTTTAAAGATAATTTCACTCGCTCCTTTAGCTCCCATTACTGCAATTTCAGCTGTTGGCCAAGCAAAGTTCATATCAGCACCAATATGTTTGGAGTTCATTACATCATAAGCACCACCGTATGCTTTACGGGTAATCACTGTTACTCTTGGTACCGTAGCCTCACTTAATGCGTACAATAATTTAGCTCCATGCACAATGATTCCATTCCATTCTTGGTCTGTCCCTGGTAAAAACCCCGGTACATCAACTAATACTAATAACGGAATATTAAAACAATCGCAAAAACGAGTGAATCGTGCCGCTTTTATAGATGAATTTACATCTAAAACACCAGCCAAAATCATGGGTTGGTTAGCAATTATTCCCACACTACGACCACCTATTCTTGAAAACCCTACAATAATATTTTCGGCATAATTTTTATGAATTTCAAAAAACGAATCTTCGTCAATAATGCCCGAAATCACTTCGTGCATATCGTACGGCTTGTTAGGATTATCTGGAATTATAGCTCCTAATTTTTCTCTCAATTCATCATTAAGTTCGTAAGACAAATTTTTAGGTTTTTCTTTATTGGATTGAGGCAAATAGCTCAACAAACGTTTTACATCTTCCAAACATTCCACATCATTGACCGAAGCGCAATGTGCTACCCCTGATTTCATCGAGTGGGTACTGGCTCCGCCTAATTCTTCAGAAGTTACTGTTTCATTAGTTACCGTTTTTACCACATTAGGCCCTGTAACAAACATATAACTGGTATCTTCCACCATCATGGTAAAATCAGTCATTGCTGGCGAATACACTGCTCCTCCGGCACAAGGCCCCATAATAGCTGAGATTTGCGGAATTACTCCCGAAGCTTGAACGTTTCTATAAAAAATATCCGCATACCCTCCAAGAGAACGAACCCCTTCTTGAATACGAGCACCTCCTGAATCATTCAATCCTATCATTGGCGCACCTACTTTTAGCGCCATGTCCATTACTTTGCATATTTTCTCTGCATGAGTTTCAGACAAGGAGCCTCCAAAAACGGTAAAATCTTGTGCAAAAACATACACCAATCTTCCATTGATATTTCCATACCCAGTAACGACTCCATCTCCCAAGTATACTTCTTTTTCGATACCAAAATCAGTAGTTCTATGAGTAACCAACATCCCGATTTCTTCAAACGAACCTTCGTCCATCAAATAATCAATACGCTCTCTAGCGGTTAACTTTTTATTCGAATGTTGTTTTGCAATTCTATTTATTCCTCCACCCAAATGAGCTTCAGCAATTTTATCTTGTACTATTTTAATTTTTGATTCCATACTTTATTGAATTGGTAAGCGTACGATTTTTTGGTCTTCAAAATACTGTTGTAACGCTACCATAGCAGCGATTTGAGCTTCTTTTTCGGTTTGGGCTTTTAGCTTTTCAACGCTATAATATTTTTTTACAAAATGCGTATCAAAGTTTCCTGAACGAAATGCCTCATGTTCAAAAACAAATTTTCCAAAAGGCAACGTAGTCGAAACACCTTCAACTTTATAATCATCAATAGCTTGAATCATGGTTTGAATCGCTTCTTCACGAGAGGCTCCATAAGTAATTAATTTAGACAACATTGGGTCATAATAAATAGGAATATCCATTCCTTGCTCAAAACCGTTATCTACACGAACTCCTTCTCCAACAGGTAGTTGATATACATCCAAATGCCCAACACTAGGTAAGAAATCATTCAAAGGGTCTTCAGCATACACACGCAATTCAACCGCATGCCCTTTTATTTTTAAATCTTCTTGTTTGATGGATAATGCTTCGCCACGAGCCACTTGAATTTGCATTTCGACCAAGTCCACCCCTGAAATAATTTCAGTTACAGGATGCTCTACCTGCAAACGGGTATTCATTTCAAGAAAATAGAAATTATTATTTTCGTCCAATAAAAACTCTACAGTCCCCGCACCTAAATAATCACATGATTTAGCAACTAAAACCGCAGCTTCTCCCATTTGTTTTCGTAATTCTGGAGTAAGCACTGAAGAAGGAGCCTCTTCAATTACTTTTTGGTGACGTCTTTGAATACTACATTCTCTTTCAAAAAGATACAAAATATTCCCGTGACTATCCGCCATTACTTGGATTTCGATATGGCGAGGTGAAGCTACATATTTTTCTATAAAAACAGATCCGTCTCCAAATGCCGAAATGGCTTCACTTATTGCTCTGTCCATCTGTGATTCAAAATCAGCTTCTTTTTCTACCACACGCATTCCTTTTCCACCACCCCCTGCAGAGGCTTTAATCAAGATAGGAAACCCAATAGCTGTAGCCACTTCTTTAGCTTTTACTACATCCGTAATTGCTTCATCATAACCAGGAACCATAGGAATATTGTATTCTTTAACGGCATCTTTCGCCGCTAACTTACTTCCCATTATTTTAATTGCCTTAGATTTTGGCCCAATGAAAATGATGTTATTTTTTTCAGCTTCTTCGGCAAAATCAGCATTTTCACTCAAGAAACCATATCCTGGATGAATTGCATCAGCATTCAAAGCTTTAGCCACTTCAATAATTTTGCTTCCTAATAAATAGGATTGGTTAGATGGTGCTTCTCCAATACAAACCGCTTCATCAGCAAATTTTACATGAGGGGCATTTCTATCAATTGTTGAATATACCGCTACTGTTTTTATCCCCATTTTTCGAGCTGTTTTCATTACTCGAATGGCTATTTCACCTCTATTGGCAACTACTATCTTTTTCATTTTTATTCGAATTCAATTAATAATTGTCCTTTGTCTACCGCATCGCCAACAGCCACCGAAATAGTTTTAATCACACCATCGCGTGGCGAAAGGAAACTGTTTTCCATCTTCATGGCACCAAGAATAATCAAATTATCATTTTCTTTGACTTCTTGTCCTACCGAAACGCTAATTTCAAGAATCAATCCTGGCATAGGCGCTTTGATGGCATTGACTTGTTTAGCCTGCCCCGTTTCAAATCCCATTTCTTTAATTAAAATATCCAAAGGATTTGAAATAGCAACAGTATAACTATTCCCATTAACCACAACGGCGTATTTTTTTTGATTAAAATCGGCCTCAACAACAGAAGCTTTGTAAGAAGTGTTTTCGTGTAAAATGTGAAATTGATTTAATCCCACACTTACCGCATCGAGTTGCGAAACACTTTTGGAGTCCATATCAAAATGGAAAGTGTCGTTTACATTTACTTTATAACCAATACTCATAGGTGTATTTTTTTATTGGTTGTAAATGTATCTATTTATCTAAATTTTATTTAGATTCTTTCAAGTATCTTTGCTAAATTAATATAGTTTTCGTAAAAAAAGTAAAAATATTACAAAACCAACAATCCGAATTCTTTTAAAGAATGCATCGGTTTTGAAAACCAGAATAATTCAAAATCATCCAATTCGTTTTCAAAATCAGCTTTTAGTTCTTGCATTGGAGTCGTTTTTGAATTGGAAACCGAAATCATGCCTAGAATTTTAACAAGCCATTCTCCCTCTTTTTGATTGGTCTGAATGGTAAAGGTTTCTTTTTTATCATGAAATGTTAATTGCATCATTTCCCAAGAGTTTCCTTTTTTTGTTTTTGTAAAAGAAGTAACCTGCGGCTTTCCTCCTAACCAAACTACTTTTGCATTAGGTTTACTACTAAAATTCGTTTCTTCTTCTAAAGCCTCATAAATGAAATCAGGATGAATAGTTGTTTTAGGAATTTTAAAATCAAACCAATCTTGTAAATCATAATCCAAACAGATGCCATGCATAAAATTGAATAATGATTTTTTTAAGCCGAAACTAAATTGTTCATGATCTATTCCTGTACTATCTATATATGTGAGATCATTGTTTGCAAAAGCCCCTACAACATCTGTATTTTTGGTAACACCAAATTGCTCAGGATACATTCCCACCGGACTATGTGCCGTCATGGCAAATTGGTGCCAAAATCCCGATTGCAAAACTCCCGCTTCAAACAATTGACGAACCATTTCTAAACTATCCACCGTTTCCTGAACAGTTTGTGAAGGATAGCCATACATCAAATAGGCGTGAACCATTACCCCTGCTTCGGTAAAATTACGAGTTACCTTAGCTACTTGTTCCACTGTCACTCCTTTATCAATCAATTGCAATAATCTATCGGAAGCTACTTCGAGTCCGCCCGAAACGGCAATACAACCGGAGGCTTTGAGTAACAAGCACAAATCCTTGGTAAAACTTTTTTCAAATCGAATGTTCGTCCACCACGTCACCGCTAATTTACGTCGCAAAATTTCCAAAGCTAATTCTCGCATTAAAGCTGGCGGAGCAGCTTCGTCAACAAAATGGAAACCTGTTTGACCTGTTTGGGCAATCATTTCTTCCATTCGGTCACACAAAACTCCCGCAGCTATTGGCTCATATACTTTAATGTAATCCAAAGAGATATCACAAAAAGTACATTTCCCCCAATAACAGCCGTGCGCCATAGTTAGTTTATTCCAACGCCCGTCGCTCCACATTCGGTGCATGGGATTTACAATTTCGATTACTGAAATGTATTGATCCAAAAGTAAATCAGCATAATCGGGAGTTCCCACTTGAGATTGTTTATAATCGTGTCGAAGGGAATTATTTTTATAGACCACTTTGCCATTTTCCAACAAAAAAGTGCGTTTGAATTCGGTATTCGTTCCTGATTCTATATTTTCAACAATCAATTCAATTGGCAATTCGCCGTCATCCAATGTAATAAAGTCAAAAAACTCAAAAACTCGTTCATCTGAAAGCGAACGCAATTCGGTATTGGCAAAACCACCCCCCATCAAAATCTTGATTTCGGGATGATTTTCTTTTACCCATTGAGCAGAACGAAAAGCCGAATATAAATTTCCCGGAAAAGGAACTGAAATTAAAAATACAGTGGGTTGAATGGTTTCTATTTTTGCTTTCAAGATAGAAAGCAGCATAGTGTCAATATATGTAGGTGGTTGTTTCAAAGCTTCATACAACTCATCAAAAGAATTAGCAGATCGACCCAAACGTTCAGCATAACGACTGAATCCAAAATTAGGATCTACACATTCTACAATAAAATCCGAAATATCTTCAAGGTACAGCGTAGCCAAATGCTTCGCTTTATCTTGTGTCCCCATAGTACCAAAAGCCCAATCCAATTCTTCCAATTGTGCAAATCGAGAGGCTTCGGGCAGGAAATCTTCTTGGCAAATTTGGAGTGCCAAAGTAGGATTCTTTCCTTGTAAAAAAGCAACAACCGAATCAATCGTTTTAATATATTCGTCTTGTAGTGCAAAAATACGTTGGGTATTTTCAGAACAATTTCCCTCTTGAAATTGAGAACTTGAAGTTTGAAATAAATCGTACAATCCCTTTTTCGAAAACAAAGCTAAAATCACTTCTATTCCTAAATCGGCTTGTTCCGACGCTATATTTTTGGTATTCAAAAAACCTTTAATATAAGCCGTCGCTGGATACGGAGTATTCAGTTGTGTAAATGGCGGCGTGACTAGAAATAGTTTTGTTTTCAAAGATTATTCAATTTTGAAAACAAAAGTAAGGGTTATTTTACGTATTATTAAAAAAGATTATTACTTTCATATTCAATTTACAATTTTAAAAGACTCAAATCATCTCTCAATGAAATACAAATTCTATCTTATTTTAATATTAACATCTTTTCTAATGATTGGACAGAACAAGAACCAATCTATTGGTTTTAAAGAAAATAAAGGTCAAATTATTGATCAAGATGGAAAGCTAAACGATGCTGTAAAGTATCTTTTAAACACTAGAGGATTAAATGTTCAATTAAGAAAACAAGGATTTTCTTATGATGTTTATGAACTAAAAAAACAGTCTATAAAAAATCATCATCAAGAAAAAAGAACTTTTGCTAGTTTTAAAAATAATGTCAAAATAGTACCTGACTATACTTTAGAATACATTTTTCATAGAATTGATATTGATTTTGTCAATTCAAATACTAATGTAGAATTAGTTACTGATAAAGCATCTTCAGATTATGATAATTATTACAATATAGTTAATAAGCCCGAAGGTGTAACTAACGTACATCAATACAAGCTAATAACATACAAGAACATTTACTCTAATATTGATGTAGTTTTCACCATCCCTGAAGATACTTTAAAAACCATAGAATATAATTTTGTAGTTCATCCTAAAGGAAACATTCAAGACATTCAATTAAAATTTAGTGGAGCACCAATTGAATTAAATAACCAAAAACTTGTATTAAAAACACGTTTTGGAAAAATGGAAGAAACCCTTCCCGCTAGTTGGACAGAAGATGGAGAGGAAAAAAAATCAATTAATGTAGCTTATACTAAAGTTAACAGAAATGTATTTGGTTTTAAAACGGCAAATAATATTTCAGATAAAACAGTAATTATAGATCCGGTTCCTGTTAGACTTTGGGGAACTTATTATGGGGGAGAAAATATGGAATTTGCTTCATCAGTTTTTACAAAAAATGATTTTACATATTTAGCAGGAACTACACACAGCAACAACACTATAGCATCGACAGGAGCTTATCAAAATTATCTCAATACGGGAGGAAATTATGATTCTTTTGTTACCAAATTTAATCCTGATGGTACTAGAGTGTGGGGAACTTACTATGGAGGAGAATATGCAGACCGAATTAATCAAATTAAAGTGTCTACAAATGATAATGTATATATCGGAGGTGAAACCTTAAGTAAAACTAATATAGCTACATTAGGAAGTCATCAACAAAATAATGTTGATCCAATTTGGAATAACTATGATGGTTTTTTAGTTAAATTTGACCCTAATGGAGTAAGACAATGGGGTACATATTATGGAGATTTGGCAGATGAACGAATTAATAGTATTACAATCGACCTGAACGAATATATTTATATATCTGGAGAAACCACCAGTGATAAAGGCATTGCAACAATTGGCTCAATTCAACAAAACCACATCAATCAAGGCCAGTTTCCTTATGATGGTTTTATTGCGAAATTCAATGCTAATGGCCTTCGAGAATGGGGAACATACTGTGGCGGAAATAACAGAGATGAAATTTTTGATTCCAAATTAGATTCCAATGGAGACCTTATTTTTCTCGGTATTACCAATAGTACTTCTGGCATTGCAACACCCAATTCCTACCAAGAAAAAAATAATGGCAAAGATGGTTTTTTGATGAAATTTGACACCAATGGAAATAAAATTTGGGGAACATATTTTGGTGGAAATAGTGATGATTTTTTCTATTATTTAGGGATTGATGCAAGTGATAACTTATATTGCTTTGGAACAACTTTTAGCACTGAAAACATTGCTACTAGTGGAGTCTTTCAAGAAGTTTACAAAACAAATCAACTAAATTATGGTTGTGGATGCGTTTTTAAATTAAATCAAAATGGTTTTAAAACTTGGGGGTCCTATTTTTTTCCTGAAACTTTAGGAGGTTCGGTTTCCAAAACAGGTAATATCTATTTTACAGGAAGAGTAGAAGACGGTTTTTTTCCTACCCCAAATGCGTTCAAAGAAACTAGATATAATGATCGTGGAACTGAATCATATCTAGTAAAATACAACACCAATGGACAAAGGGTATGGGCAACCTATTTCGGAGGAGAAATGGCAGACAATGCTTATATTACTGAAGTCGACACCAATTCAAATATTTATTTAGCCGGCATAACTAATAGTTCTACAAATATCGCTACACCAAATACTTATCAACCTAATCGTTATCCAGACACCAATTATTACACATTAAATAGTTCAGATGCTTTCCTTGTTAAATTCAAAGATTGTACTTCCATTGCTACCCTATCAAACAATTCACCTATCTGTAGTGGTAATACGCTAGAACTCAAAGCAAATGGAGGAACTAATTATAATTGGACTGGACCCAATGGTTTTAGTTCTACACTTCAAAACCCTATCATTCCTAATGCTTCTATAGCAAATAGTGGTCAATACAGTTGTGTAATAACCGGAACAGGTGATTGTGATAGTACACTAACCACAGATGTAATCATTGGCGATACTAATCCACCCGTACCCAACATCACTACATTACCAACTATAAATGGTGACTGTAGCACTATAATTCCTGCTCCTTCAGCAACAGATTCTTGTGATGGTGTAATAACAGCAACGACTCCTAATTCAATCGCTAATCTTGCTCAAGGATCCTACACTATTGTATGGAAATACACCGACTCTAATGGAAACAGCACAACGCAAAACCAAACAGTAATTATTTCCAACCAAGCTATTACATCAGTTACATCACCTCAAAATTTCTGTATCCAACAATATGCTGCTTTGAATGATATCAGTATTACTGGTCAAAACATAAAATGGTATGATGCCTTGACTAATGGAAATTATTTAGCTAACACATCCTTATTGCAAAACGGAATCACTTATTTTGCTACCCAAAGTATTAATGGCTGTGAAAGCGATAGAATACCTGTAAAAATCAATATTCAAAACACTTCAAGTCCTTCAGTAAATTCAAATCAAAGTTTTTGTGCCAGCCAAAACCCAACCTTATCTTCAATTGTAATTACTGGAACGGACATAAAATGGTATGGTACTGATGGAAATAGCTTGATAAATACTACTCCTTTACAAAATAACATATCGTATTACGCAACACAAACGATTAATAATTGTGAGAGTAGCTCAAAATCAATCGCAACTGTATCTTTAATAAGTAAATTACCCTCAACCAACTATGACAAATCTTTTTGTGACACCTCTAATGACACTACTGAAATTATTAACCTAACTGATTATAATTCTAATTTAATTACCAATCCAAACGACTACAGTTTTAATTATTACACTACTTTATTAGGAGCAGAAAATGAATTATCTTCTACCAAAATAACTAATCCTAATAATTACAACATAACACTTGGCGAAAATAAAATTTATGTTCGTGTCAATTCAAACACACCCTGTTATGCAATTGCAGAACTAAAATTATCTCTTTTTTCAAACCCAAATATATTGATTAATGACTTGATGCCTATATGTGAAAATAGTTCAATCACCGTCAATGCAGGAACTAATTTTACTAACTACCTTTGGTCAACAGGAGCTACAACGCCTTCTATTGTAATAGCTAATCCTGGAGACTATACTGTTTTAGTTTCTAAAGATTATAATTCTATTTCATGCTCAGCCACTAAAAATTTTAGTGTAAAAAAATCAACTATAGCCTCCATTACTTCTATAGAAACCAAAGATTGGACAGATAGCAGTAATAACATTATCGTTTACACAACAGGTACAGGTGATTATGAGTATTCATTAGATGGAATTCAGTATCAAAACAACAATGAATTTTCTAATTTAGTTAATGGAAAATATACAGTATACGTAAGAGATAAAAATGGTTGCGGGACTGTTACTGACACGGTTTATCTTTTAATGTACCCCAAATTTTTCACTCCAAACGGAGACGGGTTCAATGATACTTGGAAAATAAAATTTTCAGATAATGAAAATGATATTATCATAAAAATATTTGATCGTTACGGCAAACTCATAAAAGAATTAAGTCAAAATAATTCTTGGGACGGAACTTATATAGGAAATCAACTCCCCGCTGATGATTATTGGTTCACAGTAATTCGCCCAAGCACCAGTACAGAATATAAAGGACATTTTAGCTTGAAAAGATAAAAATTTAAAACTGATGTTCTTTTTTACTGATTACCAAAAGAGAAATTACCGAAATCACAGCTGCTGCAGAAAGATAATATCCCACAAAGGTTAAACCATAATTGGCCGCAATCCAAATAGCAATCATGGGAGCAAATGCAGCTCCAATAATACCTGCTAGATTAAATGTCAGTGACGCCCCCGAATAACGCACTGTTGTAGGAAATAATTCCGAGAGAAAAGTGCCTATTGGTCCATACGTAAATCCCATTAATGCCATTCCTAGACACAAAAAGAACGTCACTAAAATAGTGCTTCCAGAGTTTAAAAATAAAGAAAAGAACAAACCGAAAATAGCGATGGCTATCGAAGCGTAAATCAACATTTTTCTGCGACCAATTTTATCTGCAATCACTGCCGAAATTGGAATAAATGCCGCAAAAAACAAAACCGAAAACAATTGCATCAACAGCGCTTCTTTGTTAGAGAATTTCAATTCTTTTGTATTCCAATTCAGCATAAATACCGTCATTAAATAGAAAACTACAAAAGTGGTTACCGCCGCAAAAGTTCCAAATAATAATTCTTTTCGATATGATTTCAATAAAGTCACAAAAGGTATTTTAACTTCTTTTTGCTCTTGTTTTGCATTCTCAAAAGCAGTGGTTTCGGTAATTTTTAAACGAATATAAAATCCGACCAAAACCAATAAAGAACTTGCTATAAAGGGAATTCTCCATCCATATTCCATAAAATCTTCAGAACTTAGCGAGTTAGTTAAAATTAAAAACGTCCCGCCAGAAAGCAACAATCCTATTGGTGCGCCTAATTGCGGAAACATTCCGTACCACGCACGCTTGTGAGGTGGTGCATTTTCGATAGCCAATAAAACTGCTCCGCCCCATTCGCCTCCAAGTCCAACACCTTGTCCAAAACGACACATCATTAATAATATAGGAGCAATAATACCAACACTAGCATAACTTGGCAAAAAACCAATGCAAACCGTTGAGAATCCCATAGTTAATAAGGCAACTACCAAGGTTGTTTTGCGACCAATTTTATCTCCATAATGCCCAAAAACAGCAGACCCAATCGGACGAGCAAAAAAAGCAATCGAAAAAGTCGCTAACGATTGTAAAACCGAAGTTGTTTTATCCGTTCCTGGAAAAAACAGTTGAGGAAACACTAATACTGCTGCATTAGCGTAAATATAAAAATCAAAAAACTCAATTGTGGTTCCAATTAAGCTCCCGAAGAGTACGTGTTGTAAGGAATTCTCAGGTTGCGGTGTTGTGCTCATTTATTTTGGGGTTTTAGTAAATCGTATTATTTTAAACATTTAACGTAACCACATAGATACATAGAATCCAAATTTTAACAAAGAAAATAGATAGAAAAACACGTTTATTACACATAGTCAAACCTATGTGAATAGTGAAATTTCTATCCAATCTTAAAAACTTAAATTATCTATGTTTCTATGTAGTGAAAAAACTGCTGTCATTTTTCAAACGAGTATAAAAATGCTATAATTTTTCCAAAGCCACAACTATTTAGTTCCAATATTTTTTTAGTATTTTTACTCCAAACAAAGCCCAACATGCCAACTGACTGTATAACCTATCAAAATTCAGGCTATTTTTCTTCTTTAATCAAGGACTATTTAGATCAAAAATCAAGTCTAGATTCGCTATACAACCGGTTTCCAACCCTAGAAAATTTTGAAGCGCAACTCTTTGAAAAAAGTACAAACTACAATCAGGAAAACCGAAAAGTAGTAGTTAGTGTTTTACAAAAGCAATATCAAAATAGCACTATTTCTAAAGCTACCCAAAATAATATTTCGGCATTAGAACAATCCAATACGTTTACAATTACAACAGGACATCAACTCAATTTATTTAGCGGTCCTTTGTATTTTTTATACAAAATCATTTCCACTATCAATTTGGCTTCCGAACTACAAACAAAATATCCCAACTATAATTTTGTACCTGTATATTGGATGGCCACCGAAGACCATGATTTTGAAGAAATCAATTATTTTAATTTCAAAGGAAAAAAATTCCATTGGAACAAAGAAATCAACGGACCTGTTGGTCGCTTATCCACCGAAGGATTAGATGCTGTTTTTGAAGTCTTTGCACAAGAATTAGGCTCAACTAGCCACGCACAAAAAATCAAAGAATTATTTCAAAAATCGTATTTAGACCATTCTAATTTGGCGGAAGCAACTCGGTTTTTAGCCAATGAACTTTTTAGCGACTACGGCTTAGTAATCCTCGATGCTGATGATGCCAACTTGAAACGCGTTTTAATTCCGTACATCAAAGAGGAACTAGAAAATCAAACGTCATTCAAACAAGTAACCGCAACTATTGAAAAACTAAACGAATATTCTATTCAAGTTAACCCACGTGAAATCAATTTATTTTACATCGAAAATGATTTACGTGAGCGCATTATTTTAGAAAATGGCAGTTACAAAGTCAACCACACCGACTTATCTTTTTCTAAAGAAGAGCTATTTCAATTGGTTGAAACTCATCCGGAAAAGTTGAGTCCTAATGTTATCTTGCGCCCTTTGTACCAAGAAGTTCTTTTACCTAATTTATGCTACATTGGGGGCGGTGGCGAGATTGCCTATTGGCTCGAATTACAGTCTTTTTTCAATGCTGTAAACGTAAGTTTTCCAATGTTATTGGTTCGTAACTCTGTTGTATTAGCTACTGAAAAGCAAATCAAAAAAGCAGACGCTTTGCTCCTTTCTTGGACTGATTTGTTCAGCAAGCAAAATGATTTGGTCAACCAAAAAACAAAAGCACTTTCTGAAATTAATTTGGATTTATCAGATGCAAAGGAACAATTGAAAAAACAATTTGATGCCTTGTATACCATTGCAAAACAAACAGACGATTCTTTCCTTGGAGCACTAAAAGCACAAGAAACGAAACAAATTAAAGGCATTGAAAACTTAGAAAAACGATTACTCAAAGCACAAAAACGAAAACTAGCAGACATTTTAGAGCGAATTACTCAATTGCAAAACGAATTATTCCCCAACCAAAGTTTACAAGAACGCCAAACTAATTTCTCTGAATTCTATTTAGACAATGGTGATACTTTAATTCCGGCTTTGGTAGAAAAACTCAAACCTTTAGAACAACGTTTTGTTATAATACAATTATAATTATTCTAGGTTAAGAGTAACATATTTTATAATTTAATACTAATAATGTTTCTATAAATTAGCTTATAATTGATTAGTGTAGCAAATGAAAAAGTATTTTACCCTACAGTCCAAAATGCTTAATAGACAACTTAAAGAGTGGGGAGTCGAGCCTATATTGGGTTATACTCTAGGGTTATTTATCTTTATTATATTGTCTTTTCAATTGTTTAGAAAAACACAATATGCCGATGCTATCTATATTTTGATTGCTCTAAGTCAAATAATTAAATTAAATGAAGAAGTCCGAAATAACTTTCTAAAACTTACCTATTCTTCAATTGATTATTTCAAACTACGGATTTTTGAAAATTGGATTATTTCTTTCCCTTTTGTCATATTTTTAATGTATCAAGAAAACTATTTATCTGCTCTTATAATATTAATTTCTTGTGTGTTTTCAGTTTTGTTTGTCCTAAAAAGCAAAACTAATTTTTACCTCCCTACTCCATTCTTAAAGTACCCTTTTGAATTCACAATAGGTTTTAGAACTAATTTTATCCTCTATATATTCGCTTATTTTTTGACAATTATGTCCGTCATTGCATCCAATTTCAATTTAGGTATATTTTCTTTAATAGTAACTATAATGGGTTGCACAGCCTGTTTTACAAATCCTGAAAACAAATTTTATATTTGGATCTATTCATTAAATTCTAAAGAATTTCTGTACACTAAAACAAAGATGATTATTCTTTATTCGACTATTTTATGTTTACCAATACTGATAAGTTTATCCATATTCTTTTATAATAAAATTGATGTTATTTTAGGAATACAATTTCTAGGATATTTGTTTATCTATATGACTATGCTAGCAAAATATTCTATATTTCCTGAGAAATTAAATATTAGATATGGAATTGTATTAGCTTTAACTATATGGCTTCCTCTGATTATATTATTAATAATCCCTTACCTATATATTGAATCAACTAAAAAATTAAAAGAGCTTTTACAATGATTAGTATTGAAAAATTATCAAAATCATATGGAGATAAAACTGTATTAGAAAATATTACTTTAAATATAGAGAAAGGAAAGGTATATGGAATAGTTGGTGAAAATGGAGCTGGCAAAACTACTTTATTTAATTGTATTTCAGGATTAGAAAAGCATAGCGGAACTATTAATTGCGAATATGGAATTCCTAAAATAAGTCTTGGTTATTTACAAGCCGAACCGTATTTTTTTCCTAAAATAACAGGATTAGAATATTTGAAATTATTATGTAACGCAAGAAGCATTAAGCCATTAGATTTTAATGAAAAAAATATATTTGATTTACCATTGAACGAATATGCTATTAACTATTCTACTGGAATGAAAAAAAAGTTAGCCCTTACGGCTTTGCTTCTTCAAGAAAATAAATTTTTCATTTTAGATGAGCCATTTAATGGAGTTGATATTCATAGTAATATGATAATTACCGAAATCATTCAACAACTTAAGCGATTAGATAAAACCATTTTCATTTCTTCCCATATTTTTTCAACATTAAACGAAACTTGTGATGAAATTTTTCTTCTGAAAAACAAAACAATATCTATGCGAGTTATGAAAGAGCAATTTGGTATGTTAGAAAATGAAATGAAGGATTATTCTATTGGAAACAGAATTTCAAAATTAAATCTGAAATAATTTAACACTTTATAAAATTATCGATTTTATTCTATTTCATTAATAAAATATCAAATAAAGAAGTATTTTTGCATTCTAAATTTATAATTACACAAAAAATGGCAACAAATAGAACTTTTACAATGATTAAACCGGATGCGGTTAAAAATGGTCATATTGGAAACATCCTTGCAATGATTAACAATGCAGGTTTTAAAATTGTTTCTTTAAAATTAACACAATTAACCGTAGCAGATGCACAAGCATTTTATGCAGTACATAGCGAACGTCCTTTTTATGGAGAATTAGTAGAGTTCATGTCAAGCGGACCAATTGTTGCTGCTATTTTAGAAAAAGAAAATGCAGTAAGTGATTTCAGAACCTTAATTGGAGCCACTAACCCTGCAGAAGCTGCCGAAGGAACCATTCGTAAATTGTATGCTACTTCCATGGGAGAAAATGCGGTTCATGGTTCAGACAGTGATGAAAACGCAGCAATTGAAAGTGCTTTTCACTTTGCTGGAAGAGAGCAATTTTAATACAGAAAGTTAGATTTCTTAGATTTTTAAAAAAGAAAACCCATTTCAATATCGAAATGGGTTTTCTTTTATATCTAAACCTTCTAATTTTCTAATAATCTAACTCTCTAATAATCTAAGTAGTCTATCTCAAGACCACATCTTTAATTACCTCTCGTTGTAGCTCTTCATTAATCATCGCTATGATTTTGGATTTACCGTGGCTCAACTCTTCTCGCAAAACAGAGGAACTCAATTCAACATACAACGTACTTCCTTTTAATACCACATTTTTGGTATAACTATTAACCCCATTTCCCATGAGGTTTTGCCACGCTTCTTTTACATCAATTTGATCCATTCCGGGTTGCAATTTATTCACCTGAATAATTTGCTTCAAGACATCACCAACAGTACTTTGATTACTTGTTCTTTTTGCCATCTCCCAAAATATTTATAGCAGTTGCTTTCTTGTAATGGTATTCTTTTTTTTGCGCATTCAACACCACCAATTCATCCGTTGTTAAAGCTATAATCTCTTCAGTATATTTCATGTAAGGCGTAGCATAATCTAAATATGCTTTGCCTTCGTGAAAACGAACACGCACTTTTTCATAGGTATCATCTACTAAAAAAGTGCCGTCTAATTGAGGCGCTACTTTCTTTCGGATTCCTTGATTATTTTTATCAATTTGGAAATAATCATAATTTTGATTGGCTCCATATTCTTTGTCTTCGCCTTGATCAAAAACTACTTTTTCAATTTCCCAATACCCGTTAATTTTAGGGATATCTGCAGATTGTATTTGCTGCTTACAGCTTACTAAAAGAAATGAAAACAGTACTAACTTAACTAAATTCTTCATACCATTATTTTTTAGCAGTAACTCTTTTATACAATCCCAAGAAGAAAAATACCAACCCTACTACTAAGGACAAGTAATAAACCGGAATACTTTGCTCACGAACCACATTGGCCAAAACAAAACAAATGACACTTATAAAATAAAAAGCCATTGGGCTTAATTTTCCAAAAAAATTCATAGCCTATTATTTAAAGAAACTATCTACAAATTCATATTTATTGAACACCTGCAAATCTTCGATTCCTTCGCCTACGCCAATATATTTTACAGGAATTTGAAATTGATCTGAAATTCCAATAACCACACCACCTTTAGCAGTCCCGTCTAATTTAGTTACCGCTAACGAAGTTACCTCGGTTGCTGCCGTAAATTGTTTGGCTTGTTCAAAAGCATTTTGACCTGTAGAACCATCCAATACTAACAACACATCGTGCGGAGCATCTTCTACTACTTTTTGCATAACACGTTTTACTTTAGTCAATTCGTTCATCAAATTCACTTTGTTATGCAAACGTCCTGCCGTATCAATTATAACCACATCAGCATCTTGTGCCACCGCTGACTGCAAGGTATCAAATGCTACCGAAGCGGGGTCACTTCCCATATTTTGTCTTACAATAGGCACACCTACTCGATCTGCCCAAATTTGTAATTGATCAATCGCTGCTGCACGAAACGTATCTGCCGCACCTAAAACTACTTTATGTCCTGCTTTTTTAAACTGATACGCTAACTTTCCAATAGTAGTTGTTTTTCCTACTCCATTTACACCCACCACCATTAAAACATACGGTTTAGTTGGTATTGGAGTAACAAATTCTGTAGCCTCAGCTGAATTGGTTTCAGAAAGCAAACCAGCTATTTCTTCACGAAGAATTTGATTCAATTCACCCACACCCAAATACTTATCGGAAGCTACACGAGCTTCAATACGCTGTATTACTTTTAGAGTAGTATTCACACCCACATCAGAAGAAATAAGGATATCTTCTAAATTATCTAAAACCTCGTCATCCACTTTGGATTTACCTGCTACCGCTTTGGATAACTTAGAAAAAAAAGTAGTTTTTGACTTTTCAAGACCTTTGTCTAAGGATTGCTTCTCCTGTTCGTTAAGACTTTCGTCCTTTTTCTCGGAAGAAAATATTCTTTTGAAAAAACTCATGTTGTAATCGTATTATAGTTGAATGATTTGGAATCAGAAAATTGATTTTATTTTCGAAGGGTAAATATAGAAAATAAAAAAGCTACTTCCGACTGAAAGTAGCTTTTCTATATACTGTTAAAGTAAATTATTTCTTTTTCAAGAATTCATCAACTGCTTCAGGAGCCATAATAGATTC
>JBEENX010000004.1:0-85909 GCA_041191945.1 Bacteroidota bacterium
AAGTATTGCTTGCTTTTGAAACTGAATTTAGACGTGACGAGAGAGTAATGCGTTTCTTAACTGTAAGTTTGGATAAACACGCAATTTCTTGGGCTGAAAGAAGAAGAACTAAACTTAAATCTCAAAAAGCGTAATTATCATGGCTACATTACAACAATCTGCTTCAGGAAAAAAAGACGGAGATATCAGATATCTTACGCCTTTGAACATAGAAACTAACAAAACTAAAAAGTATTGTCGTTTCAAAAAATCAGGTATCAAATATATCGATTATAAAGATGCTGATTTCTTATTGAAATTTGTTAATGAGCAAGGGAAAATTCTTCCTCGTCGTTTAACAGGTACTTCATTGAAATACCAAAGAAAAGTGTCTGTTGCTGTAAAAAGAGCACGCCACTTAGCTTTAATGCCATACGTGGCCGATTTATTAAAATAATTTAAAACTCAGTTGTTGGTTTCTCATTAAAGAGAACCTAACTTCTATAACAAGGACAACAACATGGAATTGATTCTTAAAAAAGACGTTCAAAATTTAGGATTTAAAGATGATGTAGTAACTGTAAAAAACGGTTATGGTCGTAACTTCTTAATCCCACAAGGTTTCGCACAATTAGCAACTCCTTCTGCAAAGAAAGTATTAGCTGAAAACTTGAAACAAAGAGCGCACAAAGAAGCTAAAGTAGTAGCAGATGCAAAAGCATTAGCTGAAACTTTAAAAGCTATCGAAATTAAAATCACTGCAAAAGCAGGTGGTGAAAAATTATTTGGTTCTATTACTAATATTGACATCGCTGCAGCTTTGGCTAATGCAGGTCAAGAAATTGATAGAAAATTCATCACTAGCGGAATCGTTAAACGTATCGGTAAATACAATGCTACTGTTCGTTTACACAGAGATGTTATCGTAGAATTAGCTTACGAAATTGTTGCTGAAAAAGCTTAATTTCTAAAACTATACCTTAAAATCCCGATCTGAGTCGGGATTTTTTTGTTTAATGTTATTGCGAGGAACAAAACAATCTCATTTTTTTATTTTTAACCATTTGGAACTAGTTTAGCATGTTCCCTTAATGATATGAAATACTCAAGATTAACCAAAGAACAATTTGAAGAACTACATCCCGAGTTTATTAATTTTTTGGCAAGCCAATCGATTGATAAAGCCGAATGGGATACCATTAAAGAAAATCAACCTGAAGTAGCCGAACAAGAACTAGACGTTTTTTCTGATTTGATTTGGGAAGGAGTATTGACAAAAGCAGAATATTTGGAGCATTTTTCCAAAAATCATATTTTTCTTTTTCAATGTTTTGATACGTATGTAAATTCGATTGTTTTAAAATCATTGGTTCCGGATGTGAATTTTTTGACCAAAGAAGGCCTACAATGGTTGAGTGATAATATGTTTACAGAAACTATTGAAATGAAAATTGGCAAAAAAGTATTTACCGAAGAACGAAATGCTTCTATATTCGGACTAATTCAACAAGGCGCTTTTTTGAGTGACGGACAATTATACCAGCAAATTAATTCGATTATTGAATCATAATTGTATTGGTTTTTCTATTAATTTGGCTATTTTAGTACACTATTTCAAAAACTAAAATAGCCAATTTTTTTTCTATGGATATTCAAAATACGATTCAAAATTTACGAGAAGAATTAAATCAGCACAACTACAATTACTATGTGTTAGATCAACCTACTATTTCGGATTATGAATTTGATTTGAAATTAACTCAATTACAAGACTTAGAAAATAAACATCCTGAGTTTTTTGACGAAAGTTCTCCTACACAGCGAGTTGGTGGAGCCATTACCAAGAATTTTGAAACGGTAGTCCACGAACACCGAATGTATTCATTAGATAATTCCTATTCCAAAGAAGATTTGTTAGAATGGGAAAAACGAATCCAAAAAGTATTAGGTGATGTTCCTTTAGAATACACTTGTGAGTTGAAATATGATGGCGCTTCCATAAGCATTACCTATGAAAATGGAAAATTGCATCGTGCGGTTACTCGTGGAGATGGGTTTCAGGGTGATGATGTGACGACTAATATTAAAACCATTAAATCGATTCCGTTACAATTAAAAGGAAATTATCCTCCAAAATTTGATGTGCGCGGCGAAATTATTTTGCCTTTTGCAGGTTTCGAAAAAATGAATCAGGAGTTAATTGAAATTGGAGAAACGCCGTATTCTAATCCTAGAAATACTGCTTCTGGAAGTTTGAAATTACAAGATAGCACCGAAGTAGCTAAAAGGCCCTTGGATTGTTTATTGTATTTTTTAATTGGAAACCAACTACCTTTCAATACCCAATTTGAAAGTTTGGAATCGGCAAGAGCTTGGGGTTTTAAAGCGCCTAAAGAGGCGAAGTTAGCCAAAAGTTTAGATGAAGTTTTTCAATTTATAGCATATTGGGATACGCATCGACATACTTTGCCATACGAAACTGATGGAGTGGTGGTGAAGGTAAATTCGTTTCAATATCAAGAAGAACTAGGATATACAGCTAAATCACCGCGTTGGGCGATAGCTTATAAATTCAAATCAGAGCAAGTAGCCACTCGTTTGAATTCTATTTCGTACCAAGTGGGTCGAACAGGAGCTATTACACCTGTGGCTAATTTAGAACCTGTACAATTGGCAGGAACTATCGTAAAACGTGCTTCGTTACATAATGCTGATCAAATTGAAAAATTAGATATCCGTGTTGGAGATACCGTTTTTGTTGAAAAAGGAGGGGAAATAATTCCTAAAATTATTGCTGTTGATTTGGCTCAACGACCTTTATTTACTGAATCTACTCGTTATATCACTCATTGTCCGGAATGCCAAACTGAACTCGTACGTAGTGAAGGAGAAGCCAATCATTATTGTCCTAACTTTTATGGTTGTCCACCACAGATTATTGGTCGAATCCAACATTATATTTCCAGAAAAGCAATGGATATTGAAGGATTGGGAGGAGAAACAGTGGCGTTGTTATTCAATAACGGTTTAGTTCGTAATTACGCTGATTTGTATGAATTGACAGTGGAACAAATTGTGCCTTTGGAACGAATGGCTCAGAAATCAGCTGAGAACTTAGTAAATGGTGTGAGCCTTTCTAAAACGATTCCTTTTGAGCGGGTATTGTTTGCTTTAGGAATTCGCTATGTAGGAGAAACTGTAGCTAAAAAATTAGCTAAACATTATAAAAATATTGATGCTTTACGTCAAGCTAGTTTGATGGATTTGATTTTAGTGGATGAAATTGGCGAACGTATTGCGCAAAGTGTCATTGATTTTTTTGACAATCAAGAAAATCAAATAATCATTGATAGATTAAAAAACTACGGTATTCAATTTGAAATCCTAGAAAAAATCAACCCTAATGCAACTGACAAATTACAAGGTAAAACCTTTGTGGTTTCGGGAGTTTTTTCGTTGTTTTCGAGAGACGAATTGAAACAAGCTATCGAAGATAATGGAGGTAAAGTAGGAAGTTCTATTTCGGCTAAAACCGACTATGTAGTAGCGGGAGACAATATGGGACCAGCTAAACTAGATAAGGCCAATAAGCTGAATATTCCGATTATCTCAGAAGAAGATTTCAATGCGATGATTCATTAATTATTCTGTTTCATCTTTTTGATCCACATTGCTACTGACGTAATTACAGTGATGATAAAAATAAGCGCTATAAATTGCCAATATTTTTTAAAGAAATCAACAAAATAGATTCCAATTAAAATGTAAGCTGAGGCAATGCATAATTTCAATGGAATGAATTCGGCATTAGTCCAAGTTGTTTTTAAGTTGAAGAAATTTTTCATAAAGCACTTATAAAATATTATTATTATTCTTTATTACTAAAATTTGACTTGTAAATATCTGTTATTATAAAACATGCAATTAAAAATAAACTTATAGAAATAGTTGCTAAAAATTCATTTCCAATATCTATCACTTTCAATATTATACAAATCAACCAAATAATAAAAAGATTTAAGCTGAATATTCCAGAAAGAATATACAAAAAGTTAGATTTTAAAACGTTTTGTTTCTTTTTTATATAAAAAATTAATCTAATAATTAGGAGAATA
The DNA here is from genome assembly GCA_041191945.1 of Bacteroidota bacterium. Classification (GTDB taxonomy): domain Bacteria; phylum Bacteroidota; class Bacteroidia; order Flavobacteriales; family Flavobacteriaceae; genus Flavobacterium. Next base: position 4,095 of record JBEENX010000004.1, read on the forward strand.
CAGGCAAGTCCAACAGCATAGAATAGGCTATTTACAAAATTAAAAAGTAATCCCCAGCTATCAAACATTCCTTGTTTCTCTGTGAAATAGTCAAAAAATAAATATAACGTCCAAAAATTTATTAAAATGAACGATAAAGTTGAATACTTAAAAATTTTTTCTACCATTTGGTAATGAATGATTAATATTTTTTACACTACAATCGATTTTCCTTTAGCTATATTTTGTTTGTTGCTATCAAAGTAAAAATCAATTTGTCCTAAATTAATACCGTAGCAGCCCACTTGATTGACCAATACGTCTTTTCCAGCTTTGTTTTTAACCACAGTTGGCTTGTCCAAGAAAGTATGGGTATGTCCTCCAATAATTAAATCAATATCTTCGGTTACAGCAGCTAATTTTAAATCACTAATTTTATCTGCATCTTCTTTTCCGTATTTGTAGCCAAGGTGAGACAAACAAATTACTAAATCGCATTGCTGTTCTTTTTTCAAAATACGCACCATATCTTGACTAATTTCTACAGGGTCGTTGTATACTGTTTCTTTGTATAATTTTTTGTCTACAAGTCCGTCAAATTCGATTCCTAATCCAAATACTCCAATTTTAATTCCGTCTTTGATGAAAACTTTATACGCTTTTACAAATCCGTCCATTACAGTATTTTTAAAATCGTAATTGGCTGAAATAAATTCAAAAGTAGCATGAGGCATTTGTGCATGTAAACCCTCTACGCCATTGTCAAAATCGTGATTTCCAATAGCTGAAGCATCGTATTTCATCATACTCATTAATTTGAATTCCAATTCGCCACCATAATAATTAAAATAAGGTGTTCCTTGAAAAATATCCCCTGCATCCAACAGCAATACATTCGGATTTTCTTGGCGAATGCCTTCTATTAATGCAGCTCTGCGGCTCACACCACCCATATTGGCATTTCGAGGATCATCCGCAGGGAATGGATCAATGTGGCTATGTACGTCGTTAGTATGTAAAATGGTTATTTTTTTAATATCAGCTGATTTGAAACTGCTCAATGACAATCCCAATCCTACAAAAGCAGAACCTGCTGCTGTTTTTTCTATAAAATCTCTTCTTTTCATCTTTCGTTGTTTTGGAACTTATTCTTCAGTAATACGGATATCATTGATTACAGGGATAGTATCTACTTCTTTGAAATAGTCAATTAGAATATTGCGTAGTTTGTAATCTAATTCAAATTTCTGAATTCCTTTTTTGAAAAAATTCATATTATCTCCTCCGTTAGCCAAATAATCATTGGTAGCTACATAATAAACAGTATTCGAATCAAGTGGTTTGCTTTGAACTAAAATGTTTTTAGCAGTATTGTCTTTTTTGATGGTAAAAGTGATTCCTGCAATCGGGTGTGATTTTTTAGTGGCAATAAAATAATCTACCAGTTCTTGTATTTGTTCTCCTTTTAATCCAATAACAACTAGGCTATTCTCAAATGGCATGATTTCAAAAGCGGTGCGTGCGGTTACATTTCCTTTTGGAAGTATAGATCGAATGCCACCACTATTCAATAAACAGATACTTACGGATTTCTTTTCTCTTAATTGAAAAACTTTATCAGCCGCTTTGAATGTTACATCGGCCAATAAGTTTCCTAATGACGATTGCCATTTGCTGCCACTTTTGTCTAAAGTTTGTGGGCTATACGCTAAAACAGCACTCAAATCGGCATCAATATGTTCGCGATATGGGCTGATAAATTGCTCTATTTCTGGAGTTTCTTGTATTGTTTCTTTAATTGGGATGCGTTTTCCTTCAATTGTAGTTAATTGATAATTGGTTTTTCCACAAGAAACAACCGAAGTTAATGTTATAAATATAACAAAAAGTTTGAAAAATTGATTATACTTTTTTAGTTTTACCATTTCAAATGCCACTTTATTAATTAGTTTTGTAATCAGGTAAATGTACTATGTTTTTAAATTATTTAAAGAATTTTTTTTTAAAATATACATTAAAAAACAAATGGCAGGAAGTGAGTAGCTTAGCCACTACAGATACTATAAAAACAGTTGGATTATTAATAGATGAAACTGCTTTTTCTGAAAAAGAAAGCCTAATTCAAGAATTAATTTCAAATGGTTTTGTTGAGAGTAACATCACGGTTATTGTTTATAGTGAGGCAATAAATAAAAAAGAAAATCCATCTAGGTACACTTTTAATTCAGATGTTTTGAATTGGAATGCTGAGATTACAGATACAGTTGTAAGTCAATTTATTCAAACAGAATTTGACTTATTAGTTAGTTATTATGAGACAGAAAAAGCAATTTTACTACTCATAACAAACAATTCGAAAGCAAGATTTAAAGTTGGGTTTTCGTCAATTGACAAAAGATTACATCATTTGACGATTACTACACGAATTAAAAATCATACGATTTTCGTTCAAGAATTATGTAAATATTTAAAAATATTAAATAAAATAGAATCTTAATATGCAATCATTAATAGGTACAGGTGTTGCTCTTGTAACTCCTTTTAGAGCTGATTTTTCAATTGATACTGAAGCGTTAACCAGAATTGTAAATTTCTCCATTGATGGTGGTGTTGAGTATTTAGTAGTATTAGGAACAACTGCTGAAAATGCAACATTGTCAGCAGCTGAAAAAGAAGTAGTTATTGCGACAGTTGTTGAGGCTAATAAAGGAAGATTGCCTTTGGTTTTAGGAGTAGGAGGTAATAATACTATGGAAGTAGTTGCAGAACTACAAACCAGAGATTTGTCTGTGTTTACTGCGATTCTTTCAGTATCTCCTTATTATAATAAACCCACTCAAGAGGGGATTTATCAGCATTTTAAAGCGGTAGCTGAGGCGTCTCCATTGCCAGTTATTTTGTATAATGTTCCTGGTAGAACGTCAAGCAATATGTTACCAGCAACAGTAGTACGTTTAGCTACTGATTTCAAAAATGTTGTCGCTATCAAAGAAGCTTCGGGAGATTTGGTACAAGGATTTCAGTTGTTGAAAACAAAACCAAAAGATTTTTTAGTTATTTCGGGAGACGATATGACGGCTTTGTCTTTAATTTTAGCAGGTGGTTCTGGAGTTATTTCGGTTATTGGGCAAGGTTTTCCTGCTGCTTTTTCAGAAATGATTCGTTTGGGATTAAATCGTAAAGTAGATCAGGCGTTCCAAATTCAATATGAGTTGTCTGATTGTATTGATATGATTTTTGAACAAGGAAATCCGGCAGGAATCAAACAAGTGTTTCATTCGTTAGGAATAGCAGGAAATACGGTGCGTTTACCATTGGTAACAGTAGATGATTCTTTAGCAAACAGAATTGATTTATTTGTTCAAAAAAGCAAAAAATAAGTTTAATTTTTTCACATTTTTTTACCAAAAAAATATTTTGTAGTCGGCAAATTAATAGCTAAATTTGCCACCTTAACTTCGGTATGTTTTGCATTGAGTCAAAAATTCGAGACAAACATGAATAAAGTAAAAAAATGAAAAAAATAGTATCACTGTTATTTATTGTTGTTTTTTTGGTTTCTTGTAATGAGTATCAAAAAGCTTTAAAGTCCGAAGATGTGGCTGTAAAATACACTATGGCTACAAAAATGTATGAAGAAAAAAAATACAACAAAGCCATCCGTTTGTTTGAACAAATAGCCTCTTCTTATAGAGGGAAGCCTCAGGCAGAAAAATTGTTTTATATGTTTTCACAATCATATTACAACACAAAGCAATACTATTTAGCGGGATACCAATTTGAAAATTTTGCCTCAAGTTATCCCAAAAGTGAAAAAATACAAGAAGCTTCTTTTTTAGGCGCTAAGAGCTATTCGATGTTGTCTCCAGTATATAGTTTGGATCAAACAGATACAAACAAAGCAATTGAAAAATTACAAGCTTTTATTGATACCTATCCAAATTCAGAATATTTAGCTGAGGCTAATGGCATAATGAAATTGCTGAATGAAAAATTAGAGCAAAAAGTTTTTGAAAATGCAAAAGGATACAATACAATTTCTGATTACAAAGCGGCTATAGTAGCTCTTGATAATTTTATAGCTGATTATCCTGGAACACCTTTTAAAGAAGAAGCATTATATTATAAATTAGATTCTGCTTACCAATTAGGAATTAACAGTATTCCTTCTAAGATGGAAGAGCGATTGAATGTAGCAAAGGTAGCTTATGCTAATTTGATTAAGTTTAAAAGCGATACTAAATACAGACAAAAAGCAGACGAAATGTTAGTACGCATTGAAAAAGATTTACAAAATTTATTAAATAAATAAAGTCATGGATTTAAAAAAGACGAATGCTCCAGTAAATACAATTACTTACAATAAGTCACTTATTGAAGAGCCAACAGGTAATGTGTATGAGGCAATAACTATTATGGCTAAAAGAGCAAATCAAATTAATTCTGAAATCAAAAAAGAATTGACTGAAAAATTAGAAGAGTTTGCAACTTATAACGATAGTTTAGAAGAAGTTTTTGAAAACAAAGAACAAATTGAGGTGTCAAAATTCTACGAAAAATTGCCTAAGCCTCACGCTTTAGCAGTTCAAGAATGGTTAGACGGGAAAATCTACCACAGAGACTCAAACAAATAAAACATTACCATGTCAGTTTTAAACGGTAAGAGAATTTTACTAGGAGTTTCTGGTGGAATTGCTGCCTATAAAACAGCTTCATTGGTAAGACTATTTATAAAAGCAGGTGCACATGTCCAAGTGATCATGACACCTGCTTCTAAGGATTTTGTCACCCCACTTACTCTTGCGACATTATCTAAAAATCCTGTTTATTCTACTTTTTACGACACAAAGGATTCCGTTGTTCCTGAAACGCATCATGCGATAGAAGAAGGGGTTTGGAACAATCACGTGGAATTAGCACTTTGGGCTGATTTGATGGTAATTGCTCCGACTACAGCCAATACGTTATCCAAAATGGCTTCGGGGACTTGTGATAATTTACTTTTAGCTACCTATTTGTCGGCAAAATGTCCTGTTTATTTTGCGCCAGCTATGGATTTAGATATGTATAAACATCCTAGTACGATAGCTAATTTTAAGGCGTTAAACGAATTTGGAAACACCATAATTCCAGCAGAAAGTGGCGAGTTAGCCAGCGGTTTGTCTGGAGAGGGGCGTATGGCCGAACCTGAAAATATCCTTGCTTTTATCGAATCTGATTTAGAAAGTAAATTGCCTCTTAAAGGAAAAAAGATATTGATTACTGCAGGTCCAACGTATGAAGCGATTGATCCGGTACGGTTTATAGGCAATCATTCTTCTGGAAAAATGGGGTATGATATTGCTTTAAGTGCTGCAAAATCGGGTGCTTCAGTAGTATTAGTTTCCGGCCCCTCAAATTGTAAAATACATCATTCAGCAATTGAATTAGTTGCTGTAGTTTCGGCACAAGAAATGTATGACGCTTGTCTAGAGCAGTATTCTAATGTGGATGTTGCCATTGCAGCAGCAGCAGTAGCTGATTATAAACCCAAAACAATTGCTTCGCAAAAGATTAAAAAATCAGATGCTGAATTTTCAATTGAGTTAGAAAAAACTAAAGATGTATTGGCTTCATTAGGAGCAGCTAAGACAACACAGTTTTTAATTGGTTTTGCTTTGGAAACTGAAAATGAAATTGAGAATGCGAAGTTGAAAATTCAGAAAAAAAACCTAGATTTGATTGTTTTAAATTCGCTTCAAGATGAAGGGGCTGGTTTTCGTAAAGAAACCAATAAAGTCACTTTTATAGATAAAAATTTCAATATTGAACCAATGGAATTAAAATCTAAAGAAGCAGTAGCAGCTGATATTATAAATAAGATAATAGACCATTTCAATGCGTAATCTAATTGTAGTATTCTTTTTTTTGATTGGCATAACTGCATATTCACAGCAGTTGAATTGTACGGTTACAGTCAATTCACAACAAATCACCAATGTTAATCAACAGATTTTTAAAACATTACAATCTTCTTTAACTGATTTTGTCAACAAAACGGATTGGACAGGTCAAGTGATGAAACAGAACGAGAAAATCAATTGTTCTATTTATATTAACCTAACTGCGGGATCATCAGATCAATTTTTAGGAACAATTCAGGTACAATCATCACGTCCAATTTTCAATTCTACCTATTCTAGTCCCATATTTAATTTTAATGATAAAGATTTTAATTTCAGGTATACTGAATTTGAAAATTTGTTATATAACCCTAATGTCTTTGATTCTAATCTTGTTGCAGTTATCGCGTTTTATTGTAATCTAATCATTGGTTTGGATGCTGATTCTTTTGCAGAACAATCAGGAACACCTCAATTGGAGGTAGCTCAAAATATTGCAAATTTAGCCCAACAAAGTGGTTATAAAGGCTGGACGCAATCAGATGGTAATCAAAACAGGTATTTTTTGATTAACGACTTGTTGTCGCCAACGTTTAGTGAAGTTCGAATAGCTTCGTTTAATTATAATACTGCTTTGGACGGCATGAGTAAAGATTTGAAAACTGCTAAAGAAAAAGTAAAATTGGCTTTGCTAGGACTGAATAAAGTACATTCGTTACGCCCCAATGCCTTTTTAACTCGGGTGTTTTTTGATGCTAAATCAGACGAAATTGTTTCTGTATTTTCAGGAGGCCCTAGTATATCTATTACAGATTTAATAGATAGTTTAAACCGAGTTTCGCCGATGAATTCCAGTAAATGGAGTACTATTAAATATTAAATTCAAGCCAAATAGCTGTAATGATAACATCACTATCGATAAAAAACTATGCTTTGATTGAAAAACTAGCTATTGATTTTTCAAAAGGGTTCTCTATAATTACTGGAGAAACAGGAGCGGGTAAGTCGATAATTTTGGGAGCTATGGGCTTGGTTTTAGGTAAGCGCGCCGATTTAACGTCCCTAAAAAACAAAGAAGAAAAGTGCGTTATTGAAGCTTATTTTGATATTTCAAAATACAATTTGCAAGCCTTTTTTGAAGCCAATGATTTGGATTATGAAGACGAAACGATAATTCGTCGAGAAATTCTACCTTCTGGAAAATCAAGAGCTTTTATTAATGATAGTCCGGTAAATTTACAAGAATTACAGGATTTGAGTTTGTTTTTGATAGATATTCATTCGCAACAGCAAACACAAGAATTATCAGATGAAACGGTACAATTCAAAATTATTGATGCTATTGCCGCTAATCAACAAGAAATCACTCAGTATCAATCCCTTTTAAAAAGCTATAAAGAAGACAAATCCAATTTGAACTCGCTCTTAAAAAAGCAAGCCGAATCCATTAAGGAACAAGAATACAATACTTTTTTATTAAATGAATTGGTTGCTGCCCAACTGAAATCAGGAGAACAGGAGCAGTTGGAAGCTGATTTTGAAAAACTGAATAATGTAGAAACCATTAAAGAGGCGGTAGATAAATCTTTGGCTTTAGCCAATGAAGAGCAAATCGGAGTGTTGTCTACCTTGAAGGAGATTAAAAATGCTTTGCAAAAAATTAGCTCTTTTGCTCCAGAATATGCGTCTTTGTTAGAGCGCATTACAAGTTTAGTAATTGAGTTGGACGATATTTCAGATGAATTAACTAATTGTTCCGAAAAATTAATCAATGATCCAGAACAATTGGATTTGATTAGTCAAAAATTGCAGTTGATTTTCAATTTGCAAAAGAAACACCAAGTGACTACTGTTGACGAATTATTGGCTATCCAGACTACATTAGAAAACACTTTATTTGAATTAGGTAATTTAGAAAGTGATATTGCTACATTGACTCAATCGATTCAAGATAAAACGAGTCAATTAGATGCGTTGGCACAAGCCATTCATCAAAAAAGAACAAATGCCATTCCTGTTTTATCCGATAAATTAATTGCTATTTTAGCCACATTAGGAATGCCTAACGTTCGTTTTAATATTGAAATCAAAGCTACTGATAACTATTACCAAAATGGGAAAGATGAAATTCAGTTTTTGTTTTCTGCGAATAAAGGAACTGATTTTGGTTTGTTGAAAAAAGTCGCTTCGGGAGGGGAGATGTCCCGAATTATGTTAGCGGTAAAATCAATTTTAGCACATTATTCTAAATTGCCAACGTTGATTTTTGACGAAATTGATACAGGAGTTTCGGGAGAGATTGCTATGAAAATGGGAGAGATCATGAAAGAAATGAGTCAAAATATGCAACTGTTTGCGATTACCCATTTGCCACAAATTGCGGCTAAAGGAGATGTTCATTTTAAAGTATATAAAGCTACTGTTGGAGACGATACACAATCGGATTTACAGTTACTAAATGAGGAAGAAAGAGTGCTAGAAATTGCCCAGATGTTATCTGGAGCAGTAGTGTCTGATTCGGCTCTAAATCACGCCAAATCCTTGTTGAACTAAAGATTTGGTTTATATTTGCACATAACTAAACAACAACAAATAGTAAATAATTAGAATTAAAGATATGATTATAGAACCTAGAATGAGAGGATTTATTTGCTTGACAGCTCACCCAGCTGGATGCGAGCAAAATGTAAAAAATCAAATTGCTTTTGTGCAATCTAAAGGCGCTATTGATGGCCCAAAACGTGTATTGGTTATTGGAGCTTCTACGGGATTCGGATTAGCATCAAGAATTACAAGTGCTTTTGGCTCTAACGCTTCTACCATTGGTGTGTTTTTCGAAAAAGCACCAGCTGAAGGTAAAACAGCTTCTCCGGGATGGTATAATTCTGCTGCTTTTGAAAAAGAAGCTACTAAAGCAGGTTTGTATGCCAAAAGTATCAATGGAGATGCTTTTTCTGACGAAGTGAAACAACAAGCCATTGATTTAATTAAAGCCGATTTAGGTCAGATTGATTTAGTAATTTATAGTTTAGCTTCACCAGTGCGTATGCACCCAAAAACAGGGGTTTTGCATCGTTCTACTTTGAAACCAATTGGCGGTACGTTTACCAATAAAACGGTTGATTTTCATACTGGAAATGTGACACAAGTTTCTATTGAACCTGCTAACCAAGAAGATATCGATAACACTGTAGTAGTTATGGGTGGCGAAGATTGGGCAATGTGGATGAATGCTTTAAAAGACGCTAATGTATTGGCAGAAGGAGCTACCACTGTGGCCTATTCGTATATTGGACCAGAAGTAACCGAAGCGGTATATAGAAAAGGAACTATCGGTCGTGCCAAAGATCATTTGGAAGCAACTGCTTTTGAAATTTCTAAAGACTTAGCTCCGTTGAACGGTAAGGCGTATGTTTCTGTAAATAAAGCATTGGTAACTCAAGCCAGTTCGGCTATTCCGGTGATTCCATTGTATATTTCATTGTTATATAAAATAATGAAAGCAGAAGGAATTCATGAAGGTTGTATCGAACAAATCCAACGTTTGTACCAACAACGTTTGTACACAGGACAAGCCGTTCCAACCGATGATAAAGGAAGAATTCGTATTGACGATTGGGAAATGCGCGATGATGTACAAGCTAAAGTAGCGGCATTGTGGAAAGAATCTACTACCGAATCATTGCCAGAAATTGGTGATTTAGCAGGATACAAACAAGATTTCTTAAACCTATTTGGTTTTGGATTTGAAGGAGTAGATTATTTGGCTGATGCTAATGAAATGGTACAAGTACCAAGTATTTCTTAATACTATCATTGAATTAAAGTAGAAAATGCACCCGAATGGGTGCATTTTTATTTGCCTTTTTGGTTGAAAAGTATTCTTGCTACCAATAGGGTATAAAGACTATATTTGTATATCAATCCAAACAAGGAATTACTATTTTTAACTTAGAATATGCATTTTTCTCTTATTATACCGGTGTATAACCGTCCTGACGAAGTAGATGAGTTATTAGAAAGCTTAGCTAAAACCACGTATCAAAATGATTTTGAAATTGTCATTGTAGAAGATGGCTCAACCATCCCTTGTGGAGAAGTGATTCAGAAATACATGGCGCAATTGAATATTGCTTATTTCTATAAAGAAAATTCAGGTCCTGGAGATTCTCGTAATTACGGGATGGCTAAGGCTAGTGGTGATTATTTTATCATTTTTGATTCGGATTGTATTATACCTGCTCAGTATTTGGACGAAGTGGACAAAGCATTAAAAGTAGATTATGTAGATTGTTTCGGTGGGCCAGATAAAGCATTGAATAGTTTTTCAGACATTCAAAAAGCGATCAACTTTGCGATGACCTCGTTTTTAACTACAGGAGGTATTCGAGGTGGATCAGAGAAAATAGGGAAATTTCAACCGAGAAGTTTTAACATGGGGTTGTCTCGCAAAGCCTTTGAAGCGTCTAAAGGTTTTGGTAATATTCACCCAGGAGAAGATCCGGATTTATCTATTCGTTTGTGGAATTTGGGTTTTGAAACCCGATTATTTTCTAAAGCATTTGTATATCACAAAAGACGAATTGATTGGGATAAATTTTCGATTCAAGTGAGTAAGTTTGGTAAAGCCAGGCCTATCCTGAATAGTTGGTATCCAGAACATAATAAGTTGACTTTTTTATTTCCAACAGCTTTTATTTTGGGATTTTTTCTTTCAGTAGCCTTATTGCTGTTAACGTTTGATTATTTTTTACAATTGTATATGTTGTACTTCTTTATTTTGTTTGTAACTTCAAGTATTCAAAATAGAAATTTAAAAATAGGGTATTTGTCCTTGATTGCGGTTTGGAAACAATTTTATGGTTACGGTTTAGGATTTTTAGAATCGTATATCAAAGTGATTGTTTTAAAACGCCAACCAGAAGTAGCCTTTCCTTATTTGTTTTTTAAAAAATAACAAATGACAAAAATTATCGGTTTAACAGGAGGAATTGGCAGTGGTAAAACAACTATTGCTGCTTATTTAAAATCGTTAGGAATCCCTGTGTTTATTGCCGATGATGAAGCTAAAAAACTAATGCAATCCGTAGCAGTTTTAGCTGAAATAAAAGCGGTTTTTGGTGAAGCTGTTTTTGAAAAAGGAGTATTGAATCGACAAGAATTAGCAGCAATTGTTTTTTCGAATTCAAATAAGCTGGCTCAACTCAACAGCATTATTCATCCCGCAGTTAAGCAACAATTTGAAATTTGGCTTGACCAATACCAGTCGGCTCCTTTTGTGGTTTATGAAGCTGCTATTTTATTTGAAAGTGGTAGTTATCAAAATTGTGATTATATAATAACTATTACGGCTCCTTTAGAAGATAGAATTGCACGTGTAATGCAACGTGATAATAGTTCGAAAGAACAGGTTTTGAATCGAATTAATGTGCAATGGACCGATGATCAGCGGGTGGCTAAAAGTGACTTTGTAATTGATAATAGTGATCTTCAAAATGCAAAATCAGCTATTGGTAAAATTCTTAAAATTTTAAAGATTCAGCAAAATGAAGACTAGATGTTAATATTTGGTTAATGTATTATTTATTATATTGTTAAAATACTAAATTTGTTTTGATGAGTAAGCTGTTTTTTAGATTGTTGGTTTTGCTAATGAGTTTGTCCCTAATTGGGATTATTCTTGTTCAGGTGTATTGGTTCAACACCTCTTTTCAAAATAACGATGAACAATTTAAATTTCATGTAAAACAAGTGCTTGGTAATGTTGCTGAAAAGTTGCAAAAACAAGAGGCGTATAGTTTTTATGATAAGTACAATCACTTGAAAGATAGTACGGGTAAAATTCCTAAGAAAGATGATTTATTAGAATTTACGTATGTTCAGAAAAATTTAAAAACGAATAAAACTATTGTTTATTCAAATAGTATTATTGCAGAAGATTTTAATATTAATTCCTCGCTCTTTGATAAAAAAACAGATAGTTCAAAGTTTTTCAAAAACTTTAGTTCTAAACGTGTTACTGAAATTTATAATAATAAACCACTAGATAATTCTTTGTTAGAGCAGAGTTTAATTCCAGATGAAAGGATTGAAAAATCAGGAAATTTGGATGTGCTAGACAATGCGCAATTTGAAATTTTCTATAAAGATATTGCTACTGCAATGCCACTTGAAGAAAGAGTGTCAGCAGATAATATCCGAAAGTTAATTAAGAAAGAATTAGAAGAGTACGGAGTAAATACTAAGTTTGAGTTTGGAATTTATAGTAATGGTACTGCTACCAAAGTAAAATCAGCTGATTTTAGATACAATAGCAATAACAGTTACTCGATTCCAATTTTAACGGATAATGAAGGACATGAGCAATACAAATTATTGGTGTCTTTCCCGTATAAAAAACGCTATTTATTGTCTGAATTGGTGAGTATTACAATACTTTCAATCGTTTTTACGTTAATTATTATTATCGCATATACAAGTGCTTTGAGTCAGTTAATTCGCCAACGTCAAATTTCCGAAATCAAAACAGATTTCATTAATAATATGACGCATGAATTCAAGACTCCTATTGCAACCATAAATTTAGCATTGGATGCTATTAGAAATCCAAAAATAATTGATGATAAAGAGAAAGTGTTGCGTTATCTTCAAATGATTAGAGATGAGAATAAGCGTATGCATGCTCAGGTAGAAAACGTGCTGAGAATTTCTAAATTAGAGAAAAAAGAATTAGAAATTGATAAAGAATCCAATCATGTAGAAGATATTATTAATGATGCAATTGAACATGTTAATTTGATTTTGGAAGATAGAGGAGGTTGTATTACAACTCATTTTGAGGCCACCAGAACAACGGTATTGATTAATGATAATCATTTTACTAATGTTATTGTGAATATGTTAGAAAATGCAATTAAATACTCTCCAGACGCACCTGAAATTGATATTTATACAGAGAACATCAAAGATATGGTTTTGATTAAGATTCAAGATAAAGGTTTAGGAATGAGTAAAGTAGCTCAAAAAAGAATTTTTGAGAAGTTTTACAGAGAACATACAGGAGACATCCATAATGTGAAAGGTCACGGTTTAGGATTAGCTTATGTAAAAAGAATAGTTGAAGACCATAATGGTCAAGTATATGTAGAAAGTGAAAAAGGGAAAGGAAGTACCTTCATAATAAAATTACCACTAATAAATTAAGATTATGGAAAATAGCAATAAAAGAATACTTTTAGTAGAAGACGATCTAAATTTTGGGGCAATCTTAAAAGATTATTTATTATTAAATGATTTTGATGTGACATTAGCCAAAAATGGAATGGAGGGTTTTGAGAAATTCAAAAAAGATAATTATGATTTGTGTATTTTGGATGTCATGATGCCATACAAAGATGGGTATACTTTGGCCAAAGAAATAAGAGAGAAAAATTCGGAAGTTCCAATTATCTTTTTAACCGCAAAATCGATGAAAGAAGACGTGTTAAAAGGCTATAAAGCGGGTGCAGATGATTATTTGAATAAACCTTTTGATTCAGAAGTGTTGCTGATGAAAATCAAAGCTATAATCCAGAGAAAGTCATCGGATGTTAAAACCGAGCAAGTACAGTTTGAATTTAATGTGGGTAAATTTCACTTAAATTCTAAATTGAGATTTTTAACCTATCAAAATGAAGAACCAATTAAATTGTCTCCAAAAGAGAATGAATTGTTAAAAATGTTAATTCTTCACGAAAATGATTTAATGCCAAGAGAATTGGCTTTGACAAAAATTTGGAGAGATGATAACTATTTTACTTCTCGAAGTATGGATGTGTATATCGCTAAACTAAGAAAGTATTTGAAAGCGGATGAGAATGTTGAAATTTTAAATATCCATGGAGAAGGTTTCCGATTAGTAATTAAAAAATAAGATCCGTTTTTAAAAATAAAAGAAGGATCAATTTTAGAATGCCCCAAAAGTGTACACTCTTTTGGGGTATTTTTATGGAAAGAAAAGTCAAGTATGATTGTGCATGAATTAGAATTTATATCTAATTCCTAAAGCAATATCAGCACCATAATTGTTGTCAAAATAACCATGTCCACCAAATTCAGGTCTGTAATCTAATGAAAGTAAAATAGGAGTCTCTTTGAAATTGTACTCAATTCCAACATCTCCAGCGACATAAGCAAAACTACCATTGCTACCGGTAGTACTCCAACTTCCTAAGCCAGCACCAGCACCAGCATACCAATTGAAATTGTTGTCAATTTCCCAAACCCATTGATAAATCCCTGTCAATTTAAAAGCACTCACATCACGATTGTTTCTCCAGCCTAAATCAGCTTCTAATCGATTGTTGTCTGATAAACCTTTTTGATATGAAATTTCAGCACCAAAACCATTGTTGTCTCCCAAACGTAATCCTAATGCATTTTTTGAAATCTCTTGAGCCTGTGCAGTAAATCCTAATCCCATTAGCATTACTGCTGATACAATTATTTTTTTCATAGTAATTTATTTTAACTAGTTTAATCAAAAAACGCACCAAAAAGAAATAAATTGTGTTGTTTTTGTATTTAAAATCACTGTTTAGTAGTTATTAAAAAGGAAATTAATTAGTTACGAATTGAAAAACTTTGAACCTTAAATTTTTAAACTTTAAACTAAAATGGTACTTTTGTTCAAAACTAATTATAATGGCAGGAAATAGCTACGGAACACTTTTTAGAATCACTACTTTTGGAGAATCACATGGAGAAGCTTTAGGCGGAATTATTGATGGATGTCCTCCAGGTATTACAATCGATTTAGAGGCAATCCAATTAGAAATGGCAAGAAGAAAGCCAGGTCAATCGGCTATCGTTACACAACGAAAAGAACCAGATGATGTTCAATTTCTTTCTGGAATTTTTGAAGGAAAGACAACGGGTACGCCAATTGGTTTTATCATTCCAAATACCAACCAAAAGTCAGACGATTATTCCCATATAAAAGATAATTACAGACCGAGTCATGCCGATTATGTGTATGATCAAAAATACGGTTTTCGTGATTATCGTGGAGGAGGCAGAAGCTCGGCACGTGAAACTGCAAGTAGAGTAGTAGCAGGTGCTGTTGCCAAACAGATGTTGCCTGAGATTAAAATAAATGCTTATGTTTCTTCTGTGGGACACATTCATTTAGATAAAAAGTACCAAGAGTTAGATTTTTCAAAAATAGAAAGCAATCCCGTACGTTGTCCTGATGAGGAATCAGCAGCCGTAATGGAAGAATACATTCGTGAAATTCGCAAACAAGGAGACACTGTTGGAGGTGTAGTAACTTGTGTTATTCAGAATGTTCCAGTTGGATTGGGCGAACCTGTTTTTGACAAATTGCATGCCGAATTAGGTAAAGCCATGCTTTCTATCAATGCAGTAAAAGGATTTGAATTTGGAAGTGGTTTTTGTGGTGCCGAAATGAAAGGGAGTGATCACAATGATTTGTATTTAGCAGATGGAACTACCAAAACCAATCTTTCAGGAGGAATTCAAGGCGGAATCAGTAACGGAATGGATATTTATTTCCGAGTAGCTTTCAAACCAGTTGCTACGATTATGCAAAAACAAGATGCTTTAGATAATAAAGGGAATATTGTTGAAATGACGGGTAAAGGTCGTCATGATCCTTGTGTAGTACCTCGTGCAGTACCTATTGTTGAGGCTATGGCAGCTATTGTTTTAGCTGATTTTTATTTGTTAAATAAAACGTATTCAAAATAGTAATTAAGAGCTATTTCCTGCTGTACGCTGTATCTCTGCCGGCGAACCCCGCCGTCACAGGATGCCGCTTCCATCAGGGCTAACCAAAAACCAATAAATAATGAAACAAGAGACACAAAAATCGTCTTTCCTTTCGGGCTTGACAGGGCAAATCCTGCTTGCAATGATTGTAGGAGCTATTTTAGGAATTGTTATTCATACTAATTGTACTGATGAGATAGCGCAATCATTTAGTTCTAAGATTAAAATGCTAGCTACAGTTTTTATCCGTCTAGTACAAATGATTATTTCTCCCTTGGTATTTACAACATTGGTTGTGGGTATCGCTAAACTAGGTGATATTAAGGCTGTTGGTAGAATTGGAGGTAAAGCACTAGCTTGGTTCTTTACCGCTTCTTTTATTTCGTTATTACTCGGAATGTTTTTTGTTAATGTTTTAGAACCAGGTGTTGGTTTAAATCTTTCTAATATTGATGTAGCAGCAGCTTCAGAGGTTACGGCTAAAACGCAGACCTTATCTTTCGAAAACTTTATTGAGCATATTGTGCCTAAAAGTGTCTTTGAGGCTATGGCTACCAACGAAATTTTGCAAATAGTAATCTTTTCGATTTTCTTTGGTTTAGCCGCGGCAGCTCTTGGAGATAATGCTAAACCAGTAATAAATGCTTTAGACAAGACTTCTCATATCGTTTTGAAAATGGTCAATTATGTGATGAAGTTTGCACCTATAGGTGTTTTTGGAGCTATAGCAGGAGTTTTTGCAGTGCGAGATTTTCAAGAATTAGCAATGACTTATTTTAAATATTTTGGTTCGTTCTTGATTGGTATTTCTTCTCTTTGGATCGTATTAATTTTGATTGGATATGTTTTCTTAAAATCAAGAATGTCCATTTTATTAAAAAGAATAATGAGTCCTTTGATTGTAGCATTTGGAACTACAAGTAGCGAAGCGGTTTTCCCTAAATTGACAGAAGAATTAGAACGCTTTGGTGTAAAAGATAAAATAGTTTCGTTTATGCTACCTTTAGGCTATTCCTTTAATCTGGACGGAAGTATGATGTACATGACTTTTGCTAGTATATTTATTGCTCAAGCTTATGGTGTGCATCTCGATTTAGGAACACAAATGACAATGCTTTTAGTTTTAATGTTAACAAGTAAAGGGATTGCAGGTGTGCCAAGAGCTAGTTTGGTTGTTGTAGCTGCTACTTGCGGAATGTTTAAAATTCCTGTTGAAGGTATTGCTTTAATTTTGCCAATTGACCATTTTTGTGATATGTTCCGTACAGCGACCAATGTTTTAGGAAATGCCTTAGCTACTTCCGTAGTTGGTCAATGGGAAGATGATATAGAAGCAAAACAATAATTCAACTCTAAAACTGAATATAGAATTGAAAACAGAAGTCCAAAAGCTTCTGTTTTTTTGTGTTTTAAATTATATAAAAAGAGGGTCGTTTTCTTGAGCATACATTTGTGCTAACAAAAAATAGGTATCATCTAAATGGGTGTTAGACATGTTCGTATTTGAGGGTTTACTATACTGTTTTTTGCGAGTCGTTTGTTTGTATCTTGGATTCATTAGTTTAGTTTTTTTTAGAATGTATTTTGCAGTGTTCATGGCAGTCAGTCTTTTAAATTATAAATAAATCGAATCGTTACGTCTTTAGGCAAAAGACGCAACGATTCTTTGCAAGTAAGAACTTAGTATATTCTTACTTACAATTTTTTACTCAATAGCAATTGTTTTACTACTTTTCTTTTTACTACCTTCTTTTTTGGCAATTTCTACATGAAGAATACCGTCTTTGTAATTGGCTTGAATTTTATTCTCGTCAATATATTCAGGTAAAGTAAATGATCTGAAAAAAGATTGATAATTAAATTCTTTTCGGAGGTAATTGTCTTTTTTTCTAGATTCTTCTTTTTCTTCTTCTTTCTCAGATGAAATAAGTAGCGTGTTATTATCAATTTCTACTTTAAAATCCTCCTTTTTCATACCTGGCGCCGCTAATTCTACTTGTAATTTAGTATCTGTTTCTTTTAAATTTACAGAAGGTAAATTACTACCAATTGAGGAGAAGTTTCTGTCTGTCCAATCGAAGATGTCTCTTGAAAATAAATCATCGATAAAATTACTTGTTGGGAGTAACGGCAATAAGCTGTTTCGTTTTACTAAAGTTTCCATACTATTACAATTTAAATGTTTGTGATTAAGAGTAGCAAACTTAAATAAGATACTAGTTAACGAGATTTAATTTAACACATAAAACGTTGTAAATTAAATTATTACCGACAAAAGGTATCACAAAAAAAACGCTGATAAATTAATACCAGCGTTTTTTATTTTTTTTAGAAGCGTTAGATTTTCTTGATTTTTGATTTTTTCCACTACGATTAGTAGATGGGTTTGTTTTTTCTAGACTTCCATCAGGTCGGTCGGTATGCCAAGGATAAGGATGTTCAGTGATAGTTTTTACATCAACTCTAATTAATCTTTGAATATCTTTCCAATAGGGATGTTCATCTTTGCTGCAAAAAGAAAGCGCAATTCCTTCATGTCCCGCTCGACCTGTTCTACCAATTCGATGAACGTATGTTTCTGGAATATTTGGTAAATCGAAATTAATTACAAAGGGGAGTTGATCAATATC
Source organism: Bacteroidota bacterium (assembly GCA_041191945.1). GTDB lineage: Bacteria > Bacteroidota > Bacteroidia > Flavobacteriales > Flavobacteriaceae > Flavobacterium. Next base: position 22,354 of record JBEENX010000004.1, read on the forward strand.
TATTCCACGAGCAGCAATGTCTGTAGCAACAAGAATATTAACCTCTTTATTTTTAAAAGATTCTAATACACGTTGTCTCGCACTTTGAGATTTATCTCCATGAATAGCTTCAGCAGCAATATTTTTTTTTCGTAATGATTTTACAACATTGTCTGCTCCGTGTTTAGTTCTTGTAAAAACTAATACATCAGATAGTTTTTCATTTCGGATTAAGTGATACAGTAAATTTCTTTTTTCACTTTTTTCAACAAAGTAAATTTGTTGTTTCACTTTCTCTGCAGTAGAAGAAATAGGTGCTACTTCTACTCTGGCAGGATTTTTTAAAAATAGTTCGGCTAATTCTCTAATAGCTAGCGGCATAGTGGCTGAAAACAATAATGTTTGTCTATTGTTTGGGGTTAATTTTACAATTTTCTTTACATCATTGATGAATCCCATGTCAAGCATCTGATCGGCCTCGTCAAGGACTAAAGTATGTAAATTATCAAAATCAATAAATCCCTGTTTATGTAAATCGAGTAAACGGCCAGGAGTACTTATTACTACATCAATTCCTTTTTTTAGTACATCAACTTGTGGAATTTGAGATACACCACCAAAAATAGTGGTTTGAGTTAGATTCGTATATTTGGCATAAGTATCAAAATTTTGACCAATTTGTATTGCTAACTCTCTGGTAGGAGTAACAATTAAGGCTCTAATTTGTTTGCTTTTTTTTGAAGAACCTACAATTCTATGCAGTTGGTGAATGATGGGGATCGCAAATGCAGCTGTTTTTCCTGTCCCAGTTTGTGCACAACCAATTACGTCTTTGCCTTCTAAAATATATGGAATTGCTTGTTCTTGAATCGGAGTGGGTTGAGTATAGCCTTCTTCATAAACGGCTTTTTGAATACTTTTTGAAAGTGATAAATCTTCGAATAACATATTTTTTGTTTAAACTTGTTGCAATGAGTACAACAATATTGGACAAAGATAGTGTTATTATTTTTGATGTATTAATTTTGTAATCCTTGTGGATGAAGATTCGTTTTTTCGGTATTAGATTTTATAAAATCAGTAATTAGATGGCCAATAATCTTACCAACTAAGTGGTCGTTTTTTTCTTCTCCTAAATCAGGAGCTCCTTCGCAGAGGTGTAAATAGGTTGCGTTTTGAAATTTTCCAAAAAAAGAAACAAAACGTCTTAATTCTTCTACAGAAAAGCCAGTAAGCGTCATGGTACTACTGGCAATATTTGGGACAGCTCCTAGATCGATTTCTAGTCCAAAGGCTTCTTGATTGATAAAATCTAAAGCCTTTACCATTTCGTGCTCAAATTCTTTCTCTTTTCTAATATTAATACTATCATAAGTGACATATCGAACACGATCTTCAATTTTTTTTAATGTATCTAAAACACTTTTTGAAGTATAATTTTCATGCAATCCAAAAATAAAATATTTTTTCAAGAAACCTTCTTCGTAAGCATAAGAGAAAGCATTACCACTGTGGCGACCTTCTAAAATTCTAAAATCAGAATGGGCATCAAAATTAATTGCATTGATAGGTTTTCCCTTGGCTAAAGCAGTTCCTTTAATGTTGCCATAGGCATTGTTGTGCCCTCCACCAATGATAATTGGTGTTTTCCCTAATTTTATAATATTAAAAATTATATGAGAAACTTCTTTATCTATTTGTTCTACTAATTGACTTAATTTAGATCGGTCATCAATATCGTTGAAATCTAAATGTTTTACTTCTTCCATTTCACTAGCAACATTGAGTTGACCTAGAACGACAATTTGATTTCCTTTACAAAATCGATTGTGTTGAATGTTGGCAATACTTTTTATGGCACTATTCCAAGCAGATGCTGCTCCAGGCCTACCATAATTAGCCCTGATTCCAATGTCTTCAGGTATTCCAAAAATCACGAATTGAGCGTCACAAGTAGCTAAGAATTGTAATGGATCAATTCCTTTAGGTACAGTAATCATTTTCTCGCCAAATTTGATTTCTCCATTCCTGTGATTTGTAATTTTACCAAGTTCGGTTATTGTAAAAGGAATTAGTTTATCCATTTCGATTTTTTTAAATCAAAAATACTATAAATGTCTTAAAATACCTTGTGTCATCTCAATATATTGTTACTTTTGTAAAAACTATTAAACTATAAACATAAAAATTAAGATGGAAAATCAAAAAAGCAATTCAAATTTGAAAGCTGTCGTAGTTGTATTACTATTATTGCTTTTAGGAAGTTTAGGATACATTTTTAAAATGTCAACTGATGCCGAAATTGTTCGTACAGAATTGAAGACAACATTAACGGAGAAAGAATCAGTAATGAAAGATTTGCAGGAGTTGAAAGCAACTTATGATGCTGCTATTGCTGAGAATACAACAATGTCTGAAGAGTTAATCAAAGAAAGAGATAAGGTGGTTGCATTGATGGAAGAATTGAAACAATCCAAAGGAGATGTTTCTAAATTCAAAACTCAATTAACATCTTTGCAAAGTAACATGAAAGTATTACTAGCTGAGAACGACAATTTGAAAAAACAAAATGTTGTTTTAACTACACAGCGTGATAGCACAAGAGTTGTTTTAGTAGAGTCAAAAAAAGCTAATGAGGTTTTAACAGCTCAAAATACAGATTTATCAAAAACAGTAGAGAAAGGATCTATTCTTACAGTTTTGAATACTAAAGGAGCGGCTTATAAAGTAAGAAGTTCAGGAAGACAAATTGAAACAGAAAAAGCCAATAGAGCTGATATTTTGAAAGTTAGTTTTACAATTGCTGAAAATAAAATTGCTAAATCAGGATTGAGAACTTATTACGTTCAAGTTATAGATAGCGAAAATAATGTAGTAGGTGACAAGAAAACAGAAAATTTTGGTCCAAAGTCATTGACTTATAGTTTTACAACTAGTGTAAAATATGATAATAAGACTGTTGATGTATCAGAAGATTTAGCAGGTAAAAATTTTGCAAAAGGAACTTATTTTGTAAATGTTTATGATAAAGACGAGTTAGTTTCTAAAACTAGTTTTAGTTTAAGATAATAGGACTTATTTAGAGCTATCAAAAAAGGGAGCATTATTGCTCCCTTTTTTATTATAACTTAGTTTTGTTAATAAGCACGTTTCATCTTGTCTTTTATAGCATCCAGACACAAGTTATTGATACTTCCTTCATGAGTGTGTTTGGTAGCTTTAGGCGATTGGAATGTGCCATTTTCTAATTGTTCAGCAACTGCTTTGTAGGCATCTCTAAACGGAATTCCAGCAACGACCATTTCATTTAAGGAATCAACCGTAAAAAGATAGTCGTATTTTTTATCGTCTAAAATATGTTCTTTCACCGTAATGTCTTTGATAGAGAAAATAGCAATATCCAAGCAGGCTTTTAAATTTTGAATCGCTGGAAATAAACCTTCTTTCAATAATTGTAAGTCTCTATGGTAGCCACTTGGTAAATTATTGGTAATCAATGTAATTTCATAAGGCAAAGCTTGAATTTTGTTGCATTTTCCACGAATCAATTCAAATACATCAGGGTTTTTCTTGTGAGGCATAATGCTTGAACCTGTTGTAAGATGAGATGGCAAGCTGATGAAGTCAAAATTTTGACTCATATACAAACACACATCCATTGAAAATTTTGCCAAAGTTACCGCCACGCTACTCATAGCAAACGCGACTGTTTTTTCGGCTTTCCCACGACTCATTTGGGCAGCTACAGCATTGAATTTTAAGGTTTCAAATTGCAATTCTTTTGTGGTAAACGTTCTATTTATAGGGAAAGAGCTACCGTAACCTGCTGCAGAACCTAGTGGGTTTTGGTCTACCACTTTTAGTGCAGCATTCAACATTGTAATATCGTCAATCAAGCTTTCTGCATAGGCCGAGAACCACATTCCAAAAGAAGAAGGCATGGCAATTTGTAAATGCGTATAACCAGGCAACAACACATTTTGGTGTTTGTCAGCTGATTCCATCAATAAATCAAAAAGAACTTTTACTTGTTCTTTGAGTTCTTTGACAACATCTTTTAAATACAAATGGACATCGACTAAAACTTGGTCGTTACGAGAACGTGCCGTATGGATTTTTTTTCCAGCATCGCCTAATTTAACCGTAAGTAAGTATTCAATTTTGGAGTGCACGTCTTCAAAACTGTTTTCGATTTCAAAATTGCCTGCTTCGACATCTTTGATAATGTCTTCCAAAGCAAGAACCAATGAAGTGGTTTCTGAATCGGTTAACAAACCAATTTGACCTAACATTTTAGCATGAGCAATAGAACCCAATGCATCATATTTAGCCAAAACTAAATCCAATTCTCTGTCGTTTCCAACAGTGAAGTGCTCTATTTGTTTATCTGTGGCGATTCCTTTTTCCCAAAGTTTCATAATTCTAATTTTATTGCTTGAAAAAATCCGTTAGTATTTTAATATACAATTGAATTCCTTCTTCTATTTCGTTAATAAATATAAATTCGTCAGCTGAGTGGGAGCGAAGCGTTTCTCCAGGGCCTAATTTTAAGGATTGGCAACTCAACACCGATTGGTCTGATAAAGTTGGCGAACCATAAGTACTTCTTCCAAGTGCAATTCCGGCTTGTACTAAACCGTGGTGTAACGGAATTGATGAAGCGTTCAAATGCATGGAACGGGGATTAATTTCAGCATTTACATGACTTTTTACGGTGGCTAGAATCTCAGTATTACTGTAACAGTCATTCACTCGAATATCCACAACTAAATGACATTCGGCAGGCACTACATTATGTTGTTTTCCGGCACTTACTTGAGTTACAGTCATTTTAACAGGTCCTAAAACTTCTGATATTTTTTCAAATTGATAGGTTTTGAACCAATCAATCACTGGCATCGCATTGTAAATAGGATTGTCTTCATTTTGGTGTGCAGCATGGCTAGCAGTTCCTTTGACAACAACATCCAATACTAACAAACCCTTTTCGGCTATAGCCAATTGCATTAAAGTAGGCTCACCCACAATAGCACAATCCAATTCAGGTAAGTGTTTCAATACACTATTCAAGCCATTCTTTCCGCTACTTTCTTCTTCTGCAGAAGCAACAATAACTATGTTGTATGGTAAATTTTCTTGCGAATAAAAATGAACAAAAGTCGCTAGAAGCGAAACCAAGCAACCTCCGGCATCATTACTTCCTAATCCAAATAATTTACCGTCTTTCACAATGGCTTCAAAAGGATCATTAGTGTAGCCTTGGTTGGGTTTTACAGTATCATGATGTGAATTCAATAAAAGCGTGGGTTTACTTTTGTCAAAATGTTGGTTGAAAGCCCAAATATTGTTGTTCTCTCTTTGAAAAGGAATCCCATTTTGGGTAAACCAATTCTCTATTAATAGTGCCGTTTGATCTTCTTCACTAGAAAAAGAAGGAGTTTCAATTAGCGCTTTTAATAAGGCAATAGCTTCTTGTGTAAGGATTTCTATAGTCTTCATAAAGTTATTGTCGTATAAGTAGCCGTTTTGTTTTGCAACATTCGGTGGTGTCCAATTCTAATTTGTTTTACCCCTTTAGATAAACTGTTGAAACAGTTGTCTAATTTAGGAATCATTCCGGAATGAATGGCTTGTTCTGCTTTTAATTTGGCATACAAATCCGGATTAATCTCTTCAATAACTGAAGTGTCATCTTCTGCATCAAATAAAACACCTGGTTTTTCAAAACAATAGGTGAGTGTAACCTCATAAACAGAAGATAGAGCAATAGCTAATTCGCTCGCAATAGTATCAGCATTAGTGTTTAATAATTGGCCTTTTCCGTCGTGTGTAATGGCACAAAAAACAGGGGTTATTCCTGTTTCAAGTAAACGGGCTAACAAAGTAGTATTGACTTGTTTTACATCGCCTACAAAACCATAGTCGATTGTTGGATGGTTTCGTTTGTCAGATAAAATTAAATTGCCATCAGCTCCAGAAAATCCCATAGCGTTAGCGCCATTGGCTTGTAATTGTGCAACTACTTCTTTATTGATTTGGCCAGCATAAACACCCACTACTACTTTGAGCATTGGGGCGTCGGTAATTCTACGTCCGTCAATCATTTGAGGAACCAATCCCATGCTTTGTGCTAATTTAGTAGCTGATTTCCCGCCTCCATGTACTAGAATGGTATTACCTTCTAAAGCAGCAAAATCAGCTAAGAACGAAGTTAATTCGATAGGGTTATCAATGATATTCCCTCCGATTTTTATAATGGATACGGATTGCTTATTTTCCATCTTTTAGAATTTTTTGCAAAACCAATTGCGCTGCATACGTTCGGTTATTGGCTTGTTCAATTACAACTGAATTTTCGCTATCAATCACTTCGTCTGCCACGATGACATTACGTCTTACAGGCAAACAGTGCATGAATTTGGCATTGTTAGTCAACTTCATTTTTTCAGCAGTAACAGTCCAATTTGGATCTAAATTAGTTACTTTTCCGTATTCCTTGTAATTACTCCAGTTTTTAGTGTAAATGAAATCGGCATTTTCAAATGCTTTGTTTTGGTCGTATTCGATTTTTGAATCTTTTGTAATCTCAGGATTCAGCTCATAACCTTCTGGGTGCGTAATTACAAAATCAGCGTCTTGCAATTGCATCATTTGCACAAATGAATTAGCAACAGCCTGAGGTAAAGCCTTTGGATGTGGCGCCCAAGATAAAACTACTTTCGGACGGTGTGCTGTTTTGTGTTCTTCCATTGTGATGGCATCTGCCAAAGATTGTAAGGGGTGTCCCGTAGCACTTTCCATATTCACGATTGGCACCGTAGCATATTTCAAAAATCCAGACAATACGGTTTCAGCATTGTCTTTTTCTTTGTCAGTCAATCCTGCAAAAGCTCTAATAGCAATGATGTCGCAATACTGTGATACCACTTGAGCTGCTTCTTTGATGTGTTCAGAGGCACCTTGATTCATCACCGCTCCATCTTCAAATTCGAGTGTCCAACCTTCATTGGTAAAGTTCATCACCATCACATTCATTCCTAAGTTCAACGCCGCTTTTTGCGTACTCAAACGTGTTCTTAAACTAGGATTAAAGAATAACATTCCTAAGGTTTTATTCTCGCCTAAGGCTTTATTTTGCAATGGATTTTTTTTGATTGCAATCGCTTCTTTTACCCATTCTTGAAGCGAATCTATTTCTTGTATGTTGATGTAATTCATTACTTTATTTTTTTTGGACGCTGATTCAACGGATTCGCTTTGCGAAGACGCAGATAATAGCGGATTTATTATTTTATATTCAATTGATTACTTTTTTTATTTTCTATAATTTTCAAAAATTTTTCTTTTAAATTCAGGTTTTTTACCAAAGTTTAAAAGTAAACCAACTTCACAATCTGTACTTCTTAAATAATTTAAAATTTGATTTTCAAAATCTTTCACAATACAATCAGCAGCTTTTAATTCTAATATTACTAAATCTTCCACTACTATATCAGCATAATATTCACCAACTTCAACTCCTTTGTAATAAACACTAATTTTCTTTTGAGCTTCAACTTTATACCCTTTGTTTTTTAATTCTAAAAATAAAGAGTTTTGATATACTTTTTCTAGAAAACCATATCCTAATTCATTATAAACTTCATAAAATGTTTTAATTATGCCGTCTGTTAATTCTTGATGTAATAATTCCATAAAAATAATTTTCAAAAATCTGTTTCAATCTGTGTTTTCACGAAGTGAATCGGTGTTATCCGTGTTCCAATCAAATAATCTTCGTAAAAGGAATCTCGTTTTCTAAGGCTTTTAAAATGAAATTATCTTCTAGTCCGTTGACAATCCAAGTTTCGATATTGGCGGCTTTGGCTATGGCTGCCGAATCAATTTTGGACTGCATTCCGCCCGTTCCGTGGGAGGATTTGGCTTCGCCAATTTCTTTTTCTAAAGTTTGTAAATCCGTCACTAAACGAATCGTTTCAGGATGCGTATCGTGAATAGAGGCTTTAGTGTAAATTCCGTTGGTATTGGTTGCGATAATCAAAATATCAACATCCAATAAAACAGCTGTTAAAGCCGCTAATTTATCGTTATCCCCAAATTTAATCTCATCAGTTGATACGGTATCATTCTCGTTAATAATTGGAATATAATTATTTTTTACCAAAACATCAATTGTGTTCACAATGTTTACTTTGGTTTCGGTTTTTTCAAAATCAGCATACGAAAGCAAACATTGCGACGTATGCAAGCCTAAATCGCTAAAATTCTCATGGAATATCCGCATTAAATGGGGTTGACCAATAGAAGCTAAGGCTTGCTTTACAAAAATTTCGTTATCTGGAGCTTCCAGTTTAACAAATTGTTTTGCCGCAGCAATAGCTCCTGAACTTACAATTACAAACTCGTAATCGTCTTTCAGTGCTGCAATTTGCATCCCAATATCTTCAATCTTCCCTCTCGAAATATGATTGGTTTCTTTGGTGAGTGTGTTGCTTCCTATTTTTAATAAAATTCTTTTTTTACCTGATTTGTCCATCTCCGTAAATATACCATTTATTAGTTACCAAGTGCTGTAAGCCGATAGGGCCGCGTTGGTGTAATTTATCTGTGCTAATGGCTAATTCGCCTCCTAATCCAAATTGCCCTCCATCTGTAAATCGAGTAGAGGCGTTGTGATATACTGCTGCCGAATCTACATTGTTCATAAATTCTTGTGCTGTAGCCTCATTTTCTGTTATAATGGAAGCCGAATGTCCTCCGCAATACTGATTAATTTTTTCAATAGCTTCTTGGTCAGAATTTACCGTTCCAATTACAATTTTGTAATCCAAAAACTCTTCGTACCAAATCAAATCGGATTCAATTGGAGTCACGCCTGTTACAGCCGCTACTTTTTGGTCACCCAAAACAGTTACGTTATACTGTTGTAATAATTCAACTATTTGTTTAGTAAAAAAATCCCAATTACTTAAATTTGTGTTGATTAAAACTTTATCTAAAGCATTGCAAACTGAAATATTCGAGGTTTTACCATTGATGATAATAGCGGTTGCTTTTTCTAAATCAGCTTCTTGATTGATGTAAACAAAATTGTTTCCGCGACCACTCACAATGACAGGACAGGTAGCATGTTGTTTTACAAAAGCAATTAATTGTTCGCCACCACGAGGAACTATTAAGTCCACACGCTGTGTTGGTTTTTCTAAAAAAGCTTGGATTTCGGTTCGATTGTAATTGAGGTATTCTACCCAATTTTCCGAAACTTCATTTTCTCTCAAGGCCTGGTGCCAAAGTGCAACAATTTTTAAATTGGAAAGCAAAGATTCTTTACCGCCTTTCAAAAGGATTTTATTTCCGGATTTAAAAGCAATACCACCTGCTTCAACAGTAACATCGGGACGTGATTCGTAAATAATCATTACCGTGCCAAAAGCAGCTGTTTTATTAGTGATTTTCATTCCTTTTTCATGAACAAAATGAAAGCGTTCTACTCCAATAGGATCGTCTTGGCTTGCCAATTGCTGCATTGACAAAATCATTCCGTCAATTTTAGCATCGTCAACTAATAGACGTTTTTCCATAGCTAAATCAGCTCCAGAATAATTATCCAAGTCTTGCTTGTTGATAGCTTTAAGATTGGCTCTTTCTTCTTCAAGAAGCGTTGCCATTCGGCTTAAAACTGCATTTCTTTTTGCTATTGAAAGTAGTGTACTCATGAAATTAAGATTGAATTTCGTCTAAACTTTCTCTTAAAGCAATGATAAAAGTATCTATGTCTTTCTTTTTGATTATCAGAGGAGGAAGAATTCGTAATAGATTTTTGTTATTGGCATTTCCAGTAAAAATATGCTTGTCAATAATCATTTTTTTACGCAGTTCATTGATTTCAAAATCAAATTCAACGCCAAGCATCAATCCTTTTCCTTTTATCTTTTTTACTTCAGGAATTTGTTGAATCGCTTTTAAGAAATAAGCATATACTTCGTTGACATTGTCCATTAATTTTTGGTCTTTAATGACATCCAAAACCGCAATTCCTGCTGCACAGGCTAAATGGCTTCCGCCAAAAGTAGTACCTAATAAACCGTAACTCGCTTTGAATTTTGGCGAAATTAAAATTCCGCCAATTGGAAATCCGTTCCCCATTCCTTTTGCCAAACAAATAATGTCAGCTTTGATGTTGTGGTGCTGGTGTGCAAAGAATTTTCCTGTTCTTCCATAACCTGACTGTACTTCGTCTAAAATGAGAACAACCTCATGTTGAGCGCAGACTTTTTCTAAGTTTTGGAAAAATTCGGTAGTTCCTTCGTCCAATCCGCCCACACCTTGAATTCCTTCAATAATTACACAACAAACATCGCCTTTTTTCAATTCGGCTTCAACCAATTCAATTTGGTTTAAAGGCAAAAAGGTAACTACTTGTTGCGCGTTTAAAGGCGCTACAATTTTTTTGTTATCGGTTACTGCTACAGCTGCCGAAGTTCTTCCGTGAAAAGAGTTGTTAAATGCAATAACACGTGATTTATTGTTATGGAAAGAAGCTAGTTTAAGCGCGTTTTCATTGGCCTCAGCCCCAGAACTACACAAAAACAAACTGTAATCCTCATAACCAGATAATTTTCCTAATTTTTCAGCTAATTCTACTTGCAATGGGTTTTGTATTGCATTGGAATAAAACCCAATAGCATCCAATTGATTTTTTAATTTCGATACATAGTGCGGGTGGGCGTGACCAATAGAAATTACGCCGTGACCACTGTATAAATCTAAATATTCTACACCCTTATCGTCTGTAATAGTGCAATCTACTGCTTTTACAGGGGTGATATTGTATAAAGGATAAACGTCAAATAAATTCATAATAAGTCTCCCCTGACCCCTCCAAAGGAGGGGAATTGAGCAACGGGGAAATTGTTTTATAAGTTCATAGTTTTTATAATTATTTCTTTATTTATTTCCCCCTTTGGGGGATAGGGGGCTAAAATCCACAAGGCTTTAAATGCAATCCTGTGGTTTCTTCTAAGCCAAATAACAAGTTCATGTTTTGAATCGCTTGTCCAGAGGCTCCTTTGGTTAAATTGTCAATTATGGATGTAATTAAAAGCCGGTTTCCTTTTTTCATCAAACTGATAATACACTTGTTGGTTTGAACTACTTGTTTCATGTTGATATTAGTAGTAGTAACCGTTACAAAGGGTTGGTCAGCATAATAGGCTTCGTATTTTGCTACGATTTCTTCCAAACTATCTGTTACGGTAGTGTATAGGGTAGCAAAAATACCTCTAGCGAAATCCCCTCTGTTAGGAACAAATAGCAATTCGTTTGGATATCCCGCTTGCAATTGCTGAATACTTTGGTTGATTTCGCCCAAATGTTGGTGTTCAAACGCTTTGTAGTGCGACATATTGTTGTTTCTCCAACTGAAGTGTGTGGTTTCTGAAGGACTTACTCCAGCCCCAGTACTTCCTGTTGTTGCGTTGATATGAACATCTTCTTTGAGCAATCCGTTTTTTGCCAAAGGCAATAAAGCCAATTGTATAGCGGTGGCAAAACAACCTGGGTTGGCAATATAATTCGCCGATTGGATAGCTGTTTTGTTCAATTCAGGTAAACCGTAAACAAATTGTTTTCCATCAAATTCAGCGTCTTTGGTCAATCTAAAATCGTTGCCTAAGTCGATAATTTTAGTGTCGTTTGAAAATTGGTTTTGTTCTAAAAATGCTTTTGATTTTCCGTGACCCAAACACAAGAAAACCACGTTAACGTTAGGGTTTACTTGATCTGTAAAATTCATTTCAATATCACCCATCAAATCATGATGAGCAATCGATAAAGGCTTACCAGCATTGGTCGTGCTGTACACAAAATCTAGAGTAGCATTGGGATGAAACATCAAAATTCTGATGAGTTCTCCCGCTGTATATCCAGAACCTCCAATTATTCCAACTTTAATCATGGCTTAGTTGATTTACTGATGAAAATATATTTTGTGCGTTTCCTAAAATCTTAATGAATCCTTTGGCATCTTCTGAAGTCCACGCATTGTTCATTTCGCCATATTGTCCAAATCCAGTATTCATCAAATCATTTTTAGATTCGATTCCGTCCAATGAGAAATGATACGGTTTCAAAGTTACCGTTACAGTTCCGTTAACTGTTTTTTGAGTGTCTTCCAAGAAGGTTTCAATATTACGCATTACGGGATCTAAGAATTGTCCTTCGTGGAATAACATTCCGTACCAGTTGCCTAATTGCTCTTTCCAATATTGTTGCCATTTGCCTAATGTGTGTTTCTCTAGCAAATGGTGTGCTTTGATGATAATTAATGGCGCCGCTGCTTCAAAACCAACTCTACCTTTGATTCCGATAATGGTATCACCCACGTGAATGTCTCTACCAATAGCGTAGGCATTTGCTAATTTTTCTAAAATCACAATGTTATTTGGCGGCGTGTCTTTTTTGCCATTTACGGCAACCAATTGTCCTTCATTAAATTCCAAAGTTACTTTTTCTTCGCCTTGTTTTTGCAATTGAGAAGGGTAAGCCTCGCTTGGTAATGCTTCGTGAGACGTTAACGTTTCTTTTCCACCTACACTAGTTCCCCAAAGTCCTTTGTTGATGGAATATTGTGCTTTTTCCCAAGAATAGTGAACACCATTTTTAGCTAAATAGTCTACTTCTTCCTGACGTGATAATTTCAAATCACGAATAGGAGTGATGATTTCGATTTCGGGAGCGATGGTTTGGAAAATCAAATCAAAACGAATTTGGTCGTTTCCAGCACCAGTACTTCCGTGAGCAATAGCGCTTGCACCAACCGATTTAGCATATTTAATCGCTTCAATCGCTTGAAAAACACGTTCAGCACTTACAGAAAGCGGGTAGGTGTTGTTTTTTAATACGTTTCCGTAAATTAAATATTTGATCGCTTTATCATAGTATTTGTCAAGAATAGTAAGGTTAGCGTGTTTAGCACTTCCTAATTCGTAGGCTCTGTCTTCGATAGCTTGTAGTTCCGCTTCATCAAATCCTCCTGTATTGATTAATACGGTATGAACTTCATATCCTTTTTCGTTTTTTAAATATTTTAGGCAATAGGAGGTGTCTAATCCTCCGCTATAGGCTAATACAACTTTTTTCATGGTATAATTATTTTTTTAAGAATAAGGCTTCTTTGATTTTTTTTAATCTATTAAGTACTTTTACGTTAAAGGGGTGTTTTGGCGGAATTTTTTGTTTTTCCTTTGGGTCATACAACATTCCAGTACACAGACACATTTTGTTGTCTTTACTTTTTAAAATTTCATAGTTGGTACAGGTTTGACATCCTTTCCAAAAACTTGGGTCGGTAGTTAATTCAGAAAAAGGAACCGGTTTGTATCCTAAATCCGAATTGATTTTCATTACTGCTAAACCAGTAGTGATTCCAAAAACCTTGGCATCAGGATATTTTTGAAGCGAATAATCAAATACTTTTGATTTGATTTTTTTCGCCAAACCGTGATTTCTATAATCTGGGTGAACAATTAAACCCGAATGCGCTACAAATTTTCCGTGTTCCCAACTTTCGATATAACAAAAACCAGCAAACTTACCATCAGCTAGCGCAATGATAGCGTCTTTGTTTTCCATCTTTTTTTGGATGTATTCCGGAGTTCTCTTGGCAATTCCAGTTCCTCTTAATTTAGCAGAGGTTTCAATGGTATCGCAGATTTCTTCCGCAAACTTATAATGCTCTTCTTGAGTTACAACAATTTTAATATTCATTTCAAGAGTTGAATTTTATAGTAGATGAAACAATAGCAATTTGTTTTGAACCTATTGCGTTCCAAGTCATAGACCACTTATTGAAAGTGTTCCAGCTCAGTGCTAAAGGATTTAAAATGTAATTCTTAGGATATATACATCCAGTGTCAAACGAAAATGATTTCAAAACGGTAAATTGAAAAATGAATAAATGATTAAAACATATTATGGATACTATATAGATAGTGTCCGTACCTCGGGAGAGGTAATCAAAATGTTTATCCGTGATAAAGAAGTTATATGTAAACTGATTTTATTCATCGAGGACAAAAATACAACTTTTTTTATAAAATCGGGACGATTGTGTGTTTTCTAACATTTTTTTACTGCAATGTTAGGATGTGTAAATAAAAAAAACTCGTTGAATTTAATTCAACGAGTTTGTAAGCAATTAATTTCGTAACGGATTTTGGTTCAAAATTCCTTTGAGTTTGTTTTTTAAATCTTCACCTGCATCGTAGATCATTTGTTCATTGCTAGGAAAAGGGACTGTTTTTTTATCAAAATTTGGAAAATAACTATCGTCAGCAGCTCTTCGATCTCCTTTGTAGTTGGCATAGATATTTTCAAAAATGAATTCACTACTTAACGGAAAGCTTTGTAACAACTGATTGTTTGCCCAGTTACTATAGTCTACTTTAGCAGTAATCATACAGGATTTGAATTGTCTAAATTCGTTTACTTTAACAGTAACATCTTTAAAATTGTCAACAAAAACGACTTTTCCTTTTTCGTCCAACACCTCTTTACCATTGGCATCAATTAATTTTTTTTGTCCGTCTTTGATGCGGCGTTCTTTGATGAATTCTTTCTCTTTGATTTGCTCTGGCGAAATGATTATTTCTCTAAAGCGAATGCGAACTCCAAAATCGTAGCGAATTCCATCTTGTTCCGTATTGTGATACACGGTCCATTTGTCATTCAAGCCATAGGTATTGAAATCCAATAAATCATTTTGTAACCGAACTGGAATAATCATATTGGTTTCGTTTTTTGTACTGACTAAAACATAATCAGAACCTTTGAATTTGGCTTCTTTGAGCAATTCGTTTACGTCTTTGAAATTGGGATTTATTTGGTTTAAATAGGTAAAATCGTCAAAGGCTTTGCGGAAATCCATTTTATTAGTGCTCTTAAGTAAGGCTTTGGCATTGGTATACAAATAATTAGAAAGGGCGTTTTTAGTTGCAACCAATTTGTTGTTGTAATTTTCAAATGCAAAAACAGCAGTGCGATTTTCTTTGAATAATTGCAGTGGAAGCAAGGGTTTTATTTTTTCTTGTCGGTTGTTCAACCCAACGTAAAGTTGGTAAACGCATTCTATTTGTGCGGGATTATTTTCTTTTTCGAGTACGTTTAACGTGTTGGTATCTCTTTCTTTGGCTTTGGCGAAAGCCTCTTCTAAAAGAGATACATATTCTTGTTTGCTCTTTTTGTCTTTATTGGAAGCTAAACTTGAAACGGCTATGGAAATGGCATTGTCATAATCGCCAGAGTGTACCAGTCCTTGAGTGTGTTTTAGGGCGCAATTCGAGAGTAGTAATAAAAGACTAAGTAAAAATGTAATTTTTCTCATAAAATTTGGGTTTAGATAGTTTTGGGATATGTTATTTTCAAAAATGGTGCCATCTGAAAAAGAATGTGTTTCTCTTGTTAATTAATTTGTTAAAAAATACTACGCCAAATATATTGGTAACGCACTATTTAGCCAACGATTTTTTGTATTTTTGCGACAAATTAACAAAAACTACACAAATGCAACGCGACGAACAAATTTTTGACCTTATTTTAGAAGAACAAGACAGACAAATTCACGGAATAGAATTAATTGCATCAGAAAACTTTGTAAGTGACGAAGTAATGGAAGCTGCGGGTTCTGTTTTGACTAACAAATATGCAGAAGGATACCCTGGAAAAAGATACTACGGAGGTTGTGAAGTAGTAGATATTGTTGAACAAATTGCGATTGACAGAGCTAAAGAATTATTTGGCGCTGAATATGCTAACGTACAACCACACTCAGGTTCTCAAGCCAATACTGCAGTTTACCACGCTTGTATTAAACCAGGTGATACTATTTTAGGATTTGATTTGGCTCACGGTGGTCACTTGACTCACGGTTCGCCAGTGAATTTTTCTGGACGTTTGTACAACCCTGTTTTTTATGGTGTTGATAAAGAAACAGGACGTTTGGATTATGATAAAATTCAAGAAATTGCGACTAAAGAGCAACCCAAATTAATTATCGCTGGAGCTTCGGCTTATTCTCGTGATATGGATTTTGCTCGTTTCAGACAAATTGCGGATAGCGTTGGTGCTATTTTATTGGCTGATATTTCGCACCCAGCAGGTTTAATTGCTAAAGGATTGATGAGCGATCCGTTGCCTCACTGTCATATTGTAACTACTACAACACACAAAACATTGCGTGGACCACGTGGTGGATTGATTTTGATGGGTAAAGATTTTGAAAACCCATTTGGTTTAACTACTCCAAAAGGAGAAATCAGAATGATGTCTAATTTATTGGACTTGGCTGTTTTTCCTGGAAACCAAGGAGGACCGTTAATGCATATTATTGCTGCAAAAGCAGTAGCCTTTGGCGAAGCTTTGAAAGATGAATTCTTTACGTATGCTATGCAATTGCAAAAAAATGCAAAAGCAATGGCAGATGCATTTACTAAAAGAGGATACGAAATCATTTCAGGAGGTACTGATAACCACATGATGTTGATTGACTTAAGAAACAAAAACATTTCTGGTAAAGACGCTGAAAATGCGTTAGTAAAAGCAGAAATCACTGTAAATAAAAACATGGTTCCATTTGATGATAAATCACCATTTGTAACTTCTGGAATTCGTGTAGGAACGGCTGCAATTACTACTCGTGGTTTAGTAGAAGAAGATATGGAAACTATTGTAGCACTTATTGATAAAGTCTTGATGAATCACACTGACGAAGATGTAATCGAAGAAGTAGCTGCTGAAGTAAACGAAATGATGAGCGAAAGACCTATTTTCGTTTTCTAATTTTTTAAATTTCAAATTCAAATTATAAGGTTTTGTTTTTACGGAAAGTAATTGCAAAACCTTATTTTTTTAATTGCTAAACTGAACTTGAAATCTTAAACCTGAAACAAAAATTTTATGTCCATACTGAGATTAAAACTGCCTACCGACCCAAGATGGGTAAATATTGTTGAGAAAAATATTGAAGAGATACTGACAGATCATGCTTGGTGCGAACAAAAAGCCGCTACCAATGCGATTACCATCATTACACACAATTCGGAATACCAAGATTTAGTGCAGGATTTATTGGCTTTAGCCAAAGAAGAAATTGACCATTTTGAACAAGTACACAATTTGATTATCAAACGCGGACTAAAATTAGGTCGTGAGCGTAAAGATGATTATGTGAATGAGTTGTATTTGTATATGAAGCGAAGTAGTAACGGAAGTAGAGTTTCGGGTTTAGTAGAACGTTTGTTGTTTTCGGCGATGATTGAGGCTAGAAGTTGCGAGCGTTTTAAAGTGCTTTCTGAAAACATTGAAGACCCAGAATTAGCCACATTCTACCGTGATTTGATGGAAAGTGAAGCAGGACATTATACGACTTTTATTGGCTATGCCCGAAAATACGGAGAAGGTATTGATGTAGAACAACGCTGGAGAGAATGGCTAGAATTTGAAGCCTCGATTATTACTAATTATGGCAAAAGCGAAACCGTTCACGGGTAGTAAAATCAATATCAAAATTCAAAGTTCAAAATTCGTTGTTCAATAGTGAAATCTTATATTTCCTTATATTCCTTATATGGTTAAAAACAATTTCCAAATCTAACAAGTCTAACAATCTAACAAGTCTAATTTCAAATGCTTACAATACAACAAGGTTTACCATCCGATACGGCAACAATTCGGGATATTGCTTATAGAACTTGGCCAGATACGTACGGCAACATTGTTCCAGCGGCTCAATTGGAGTACATGTTGGAATTGTTTTATTCGGATGAAGCCTTGATAGCGCAAATGGAGGAGAAGGGGCATCAATTTATTTTGGTGAAAGAAAGTGACGTCGTGTTAGGTTTTGCTTCTTACGAACACAACTATTTGGGACAAAACACCACTCGATTGCACAAGATTTATTTACTACCCGAATCACAAGGCAAAGGCGCTGGGAAGTTGTTGATCGATGCAGTAGTGAAAGCAGCTACAGATAACCAATCTGAAGTAGTGTCTTTGAATGTGAATCGATTCAATACAGCAGTTACTTTTTATCAAAAAATGGGTTTTGAAATTGTAGGCGAAGAAGACGTTGCTTTAGACCACGGTTACCTGATGGAAGACTACAAAATGGAATACAAGATATAATTACTCCACAATAATACTGTGTTTATCCAACAATCCTTTAAGGCCTTCTAAAGCGAAAATTGCTTTTTTAATCTTCGTTTTCTCAGGGTCAATGGTATAATTGTAGCTGGTTTTAAAATTAGCTTTTGAGGCATTGGCTTTGTCGAATTCGGCGCGATACAAATCGCAATGATCAAATACTACTTCTGATAAATCGGTCGCCATAAAATCAACCGCAATCAAACTACAGTGTGCGAATACTGTTTCTTTTAGTTTTAGGGTGTAAAATTTAGAAAAATCCAAGTTACAACGGTTAAAGGCAATTTCAAAAATTAATTTGTCGCACATAGCAAAATTAATGTCTTGCATTTTACAGTTGTTGAAACGTACCGTTCTCAAAGCAGTATGATTGAGTTTGGTACTATTGAAATTGCAATTGGTAAACGTACACTCAATAAAAGTAACACCAATAAAATTACAAGCGGTAAAATCACAATTGATAAACTGACAGGATTCAAATTCTTTGAGATGCATGGCTTCCTCACCATAAGAGGTGTCTTGGTAAGTGATATCAAAGAAATAGTTGGTCATACAATAGTTTAGTTCCTGTTGGGGCTAAATTACTTATTTCTGTTGGTAAATCACAAGTCCTCTGGAAACATTGTGTTTTCTTATGGGTACAAATTAGAAAGAATTTTCAGTATATTTGTTTGGTAACGTTGTGTAAAAGGTTTGGTTTGAATTAATTACAGGCATGAGCAAGATGCTCCCGCTAGCAGGGGGTAGAATGCTAGCGGATAGATTTCCTATGAACTTACATAATCAAGAATTTAAAATACATTTTTATGGGTATGGAAAAATTTCAAAATAAATACATTCTGTTTTTAGTTGTTTTCTTTTTTGTTTCGTGCATGTCAAAAAAGGAAAAGGCTTTATCAGATGCTTATGCAGAATTTAATTATCAAGTTAATGATTTAAGATTAGATGTTAAAAAATTTAAAGGCCCAGTAAAATTAAAAAAAGACGATAGAAATTTTTATCCAAGAAAAAATCATGTTTTATATGGATGGAATAGCATCATGAAAAAGAAAACAGTTTGGATTTATGTTGAAGTTGACACTACATTTGAAAAAGATCCTAGTGTTTCTTATTCTAACAATTGGTAATTTATCAATATTAGTGAGGTAATGTGGTAATGTTTACTCTGTAAAAAACAAATTTAAAATAGATTTTTTTATAAATAAAAGTTAATCAATAAGGCATAAGTTTGGTTAGTGTATCAAAGTTAGTGATGACTTAAATTTCCCCCCAGCTGGCGAATGATTTTATGCTAGTACAGCACCACGTGAATAGATTAACTACGTTGAATTACATTTCGCGCGGGAGCAGGGGGAATAGCCGGATATATTGATACAAAAATAGATAATGAATAAAATTTATGATAGAAGATATTATTTTACCGTTAGCAAGTTTTATTATAGGTATTACTTATTCCAAATGGCTTTATAAATCAAACGGAAATAGTTTTTTTGAAGAAACAGACGATGATTTATTTTCAAAATCACAGACTCTTAAAGGTTGGGCAGCAGGTTTAATATTAATTATAGTGGGTGTATTATTTCTTATAAAAGGGGTGTTAAAACATTGGTAATATGGAGTGTATCGAAATTAGGCATAACTTATAATCAACAAGTTATTATATCGATAACCGCACTACTAAAGTCTGTTTATTGTGAGTTAACTTCTTTGAAATAATGACCAAAATTTGAAAATTACTCGACAGGATTACATATCCAGTAAAGCTCCGCTTTGAAAATACCCTTAAAACAAAAAAACGCTCAAGCGAGCTTGGCGTTTTTTCTTATAATGGTATTTATTCGTGACCTCGACAGGATTCAAACCTGTAACCTTCTGAGCCGTAATCAGATGCGCTATTCAGTTGCGCCACGAGGCCTTATTTCGGGTGCAAATATAGGCAAAATTGGTAGATATCCAAATTGAAAACTAAAAAATAACTTCTTTTTTAAGAGCAATCCAGCGAGATGGGTTTATTTATCTAAGGCTCTACAGGTTACATAATAGCGGTATCCTATCAATGCCATCTGCCATTTCTTTGCTTTGGTGACGTCTAGGCCTTGTTTGGTTAAACTTGGCAATAGTAGTTTGTTGATTTTGGCTAATATTTTGAACATTATCTTTTTTTGGTAAAAATAAAAAAGACCATCAATATAATGGTCTTTTTGTTATTTATTTCTTTTTTGATTGCTTTGGAGTGGCCTTCTCTAAAGCGATTCGGGCTTTTTCTAATTCCTCTTTTGCCTTAATCATTTCGTCTTTGGCTTTTTCCAATTCTGATTTTTCATCGGCATTCGTATCTTCAGAACGCATCATTTTTTTGATTTTTTTCTTGAAGTCTTGAATGCCTTTTTCATTTCGTAAATCAAATTCGCCTAAAGGGTTTGCTTCTGTAGTTCCAAAACTATCGGTATCAATTTCAGCATCTTTTTTGATTTTTTCAATTTCTTCAGCAGTGTAATCGTCTTTTCCTGAAATAACTTCGCCATCTTCAATAATCAAGTCTTTTTTATTCGGTTTTTTGATGATTATTTTGGACTTTTTAGATGATTTCGGAGCATCGTTTTTGTCAGAGAAATTAAATCTGAAATTATCAGTTGAAGGATTGCCGTCTTCATCATGGAAGCCAAATTGCTTTAATGCTTCTCCATTAGGCACACCATTAAAGAAAAAATTACTCATTCCATTGGAATTGGCAGGCGATCCAAAGCCAATTTCGTTTCCAGATTTGTAAAAACTAATTGTAGAAATAGGCGATTGTTGGTTGAGTTTTAATTCGCCCTTATTTCCTTTTTCATCTTCGTAGCTCACTTTTAAGCCGGTGATTTCGTTTTTGGCATTGCGTTTCACATCCGAATAATTGATGGTTACACCGTATTTTTTTAGTGCTTTTACATCGTCATTCATTTCTGATTCGGGTGTGGTTTTGTTCCAAGTCATCACCACATCGTCTAAAGTGTTGTTGATTTCTAAGCGGTCTTGGTTTTTCTTATTTTGTGCCAATACAGCAACAGAGCCACCAATAATTAAAGTAAAAGCAAGTGCTAATGTAAAATACTGTTTTTTGGTATTCATAGTAAACAATTTAATTAATACGACTGATTTTTGTTTTTAACGAAGCAAACCTATTAATTGATTTTTAGACCCAAAAATACCTTTGCAAAAATTTAACGTAATTAACTTTTTGATAAGAAAACAATTTGCTTTGATTTCAATTGTGTTTATCGTTAAAAATAACAGTATTGTAATAAATTTAAAAAGGCGTTCAAAATTATTGAACGCCTTTTTAATACTGAAGTTAAGGGATTACTTTCTTAGTCTTGAATTCATTTTGGATTGGTATTCTTCCATTTTTTTATTAAAGATTTCCATTTGTTCCTCAAATGCTTTCATTTGGGGTTCCATTTGTTTGTTGAATTTCTCCATTTGCTCGTCAAATGCTTTTATTTGAGGTTCAATGGCTTCCATTTTTTTATTAAAATCTTCCATTTTTCTTTCGAATTCCTTCCATTCTTTTTCGTTACCACTTTTAGGATTTCCTTTAGGAGCTCTGGGAGCTTTTGGGAAAATTAATGATTTAGGTGTCTTTAAAGAAAACGTTGGAGGAGTGGGTGGAGTAGGTGGTGTTGGATAATCATTATTATCTGACATTTCATTGATTGACTTTGAAATCATTCTAATTTCTTTATTTGATTTCCCTTTTATTATATTAATCGATTTAATAGTTTTAGGATTAATTTTATTCATTTCGTCTTTAGAAATTACTCTATTATCAAGAAGAATTTCAGGGTCATCATTTACAAAATTAGAACTAGTTACTATTCTAATTTCTCCATTTGATTTACCTTTTTTTACATCAACCGATTTTATTGTTTTAGGATTAATTTTATCCATTTCGATTTTAGAAATCTCCTTATCATTAAGGTAAATTATTGTTTCAGGATTAATTGTAGACGGTGAATTACTTTTAACAGCGGTAATTTTTACATCATTATTTGAATCGGAGCGATTTACAATAAAAACGTTATCTTGAGGTTCGTCTTTTGATAATCTACTAACTAGTACTCTATCCTGTTTTAAATTTGTAGTATCTGTGCTATCTGTTTCACTTCCTATTAATGAAGCAGTGGCTATGTTAGACAGCTCTTTAAAACCAATACTTTTCTTATTGTATTCATCTTGCTCATTATAAATTTCTATAGTTTTTATAGGCTCGTTTCCTCTAACTTCTTTTACAGTTTTTGTTTTAGGATTCTTTTTTGAAGTTAACTCTAAACGTATTGCAATGATTTCTCCGTCTTTATTACGTTTAATATTATTTATTTTTAGAGTAGTATCATCTGTAGTAAAACTTTTCTGAATTGCTTTAATTTCATCATCTGTTGTTTTTGAAGTGATTAAATTATCGGATTCAACTTCGGTATAATAGCCAACAACTTTTGAATTTACTACAATTTTGGTTTGCGCAATAGTTTTGATTTGGAATAAAAGAACAAAGCCCACTAATGCCGGAAGTATTAAAGTGTATTTCCAAGAGTTCCATTTTTTTGATTGATTTCTGTTTAACATAACGATTCGTTTTTTGATTAATGATTGATAAAAGGGATTCGTAATACTTAATGATTGTTGTTGAGCGACTACCTTTACAAGTGTTTTTTGATATTCGTATTTGCTTTCAACTTGTTCCAATGAATAATTGTCGGCAATGAATTCTAAATTTTGCAACATCGCTTTTCGGTACAACCAAATGATTGGATTAATCCAAAACAACGCGCAGAAAACTTTTGAGAACAGTACATCAATGGAATGGAATTGTTTGACGTGAATACGTTCGTGCGTTATAATATGGGCGTATTCCTCTTTAGAAAAAAGAGTAGGATTAATGACTATGTATTTAAAGAAAGAAAATGGATTTTCTGTCGAGTTAGAAAAAATTAAAGTGAAATTGGTGTCTTTCTGTTTGTTTAATTTGATAATCTTATTAAAAAAAGAAGCAATTTCGATTCCTACTTTTAGTATAATAATTAGGGAAACCAACACATAAGCTGAACTGAAAATTAGCGACCAATCCATAGGTTCTTCTGTAACAGTTCTAATTGTTGTATCGTCGTCTAGTGGAACCACTTCGATGTATTTAGAAATTGGTTCTGGGTCAACCCAAACGGTTTTAGTAAAAGTAATTAAGGGTAAAACAATTGACGTTACCAGTCCTGTTAATAAATACCATCGATTGCCAACGTAAAAAGTTTCTTTACGAAGGAATGCTAAATACAATAAATAGAATGCTATGATGAGCCCATTTACTTTAGCAAAATAGAGTAGGAAGTTTTCCATACTAGTCCTTTTTTTCGATTAAAGCTAAAATTTCACGGAGCTCTTCAGCCGATATTTTCTCTTCTTCAGCAAAATAGGAAACTAAATTTTTATACGAACTATTAAAATAATTCGTAATAGCGGTATTCATAAATGCTTTTCGATACTCCTCGATTGGAACTATAGGGAAGTACTGGTGGGTTTTTCCGTAGGCATTGTAACCTACATACCCTTTCTCTTCTAAATTTCGAACAATTGTTGAGAGTGTATTGTAGTGTGGCTTATCCTCTACAATTTCTTCCATAATGTCTTTTACAAAAGCTCTTTTCAGCTTCCATAAAATGTGCATTATTTCTTCTTCTTTGTTGGTTAGTTTTTGCATGGCTATAAATTTTATAGACCAAACATAAAACTATTATTTTAGTTATACAACTATTTTTGTAGTTATTTAACTAAAATTTTAGTTTTTGAAGAGTTTTACTGGGTTTGTTTAAGTAATCGTTGCAACCAAATGCAACATAAAACAGCTAGTACACCTAAAGTTCCCATAACAAACCAATTGGCTTGGTAATTCCATTGACTAATGATTTCTAATCCCATTTTAGAACTGGTAATGTGTGCCAAACTAAAACTCATGGTAAATAAAGCCATATAGCGTCCTTCATGGCCTTTAGGAGCACGACTTAGAGCAAAAGAATTAGAGAATGGAAAAATGAACATTTCTCCAAAAGTGATAAAAAGTAAACTAATAATTAAGATACCTGCCCAAGCGTTGAACAACAACACAAAGAAACTAATCGCCATTAAGATACAACCCCAAAGAATGATGCTCAGTTTACTACTATCTTTGCGTTGGCAATAGCTCACAATGGGCATTTCTAGAAAGAAAATGAGTATGCCGTTGAACGATAAAATTAATCCACTTTGAAATTCGGTTAAACCAAAATGCTCACTATGATAGAGCGGAAGCGTGGTAAATAATTGGAAAAATAAGACCGCAGTAATGAAACAAACGAATAAGAAAATCCAAAATATTTTGTCTTTAAACACCGATTCACGCTCGGATTCGGCTTGTTTTTTTGCAATCAAATCTTCAGGTACTTTTTTTTCTTTGACCAATACGGCAAATAGTACAATAGCAATGATGCAGGTACTTCCATCGACCCAAAATAGTGCTTGATAGCCTTGACTCAAAATAATGAGTCCTCCTAAAGCGGGACCTGCGGCAAAACCAAGATTGACGGCTAAACGTACCAAAGTTAAGGCGCGGGTTCGGTTTTCGGGTTTGGCATAAGTGCTTAACGAAACAAACATAGCAGGACGAAACATATCGGCAATAACCATGATGCTAAACATACTCACACACAATGCCCAAAACGAGGTAACGTATTGCAAGAAAAAGAAGAGTACGCCGCTGGTAAACAAACTGAAAATCATGATTTTGTAAAAACCAATTTTATCTGATAATTTTCCACCCAACCAAGAGCCTAGCATCGAACCAAAACCAAAACACACCATTATCCAGCCGACTTGTGAATAGGAAAGATGCAAGTCTTCTTTAAGGTATTTGGATAAAAAAGGCAACACCATAGTTCCTGCACGATTGATAAAGGTTATCAATGCCAAAATCCAAACTTCTCTTCGAAAGCCTCTAAAATTATTGATGTAACGTTGCAGTCCTGATTGAATCATAGTGTAGTTTGTAGGGCAAAGGTACCAACTTTTAGTCAAGGATTTATTTTTTGAAATAAATTTCATTTGCTTTGAAATCGCTTTGTTTTCTTTTGGATTGTAGTATTTTTGCTGAAAAGATATTCAGATGAAAAAGTTACTTGTATTGGTACTGTTGGTACAGTTTGGTTTTGGCTTTAGCCAAGAACAATTTAGTTTGGCTGCGGTAGAAAAATTTCAAAACGAATTGAATGCAGAATATGCTGATGCCAAGACAAGTCCGTTATTGCCTGAAGATTTAAAAACATTTCATTCTTTAGAGTATTATCCTGCCAATGAAAAGTTTTTTGTGGTGGCAAAATTTATCCGCACGGAAAATGAACAACCTTTTGAAATGAAAACGTCTACGGATAGAAGGCCTGTTTATGTGAAATACGGAGAAGCGCATTTTAGCATTGAGAGTCAGGTTTTTCAGCTTAATTTGTACAGAAATATTGAATTGTCTAAAAAGGAGCAGTACAAAGACTATTTGTTTTTACCTTTTTCTGATTTGACCTGTGGAAATGAAAGTTACATAGGAGGGAGGTACATCGATATGAAAATCCCAAAAGGAGATACGATAGTGATTGATTTTAATACAGCTTACAATCCGTATTGTGCTTACAGTTACAAGTATTCGTGTCCCAAAGTTCCTTTGGAAAACGATTTGAAAATAGCAGTTCGCGCCGGAGTTAAAAAATTTCATGACTAATGAACTATTTTAATCTGCATACTCATCTTTATACGAATCAGGACGATGTTTTGGAATTAGTCAATCAATATCCTCAGGAGTTTACCAATGCAATTCCGTTTTACTCTATCGGAATTCATCCTTGGTTTATTGTGGAAGATCGTATCGAAGCTGATTTGGCTATCATTGAAAGTAAATTAAACGAATCCAATTGTTTAGCAGTGGGTGAGTGTGGCTTAGACAAGCGAATCGCAGTTCCTTTTGAATTACAGCAAACCGTTTTTAAACGCCAATTGCTTTTAGCGGAACAGTACCAAAAACCAGTTGTGATTCATTGTGTAGCGGCTTTTCAGGAATTGATTGCTATTAAAAAAGAATTGAAGATTTCGATTCCAATTTTGATTCATGGGTTTTCTAAAAATGAGCAAGTAGCCAAGGAATTACTAGCCAATGGCTGTTATGTTTCATTTGGGAAGTATTTAGTGCGAATGCCCCAATTGGAAACGGTTTTTCGTGCGATGCCCAATGACCGATTTTTTTTAGAAACCGATACCGATGAGCAAACGATTCAAGAAGTGTATGAATTGGCTGCACAATACAAAGGAATTTCAGTGGCTCAAATACAAGAACTAGTGAATACCAATTTTAAAACAGTTTTTAAAACAACATAAACAAATAACCGCATAAACAAATAATTAAATATGGCAGAGTGGACAGAAAGAGCCGAATTATTATTCAAAAAAGAAGGATTAGAAAAGTTACAAAACGCTAAAGTGTTAGTCGTTGGATTAGGAGGCGTAGGATCTTTTGCAGCTGAATTTTTAGCAAGAGCAGGAGTTGGTAACCTAACTATTGTTGATGGCGATGTGGTGGATATTACCAATATCAACCGACAATTACCTGCGTTACATTCTACCGTTGGTCAACCTAAAATTACCATTGTAGGCGATCGTTTAATGGATATTAATCCTGAATTACAACTCACACGAATCCAAGAATTCCTTTCGCCAGAGCGCGCTTATGAATTGGTTTCAACCGACTTTGATTACGTTTTGGATTGCATTGATAGTGTGACGCCAAAATTGAATTTAATTATGGCAGCTAAAAGAAAAGGAGTGAAAATAATTAGTAGCATGGGAGCTGGTGGAAAAATGGAAGCCGCTAAAGTGAAAGTTACCGATATTAGTAAAACTGAAAACTGTCATTTGGCCCGAACTATTAAACGACGTTTAAAAGCTGAAAAAATATACAAAGGAATCAAAGTGGTTTTTTCTTCGGAAATTCAAGACGAAACTAGTTTAAAAATTACCGATGGACAGAATTTTAAAAAATCGTTTTATGGTACTAATAGTTATATGCCGGGATTATTTGGGTTGTATGCTGCCGAAACGGTGATTCGCTATTTGTTGAATAAAGAAATTACTAAAGAATAATGATACAAACTGTGATTTTTGATATGGACGGCGTAATTGTCGATACGGAACCCGTTCATCGTTATGCGTATTACAAACAATTTGCAGAATTGAATATCGAAGTAACCGAGGCAATGTATACTTCGTTTACAGGCTTTTCGACTCGAAACACGTTTCAAACTTTAAAGGAAAATTTTCAATTGGAACATGAGGTAGAGGATTTGATTCAGCGAAAAAGAAGTATTTTTAATGATGCTTTTGACACCAAAGAAGATTTAGAATTATTGGAGGGAGTTCGTGATTTAATAGAAGATTTACATCAAAATGGAATTCAATTGATTGTGGCGTCTTCGGCCTCTAAAGTGACTATTGACCGTGTTTTTACTCGTTTTGGATTGCATGATTTTTTTACGCATATTGTAAGTGGCGAAGATTTTCCAAAGTCCAAACCACATCCCGCTATTTTTGAACATGCGGCTTCTTTATCCATTGCTCCAAAAGAAAATTGTATCGTAATTGAAGACAGTACTAACGGAGTGAAAGCAGCAAAGGCGGCAGGGATTTTTTGTGTGGGATACAATAGTGAACATTCTAAAGACCAAAACTTGGAGGAAGCAGATAGGATAATCAATCACTTTAACGAGTTGAATGCTACTATTGTTAAGACCTTAAATTAAAAAATCATTATACTACTATTTAGCAATTTGAATTTGTAAATTTGAAAACTTTAAAAAATTAATTTCTATGAAAAAAATAATTATTGCAGCAACCATTTTGATTGTTCATCTTACAACTCAAGCACAGATTAAAACGCCTCAAGCGAGTCCTAGAGCCGTACTTACTCAAATGGTAGGTTTGACAGAGGTGGAGGTCAATTATTCTAGACCGGGTGCTAAAGGCAGACCCGTTTTTGGAAATTTAGTTCCGTTTGGTAAACTGTGGCGAACAGGTGCCAATGAAAACACAACCATTTCTTTTAGTGATGATGTTATTATTGATGGTAAAGTATTGAAAAAAGGAAAATATGCGTTGTACACGGTGCCAAGAATTGAAAGTTGGGATATTATTTTTTATACCACTACTGACAATTGGGGATTACCACAAGAATTTAATGAAGCCAATGTAGCGCTTAGAACTACGGTAAAAGAAGAAGCATTGTCAAAACCTGTTGAAAGTTTAACGATTGGTATTGCTGGTTTGGATACTAATTTTGCATTTTTAGAGATTTTCTGGGAAAACTCTTATGTAGCTTTGAAATTTGAAGTGCCTACTCAAAAAACAGCTATGGCAAGTATTGACAAAGTATTGGCAGGACCTACAGCAAATGATTATTATTCAGCAGCTAATTTCTTGTATCAATCTAATAATGATTTGGCAAAATCACTGGTTTATGTAAATAAGTCATTAGAGTTGAGTAAAGATAAACCGTTTTGGTTTTTGCGATTAAAATCGTTGATTCAGGCAAAACAAGGTGATAAGTCAGGGGCTATTGAAACGGCAAAATTATCTTTGGAAGCGGCAGAAGAAGCTAAAAATCAAGATTACGTAAAAATGAATAAAGACAGTATTGCCGAGTGGAGTAAGAAGTAATTTGCTATTCATTGCAATAAAAAAATTCCGTTTCAATTGAAACGGAATTTTTTTATTCAGCTAACAAAAGCTCTTTGATTTTTGAATAGCAATCGTTCCAAAAGCCAAGCAATTACAATTGTCAATAGCGCACCTATGAAGTTGAGCCATAAATACCCTAATTTTTCTTCGCCACTTGGGTAAATATAAATGGCAAAGTAGTAAATGATAAAGATGGTAATTTGGCTAAAAATAGCACTGTAAAATATAGCATCCGATTGCACTCTTTTGGAATAAATACCAACCAAAAATATTCCTAACACAGTTCCGTAAAAAATAGATCCGATGATATTAACCAATTGAATTAAGTTTTCAAATAAGGTGCCAATACACGCAAAAAGAATGGCAATTATTCCCCAGAATAGTGTAAATAATTTGCTGGCATTGAGGTAATGTTTCTCTGATTTTTCTTCTCTTAGATTCCGTTTGTAAATGTCAATTGTAGTGGTCGATGCCAAGGCGTTCAATCCCGAAGCGGTTGACGACATTGCGGCTGAAATAATCACAGCCAATAACAAACCAATTAGTCCTTTAGGTAAATAATTTAATATAAAATGAAAAAACACATAGTCTTTATCGTTCGTTTCGCTATGAATATCTGCTTTCGAAATGATTTCTTTGGCACGGTCTCTTAAGTCTTTTTCTTTGTCAGACAAGGCAATCATTTCTTTTCTAAGAATTGGATTGTCATAATCTTGATTGAGCTGATCGATATACAAGAGGTTGATTACTTTTTTGTCTTCAGAAACCAGTTCTAATTTTTTTTCTAATGCATGGTATTCTTTCTTATATGGCGATTTTTCGACTATAATTTTATTATTCGGATTGAAATTTAACGGCACTGGATTGAACTGAAAGAATACAAAAACCATAACTCCTGTCAAAAGGATAAAGAATTGCATAGGGACTTTTAATAGCCCGTTCATCAATAGCCCCATCTGACTTTCTCGTACCGATTTACCTGATAAATAACGTCCTACTTGAGATTGGTCTGTGCCAAAATAGGCTAAAGCCAAGAAAAATCCGCCTGTAATTCCGCTCCAAAAGGTATATTTTTCTTCAGGATCTAATGAAAAATTGAGAATGTTCATTTTGTCATTGGCACCTGCGATGTGCATGGCATTGCTGAAATTCATGTCGTTGGGCAGGTAATACAAGATCCAAAAAAAGGTAATTAACATCCCTAATAAAATGATGAACATTTGCTGTTTTTGAGTTACATTGACCGCTTTGGTTCCACCAGTTACAGTGTAAATAATAACTAATACACCAATAATAATGTTAAGGTAATTGATGTTCCAACCCAATAAGGCCGACAGAATAATAGCCGGCGCATAAATAGTCAAACCTGTACCGAGACCTCTTTGGAATAAGAATAAAAAAGCCGCTAAAGAACGCGTGCGCAAATCAAATCGTTTGCCTAAATATTCGTAGGCGGTATAGACTTTGTATTTGTGATAAATGGGAATAAAGGTTACACATACAATGACCATGGCTATGGGTAAACCAAAGTAAAATTGAACAAATCCCATTCCGTCATGATAGGCTTGTCCGGGAGTTGATAAAAAGGTAATCGCACTGGCTTGTGTTGCCATAACAGAAAGCCCTACCACATGCCAAGGAGTTTCATTACTTCCAAGAATATAGTCTTCAACGTTTTTACTTCCGTTGGTTTTCCAAGCACCATAGATTACTATAAATAGTAAGGTAACAACGAGTATGATCCAGTCAAATAATTGCATAATTTAAGCGTATAACTGCATTATAAAATAAAAAAACAGGATATAAATGGCATTAATAACGAGTACCCAAGTATAACTTTTTTTCCATATTTTGGTTTTTGACTTCATCCTTGATTAATTTCTCGTTCGTAGTACTAATTAAGTTTAATCTGTAAAATCAGTAGGTTCAAGATCAGTATTAATGATTGAAACTCCTTTTTGTAATAGTAAGTTGTTTGGGTAAATAATACGTTCCCCTTCTTTGTTTACCATACTAATATAAAAGGCACTGATATCCTCGATTTCGGCAATCACAGGAAAATCTTTGTCATGAATATGAATGGTATCTCCAATTTTAAAAGGGAAGGAAAAAAATAAAATAATTCCTGAGGTGATGTTACTTAAAATAGACCATTGCGCCACCATTGCTACACCTACAACTGTTGCGATAGAAGAGATAGCCAAAATAATATCTTTGGCATCAACCCCCCAAATAATAATTAAAGCTACAATTAAGAGAATATTAATTAGTAAATGCAGGTATTTGATTACCAAATTTGTTCTTCTTTCTATAGTTTGGCTCAGACGGGCATAGCGACGTACTAATTTGGTGGTAATTACCCGTAATAGTACCAGTAGTATCAAAACAATCCCAGTACCAATAGCTTCGCGTGCAAAATCGTTGAAAAATGAAATGTACATAGTTTAGTTGTCTAAATGGTTTAAATAATCAAATACTTTATCTGTGGGCATTCCCATTACATTGGTGTACGAACCTTCTATTTTGGCAACACCAACAAAACCAATCCATTCTTGAATTCCGTAAGCTCCCGCTTTGTCATACGGTTTGTAATGGTCTAAATAATAGTGAATGGCTTCGTCGCTTAAGGTATTGAATGTTACTTTGGTCACTTCAAAAAGAGTGTCTGTTTTGTCTTTCGTTTTAAAACAAACCGAAGTAATGACTTCGTGAGTGGTATTCGATAACGATTTTAAAATAGTAAAAGCATCTTGTTCATCTTTGGGTTTCCCCAAAGCCGTGTTGTTGTGCCAGACTATGGTGTCGCTCGTGATTAGAATTTCGTTATCAATTAATTCTCCTTCAAAAGCATTCGCTTTTAGTTCCGCTAAATAATTCGTTATTTCTTCTGCTTTCAATTCGGGAGGATAAATTTCTTCAACTTCTTTGAGCCGAATCTCAAAATCCAAATCCAAATCTTTGAAAAATTGTTGGCGTCTCGGCGAACCCGAAGCTAAAATCAATGAATAATTGGCTAATTTATTTCTAAGCATTGGATTGAATCGTTAATCGTGTTTTCCGTCAAAGTTCTCCATCCATTTCCCTTGTACTTTCATCACCTGTTCAATCACATCGCGAACAGCTCCCTTTCCACCATTTTTATGTGAAATATAAGTCGAAATGGATTTGATTTCAGGACTAGCGTCTTGTGGACAAGTAGGTAAACCTACTAATTTCATCACGTGATAATCTGGAATGTCATCGCCCATGTACAGAACTTGTTCTGGTTTGATGTTGTAAATATCGGTGTATTCATCAAAAGTAGCTACTTTATCAGGTGTTCCTAAATGAATATCGGTAATTCCTAAATTGCGTAACCGAACACGAACTCCTTCGTTACTTCCGCCTGAAATAATACATACATTATAACCGCAATCTACGGCTGATTTTAGTGCATATCCATCGCGAATATTCATTGTACGTAACATTTCACCTTCGGTAGAAACAAAAACAGAACCGTCAGTGAGTACGCCATCAACATCAAAAATAAAAGTAGTGATGTCGTTCATAATTTCTTTATAGCTTTTTGCCATTATCTTGTATAGATTGAGTTAGTAGTGTATAAATTTTAGATTGGGTAGCATCAGTCAAAAACTGTTGATGTGCCTCAATAGTGGTAAGGTCATTGCGTTTTGCAGGCCCTGTTTGGGCTTCTTTTGGCGAAAGCGTCATAATTTTATTCGCCGTTTCCTGAATTAAAGGTTTCAAAATCTCAAAAGGAATTTGATTGTTTTCACAAATTTCATGTCCTATTTGGTATAAATGATTGACAAAATTATTCACAAACACGGCTGCTACGTGCAAGGCTTTTCGTTGTTCAGAATTGATTTCGTACACCGCATTTGAAATGGCATTAGCAAGTTGGTTCAAGGTTTGTAAATCCTCTTTATTTTCGGTTTCTAAGCAAATTGGTATTGTTGTAAAATCAACTGCTTTGTCTTTGGAAAACGTTTGTAACGGATAAAAAACGCCACGACGATTTTTAGTAGCTAAAGCACTTAAAGCGACCGTTCCCGAAGTATGAACTACCAATCGGTTTTCAAAAGGGAGCTGTGCTGAAACCTCAGCAATAGCATCGTCAGCTACTGCTATGATATACACATCGGCAACTTGTAATTGGTTGTAGTCAGAAGTAATACGATTCAAATTGAGTAGGTGAGTGATACGTTCTTTATTGCGTGCCCCTACCTGAACCAATTCGATTTCACTATTCGATTGAAAAGCCTGAATCAAATGATGCGCTACATTTCCAGAACCAATAATACTTACTTTAGTCATAGTTGCAAATTTAGCAAAAAAATGAAGAGTTTAGTCCTCGTTATTTGAAATCATAACCCCTCTTAATTTTGAATTAAATTAACAAGTGTCCCATTATAGAAGTCAACATTTTTAAGTACTTTTGTCGCACTTTTACAAAATATAATTCCTTACTAATGGATAAAAAAATAAGCTCAATTTTGTTTTCTACTCGCTTAATGGCGGTTCTTTTTATAGTTTTTGCGGTGGCGATGGGAGCAGGAACCTTCATTGAAAGTAAATACAATACAGATACAGCCCGAATTTGGATATATAATTCGTGGTGGTTTGAAGTGATTATGGTGTTCTTCATGATTAATTTCATTGGAAATATTAAGCGTTACCAATTGCTAAAGAAAGAAAAATGGGCTACTTTAGTATTGCATTTGGCTTTTATTTTTATTCTGCTAGGGGCTTTTATTACGCGGTATATTAGTTATGAAGGAGTGATGCCCATTCGCGAAGGCGCAACAGAAAACAAAGTGTATTCTGATAAGACCTTTTTAACCGTTTTTGTCGATGGGGAGTACAAAGGTGAAATGAAACGACGTGTATTTGAAAAGCCGTTAGTGCTTTCTCCAGTAACCAAAAATGATTTCACACTTTCGGGAGAATTTGATAATGATCCTTTTGAGGTGCGTTATGTCAATTATATTATGGGTGCTAAACAAAAAATTACACCAAATGCTAAAGGAACATTGTATTTAAAATTAGTAGAAGCTGGCGAGGGTGGTCGAGAAGAGCATTTTTTGAAAGAAGGAGAAGTACAGAATATTCATAACGTGTTGTTTGCATTGAATAAACCTACAGCAGGCGCTATTAATATTGATACAAAAGGTGCTACACCTACCATTCAAACCCCTTTTGAAGGTAATTTTATGCGAATGGCAGATAAACTTCAGGGTAAAGTCGAAAAAGACATTGTACAACCTTTGATGATGCGTTCGCTGTACTCTATTGGCGAAAAACGATTTGTTTTTCCGGATGTTCCCACTCGAGGAACTATTGCGTATGAATCCAACAATGATTTCAAAGCCAAAAATCACGAAGATGCTTTAGTGATTAAGTTGAAAGCCGAAGGTCAGGAAAAAGAAGTAACTATTTTGGGTTCTAAAGGAAAAACAGGTGAACCGAAAACAGTAAAAATAGGTAATAAAGACTATTCTTTCTTTTTTGGAAGTAAAACTTACGATTTGCCTTTTACTATCAAGTTGAATGATTTTATTGCAAAAAAATACCCCGGAACAGAGAAAAGTTATTCGGCTTTTGAGAGCCAAGTAACGGTTAAAGATGCGACAGATTCATTTAATGCAGAAATCTATATGAATCATGTTTTGGATCATAAGGGCTATCGTTTTTTTCAATCGTCTTTTGATCCTGATGAAAAAGGAACGGTATTGTCTGTTAACCATGATTTTTGGGGAACCAATATCACGTATTTAGGATACTTCCTTTTGTATATTGCTATGATGGCCATTTTATTTACTAAGCATTCTCGTTTTGCTGATTTGAAACGAAAATTGGAAGTCGTGAAATCGAAGAAAGCCAATTTACTTTTGGTGTTAGTTCTACTGTTGAGTTGGAATGGCTGGTCTCAAGAGCACAATCATAGGCATGAGACAACAACTTCGCACAATCATTCCGGTCATAGTCAAAAAATGCCCTCTTTAAAAGAAATTGATTCTTTGATTGCAAAATATAAAGTTTCTGAAGAACATGCGGCTCAATTTGGGCGTTTGATTATTCAGGACGCGGGTGGAAGAATGAAACCGATTAACACCTTTTCTTCTGAATTATTGCGAAAAGTAAGTCATTCGGATACCTATAAAGGGATGAATTCAGACCAAGCTTTTTTATCTATGACGCAATATGCTAGTGCTTGGATTCAGGTACCTATTATTTATATCAAAGCTGGAAATGACAGTATTCGTAAAATCATCGGGATAGATTCCAAAGCGAAGTTTGCTCCTTTTATTTCTTTTTTTGATGCCAAGGGAAATTATAAGTTATCACCTTATTTAGAGGAGGCTTTTAAAAGTGCTAATCCCAATCAGTTTGAGAAGGATTTTATTGAAACAGATAAAAAAGTGAATTTGATGGAATCGGCTTTGAGTGGTAGAATTTTGAAAATTTTCCCTATTCCAAACGATCCAAATAGCAAATGGATTTCGTATTTAGAATTGAACGAATCAGGCATGAAAGGTATGGATGCTACCTATACAAAGAGTATTTTGCCTTTGTATTTTGGGACAATAAACACGGCCGCTATTTCTAATGATTACAAATCGGCGAATGAATTATTAGAAAGTTTAAAAGGTTTTCAAAAGAAGTTTGGAAGTACCGTTATGCCTTCGGAAGATAAAATTGATTTAGAGATTGCCTATAATAAATACGATGTTTTTAAAGGTTTGCCGTATTGGTATTTAACAGCGGCAGTAGTGATGTTATTATTAACAATAGTTGAATTATTCAAATCCAGAAAATCGATTCGTGTAGCCATTAATGTGACTCATGTTGGTATTGGTTTCCTTTTTCTATTACATACTTTAGGTTTAGTTGCCCGTTGGATAATTTCGGGACACGCTCCTTGGAGTAATGCGTATGAATCGATTATTTATGTGGCTTGGGCTACGATGTTTTTTGGTTTGGCTTTCGACAGAAAATCAAAATTGACAGTAGCCTCATCGGCATTTGTAACGGCGATGATTTTGATGGCGGCTTATATGAATTGGATAGACCCTGAAATTGCTAATTTACAACCGGTATTGAATTCGTACTGGTTGATGATTCACGTGGCAGTAATTGTGGCAAGTTATGGCCCTTTTGCTTTGGGAATGATTTTAGGATTAGTTTCGTTACTTTTGATTTTGTTTACGAATGAAAAAAACAAAGCCAAAATGGATTTGAATATTCAGGAGTTGACGTATATTAACGAAATGGCATTGACTATTGGATTGATTATGCTAACTATTGGAAACTTCCTTGGCGGACAATGGGCTAACGAAAGTTGGGGACGTTACTGGGGATGGGATCCAAAAGAAACCTGGGCCTTAATTAGTATTATGGTGTATGCTTTTGTAATTCATGCAAGATTTGTACCTGCTTTGAGAGGGAAATGGATTTTTAATCTGATGAGTATGGTGGCTTTTGTTTCTATTTTATTTACTTATTATGGAGTTAATTTTCATTTAGTTGGATTGCATTCGTATGCCAGTGGAGAGGCGAAATCATTAAGTTGGATTTGGGAAACGCTAGGAGGGATTACTTTGTTAGGAGCAATTACGTATCCAAAATATAAAAAATATTATAAGAAATAAAATAGAAAAGGTATATTAATATTAAAAAAAGGTTCAATTAGTTGAACCTTTTTTTAATTAAAGCGTTTTTGTCGTAATAATCTAATCAAAAATTCTTGAGGAGATACACCTGTAACGTCTTTGAAACTAATAAAGAAAGTATTGTATGAAGTAAATCCAATTTCTTTGGCTAAAGATTCATATGTATTTGTTGTTAAATATCCTGCATTAATTAATTCTAATCCATCATAAATTCGAACAATTTTTTTGTATTCAGGGAAAGATATTTTAGAATGATATTTAAATAAGAAAGAAAGATGACTTTTAGGGATATTTAATTTGTTTGCTAAATCAGAAAGAGAAAATTTAGCATCTCGATAGGATTGATTATGAAATGAAAATTGATCTACTTCTTGCATATATTGAAATATGGTGTTTTTTATTTTTTCATTTAATTGATTGTCTTGTACATTGTTGATTTGAGATATAGGAGATTTGCTCCAAAATGCAATTGTTGCATTATTCATTTTCTTATGTTCATTTATTTTTGCATTTAAATAATTATAACCATATAGAATTTCAGGAGAGACAATGATTTTAAAGAAAAGAATAAGCCAAAAAACACTAGGTATCCATTGATAACTTGTAGCATACGCATAGTTGTCATTATTGATTTCCCAAAATAAAATTAAGATGACTCTTGCGCCAACAATAATTAAAAAAGAAAAAAGATAAATAGTCCACTTTTTAATGAGTTGATTTTGTTTGATAACCACTTCTATTTCTCCTTTTCTATTCCAAACGTTTTTATAAAGTATTTTATAAATTAATATATAATAAAAAAGGGTGTATAATGTAAAGAAGATGTAATAGTAATAGTTTACATGTTCAATTTTTAAATATTGATTATCAAATAAATAATCTATAATATTAAATCCAGTAGGAATAATTAAGTGAATTAAATTTTTAAAATAAATTGTTTTGCAGTCCTTTATTAGGTTTTCAAAATACAAGTAACTACAAGGTACAATTATTATTAGTAGGTTATTATAATCATGTAATATTTCTTCAATAAAGCTATTTTTTTGAATTTTAAATACAGCAATTGATAGCATGCGAACTGCTACAATTAGGAATGTGATAACAAGATAAACATTAGTAATTCTATTTGATTTGTACCGTAATAGAATTAGAAATATGGTTAGAAATCCAACGAGTCCCGAAAATAAAACAATTAAATTTTCTATCATCATTTAATGTACAATAAATAATAAACTTAAATTGATTGATGAGGGGGAAATATTTGATATCAGAAGATTACTTTGCAAAAATAACCTTTTTTATTTGTTATAATGAAGCTCACGTAGCCTTATTTGTTCTTAAACAAGTTACTAAAATTCTAAAAAAGGATACTATTTATTAAAAAGATTTAATTTTTAAAACTTAAATAGTTACTAATTGTCTTAAATGGATTATTTAATTCTTCAAATTTTATCATGTGGTAAGTTGATCAATTTTCTGAAGTCTAACTATTTAGTAGTATTGTATTCTTGTAAATTCCTATATTTTTATGAAAAGAACATTACTATTTATTTTAATAGGTTTTCCTATTTACAGTCAACAATTGCATCATCAAATGCTTTCTTCACAAGGTGTTTCAAACACCCTTTTAAGTGGTGTTAAAGTCAGTCAAACTGTGGGACAACAAAGTGTTATTGGAAACTATAATTTTCCGACTACCATAGTTAGTCAAGGTTTTCAAAAAAATCTTCTCTCCAAGTCAGATGTTTTTGTTTTAGCAGATAAAATAAATACGATTGTCTATCCAAACCCTTTTGTAGATCAAATTCACTTTCACTTTTCGAAACCTTTAAATGGTCTTATCTCGATAACAATTTTTGATATTCTAGGAAGACTTGTTTACAAAGATCAAAAAGAAGTTATTAATAACACTATTAACATAGATAATCTTCAATTTCCTGATAATGAATACTTGGTAAAATTGTCAGGAACTAATTTTAATTACTCAACTCAATTAATCAAATCCAAATGAAAAGAAAACTACTAATTTTATTTTTTATCTTAAGTGCTGTTACTGCACATTCTCAGGAAATATCCTTTGCTATTGGGACTAATTTTACGCAGTACAATTTAAAGAATCCAGAGACATTTATTGGAACTCCGTTGCAAACGGGTTCAGGATCTAGTTGTGAAATAGCATATCTAGATACTACCAATCAAAACAAATTATTTTATGAAATTGGAATAGGAATCAATGAATATAATGCACTGGCTGGAACCACTGCAAATTCGTACCGATGGACTACAAAATCTTTTGGGGCACGATTAGGATTAGAATATGAATTATTCAATTTAGGTAAAGTCCAATTAAGACCACAAATAGGGATGAATTTTTCAACAATAGTGTATGGGAAGCAAGAAATAAACGGTGCTATTTTTGATATTCGAAATAATTCTGATTTTTCTGGAATTAAGTTAATTCCTTATTTAGGAATAAAGGCCAAATATAAATTAGCAGATAACACTTCAATATCCTTTGGTTATAATAATTCTATTTCTTTTAAACCGACACTTACAAACAAAGAATATTTAACAATAACTTCTAGTCAAATTGTTTTTGGTCTTCATTTTAACATTAATAATAAATAAATATGAAAAAAATAGTACTCTTAATTACGCTACTTTTTTCTGTAGTAACTTTTGCTCAGAATCAAGGAATTACCTACCAAGCCGTATTGTATAATACAAAAGGTGAGTCTTTACCAGGAATTAATAATCCTACCTCTCCTATGATAAACAAATCGGTTTGTTTGCAATTCTCAATTATAGATAGCAATTCACAAATAGAATACCAAGAGAAAGCTACAGTTATAACCGATGCTTTTGGAATGGTTAATCTAGTGATAGGAAACGGAACCCAAACAGGAGGATATGCTTCTTCATTTGCAACAATTGTCTGGTCAAATGGACAAAAAAAATTGAAAGTTAGCCTCGATCAGACAGGAAATTGTACAGTATATGAAGAGATAAATAATCAATTATTAACTTATGTGCCTTATGCTTTAAATGCGAGTAACGCTACTACTGTTTCAGGTGTTGTTGGGATTGCTAATGGAGGGACTAACGCAACAACTATTTTAGGTGCCAAAACAAATTTACAATTACAAAATGTAGATAATACTAGTGATTTAAATAAACCAGTTAGTACAGCAACACGAGTTGTCTTAGATACTAAAGTTGATAAAGTAACTGGTAAAGGATTGTCAACAGAAGACTTTACAACTGCTGAAAAAACTAAGTTAGCTTCTTTGACAGGTACTCCTGATTTAAGCGGTTATGCTACTGTTACATCGCTTACTGATGCTGTTACAAATAAATTTGTGGACTTGACAACGAATCAATCTATAGCAGGAAATAAAAATTTCACCTCAGATATTCAAGTAAATGGTTTGACTATAGGAAAAGGTAAAGGACAAAATGATCAAAATACAGCTGTTGGTGCGGGTGCTTTAAATTCGAGTAATAGTAATGGAACAAGAAATACTGCTGTAGGTGCTTTAGCCTTAGCAAATTATGCTGGAACTACTTTTGATAACAACACAGGTGTAGGTTATTTTAATATGATTGGGTTAACTACGGGTTATGGAAATACTTCTCTTGGAGCTGAGACAATGTTTAATGTAGGAGCAGCATCCAATAATACGGCGATAGGAAATCAATCCCTGATTAATGCTGCAGGAGATAATAATGTTGGTGTAGGTGCCCGTTCTGGAGATGGTTTGACCACTGGAACTAATAATACATTTTTAGGAACTCAAGCTAGGACATTGGGAAGTTCGTCTACAATTTCTAATTCAACAGCTTTAGGTTATGATGCTGTTGTATCTACCAATAATACCATCCAACTTGGTAATACAGCTATTACTGATGTAAAAACTAATGGTGCAATTACTGCTACAAAGTTTAAAATTCCAAATGGTACAGCTTCTCAATTCTTGATGGCTGATGGATCAGTATCTAATTCTGCAGGGGTTCCATACAGTGGCGCTACGACTTCTGTTAATTTAGGGAATAATAATTTACAAGCTAATCAGATAACAACAAATAGCCTATCAGTTGGTAATATTAATAACATGGCTGTTGGAATGAAAGGAACTGGTGAAACTAATTATTTTGGTAATGGTTCAATGGCTTATTCACCTGGAGGTTTTGCCAATACTGCTTTTGGAACTTTAACGCTTTCAGAAACCCAAGGCGATGAAAATACAGCTTTAGGTTCGCAAGCTATGCGTAGTAATACTACTGGAGCTAAAAATACGGCTGTTGGTAGAGCTAGTTTGGGCGGAAATTTAACAGGGAGTAGTAACACAGCTATTGGTTATAACACTAGAGTAGGTAGTAATAATCTAACAAATACAACTGTTATTGGAGCTAATGCAATAGTATCTGCAAGCAATACAATTCAATTAGGAGATACTAATGTAACTAGTGTAAAAACAAGTGGTAAATTAACCACAGGTTCCATAACATTACCTAACACAGATGGAACATCGGGTCAAGTTTTATCAACAAATGGATCTGGTGTGGTGTCTTGGATTACACCATCTTCAGTAAATACTTCTAATTTAGTTGATTTGACAACGAATCAAACCGTTGCAGGAAATAAAACATTCTCAGGTATAACAACTGTTTCAAATACGACAGCTTCTACAACTACAACATCAGGAGCTCTCGTTGTTGCTGGAGGTGCTGGTATAACAGGTAATGTTAATGTAGGAGGTAATGAAACTATATCAGGGAGTTTAGGAATTGGAACTACTGCCACAAATTCATCTGCAGCTCTTGAAGTTAATTCTACCACAAAAGGAATCTTATTCCCTCGAGTTACACTAGCACAGAGAGATTTGATAGCTTCTCCAGCTAAAGGATTAGTGGTAATGTGTACTGATTGTGGTCAGACAGGTGGTGAATTAGGAGAGCTACAAGTATTTAATGGATCCAGATGGACTAATGCAGTTGGTACAGATGCTTCTGGGGTTTCTGCAGGGGTAGGAGTACCTGCTATCGGATCGAGTTTTCAGGGAGGTTTAGTAGCTTATATTCTAGCACCAACGGATCCAGGATATGAAGCAGGAAAAATAAAAGGACTCATAGTTACTGCTACGGATATCTCATCGGCTGCAGGAATAAGATATGATGCAGGTACTGCTATTTTAGGCATTAATAATGTTGGAACTGCTATAGGAACAGGTTTAGCCAATACAGTTGCATCTTATACTGCTTATGGAAGTGTAAATAGATCAATTCCTAAAATTGCCATGGATTATTCAGTCGTTGAAAATGGAGTTACCTATGATGATTGGTACATACCTTCAAGAGATGAGTTGTTAAAAATTCATGCAAACAAAGCTTTATTAGGTAGTTTCCCTTCTTCGAGAGGATATTGGTCTTCCAGTCTTTGGACAAATAGTCAAGCATTAACAATGGTCGTTTTTTCAGATACAAGAGGGTACTATGGAGGAGATGGAACAGATGATGGTAGAAATAGAGTACGATTTGTAAGATCTTTTTCTATACCAATTCAGACTACTATAACAGCTACTAATTTTAATGGAAATGCTACATCTGCGACCAATGTTTCTGGAGTAGTAGCTATAGCCAATGGAGGAACTGGCGCTACCACAGCAACAGGTGCTATTAATGCTTTGTTGCCTAGTCAAGCAAGTGCTAATGGAAAAGTGTTAACATCTGACGGTACTAATGTGAGTTGGTCTTCTCCAGGAGGAAATACCCACTATGTAGGTGAATCGTATGGTGGTGGAATTGTATTTTATACTTATGATAATGGAGCTCATGGTTTGATTGCTGGCGTTGGAGGTAATTTGACTTACAAATGGTCTACCGCAATAACTCCTATTGCTGCTAGATCA
The DNA here is from genome assembly GCA_041191945.1 of Bacteroidota bacterium. Classification (GTDB taxonomy): domain Bacteria; phylum Bacteroidota; class Bacteroidia; order Flavobacteriales; family Flavobacteriaceae; genus Flavobacterium. Next base: position 64,886 of record JBEENX010000004.1, read on the forward strand.
AAAGGAGTTTTAGGCGGAAAAGTCAATTCCATGTTAATATTGTCTAATATGAAAATAGAATCATCTATTTATGCTGCTCAAGCTGCTAATGAATATTCAGTTACTTCCAACGGTTTTACTTTTGGAGACTGGTATCTTCCTTCGATGGATGAAATGTGTTTACTAAAAGATTTTTGTGTCGCTAATAATTCAAATATTTTAGTGAGTGGAAGAGAATATTGGACATCAAATGATGATGATGTAAGAAGTGATGGTGTTGCATGGCAATTTGTATATAATGGGGGAGCTACAGTATGTAATGACCCGGGACATAGAGTACAATGGAGATCTGTGCTTAACTATATTGTGCCAATTAGAGCATTTTAATTTAAAATTTTTAATTTCTTAAAATAAGCTGCCCATCAAGCAGCTTATTTTTTTATATTTACATTAAAAAAACATATGAAACTAACTACTTTAACCTGTTGTATTGCATTTCTTTTTAGTTGCCAAAACAAAGCGCAAAACGCTACTGTAACTGCTACTAATTCTAAAATGACTCCTATGACGAAACAATCTATTCATCAATTTAAGGTTACTGATTTGTCTGGTAATTCTTTTGATTTTGCTTCTTTAAAAGGGAAAAAAGTAATGGTAGTCAATACCGCTTCTAAATGTGGCTTAACACCGCAGTACAAAGATTTAGAATCGTTGTATAAAACTTATAAAGACCAAGGATTTGTTATTGTTGGTTTTCCGGCTAATAATTTTGCTTCGCAAGAACCCGGAACCAATGAAGAGATTGCACAGTTTTGCCAATTGAATTACGGAGTTTCTTTTCCAATGATGGCTAAAGTTTCGGTGAAAGGAAATGATATGTGCGAAGTGTATCAGTTTTTGACGCAACAATCTAAAAATGGTGTACAAGATTCTCAAGTGGAATGGAATTTCCAAAAATATTTGTTGAATGAAAAAGGAGAATTAGTAAAAGTGATTTCGCCAAGAACGTTGCCAACAGATGCTGAAATTGTCAATTGGATTAAAAATTAAATAAAAAAAGGTTGTCTATTGACAACCTTTTTTTTATAAAATGAGTTGAACAAAAACCGAGTCCAACCATCTGTCAAATTTAAAACCCGATTCTTTGATTATACCTACCGTTTTGAATCCGAATTGATGATGAAAGTCAATACTTTTTTGATTTTCGGCATCAATAACGCCAATCATAGTATGCAATCCTTGTTCTTTTGCTAAGTGAATTAATTCGGTTAGTATCAGTTTTCCAATGCCCAATCCTTGACTATTCTGGTTGACATAGACAGAATGCTCAACGGTGTATTTATAGGCTTCTCTAAATCGAAATTCAGAGTACATTCCGAAACCAACTACAGCACCATCATTTTCGGCCACAATTACAGGAAACCCTGCTTGTAGTTTTGATTCTAAAATCGATTCTTGTTGTGCTAAACTCCGAATAGAATAATCGTATAAAGCTGTAGAATGTAAGATGTTATAATTGATAATATCAAGTATAGCTCCTGCGTCTGATTTTTGGTAATCCCGAATTGTAATTGCCATTATTTTTTTTTCTTTGGAGCGGGTTTCACTATTGTTTTTTGTCGTTCTAAAAGATCCGCAAGCAATTTATCAGCTTCTTTGCCATCCCATCCCATGCTGGTGCTAAACGCTTTTGCTTTTTTAGTCATGACAATAGCTACGGGAATGTTGTTTAATTTTCTTTGAACACGGGCTTCAAGTAAAATTCCGTCATACGATTCTTCTAATTCATTGGAATGTTTAATCCAGCTTAAGGATTGGTTCAGACTAGGTGCATCCGTTGAATTTCGCATTACATTTAAAACAATCTCTTTGATGTTTTTTGGGCTATTCCAAACGTATTTTTTGATATTTTCAGTGGCTAGTTTTTTATATTGGGTCCAATCTTTATTGGTTTCATAATGATCTAAATCGTATTGAAATAACAACGAATCAATAACTGGAGCTGTAATTGTTTTTGCAATAGCACGTTGTTTAGTATAATTAGCCGTATCACTTGTTTTTACAATAGGTTTTAACAGTTCAATTACACTATTTTTAAACTTATCATTGACTCTTTTTTGAGATGTAATAGCAGCAAAAGCCTGTTGATTGTTAATCACAAATAGGTATTCTCTTGAGCTAATATCACTTACTCCATTAGTAAAAATTTTCCAATTAATCTCACTAACCATTTTTTCATCAGGAAGTTGTTCAAAATATTCATGTGCAATCGGATTTAATTCTTTCCTATCGTTACCTTTTTTAAGCGCAACTAAATAACGCATTAAATTGATTCCATTGGTTTTATCTTTTTCATATTCGGCTTTTAGAAAAGGTAATTGTTGTTTAGGATTTAAAGCGATTTTTACTTCCGCAAGAAATTTGTCTTTTTTTAATTCACCTGTAAAACGAGCTAGTTCTATTCCATTAGTGTCAAGCACTAAAAAAGTAGGGAAGGTTTTGATGTTGTATTTGCTTTTGAAAGATTCAGAACCTGCTTTTTCAAAATCTAATCCTGCAAAAACATAATTGGTATTCATAAAAGCAATTACTTCTTGATCCTTTAAAGTAGTAGCTTTAATGTTTTTACAATGCGGACACCAATTGGCATAAACCATATAAAAAACAGGCTTATTTTCAGTTTTAGCACGTTGAATAACAGCTTCTAAACCACTTTCATCAAAACGAATAGAATCTTGTGCGTAAATTGTAAAAGTAAATAATAAAAAAAATAAACTAATTAAGTGTTTCAAGTGGGGCTTCATAGCAAAGTATTTATATGTTGATCACAAATATATTTTGTTTTTTAGAATTCACCTCAAATTTATATTGGATTTTACTAACAGAATAGAATTACAATTGTAAATTTGTTCTTCATTTGAGTTTTTATTCTAAAAAAGAAGTATTGAACATCATGTTATACCCCAAAATACCTTTGGCGCAAAGCCTCTTGGAGATTTTTTTAGCCAAAGGAATTACTAATATAATCATTTCGCCTGGTTCACGAAATGCGCCTTTAACGATTGGTTTTGCCTCCAATCCCGCTTTTCAATGTTACAGTATTGCCGATGAGCGTTCAGCAGGTTTTTTTGCTTTAGGCATAGCCCAGCAAACTAAAAAACCAGTGGCTTTAGTTTGTACTTCGGGGTCGGCATTATTGAATTATTACCCTGCTTTTGCAGAAGCTTTTTACAGCCAAATTCCTTTAATTGTTCTTTCTGCCGATCGTCCTCAAAGTAAAATAGACATTGGCGACGGTCAAACCATTCGTCAAGAAAATGTATTTGCAAATCATTCGTTATGCAATGCTAATTTACACGAATTAGCCAGTCAAGAAAATGATATAAAAATTAATGAAGCCTTGGATACGGCTTTCGCCAAAAAAGGACCGGTACACATAAATGCTCCGTTTGAAGAACCTTTGTATGAAACGGTTGAATCCTTGTCAGTACAACCTGTTATCACTCATCCTCAATTGATTCCTTCAACTCTTTCGGATTTGAGTGCTTTCGCCAAAATTTGGAATCAATCTACAAGAAAAATGATTTTGGTGGGGGTAAATGAGCCGAATGCTATCGATGACGAAACACTTAATTTTTTTGCAAATGATGAGTCGGTAACTGTTTGGACAGAAACGACTTCGAATGTGCATCATCCTAGTTTTATTACGAATATTGATACGATAATTACACCTTTTACTAGTGACAATTTCGAGGATTTTCAACCGGAAATACTGGTGACTTTTGGAGGGATGATCGTGTCTAAACGAATCAAGGCTTTTTTACGAAAATACCAACCCAAACACCATTGGCACATTGATACATTACGAGCCTATGATACTTTTGGAGCTTTGACTCAGCATTTTCAAGTTAGTCCGCAAGCGTTTTTTAATCAGTTTCTTCCGTTGACAATATCGGTAATTAGCGATTATGCGCAACGATTAGAGAATGTTAAACAAAATAGGAGGGTAAAACACGACGCCTATTTGGCAACAATTCCGTTTTCAGATTTTAAGGTTTTTGATAAAGTTATTCCACGTTTACCTAAGAATAGCCAACTCCAAATTAGTAATAGTTCAGCCATTCGTTATGCACAATTGATTCCAATAGATACTTCTATTGAAGTGTATTGCAATCGAGGAACGAGTGGAATAGATGGCGCTACTTCGACAGCTATTGGAGCGGCTGTTGCCAATAAAAAACAAACTACTTTTATAACTGGGGATATTGGATTTTTATATGATACTAATGCCCTTTGGAACAATTATATCCCGAAAAATTTCAAAATTATTCTAATCAATAATGGAGGAGGAGGGATATTTAGGATTCTCCCAGGTCATAAAGAAACACCTGTTTTTAACACTTTTTTTGAAACTTCGCATTGCCTTACTGCTGAACATTTAGCTAAAATGTATGGTTTCAATTACAGTATAGCTAGTGATGAAAACAGCTTAGAAAAGGCGTTGACAAATTTATTTGCTACTAACGACCGACCTGCTTTATTGGAAGTATTTACACCAACTCGTGAAAACGATACTGTTTTGCTGAATTACTTTAAGAATTTAGTATAAAAAAGGAGTTTATTAATTAACTCCTTTTTTATTATTTCATAGGGATAGGAAATACGGGCAGACTAGTATGCCCTAATTCATCAACGGATTGTATGGCAAAGAAATAATTATCTTTAGAATATGGAATAGTAACCGAAGTTTCTTTTACAAAAACAGTTTTTTCCCAATGCGAAGAAGAAGTTTCTCTAATTAACACATTGTAACCATATACTTTTTTTCCTTCGGGAGCATTCCAAACTAAATCGGAAAAATTAGTCAATTCGCTTATTTTGATACCAACATTAGTTGGTGCTTTTGGCGCCCAACCTAAATTAGACAGAGAAGCAAGATTAGCACAAGTCACTTTTCGCATGTATTCAAAATCCATGAATTCGGGTAAATCACCAAATTGAGTTCCTTTTTCAAAACGTACATCTTGGTGTTGATGATCGTAGTTTTCGTTCATTTCGCAAAGGCGAACTGCTGTAAAACCGTTTTGAGAAAATGGAGTGTGATCACCGCCACGTAAAAATCGGTCGTTTCGATAGACCAATTGAATGTTTAATTGATCTACATATTGACTAGTTGTAGATTTAATATACCGGGCTAATTGACGGGAAGGACTATCATTTTCTCGATTAGTTGCTTTACGAATTTTAGCTTCAGCTTCCGTTTCTAAATAGGGAATCGTTTCGCTAAAAACACGCACGTTGACGTTGTCGCGCAATCCTGTTCCGTTAGATAAACTATTCCCAATCATATCGTTGTTTAGCATTGCAACGATGTTCCAATTTTCTTCTTTGGCTTTGTCGGCCAAATGCTTAGCCCCATATAACCCTTGTTCTTCACCTACCACAGCCACAAAAATGATAGTAAAAGGGAATTCTCTTTTACACATGATTCGGCTAATTTCCATCATAGCGGCTACTCCAGAACCATCGTCATTAGCTCCTGGAGCATCAATGGTCGTATTCATTACATCAGAGGCACGAGAATCAAGATGACCACTAATTAGTAAAACTCTATTATCTGTTGGATCAGTACCTTTTAAAGTCGCCATGACATTGCCTAATTGACTGTCAGTTGCTATTCTTTTTCCATCAGCTTTAACAGAAAAATAATCAATTACTGCAGTCATTCTTCCATTAGATTCTTTTGCATATTTATCAAATTCTGATTTTACCCAACGTTGTGCGGCACCAATACCTCTTGTATTGCTTTTGGTATCACTAAGGGTATGGCGTGTGCCAAAAGAAACTAGTTTGTTAATAGTAGTTTGCATAGTAGCAGCACTTACTTCTGAGATCATTTTTTTTATTTCAGGATCATTTATAGAGGTTTGTGCATTAGTTATTTGGAATGGTAACCCTATCGAAACAATAAATATAAAGGAAAGAATTTTCATAGCTATTAATTTTAAATTATTCAAAGTTACTTAAAGTGTTTGTTATAACAATATCATTTTTTACAAGATGAAAATTTAGAATATTGTAAGTTAAATAGAAGTAATTTTATGAAGTGACAACGACTTTCTTAAAGTATGATTTTTATTAATTGATAAAATAATTTTAATAATTCGTAAAGTATTACTACAATTACTAGTCATTTATGTCGGTTTCGTATTTTTTAAAGAAAGTTATAAAGTAATTGTTTTTTTCCTAAATTTAGAAAAACATAAAAGGATATTACTTAATGGGTTTATGCCTCCTGTTTTTTTTGTGTATCGATATTATTTAACATTAAAATTTCTAAAGGAAATGAAGGCAAAAAAGAAGAATGTAATAGCGATTATTTTAGGAGGAGGACAAGGTTCTCGTTTGTATCCCTTGACAGAAACTCGTTCAAAGCCTGCCGTTCCGATAGGTGGGAAATACCGTTTGGTAGATATTCCAATTTCAAATTGCTTGAATTCCGATATTTATAGAATGTTTGTTTTGACACAGTTCAATTCAGCTTCTTTAAACGCACATATAAAGAACACCTATAATTTTAGTGTATTCAGCCATTCATTTGTTGATATTTTGGCTGCCGAGCAAACGCCTGATAATCCTACTTGGTTTCAAGGGACTTCGGATGCGGTGCGCCAATGTATGCCTCATTTTTTGAATCATGATTTTGATTATGCTTTAATTCTATCGGGAGACCAATTGTACCAAATGGATTTTAACGAAATGATTGAAGCTCATATCGCTGCTCAAGCCGATATTTCTATTGCTACTTTACCTGTAAATGCCAAAGATGCTCCTGAGTTTGGGATTTTAAAAACCAACACTGAATGCTGTGTTGAAGCTTTTATTGAAAAACCAGCCGCCGACTTATTACCACAATGGGAATCCGATGTTAGTGAAGAAATGAAAGCGCAGGGGAAACATTATTTAGCGTCTATGGGTATTTATATTTTCAATAAAAAACTTTTGGTTGAGTTGATGAAAAATCCCGATACTAAAGATTTTGGTAAAGAAATTATCCCACAAGCCGTTGGTCGTCAAAAAATATTGAGCTATCAATACGAAGGTTATTGGACAGATATTGGAAATATCGATTCGTTTTTTGAGGCTAATATTGGATTAACAGATGATATTCCGCAGTTCAATTTATTTGATAACGAAAATAAAATCTACACACGTCCACGATTGTTACCACCGTCTAAGTTCCAGAAAACGCTAATTGAAAAGTCTTTAATTTCGGAAGGATGTATTTTGAATGCTAAAGAAATTAATAAATCAGTTATTGGAATTCGTTCTAGAGTAGGAGTAGACACCATTATTCAGAATAGTTATGTAATGGGAAATGACTATTATCAAAGTTTGGAGGATATGAATGAAGATATTTATAATGACAAACTTTTAGTAGGTATTGGTGAACGCTGTTTTATCAATAATGCCCTTGTGGATAAAAATGTCCGAATTGGTAACGACGTTTACATCAATGGCGGCAAGCATCTGGAAAATTGTTCCAATGCCTTGTACGCGGTTAAAGATGGTATCGTTGTGATTAAGAAAGGAGCCACTATTCCTAATAATTTTATCATAAAATAAACTAGTATTTACTTTATCAATTTTTGTAAATTTTTCAGTGATGTAGGATGTATTTATTTTTTTACTACATTTCACTTTCATATAATTTTATACAATGCAAAATCAAACCCGTATTATCATAGAAGATGTAGCTCCTCAATTGGATGGAGGAGCTTTTGCTGTTAAACGAATTGTTGGTCAAAAAGTGCGTGTTACTGCGGCTGTTTTTTCAGATGGTCATGATGTGATTCAGTGTTGTGTGAAGTACAAATACCAATCGGATAAGAAATGGCAAGAAATACGCATGATTCCAACGGATAACGACGAATGGTTTGGCGAATTTACAGTAGAGAAACAAGGATTTTATTCCTATTTTGTTGAAGGTTGGGTAGATTACGCTTTGAATTGGCAACACGGTACTGAACGTAAAATATTTGATGGTCAAAATGTGACATCAGAACTATTAGAAGGTGCTGAATATGTGAAGGAAATTCAAAAAATAGCTACTAAAGAAGAAAAAAAATATCTGGATTCGGTAGTACATTTTTTCACTACAACTTCAGAATATGATAATGGAGTCAGAGAAGCTATTTCGCAAGAGTTGACGCAAATTTTTAAAAAATACCCCACTCGTTTTCTTGCCAATCAATCGCAAGAATTACAAGTGTATGTTGATAGAAAAAAAGCCTTGTTTAGTACCTGGTACGAGTTTTTTCCACGCTCTGCTTCTTCAGAGGAAGGAAAGCATGGCACTTTTAAAGATTGCGAAAAGTTGTTGCCAAGAGTAGCCGAAATGGGGTTTGACACCTTGTATTTTCCGCCTATTCATCCTATTGGGGAAGTCAATCGAAAAGGTAAAAATAACGCTACTAATGCCGCTCCTGGCGATGTAGGTTCTCCTTGGGGAATTGGTTCTCAATATGGCGGACATAAAGCCACGCATCCTGAATTAGGAACAATTGACGATTTCAAATCTTTAGTGAAAACGGCTAAGAATTTAGGAATTGAAGTGGCTATGGATTATGCGTTGCAAGCGGCACCTGATCATCCTTATGTGAAGGAATTCCCGCAATGGTTCAAATGGCGTCCAGACGGTACGGTTCAGTACGCAGAAAATCCGCCTAAAAAATACCAAGATATATTACCTATTTATTTTGAAAGTAGTGATTGGAAAAATCTTTGGAAAGAATTGCTTAATGTGGCTTTGTTTTGGGTGGAAGAATGTGAAATCCGTGTTTTTAGAGTGGATAATCCACATACTAAACCATTTTATTTTTGGGGTTGGCTTATTGCCGAAATCAAGAAAAAACATCCAGATGTGTTGTTTCTAGCTGAAGCTTTCACGCGTCCAAAAATCATGAACGAATTGGCTAAACAAGGATTTAGTCAGTCGTATACGTATTTCACTTGGAGAAATACTAAAAATGAGTTGACAGAGTATGTAACCGAATTAACGCAATCAGAACAAAAAGAATATTACCGTCCTAATTTTTGGCCTAATACACCAGATATCAATCCGTTTGCATTGCAAAGCGGTAATGAGTCCGTGCATTTGCAAAAGTATTTCTTAGCCGCAACTTTGAGTTCTAGTGTTGGGATTTATGGGCCAGTGTTTGAATATCGTGTTTGTGAACCACAAGCTCCAGGTAAAGAAGAATACCTGAACTCTGAAAAATACGAGTTTGTGAAATGGGATTGGAGCCAAAAAAATAAAATCACAACATTAATCACCCGAATTAATTTGATACGTAAAGAACAGGCTTCTTTACAACAAACGAATAATATTGTTTTTTGTACTACCAATAATGATCAAGTTTTAGCCTATTACAAATTTGATGATGAGAAACAAAATGAAACATTGATGGTAGTCAATTTAGACGCTTTCAATACGATTCAAACTACCATTAGAATTCCTGTAGAACATTTGGGAACATCTCAAATTCAGGTAACTGATTTGATTACGGGTAATACTTATTTTTGGAACCAAGAGTGGAATTTTATAGAACTTTCACCAGAACTACCATTTCATTTGTTTAAAATCCAACGATGATGAAAGAAAAAAGAATTAACGAAGCCGAATTTCAAAATCCATTTGTTTTTAAAACAGATTGGAAAAATGCTTTTGAGGACCAAGAATTTGTAAAAGTTTTTTCCTCAGATATTTTAGAGAATTACATCATCAATAAACGTTGGTATGGTGGCAAGGCGAGTACTTTGAAGTATATCGAAGTTGTTGATTCGTTCAAAATTACTTCAAAACACAATAATTATTATGGGGTTTTATTGGAAGTGAATTTTAAAGAGGCTTTCTTCCAACATTATTTTATGCCAATTGCCTTCATGCTTGAAGAAGAATTGGATACCAATACAATTATTGCTCCAGTTGAATTAGGTGGAAAAGAAGGTTTTTTAGTAGATGCATTACATCAAGAGGATTTTAGAAAATTATTGTTTGAAAAAATAATTCATTCTAATGAAAATACAATTTCAAAAGTTAATTTTCATAAAGGAGTTAAATTGCCCGATATCGAGTACGTTTCTTCTAAATTCATGGGCGTAGAGCAAAGTAATACTTCGATTATTTACAATGAAAACTTAGTTTTAAAAATTTTTAGAAGAATTTATATTAGTATGAATCCTGATTATGAAATCAGTCGTTTTCTTACTGAAAGAATGAATTTTAAAAGCTCGCCAGAATACAAAGGAAGTATCAGTGTTAATTTTTCTGAAGGCGATATTACTTTAGGATTGATGCAAGAATTGGTTCCAAATCAAGGCGATGCATGGAAATATATGTTGGAAGAAGTGGATCGAATTTTTTCTAATCTGAATACTAAAAAGATTAAAATTGACAAGCTGCCTACCATTGATTTGTTTCAAAAATTACGATTAAATGAAGTTCCTCCTGAAATTATTGATTGGGCAGGACTGAGTGTTATTTTGCGCATTCAAACCTTGGCAAGACGAACAGCCGAAATGCATATAGCTTTAGGAAGTGATATTCACGAAACGGCTTTTACACCAACCACTTACAATGGTGATTATACGGTTTGGCTTAAAAATAGATTGACCTATCAATTTCAGAACAGATTGAATATTTTAGAAAATAATCTACATAAATTAGATGGTTTAGCTTTAGATCTAGCCAATCAATTTTTGGATCATAAAAAAGAAATTCGAAAATTATTTTTGGATTTTGATTGGACCAAAATGAAATCAGAACGCATTCGAATTCATGGCGACTATCACCTAGGACAAGTCTTGGTGAATGGGGATGATTTTTATATTTTGGATTTTGAAGGAGAACCAGAAAGTACCATTCGGGATCGAAAAGTAAAACAACCACCATTGAAAGATGTTGCAGGAATGTTTCGTTCTTTCCACTATGCTATTTATGCGACCATTTTTAATAATAAAGAGGCTTATCCGTTTGAACAAAAAGAATTGTTTAAAGCAGGAGAGGTGTTGTTTAAATATTTTGTTGGAGTCTTCCTTCAAACGTATGTAGAAGTAGCTCAGGCAGGTAATTTGAATATTGGTTACAATAAAGAAATCGACTTTTTGTTGAAATATTGTTTGTTAGAAAAAGCAGTCTATGAGCTAGGATATGAATTGAATTCACGTCCGCGTTGGTCCGTAATTCCGTTGACCGGAATTGCAAGTCTAATGGAATTTGATAAAAATTCGTAGTATATAAAAGTATATTTAATACGTAAAGAAATAAAAAAAGATAATGAGCAAAGTACAAGGTTATTCCCTTTTTACCGATTTTGATATTGATTTATTTAAAGCAGGAAAACATTTTAGACTCTATGAAAAACTAGGAGCGCATCCTATAGAAGTAGATGGAGTTTCAGGTGTTTATTTTGCTGTTTGGGCGCCATCGGCACGCTCTGTATCTGTAGTTGGGGATTTCAACTATTGGATTCAAGGCGAGCATCAATTAAATGTTCGTTGGGATTCTTCTGGAATTTGGGAAGGATTTATCCCTGGAGTTCAAAAAGGAACTACTTACAAATATAAAATTCAATCGGAGAATGGTGGAACAATTACTGAAAAAGCTGATCCTTTTGCTTTTTACTGTGAAAAACCACCGCTTACCGCTTCAGTAATTTGGGATTTGGATTACCAATGGAAAGATACCAATTGGATGAAAACTCGCAAAGAACACAATGCTTTGGATAAGCCGTACTCAGTTTACGAGGTACATTTAGGTTCTTGGAAACGTCATGGTTCTGAAAATCGGTTTTTGACGTATTTAGAATTCGCAGATGATTTAGTCAACTATGTAAAAGAAACAGGTTTTACCCATGTTGAGTTTATGCCTGTGATGGAGTATCCATACGATCCTTCTTGGGGGTATCAACTTGTTGGTTATTTTGCACCAACCTCTCGTTTTGGGATTCCGCAAGAATTTATGGTATTGGTTGACAAATTACACCAAGCAGGAATCGGAGTGATTTTGGACTGGGTTCCTTCACACTTTCCTGATGATGCACACGGCTTAGGCTTCTTTGATGGTTCGAATCTTTTTGAGCATCCCGACAGACGCAAAGGGTACCATCCTGATTGGAAAAGTTTGGTTTTTAATTATGGACGAAACGAAGTGCGTTCGTTTTTAATTAGTAATGCGTTATTTTGGTTACAACATTATCACATTGACGGACTTCGAGTAGATGCAGTAGCTTCGATGTTGTACTTGGATTATTCTAGAAAAGACGGGGAGTGGGAGCCTAATGAGTTTGGTGGAAGAGAAAATTTGGATACCATTAGTTTCTTAAAAGATTTTAATGAAGCAGTTTATACTAATTATGAAGGAGTGCAAACCATTGCCGAAGAAAGTACTTCGTTTCCAATGGTTTCGAGACCTACATTTGCAGGTGGTTTAGGCTTTGGAATGAAATGGATGATGGGTTGGATGCACGATACGTTGCAGTATTTTAAAAAAGACCCTATTCACAGAAAATACCATCAAAATGATTTGACTTTTTCAATGACGTATGCGTTCTCTGAGAATTTTATGTTGCCGCTATCGCATGACGAAGTAGTCTATGGAAAATGCTCTATTGCAGGAAGAATGCCGGGTGACGAATGGCAAAAGTTTGCTAATTTACGATTGCTTTACGGCTATATGTTTACACATCCAGGAGCTAAGTTACTATTTATGGGAGCTGAGTTTGGACAAAGTGGCGAGTGGAATTTTGAACAAAGTTTGGATTGGCATTTATTAGAATATCCATTTCACGAGGGAATTAAAAAGTTAATTACTGGTTTGAATGAAATGTACAAAAAACAACCTGCTTTACACGAAAAACAATTCAGTCCAGAGGGATTTGAGTGGATTAATTATTCGGATCATCACAATGCAGTGATGGCTTATATTCGTAAAGGAAACAATCCAAAAGAAGACGTGATTGTAGTGTGTAATTTCACACCAGTAGTGCGCCAAAATTATAGAATAGGCTTACCAAGAAAAGGGAAATTAGTTGAAATTTTCAATAGTGATGCTGAAATTTTTGGAGGAAGTGGCGTCACTAATTCTACTAAATTGGCCATAGAAAATTCTCCTTATGACGGTAGAGATTATTCAATAGAATTAAATTTGTCCCCTTTGGCGGTAATGGTATTCAGAATTTCGTAATTCAACTGTATATTTTGTTTTTATTCGATTTGGATTTTAATAGAGATTTAAAAAATGTAAATTTGTAATTCTTAAATCTAAATCGAATGAAAAAATATTTTTTACTTGGACTATCCGCTTTCGGATTATTAGTTTCTTGTGCAACCAACCCATTGACAGGAAAATCTACTCTTAATTTTGTTTCTAATTCAGAATTATTTCCGTCATCATTTCAACAATACGGAACATTTTTAAAAGAGAACAAAGTAATTACGGGTACCGCTGACGCAAAATTGGTAGAAAAAGTGGGTGTCAGAATTAAATTAGCTGCTGAAAAATATTTGAATTATTTAGGACAAACCCAATATTTGAAAGACTACGCTTGGGAATACAAATTGGTTGAAAGCAAAGATATCAACGCATGGTGTATGCCAGGAGGTAAAATTGTAGTCTATTCAGGAATACTACCCGTTACATTAAATGAAGCAGGATTAGCAACGGTTATGGGACACGAAGTTTCTCACGCTTTGGCCAATCACGGAGCTCAGCGAATGAGTGCTGCTCAGTTGCAACAGATGGGAGCCGTAGGTATTGCGCTAGCAACAGGCAAAGAAAGTGCAGACAGACAAGAAATGTGGCAAAAATATTACGGTATAGGCTCTCAAGTTGGAGTTATGTTACCTTTTAGTAGAAGTCATGAAAGTGAAGCTGATAAAATAGGACTAGCATTGATGGCTATTGCAGGTTATAATGTTGAAGAATCTATTGTTTTTTGGGAAAGAATGGCTGCCAAATCATCCGGAAAAACGCAACCAGAATTTTTGAGTACACACCCTTCAGATGCTACCCGTATTGCCGATTTAAAGGCTCTAATTCCAGAGGCAAAAGCGATTGCTGCTAAAGTGGGAATTATCGCTAACTAATAAAATTACAGGTAGTAAAAAAAGCTATTCTTTAACAAAAGAGTAGCTTTTTTTTATGAAATACCGTTTAATCTTCAAATTATAGTGTGTTTTTGTGATACTAATTAAAAAATAAATAAATTAGTCCCCTAAACCAAAACAATTATGGCAGATTTACCAAAAGGGGATAAGAAATTGTTGAATGCTTGGGCATTTTACGATTGGGCAAATTCAGTGTATTCATTAGTGATTTCTTCGGCTGTTTTTCCTATTTTTTATGAAGCGCTATTTTCAGAACGCAGTCATTATATCACTGTTTTTGGTTTTTCGCTTAAAAATTCAGCTTTAATTAGTTTTGTTACTGCTTTTGCTTTTTTGGTTGTTGCTTTTATTTCGCCAATTCTTTCAGGAATATCAGATTATATAGGTAATAAAAAATCTTTCATGAAGTTTTTTTGTTATTTGGGCGCTTTATCTTGCATCGGATTGTATTGGTTTAACTTGGATTCAATTTATCTCAGTTTAGTATTTCATTTCTTAGGATTAATTGGTTTTTGGGGAAGTTGGGTTTTTTACAATTCCTATTTGCCAGATATTGCTTTTACAGAACAACAAGATGCTATTAGTGCCAAAGGATTTTCTTACGGATACATTGGAAGTGTTATTTTGCTTGTTGTGAATTTAGCTATGATAATGATGCCAGATGTATTTGGTATCTCAGGAACTAAAGGAGAAGCGGCTATGAAAGCTATGCGGTATTCTTTTGTTATGGTAGGGATTTGGTGGATTTTATTTAGCCAATACACCTATTACTATTTACCTAAAGGGAATAAAATTGTAGCGAGTAAAATCAAACAACATATTTTTTTTAATGGCTTTAAAGAATTAAAAAAAGTATGGCATTTATTGGAAGAAAATGAAGCCTTAAAAAAGTACCTCTGGAGTTTCTTTGTGTACAGTATGGCAGTTCAAACCGTCATGTTAATTGCAACGTATTTTGGAGCACAAGAAATCCAATGGTCCTCTCAAAGTGAAAGTACTACGGGGTTGATTATATGTATTTTGTTAATTCAAATCGTAGCTATTGTAGGCGCTACTTTTACGTCTAAAGCTTCTGCTAAATATGGAAATATACCTACTTTAATTGCTATCAATGCCTTTTGGGTAGTATTATGTGCTTTAGCCTATTTCATCACTTTGCCCATTCATTTTTATGTCATGGCAGGTTTAGTTGGTTTAGTAATGGGGGGAATCCAAGCATTATCACGTTCTACTTATTCTAAACTGCTTCCACAATCAGAAGATACGGCTTCTTTTTTTAGTTTTTATGACGTAGCCGAAAAAATAGGAATCGTTATTGGAATGTGTATTTATGGTATCATTGACCAAATCACAGGCAGCCCACGATTTGCGATCGTCTTTTTAGGAATCTTTTTTGTAATTGGACTCGTTTTATTACGACGTGTTCCAAAAACTACTGAATTGGAATAGTTACTGTCGGATTTTTTATTTTGGCACAGAGATTGACCTAATTAAGCTTTGGTCTTAAGAACTGCTTTGCAAATTGCATAGACCAATAAAATTACGAAAATTAATGACAAAACGACTTATTATACTTTATGTCAAATCATAAAATACTTACAATTGACAATCTGTCACTTCAAGAATTTGATTCGGATGCCGAATTAATTCCCTTATTGACTCCGGAAGACGAAGAGGAGATGAACAATGAAGATTTACCAGATTCATTACCGATTTTACCATTACGTAATATGGTTTTATTCCCAGGGGTTGTTATTCCAATTACTGCAGGACGCGACAAATCAATTCGATTAATCAATGATGCCAATGCATCAGGTAAAAATATTGGTGTTGTAGCTCAAAAGAACGAAGAAGACGAAGATCCTACTAAAGCAGATATTAATACTATTGGGACAGTAGCTCGAATTTTACGGGTGCTTAAAATGCCCGATGGTAATATTACTGTTATACTACAAGGGAAAAAACGTTTTGAAATTGCTGAAGTGGTTTCAGAGGAACCTTATATCACAGCAACTGTAAAAGAAGTTCCTGAAAAACGCCCTAAAAAAAATGATACAGAGTTCAATGCAATAATCGATTCGTTAAAAGAATTAGCGGTTAAAATAATTCAGGAGAGTCCTAATTTACCAAGTGAGGCTACTTTTGCTATTAAGAATATTGAAAGTAAATCCTTCTTAGTCAATTTTGTTTCTTCAAACATGAATCTTTCAGTAAAAGAGAAACAAGATTTGTTGAAGATTAACAACTTGAAAGACCGTGCTTTAGAGACTTTGCGTTTTATGAATGTAGAGTTGCAAAAATTAGAATTAAAAAATGATATCCAGTCCAAAGTACGTTTTGATTTAGACCAACAACAACGAGAATATTTTCTTCATCAACAGATGAAAACTATTCAGGAAGAATTAGGAGGTGTTTCGCATGAAGAGGAATTTGAAGAAATGAGTCAGCGTGCCAAAGCTAAAAAATGGGATGATAAAACGCAAAAGCATTTTGAGAAAGAGTTGTCAAAATTGCGCAGAATGAATCCACAATCACCTGATTTTAGTATTCAAAGAAATTATTTAGATTTGTTTTTGGACTTGCCATGGAATGAATTTTCAGAGGATAATTTTGATTTAAAACGCGCACAAAAAATACTTGATAAAGATCATTTTGGTTTAGAAGAGGTTAAGAAAAGAATGATTGAACATTTGGCAGTTTTAAAATTGCGAAATGACATGAAATCACCAATTATCTGTTTGACAGGACCTCCAGGTGTAGGTAAAACCTCAATTGGACGTTCTATTGCTGAGTCATTGGGTAGAAAATATGTTCGAATTTCATTAGGAGGTTTGCGTGATGAAGCTGAGATTAGAGGGCATAGAAAAACGTATATTGGCGCTTTACCAGGACGTATTATTCAAAGTTTGAAAAAAGCAGGAACCTCAAATCCTGTATTTGTTTTAGACGAAATAGATAAATTATCGAACAGTCACAGCGGAGACCCGTCTTCTGCTTTGTTAGAAGTTTTGGATCCAGAGCAAAACAATTCATTTTATGATAATTTCCTTGAAATGGGATACGATTTGTCTAAAGTGATGTTTATTGCCACTTCAAACAATATGGCAACGATTCAACCTGCATTGCGTGATCGAATGGAGGTAATTAAAATGGCGGGGTATACGATCGAAGAGAAAGTAGAAATTGCTCGTCAGCATTTGTTTCCAAGACAGTTGAAAGAACACGGTTTGACTTCAAAAGATCTAACCATTGGTAAAAAACAATTGGAAAAAATTGTAGAGGGATATACCCGTGAGTCTGGTGTACGTGGTTTAGAAAATAAATTGGCTCAAGTAATCCGAAATGCAGCAAAATCAGTTGCGATGGAGGAGGAGTACAATAAAAAAGTGACTGACGAAGACATTGTAAAAGTATTAGGAGTTCCAAGATTAGAGCGAGATAAATACGAAAGTAACGATGTAGCAGGTGTGGTTACGGGATTAGCTTGGACTAGTGTAGGAGGTGATATTTTATTCATAGAATCGTTACTTTCTCCAGGAAAAGGAAGCATGACATTGACAGGGAATTTAGGTACAGTTATGAAAGAATCGGCCACAATTGCTTTAGAGTACATCAAAGCCAATGCTGAAATTATGGGACTTAATTCTGAAATTTTAAACAAATACAATATCCATTTACACGTACCGGAAGGAGCTACTCCAAAAGACGGACCAAGTGCAGGTATTGCCATGTTAACGTCTTTAGTTTCTTTGTTTACACAAAAGAGAGTGAAGAAAAATTTAGCGATGACTGGCGAAATTACGTTACGAGGAAAAGTATTGCCTGTGGGCGGAATTAAAGAAAAAATATTAGCGGCAAAAAGAGCTACTATTAAGGAAATTATTTTATGCCACGAAAACAAAAGTGATATTGACGAAATTAAACCAGAATATTTAGAAGGGCTTACCTTTCATTACGTGAAAGAGATGAGTGAGGTGATTCAGATTGCTATTACCGACCAGAAAGTTAAAAATGCTAAAAAGCTGATTTAGTTATAATTAATTGCTAAAAAAATAGAATTCCAAATTCCAAACAGTATATTTTTCTGTTTTGGAGTTTGGAATTTTTCGTTTATTGTATTTATAATTTTATCTTCGCATCATAAGAGTTAAATCGAACAGCATTAATACAGTATATTTTGACAAAAAAAATCACAATAGCAATAGACGGATTTTCTTCTACAGGTAAAAGTACTTTGGCAAAGCAATTGGCAAAACATTTGGGTTATGTCTATGTTGATACAGGAGCGATGTACCGTGCGGTGGCTTTATTTGCAATGCAAAACAAATTAATTTCAGTTGATTCTTTTGATAAAATAGCACTAATTAATCGTTTAAAAGACATTGTTTTGGAGTTTAAATTCAATGCTGACTTAGGGTATGCCGAAATGTTTTTGAATGGTAAAAACGTAGAGGCTGCAATTCGAACAATCGAAGTTTCTGGTTTTGTGAGCAAGGTAGCTGAAGTGTCTGAAGTTCGTTCAAAATTAGTGGAACAACAGCAAGAAATGGGTAAAAGTAAAGCGATTGTTATGGATGGTCGTGATATTGGTACAGTAGTGTTTCCAGATGCAGACTTGAAAATTTTTATGACCGCTAGTGCTGCCACTCGTGCACAAAGACGCTACGATGAATTACATCAAAAAGGAGATACGGTAACCTATGAAGAGGTGTTGAAAAACGTAGAAGAACGAGATTATATTGATACCCATCGAGAAGATTCCCCTTTGATTATAGCAAAAGATGCTGTTGAAATAGATAATTCCCATCTGACTAGGGAAGAACAATTTGATATGGTTTTGAATTTAGTGAATTCAATTCGTAATTAAATAAATTTTTGCCTATTTCTTTTTTAATGTTAGATTTACAAACTATTTACTACAAATACCTATCATTATTATGAGTGTAAAATTTAGATTGACAGTAATGAGCTTTTTACAGTTTTTTGTTTGGGGCGCATGGCTGATTACAATTGCTAACTTTTGGTTTGGAACTAAACAGTGGGAAGGGACACAGTTTGGGTTAGTATTTGGCACAATGGGAATAGCTTCTTTATTTATGCCTACATTAACCGGAATTATGGCTGATCGTTGGATAAATGCCGAAAAACTATATGGAGTGTTGCATATTTTGTATGCCTTGATTTTGTTTTATTTGCCAGAAGTTACTTCTCCAGATCATTTTATTTATGTGATGCTTTTAGCAATGTGTTGCTATATGCCCACAATAGCTTTGTCTAATTCAATTTCGTATACCGCCTTAAAAAATAATGCGGATAATGATGTAGTAAAAGATTTTCCTCCAATTAGAGTTTGGGGAACAGTAGGTTTTATTGCAGCTATGTGGATTACTAACCTGACAGGAAGTAAAGCGACTGCGTATCAGTTTTATATTGCTGGAATTGCAGCTGCGGTGTTAGGATTGTATGCTTTTACTTTGCCAAAATGCACGCCACAACATAATAAAAATCAAAATTCTTCTTTTGTAGCCACATTAGGTTTAGATTCATTCAAACTTTTTGGAACCTATAAGATGGCTTTATTCTTTATTTTTTCTATGTTTTTAGGAGGAGCTTTGCAGTTAACTAATGCCTATGGAGATGTTTTTTTAGATGAATTTAAAAATATACCAGAGTACTCAGACTCGTTTGTGGTAAAATATTCAACAATAATAATGTCTATTTCTCAAATTTCAGAAACTTTATTTATACTAGCCATTCCTTATTTTTTAAAGCGATTTGGAATCAAACAAGTAATGTTAATCTCAATGTTGGCTTGGGTTTTGCGTTTTGGGTTATTTGCTTATAGTGACCCTGGAGAAGGACTTTGGATGATTATTTTATCTTGTATTGTGTACGGAATGGCATTTGATTTTTTCAATATTTCAGGTTCGTTATTTGTAGAAACATCAACAGATTCAGCAATAAGAGCTTCAGCGCAAGGATTGTTTATGATGATGACAAATGGAGTTGGAGCTATATTAGGGAGCTTTACATCGGGTTGGGCAATAGAAAAATTTTTCACCCATAATGGAACAAGAGATTGGCATACAATATGGTTGTCATTTGCATTTTATGCTCTTTTGATAGCGATTGCATTTGCAATTTTGTTTAAGCACAAACACAATCCTTCCGAATTAGAACAAGTTAAACATTAAATTCAGCATTACAAACACCATAAAAACCAAGACATGTTCTTGGTTTTTTTATGCCTAATAATCAAAAAAGTGACATGTATTTTCTTCATAAATTTAAATAGAGTATCCGTTCTGATTGTCAATGAATTAATCTTTTATTTTATATTGAAATAAATTTGATAATTGAATAAAGATATAGTACCTTTGCGCACCTTTTGGTGAATAAGGATTTCCTCTAGGTATCAATTAATTATATAAACAACTTCTGTTGTTTTCTTTCGCATAAAGAAATCCAAGAAAATACAGAATACAAATTTTTAATCAGCATGTCTGAACAATTAAAATCACAAGAAGAGTTTTTAGCAAATTTTAACTGGCATAACTTCCAAGAAGGAATTGATGCAGTAGATGAGAAAAACTTACAAGAATTCGAAGAACTAGTTTCAAAAACTTTCATCGCTACAGATCAAGAAGAAGTAGTAGAAGGTGTAGTTGTTAGAATTACAGATAGAGACGTTATCGTTGATATCAATGCAAAATCGGAAGGTGTTATTTCTTTAAACGAATTCCGTTACAATCCAAACTTAAAAGTAGGTGACAAAGTAGAAGTATTAATTGACATCCGTGAGGATAAAACAGGTCAATTAGTATTATCACATAGAAAAGCGCGTACTATCAAATCTTGGGATAGAGTTATCGCTGC